>NZ_JBFAWD010000001.1:77328-699445 GCF_040680135.1 Nocardia sp. NPDC052112 | reverse complement strand
ACTTCTGGACCACGCTCTACCAGGCCCTCGACGCCTGACCAGGTCCCGACCCCGTTCGCCTCAGGCCGGGTCGCCCGAAGGTGAGATCACCTCAGCGACCCGACCTGGGCAATCCAGACAACAGATTCATCAGCCGACGAGCTGAACACCTGGAACCGGTACGCCTCGAGGGTGGACTCATTGCCCGTCACTGACGCCTGGAACGTCGCGCAACGCAGCCGTTCCAGCTCGATCACCTTGCGGCGGCGTCTCTCTCGCGGGACCAGTATCCCCAGCACCGCCGCAGGGTCCAGCTGGCCAGCGAGCTGCGCCCACAAACGCGGATCCGCCGCCTGACGGCCCTGCGCGACAACCTTTTCCAGCCTGGTGGGAATTCGTCGAATGGCAGCCCAACCCCGCGATCTACCGGGCGACCGTCGGCGGGGAATCCGGCCCGAACGCACGACCGACACCCCCGACTGGGTGCGCGACCTGTGCGATCAATGCGTCGAGGCGGGCGTGCCGTTCTTTTGCAAGCAACGAGGAGACCCGCGAACTCGCCGAAGAGATCCGCGGATTCAGGGACGGCCGCCTGACGAGGGCAGGTACTCGATTCCGACCGCCGATAGACCCGCGTCGCAGTGTTCTCGACGGTCAGCGTTCGCGTTCGATGCCCTCTCGGCGGTTGCGTACGGGAATGGACGAGGACGCCGGGTGTCACAGCAGCCCCGCGGCGGCGGGATCTCGGGGCACGACGGGCACCAAGCTGGACGACAGCCTCGGCGGCGCCTATGCCGCCGAGGCTCTCGCAGGTCCGGACGCTACCCGCGTACGACCTGGCTGCCCACCCCGATGTCTCGAATAGGTCACGAATTGGTCACGACGGGTGCACATACCCTTCAGATCCCACACCCGCGCCAGTCCGCTGCACATCCCCGTCGGCGACGGCGCGAAAGCACCCTCGCACAGCCGCTCCAGCTCAACGTACCGACAGCGATTCTCCTCGCGGATGGTCAACAGCCCGAGCCGCACTCCCGGCTGCCCGACGGTCAGCTGGCTCGCCAGGCGGGACGTCCGAGCGCCGAAAAGCATCCGGGTACCGATTGACGACGCCGAGCCGACCTCTGTCAATCGCAGACGGCACCGAATGACGCCGAGCCGACCAGCTTCGAATATTTGGCGAGTACACCGCGGGTATAGCGCGGCGGCAAGGGCTTCCAGCCCGCACCGCGGCGGGCGATTTCGGCCGGATCGATCAACAGGTCGAGGGTGCCCGCGGCGACATCGAGGCGGATTCGGTCACCATCCTGGACGAAGGCGATCGGGCCGCCGTCTACCGCTTCGGGAGCGACGTGCCCCACGCACAGTCCGGTGGTGCCGCCGGAGAATCGCCCATCGGTGAGCAGCAGCACGTCCTTGCCGAGGCCCGCGCCCTTGATGGCCGCGGTGATCGCCAGCATTTCACGCATTCCGGGACCGCCTTTCGGGCCTTCGTAGCGGATGACCACCACATCGCCCGCGGTAATCGTGCCGTCCTCCAATGCGTCCATCGCGGCGCGCTCGCCGTCGAAAACCCGTGCGGTGCCGGTGAATACGTCCGAGTCGAAGCCCGCGGATTTGACCACGGCGCCACCGGGTGCGAGCGATCCGGCAAGGATGGTGATGCCGCCGGTCGGGTGGATCGGGGATGTCATGGCCCGCACCACCTTTCCATCGGGGTCCGGCGGGGCGATATCGGCGAGGTTCTCGGCGACCGTACGGCCGGTCACGGTCAGGCAGTCGCCGTGCAGCAGGCCAGCGTCGAGCAGCGCCTTCATCATCACCGGTACGCCGCCGATCCGGTCGATGTCCGTCATCACATGTCGTCCGAAGGGTTTCACGTCGGCGAGGTGCGGCACCCGACGACCGACACGGGCGAAATCGTCCAGTGTCAGATCCACATTCGCCTCGTGTGCGATCGCGAGCAGATGCAGTACCGCATTCGTGGAGCCGCCGAATGCCATGACGACGGCGATCGCGTTCTCGAAGGCTTCCTTGGTGAGAATATCGGCGGTGGTGATCCCGCGCCGCAGCAATTCCACCACCGCCGCGCCGCTGCGCCGCGCATAGCCGTCGCGTCGCCGATCGGTCGCGGGCGGCGCCGCACTGCCCGGCAGCGACATACCCAATGCTTCGGCCGCGCTCGCCATGGTGTTGGCGGTGTACATCCCGCCGCACGCGCCCTCACCGGGACAGATGGCACGCTCGATGGCATCCACATCCTCGCGACTCATCAAACCGCGCGAGCAGGCGCCGACTGCCTCGAACGCATCGATGATCGTCACTTCGCGCTCGCTGCCATCGCTGAGTTTCGCGATACCGGGCAGGATCGAGCCCGCATACAGGAACACACTCGCCAGGTTCAGCCGCGCCGCGGCCATCAGCATGCCGGGCAGGGACTTATCGCATCCGGCCAGCAGCACCGAACCGTCGAGGCGCTCGGCCTGCATCACGGTTTCCACGCTGTCGGCGATCACCTCCCGCGAGACCAACGAGAAATGCATGCCTTCATGGCCCATGGAGATGCCGTCGGAGACCGAAATGGTGCCGAATTCCATCGGATATCCGCCGCCCGCGAATACGCCCTCTTTGCAGGCCTTGGCGAGCCGATCCAGCGACAGGTTGCAGGGCGTGATCTCGTTCCACGACGAGGCCACCCCGATCTGGGATTTGCCCCAGTCCCCGTCGTCCATGCCGACGGCGCGCAGCATGCCACGCGCGGCCGTCTTCTCCAGACCATCGGTGACGTCGCGGCTGCGCGGTTTGATATCGGGAACGTTCGGATCATCGGCCATGGCCATATCATTCCCGTCCGGATCGCCGAGCGCCGACGACCACGCCGATCACCGCGTCGGTTATCGGTGCGTACCGATTCGCTGGAGCAGATTCCGCAGGGTGGCGCGTTCGCCGGTCGACAATGCGGCGAAGGAGTCGGCCAGCACCTCGTTCGCGACCTGGTTTCCGGCGCGCAGTACCTGCTCACCGGCCGCGGTCAGCCGGTGTTCGATGGCGCGGCCGCGGCCGGGCGTGCGGTCGATCAGGTTGCGCGCGACCAGCCGGTTGGCGAGGGTGCCGAAGGCCTGCTCGCTCTGGAATGTCTCCTCGGCCAGGGCGCGCGCGGTGGCACCGGGATTGCGGTCGATAGCGCGCAGAGCATCCCATTGGGCGAGGGTGCTGCCGATGGCGGCGAGCCGAGTGTCCAGCGCGCGATGGTGGCGGTACTGCGCCTGTTTCACGGCGCGTCCCAGAGCTTGCAGATCATCGGGCATAGACATCATGCTAGCAGTGTGACTAAGCTTGTTTATATCAACATATTTAGTCAACGGAACCGAGGCGCTTCCCATGACCGCAGCAGCTCAACCGCAACCGCTCACTATCGCCGAATCAGGCAGCGGTTCAACAATTCTCGTCCTACACGGCGGCGCCGGACCGGCCTCGGTGGCCGGTATCGCCGAGCATCTGGCGCGCACGTTTCATGTTCTTATGCCGACCCATTCGGGTTGGAACGGCACACCGTTGCGATTCGACAGCATCGGCGACCTCGCGCGTGCCTACCTGGACCTGCTCCGCGAACGCGAACTGCGTGACGTCTTCGTCATCGGCTCCTCCATCGGTGGCTGGATCGCCGCCGAAATGGCCGTCCGCGATCGCGAACACCGGATCGGCGGGCTGGTACTGATCGACGCGACCGGCGTGTGGTTCGACGACGAGCCGATCACCAACTTCTTCGCCCTCGACGCCCGAGGGGTGGCCGAGCACTCCTACCACCACCCGGCACGCTTCTACCAGGACCCCGCCGATCTCCCCGCCGCGCAATCGGCCGTGCGCCAGGCAAATATGATCACACTGCGGCACTACGCGGGCGACCCGTACATGCACAATCCGCAATTGCTGCCGCTACTGGCCGCGGTCACCACACCGACACTGCTGCTCTGGGGCGAAAGCGACCGTATCGTCACCCCGTCCTACGGCGCCGCCTATGCCGCCGCCTTCGACAATGCCCGCTTCGAAATCATCCGCGCGGCAGGCCATCTGCCCCATCTGGAGCAACCGGAGACCACCCTCGCCCGAATCGACGCCTTCCTGCCAACCCCACGGTAGCCGACCGACGCGCGCCATCGCCGCCCCTGCTCCCCCTGACTGTGCAGCCCAGCATCACAACCAAGATCAGGTGGCACTGGTGGCGGCGGGCGATGCCGCCATGGATTCCACCTGATCTCGCTTTCCCCGTTTGGGCAGTGTGGGCGCAGGTTGCTCGGGTTAGGCTCGGACGCTGGCGAAGCCCATGGGAGGGGTGGGTGATGGGCCGGTGCGGAGCACCGGGCGGAAGTCGGGGAGGGCGGGGAGGACGTCGGCGTTGCGGGCGGCGTAGCAGCGTACGCGTGGGAGCGCGCGCGTGACTTCCGCTCGTTCCACCGGTTCGGCATCGATGAAACCGATGGTGTCCAACTCCAGGCCGAGGGTGTGCGCGATTCGCAATAGCGACGCCGATTTGCGGCCCCAGCCGATTTCGATGGCCGAGAACATGTCGTAGAGCCCGTGGCGGTAGAGCTTGTTGAGGGTGAGGTCGCGGTCGCTGCGGCTGGCCACGGCGTGCCAGATGCCGCGCTCACTGAGCTTCAGCAATGTGCGCAGGGCGCCGGGGCGGGGTGCACCGCTGGTCGCGTCGCAGACGACACCATCCCAGAGGGTGTTGTCCAGTTCCCAGACAAGACATCTCAGAGCCGGTGCCATCGCCTGCCCCTATCGGTTGGTCATCACTGCCTCTCCTGCCGTGTCGTCGGCGGATGGGCTACTGCGAAAACCATCCAGCGAACGGCACGTGCCGGACAAGCCCCCGCTTCCTCGGGCGCCTGTGCGGCCGAGGTGATAGTACCGGTACGGCCGGTGAATGCTCCGGTCAAAAGCCGTAGTAGCGGCGAACGAGCTGCTCGTAGACCCGAGCGGGGGTGAATCGCCGGGTCCAGAACGAGAGCCGAACGTCGCCGCCGCACAGGTAGGTTTGGCGCGGTTCGGACGCTTCCAGAATTGTCCGCACCTTCCTGGCTACCATCGCCGCGGACTGTCCGTGCCGCAGATATCCGGTGACGCGCGCCAGCACCGCAGTCCGATCGGCCGTATATGCCTCGATCGGATCGGCAACGCGCGCAGCGGAATCAATGATCGGAGTGACCGTCCACCCCGGCGCGAGCACCGAGACGTGGATACCGAAGCGCGCGGTCTCCATCCGCATCGCCTCACCGAGACGTTCGATGGCGGCCTTGGTCGCCGAGTACCAGCCGCCGTAGGGTTCGGCGATCGCGCCCGCACCGGAGCTCACCACGATCACCCGCCCGTGGCCCTGTGCACGCATGATCGGCAGCACCGCGCGCAGCACGCGGTGAGTGCCGATCACATTGGTATCGATGAGTGCGGCGGCCTCGTCCGGATCGGTCTCCTCCACCGAACCGACAATGCCGTAGGCGGCGAAGGTGACCACCGCATCGATGCGGCCGTGCCGTGCGTGCGCCGATTTCACCCAACTCCGCACCGCCTCGGTATCGCGGACATCGACCGCACGCACACCGTCTCGCGTGACCTTGTCACTGCCCTCGACCGCATAGCCGACGCGCGCAAGGTATTCGACGGTCGCCGCACCCAAACCGTTAGCGGCGCCGGTCACCAGGACAACGGTCATAGCGCACATACCCCCAACACGCGCGGCAGCACCTCTAAGCGCGCCGATTCGACAATCGTGATCTCACCATCCAATTCGAGCGGTGCGGGTGCGGTGGGCCGCAGTTCCACGGCGCTGTCGCGATAACAGGTGGCCAGCGCGGAACCCCGGAACCTGCCGCGGTAGAGGCCTGCGATGAGCCCGAGAATCCGCGCCCGGCCCGCGGCCTCCCAGATATTCACATCGAACAGCCCGTCCGCGCGGGTGACCGGTGTGTCGTAGTACATGCCACCCGCGAAGTGCACGCTCTTGAGCACACCGACGTTCGTGATCGGTGCGGTGTGCAGCCAGTCGGATCCGCGCAGCTGGATGGCCAGTGGCTGGTGGGTGGCGATATTGCTCAGCGCGGTGGCGATAATGGCCGCCTCGACATTGCGGGATTTCAGCCAGCCGATCGGCCCGCGCGCGTGGTTGAACGAATGATTGCCCGCCGCAACGAGGCCCATACTCGCATTGAGCAGGAAGTAGCGGACCGCTCGGGTGCCGTCCGGCAACAGCATGGTGGCCTTGCCGACGTCGACGAGCTCGGGCGCGCCGAGCCGGACCGGGATATCCGCGATGCTGGTTCGCCCCGGTTTGTGGAAGTCGTTGGAACTGCCCAGGCCGATCGCGCCGAGCCCGACCGCTTCCGTGCCGGGCCGCGGCCGGTCCGTCGCCGGATCCATGATCGCGTTGAGGACCAGGTTGACCATGCCGTCACCACCGGCCGCCACGATCACCTCGGGTGGATCCGACTCGAGTCTCGCCTGCACCAGTTTCGTGGCTTGCTCCGCGTCACCGGGCATTTCGACGGTGAGCTCGGCATCGCGTTCGCGCAGCACGCGTTCGACCGGACGCCAACGCCGCAGTGCCGTCCCGGCATTGGACTGTGGATTCAGGACGACGAGCATGACTCCTCCTCGATACCCAGCCACTCCCGCAGCCGAGGCCAATCCCCCGCACTTACCAATCCGGTGCCCGAATATTCCTGCGGGACCGTTTTTTCCGGCACATTCACCAGGAAGACGGGAATACCGATGCGTGCCGCCGGTGCATCGTTGGCGGCGTCGTTGCCGATCATCACGCACTCCCCCGGTTCCGTCCCGAGCCGGTCGAGAAGTTCTCGATAGAACTCGATGCGCGGTTTCGAGCGGCGCATATTCTCGCCGCTGCTGCGGAAGGTGAAGGCGGACAGGTCGTAGCCGCCCCAGCCGAGCCGGGAGGTGACGGTACTGTCCGGCCACAGCGGGTTGGTCGCGACCACCTGCGTCGCTCCCGCCATCTGGAGCCGGGTCACCGTGGCCAGTGCCGACGGCTCCGGCGGAAAACAGCGCCGCAGGCGCGGAAACCCCTGCTCCGCGAGGCTTTTCAGTTGCACGGCCACCGCATCGGGTGCGATACCGAGCCGCTCGGCGAGCAGTCCGACCATGAGCTCGGTGTTGGTGTGTTCGGTGTCGTTGGCCCGCACCTGCTTCAGCACGCCGGACAGCGCGCACAGGAACCGATGCGGTGGGGTCAGCTCGCGGAATGCCAATGCGGCTGCCAGCGGCATGAGCGTCTTGAACCGGCGGCGGCGCAAACGCACCAAGGTACCGTCGAGGTCCCACAGCACTGTGCGATTCATTCCTGGCTGTCCAGTACCGCTTGTAGATCGGCGCGGGTCAGGCCCAGCCGTGCCGCGTATTCGTCGATGCCGGGACGTACGGTCGCGCTCGTACCGATTCCGGCCCGACTCACCAGCTCCGCACCATACGCGGCACCCAGATCGAAGACGGTCTTGGCCAGAGCCGCCGGGAACAGCCAGCGACCCAGGTCACGCTGGAAGACCCGGGTCAGCCGGTAGGGGGCGCAGATTCGCGCGCCGAGATCGGACAGCGGCGTCGGGTCACGAAGCGAACTCATCTTTCGTGCCTCCGCACCCGGCACCACCAGCAGATCCGACCACAGTCGACCGAAGCGGTCGCGCTTCTCGCTCGCGACGGCGGTCATGTTGAATTCGGTGTAGGCCTTTTCGATGCGTGAGGTGTGGGTGCAGCGGCTGCGCAGCAGGGCATGGATATCGGCGGTCTTGCGCGCGGTGTCGTAGCGGGTGAAGCGGTTGATCCTCGGCGCGATCCGGCCGAGCAATGCCGCGAACTCCGGTACCGGAACCAGTCGATCGGCCAGCGAAAGGGCATGGTACATCAGACTTTCGCTGCCCGCCTCGGCGATTTCACCGGCCAGCAGTTCGTAGTCGAGGTCCGCGGCGTAGCGGGCCAGATTCCAGATGTCGGCGAGCTCACGCACGCCGGTCTTGTAGTACGGCAGGTGGACGCCGAGGTGGTGCAGGTTGTCCTCGTGCGACATGGCCCAGGCGGGCACACCATAGAAGTCGATGCGCCGTACTCGCTGCCAGATGGCGGTGTAGTCGATGGTGTACCGGGCCAGCGGGGTGATCAGGCCCCAGTGCGTGCCGACGACGAGCGAACCGTCGCGGGAGACGAATGACGGCAGGTGGTGTGAGCGTTCGGCGCGGACCTTCGGCGCCTTGCCCAGCAGTTCGGAGGTGGCGAAGAGTCCCAGCTCCCGATAGATCTCGATGACGGTGTCGACCTGGTCGAGTTCGATGAGGATGTCCAGGTCGTTCATGCGCTTGTAGCGCGGGTCGTGGTAGATCTGCGCCGAGAACAACATGCCCTTGAGCACCACACAGCGCACGCCGCGTTCGTCGCAGCGGCGCAGCAGTTCCCGGGCACCGGCCAGGCGACGGTCGTTCACCGCGGCAATGTGGTCGGTGACGCCGGCGAAATGTGCGCGCACCGATTCGGGGACGAGGTCGTAGAGATCTTCGGATTCGAGGCGACGCTGCACCAGCGGGACCGTCGCGTTGAGTGCGGCCAATTCGAAGACCTCGGCCCAGTCGGTGATCTCGTCGGCGAGCTTCGCCAGCGCGGTGCGCTCGTCCTGGCTGGGGTCGGCCAGTGCGGCGTGCACCAGCAGGCGTTCGGAAGCCGTTCCGCCCGCAGCAATTTCGGTTCCGGTCATATCAGCGGATTCCTTCTTCGGTCGGACCGATCTGTTCGGGGTGGAAGGCGAAGCGGCGAGCCACGGCCGAAATCTTCTCGAGCGCGGAATCCAGCTGATCGCGGCCGAGCGTGGCCATCATGCTGACCCGCAGCCGCTGCTGTTCGCGTGGCACGGCCGGGAACTCGACGCCGTTCACGAACACCCCTTCGGTGTGCAGCGCCGCGACGACCTCGGCGACGGCGAGACGCTGCGGCACCAGGATCGGGATGATCGCGGTCTGCGGATCGACCGCGAAACCCATGCGGCGCAGTTCTCGCACGAAATAGTCGACATTGTCGTGCAATTGGCGGATCCGCTCCGGATGCGCGTCGATGAAATCGATGGCGGCCAGGACCGAGGCGACGACCGCGGGGGCCAGCGCTGCCGAGAACATGTACGAGCGGGCGAAGAACCGCAGCGTATCCACCAGATCTCGGGAACCGGCGACGAAGCCGCCGGTGGTGGCGAACACCTTCGAGAAGGTGCCCATGTACAGCTCGACCGATCCGGCTCCCATGCCGAAATGTTCAGCGGTGCCATGACCTTTCGGGCCTAGCACGCCGGTGCCGTGCGCATCGTCGATGGCCAGCCAGGCTCCGAACGAATCGCACAGTGCCCGAATCTGCGGCAGTGGTGCGATATCGCCGTCCATCGAGTACACGCCTTCGACGGCCACCACGATATTTGCGCCCGGATTGCGCCAGCGGATCTGCATGAGCCGGTGGCGCAGATGCCGAAGATCGTTGTGCGCGAAGGCCATCGAGCGAATCCGCCCGAGTTGGATGCCGTCGTAGAGACTGGCGTGGCTCTGCTCGTCGTAGAGCAGGATGTCGCCCTTGCGCAGCAGACCGGTCACCCAGCCCACATTGGCGGCATAGCCGGAGGAGAACACCAGCGCGGATTCGCAGCCCTTGGTCTCGGCAAGGCGCTCCTCCAGCCGCCGGTGCACCGAGGTGGTGCCGTTCAGCAGTGGCGGTCCGCCATGGCCGACACCGAATTCGCGCACCGCCCGGACGGCGGCCTCGACGATCGTCGGTTCGTTTCCGAGGCCGAGGTAGTTGTTCGATCCCAGCATGATCAGGTCGCGGACCGCGCCGCCGTCGGGATCACGGACCTGCACGACCGGACCGGCTGGTCCGGTGAGCTCGCGGAGGACGAATCCGGTGCCGCGTGCGTGCGCGACATAGGGCCGGAATTCCTCGAAGCGCTGTTCGAAGGTGTGCGCGGCGGGATCGAGGTAGTGCTCGAGGCTGAAGTTCTCGCCGTGCGCGGTCTCGTGCGGTGCGGCTGCGGTGGATGTCATGAGCTGTGTTCCTGAACGATGGTTGCGGTTCCGGCCCTGCCGTCGAGAATCAGCACATCCCCGCTGGCGACCAGCCGGGTGACGCCCGCGACGCCGACGACGGTGGGGATGCCGAGTTCACGGCCGATAATGGCGGTGTGCGAGAGCGGACTGCCCTTTTCGCTGACCAATCCACCGGCGGCCACCATCAGGAAGACCCAACCGGGGTCGGTGCTGGATGCGACGAGGATCTGACCGTCGACGACCACATCCGGCTCCGGAGTGGTCAATACCAATGCCGGAGCTTCGACCCGACCCGGCGCACACCCGATTCCGTGCAGCACGCTGCCGGAATCGGCGGGGGGACGCGGATGATCGAAGGCCGGATCATCGAGACCGACGGCCGCGATTCCCGCCGTGACAATCCGGGACGGCAGCTGCTCGGTGCGCCACCGCTCGTGATCGCTCTTGCGGGTGGCGACCGTGCGCGCGGCATCGGTATCGACCGCGGTCCCCCGGGTGAGGGCGGCGATCTCCTCGTAGGTGAGCCAGAAGATATCGCGCGGGTCCTCGAGTAGTCCGGCCGTGTGCAGCTGCCTGCCGTATTCCCGGAATACCCGTTTGACCAGGCCGAAGGAGCGGCTGCGGCCCAGCCGCATATTCTCGCGCTGCTTCACGTGCTCGCGCGCCCGGCCGAGTGCGAAGCGGAATGCCGACCGGCGCCCGAGCTTGCCACGGAACAGCTGCGCGGCGGTGCGCTCCGCCGCGCGGCGGATCTGCTTCTCCCTGGCCGCCATTTCGTCGATGTTCTGACCGCCGCGCAGATAATTGCGCAGCATCGGAACCAGGTGCTCCGGATGCTCGCCCAGCGGATCGGTTTCCAGCTTCAGCTCGTCGACGGTGCGGTCGCCGAATAAGGCGATATGCCGCAGGCAGGCGCCGCGGAAATCGGCGAATTCCGGCTGTGCCAGCGCTTTCCACAGTTCGTGCGGTTCCAGCGGTCCCTCGAACAGCTCACGCAACGCGGCATCCGCGCGGACCGTTGCGGTCAGTGTGAGCGCCGAGCGCACCGGATCGACGCTGTCGACACCCTCTTCGCCGCAGAACAACTCATTGCGCAAGGTGATGGCGGCCGTCTCGGTGAGACCTTCGCGCTCCAGCAGCAGACCCACGACGTGGAACATCTGCTGGGCCAGAAAGTCATTGAAGATCTGCACCGCGTAGGCGGGCACGAGTTCGTGCAGGCAGCGTTCCATCCACTGCAGCAGTGCCTCCGGATCGCGTTCCCGCTCCGGCGTTTCCGGGTCCAGCCGGTAGTCGAGATCGGCGGTATAGGCCTGGAGTTCGGTGAAGAATGCGCGCAACCGACCCGGCAACCGCACCCAGCCAGCAGTGATGATGGCGGCGATGCGCAGGCGAAGCAGATACACCTTCGCCCGTGCCAGCCCGCGTTTCGGCACAGCCGGGCGCTGGTAGCGGTTCTCGATATCGAGTGCCGCCTCCCAGCCTTCGATGGCGAATTCCATACCCGGAATCTGCAGGAACAGCCGGTACCAGTTGCTGATGTTGTAGTAGATGCGGCCGTGCGCGGTGCCGACCAGATAGGGGTAGAGGCTCGTGGCGTTGCGTTCGACGATGGTGCCGGTGGCGCCGAAATCCCGGTGGCAGGTGCGGAACACCTGCTCATAGGCATTCCGGAGGATCGAGAAGGTCAGTGGGCTCGACAATCCTGGATAGGACTCGGCGACATTCACATTGTCGAAAACGGTTTCGCGGGCGCCGGTCGCAGTGATCGGGCGGGCCTGGAGCAGGTACAGCACCCCATCGGCGCCGTAGGCCCATTCGATATCCTGTGGCGCGCCGAAAACGTCGGCCAATCCCGTTGCGGTGTGGACGAGTTCGACTATCTGCGCGTCGGTGAGTGCCTGATCGGTGACGGCGGCGATCTGCTCGACAACCGTCCCGGAACCCTCGTCGGCGACCACGACCCGGCTGCGCTTCTCGGCGACCGAACGGGACACGATCGTGCGCGCGGCGGCGTCGATGAAATAGGTATCGCATTCCACGGTTCCGGCGACCACACCTTCGCCGAGACCGAGGGCCGCCGAGACGACGGCCACGCCCGGGTCGCCGGTCTGCGGGTTGCAGCTGAAGACGACGCCGGAGACCGCACTGTCGATCAGCGCCTGCACCAGGACGGCGCAGTCGATATCAGTGTTGTCCAGTCCACGATGCGCACGATAGAACAGCGATCGCTCCGAGTAGGCGGAGGCCAGCACTGCCAGCACCGCCGCCGCAACGTCCGCCGGGGCGACATTCAGCAGGGAGTCGAGTTGGCCCGCGAAGGAGTCGGTCGCCGAATCCTCGCCGCCGACGGCGGAACGCACTGCCAGCCGAGCAGCGGATTGTGTTGTGCGGTCAATGATTTCGCGTACATCCGCGCTCAGTGCGGTGCTGATATCCGCCGGTATCGGCTGCGCCAGGATGATCGTGCGGATCTCCCCCGACACCGCACGCAACGATGCCGGATCGGTGTGGTCGAGCGAATCCAGCGCCGCGGCAATGGAGCCACGGATCGGTTCGAGAATGCGCGCACAGGCGGCGGTACCCAGCACGACGAACGGCGGCACCCGATGGCCCGCCGCCATGAGCCTGCCGAGATTCGCGGCCTTGGCGCCCACTCGCGCCGCCATCGACGCATCGGCGGCCAGTGCGATATCGCTGATGGTTGGTCCGGTCATTGCTCGGCCTCCTGCCTTGTTGTAGTCATCGGCGCCGCGGGCGCACGCCGGGTGAGCCGGACGAGTACCGGATCCGGGGTATTGGAGATCTCCGGGTTCTCCCGCACCCGCATTCCATTGACGAGTTCGATGTCGTAGCGGGCCAACAGCATTGCGATGCCCACCCGCACCTCGGTCAGCGCCATATGCTGGCCGACGCACAGATGGGCGCCCCACCCGAACGGGAAATAGCGGAACGGCGGGCGGGCCTTGGTCCGGTCCTTGGTGAACCGGTCCGGATCGAAAGTCAGCGGTGAATCCCAGAATTCGGGGAAGCGGTGGTTCACGAACGGGCTGATCACCACGATCGCGCCCGGTCGCAGATCGAAGCGGTCGAAGCTGTCGCGTGCGACGGCGGTGCGGCTGAACGCCCACGCGGGCGGGTGCAGTCGCATGGCCTCGTCGATCGCACGCCCGGTCAGCTCCAGTGCGGGCAGCGCCCGCTCGACGCCGTCGCCCAGCGCGAGTGCGGCATCGATCTCGTCGCGTACCCGCGCGAGCATCGCCGGGTTGTGGGCCAATTCGTAGATGCTCCACGCCATCGCACCGCCGGTGGTCTCGTGTCCGGCGAGCAGGAATGTGAGTACCTCGTGACGCAGTTGCGCGTCATCCATGGCGTGCCCGGCGTCGTCGCGGGCGGCCAGGAGCCGGGCCAGCAGGGACGTCGTTTCGGCATCGGCGTCTCGATGCCGCTGAACGACGCTGTCCACCACGCGATACAGCCGCTCGCGAACACCGCGGAAGCGGCGATTCGCCGGGGTCGGCACACTCGGCGGAATTCGGATGGGTGCTGCCATATGCCGCATCACCCACGAGACACCCTCGCGTACCTCGTCTTCGATCCGGGGCAGGATGCCGTCGATATCGGAGCCCATGACCGCGCGGCACACCACATCGGCCGCGAAGCCCATCACCTCGGGGACCAGGTCGAAGGCCGCACCCGTCACGGCGTAGGCATCGAGGCGATCGAGCATCCGCTGTCCGCATGCCGCCATGAGCGGAATCTCGGTGTCGACATGGCGGCGGGAGAACGCGGGCTTGATCAAGGCGCGCTGGCGTTTCCAGAGTTCGCCGCCGCTCGTCAGGAGTCCGGGTCCGAGCAGGTAGTTCAGACTCTGATAGCTGATGCCCTTCTCATACTTCGCCGCATTGGTGACCAGCACCTGATTGATATGCTCCGGCTCGACGAGCAGGTGCAGCTGCTGATGCACCAGGCGCAGCCGGACGCTGCCGCCGTGTGCGACGGCTTGCTCGTAGAACAGTGCGAGCGGGTCGGTGCGGTAATCCGGATACGCACCCAAGGGATGTCGCAGGGCCGGACCGCCGAGCCCGCGGGCGCGGAACTTCGGCGGCACCGTCATGCCGCGCCTCCGGCACCGACCAGATCATCCTCGACCAGGAACAGCCGCCGGGCCTCCGCGCGCTGCACCTTGCCGCTCGTCGTCTTCGGAATGCTGCGTGGCGGCACCACCCGCACCCCGGCGGGCAGCACACCGGTGCGTTTGCTCACCGCGGCCCGCACCGCTCGGCGCAGCGTATCGTGTTCGGTTGCGTCCGCTCCGGATTCGACAATGAGATGCAACTCCTCCGAAAGCCCTCCGGTATCGGTGTGACCGACGGCCGCGACCCCACCGAGGCGCACGCCCGCCACTTGCTGAGCGGCGAGCTCGAAATCAGTGGGCAGGTAGTTCGCGCCGCGGATGATGATCAGGTCCTTATGTCTGCCGGTGATGCGCAGTCGACCGTCACGGAGGTAGCCGATATCGCCGGTATCCCACCAGCCGTCGCGACACGCGGCCGCGGTCTGCTCCGGCAGCCGGAAGTAACCGGTAGTCATCGATGGGCCCCGAAATTGGATGTGGCCGACAATGTCCGGACCGCACACCACGCCCTCCTCGTCGGCGATGCGCACATCGGTACCGGGCAGTGGTGCCCCGCAGTCGACGATATGCAGCGCATCGAGGTCGCCTTCCGGAATATCCAGGGCCACACCATTTCCGGTGAGCGCCCGGCGCGATACCGAGTCGTAGGCGACCGGCGCGTGTGGTCGGTTCACGGTGACCGCCAGGGACGCCTCAGCCATGCCGTAGCACGGCACCAGAGCGTCTTTCGGTAGTCCCCATGCCGCGAACCGGTCGACAAAGCTCTGTACGGTCGGCGGATGGATCGGCTCGGCACCGCAGAACAGGAAACGCCAACTCGACAGATCGACGCCGTCGAGTTCGGCGTCGGTGACCCGGGCCGCCGCATATCCATACGCGAAATTTGGTGCCGCCGTGAATGTTCCGCGATATCGACCGACCGCGCGCAGCCAGTCCCCCGGACTGCGCAGGAACCGGCTCGGCGGCATGAGCACCGCATCGATGCCACGGAATACCGGCGTCAGGAATCCGCCGATCAGCCCCATATCGTGATGCAGCGGTAGCCAGCCAACCCAGGTGTCGCCCGCACCCATCGCGGCGGCGCGGGCGATCTGTTCGCAGTTGGCCGCCAGATTCGCGTGCGTGACCTGCACACCCTTGGGCGTTCCCGTCGAACCGGAGGTCGCCTGGATGAATGCCAGATCTCCCGGTTCGGGAAGCCGCGGCCCCAGCGTCGGCACATCCGGCGAACCGGCCGAGGCGTGCAGCACATCGCCTTCGATGGCGGCCACATCGTCCGGCAGTGCTCCCCCTGCGAGCACCGACCGCGACGCGACGACCGCCGCGGGTTCCAGATAATCGAGCAGCCGAGTGAACTTGTCCTGGAAGATATCCGCCGAACCGAATCCGCCCGGTGTCGCCACCGCGGTCGGCACCGCGCCCAGCGCCAGCGCACCGAAGAATGCCGTGACGAACTCCGGGGAGGTCGGCAGACACAGCATCACCCGATCCCCCGGCTCGACGCCCTCGGCGGCGAGTGCGGCCGCCGTCCGGCCGGCCGCGGCCGCGAGATCGTCGTGCCGCCAGGTGATTTCACTGTCGGAGCCGCCGCGCTCCGGCACGAAGATCGTCGACGGTGCCGACGCACCATGCTCGGCATTCCTCAGTAGCGCATGCACGATCGTCGGATGCCGGGGAACCAGTGCCGTCACCGGTCACCCCGCACGTATCGCACGATCTCCCCGACCGTATTCAATTGTGCCGCGGCATCTTCCGGAATGACGATGCCGAATGCCTGCTCCAGCTGAATGGTCAGCTCGATCGCGGTCGGCGAATCCAGCCCGTAGTCGATCAATTGTGCGGACGCATCGATCTCGTCCGCCGAAACCCACAGCACCTCGCCGACAATGGCGCGCACCCGCGCCTCGATCTCGGTGGCCGGGGTACCTGCCTGTGTACTCACCCGAACAACTTCCCTTCCGTCACGCAGGCGCGTACCGACTCCTCGAGATCGACACCGTCGCTGGTATCGACGCGGTGGAATCCCACTTCCGGGAAGGCCGCCGCGAGGGTCTCACGCACCCGTAGGTATCCGTCACGCAGAGCAACGAGCCGCTCTGCTGTTTCATGGGCCTCTTTTGGCCCGTCCCCCGTGCGTTGCGCGCACCGGGCCGCGGCCTGCTCCGGCGGTGCGTCCAGCCAGAGCACCGCATCGGGCAGTGTGGTGCGAAAACGGGCTGCGAAGCCGGGGACGGCCGCGGTGATGTCCCGGCGCACCAGATCCGCGATCTCCGAGAGCAGTTCCCAGATGTCCGGGGAGGTGCCCAGACGCGTGGATTCGGACCGCTGCCACGCGAGGATGTCGTCGAAGGTGCCCGGCCGATGGTGCTCCAGCACGGCCACGATTTCGGCGGCGCGGTCCTGACCGTTCCATTCCGGGCGGGCCAGCGCGACATACAGCGGCCCGTAGACCAGCAATTCGATCAGCGGATGCCGTTCGAATGCCAGCACATCCGGTGACCAGGTAGTCAGGAAGTGCCGCTCCACCGGACCGAACAATGTCATCTGCAGATACATCGCGGTGGCCTTCATTTCCAGGCTGCCGATTTCATCGCATCCGACGCTGAAGGCTCTGAGCTGCTCGGACAGATCCGTCAGCGGCACATTCCTGGTGTTGTGGAAGTCCGGGCAGGTCATCGAGGCGAATAGACCGGTGCCCGGTGCCGCTTCGCGCAGCCGCGCCATGACCGATGATTTGCCGGAGCCGTCGATGCCGACGATCGCGACGCGGCGGGTCATCGGTCGTCCTCCCGCAGTTGGGCGATAACGGCCTTCGTGATGTCGGCGGGGGTGTCGGTGCCGTCCAGGCGGATCCAGCCGAACTCCTCCGACAATGCCTCCAACGCATCGTGACTACGCCGCTGGAAGGCGAGGAAGGTCTCCTCGTCGCCGTAGCCGCTTTCGTAGTCGCTGCGCAGCTGCTTGCGCCCCAACGCATCCTGTGGGCCGACCGCGAGGTAGAAGGTGCGGTCCGGTTCCGGGAATCCTGCCGCCAACTTGCGCAGCACCACCGGATCGCCGCCGTGCGCCACCTCGGTGGCGAAGTACTTGTACCAGTAGGCATTCGCCAACAGGATGTCCGGGCCGCGTTCGGCGGCGAGGTCGACGGACAGCTGCATGGCGTGGAACAGGAAGTGCGCGCGACTCAGCGGGGACAGCAGTTCGAGGTAGCCATAGATCTCGGCGGGACTGCGCCATGGCAGCTTCGAGGAGACCTTCGGATCGAGGAATGCGTCCCAGATGGTCACGGCGGCAACGCTTTGGCCCTGCGCCTCGAATTCCGCGGCGATGCGCGCCACCTGCGTTGTCTTACCCGATCCGTCGGCACCGGCGATGCAGATCAGGCGTTTGCGTGCGATCAGTGGTTCATCCGTTCTGATGGCAGCCGGGCGTGGCTGTGCCGGGGGCGATTGCTCGGGTTCCGCGGGCCGTGGTGGCGCCACGCGTTTCGGCGGGGTGGGCTCAACGGGCTCGGTGGTCGGCCGCTCGTCCGGGACCGGGCGCGGCCGCTCCCGCATCTGCCCCGGTTCCGCGACGGCGCTGATATCGAGTGCTGATGTGTGGTCACGATTTTCGGACGGTCGCGCCGTTGGCCCGGACGGGACATCCGGCTCGAGCACGGTGATGACTCCGGCACCGCCGTCGACCCGAATGCGCTGTCCGGAGCGCATCGCCGTCGTCGCACCCGCGACATTGAGCACCGCCGGTATTCCGTACTCGCGGCCGATGACCGCCGCGTGCGAGAGCATGCCGCCCACCTCGGTCACCACTGCGGCAACCAGCCCGAGCGCGGGTGTCCAGCCCGGATCGGTGAACCGCGTCACGAGGATGTCCCCCGCGCGCAGCTGGTCGATATCGGCCAGCGAGGTGATCACCCGAGCGGTGCCCTCGGTGATGCCGGGACTGCACCCGAGTCCGGTCAGATCACCGTCGCCGATCTCGCGGATCGCGCCGACGGTGACACCGCCACCCAGCTCGTGCGGTGGCACCAGATCCCGATAGCCCGCGTAAACCGCACGGCGATACGCGATCTGGGGTGCGAGGGTCGAGATATCCACCCGCCCGGCCACGAGATCGCTGAGCTCGTGGATGGACAACTGGAAGACGTCGTCGGCGTGTTCGAGTGTGCCCGCCGCGGCCAGCCGCACCCCGGCCTCCACCACGTACGCGCGCACAATGGCGTAGCACTGCGCCGAGAACTCCCGCATGCGTTCGCGCGCGACAAGATACCGGCGCATCCGCTCGACCTGCCTATCCAATGCCTTGGCGTGCTTCACCCGCGCCAGCGGCTTTGCCCGCACCCGCGCACGCACCGCGGCGAGTTCGTCCTCGTAGCGTTTGCGCTGATCCACCAGCGTCACATCGGGATCCGCGGGCGGGGTGCGGTTTTCGAGCATGACCGCGATCATCGAGCGCACCCGCTCGGGCGCCTCCGACCAGCGGGGGCCGGTGAGATCCAGTTCCGCGTCGGCGTGGAAACCCTGCTCGTCGATGAAGGCCGCGAGCGCCTTCGCCCATTCGGGGCTGTCGAGGCCGTGCTCGCTTGCCACCCGGTGCAATTCGACAATGCCGCGCTGCAGCTGCATATGGCTGATATCGGCGAGCCCGCCCATCAGGTCGATGGCCGAGGTGCGCGCGCCGGTCGCGGCATCCACCTTGTCGAGCAGCTGCTTGAAGTCGGTCTGGACGCTGGAGTTGTGGTAAATGGTGGTGAAATAGGTGCGCTCGGTGGCGGCGTGGAAGGTGAGCAGGCAGTCCGCCAGATCCGCGACGAAGGTGGCCTCGTCGGTCCGTGGCAGTTCGCGTACCCGCTCGCGCCACACCGCGTATTTCGCGGGCCATTCCGCCGCGAACGCGTCGACCGCCGCCAGTTGATCCTGGTAGCTCTTCTGCACGGCCAGCGCCGCGGGCAGTGCCTTGGCAATGGTCTTCGCGTTCGTCGGGGTGCGATGCGGACCATCGGGCCCGTAGTCGTTGCGGACGCCGAGGTCGTCGTCGAAATGCTGTTCGTCGAAACCGGGAATGCGGAAGAAGCACTTCTTCACCGCGCTCACATTCCAGTAGGCGCGGCCGTAGTACATGGCCATCCAGTCCGGTTCCACACCGGGTTCGGCGAGCTTCAACCGCTCGAAGAACTGCTGCATCGAGTACTGGAAGGCATTGTCGTACAGCGAGAACATCATCGGCGTACAGACACGCGCCGAGACGCCGCCATCGCGTAGGTCGGCATCCGAGAACTGGTCGATATCGGTGCGCCAGGTGATCGCGGTAATGGCCCGTGCCTGTAGCAACCACAGTTTCCCGTCGCCGTCGATGGCCCATTCGATGTCCTGCGGGCGGTGACGCTGCGCCTGCACCGCGAGCATCAGGGCGGCGAGTTCAGCGGCGGCGACGGGATTCAGCTCGACATCCTCATCGCCCGCATCCCGTTCGACCACCGCGCCGTCGAACAGGCGCAGCGTGTATCGGGTCGGCGTGACATGTCCGGAGACGAGTCGTTCGCCGAGTCCCCGGCAGGCTTCGACAACCGCATGGTCCTCGATGCCGGTGAGCGCGTCGATGCTGAAACCGACACCGGCGCAACGCGCGTCGACCATGCGCTGCACCAGAACGGCGACCGGAGCACCGGCCTCGGGATAGCCGCGCCGGGCGAGGTAGGTACGCACTCGTGCGTTGTGCACCGACTCGCGGCACTGCTCGATATGTTTGCGCAAGGCCGCGACATCGGCGATATCGAGGTACGACTCGTACTGACCGGCAAAACTCGCATCGTCGAGGTCTTCGAGCACACCACTCGAACGCGCGGCAACCGGGAAACCCCCCAGCGCCCGGACCCAGCCGCTCAGGTCGTCATCGGATATCTCGGCGAGATCGAGATCGGCCGGGACGACGAAACCGGGCGGCACCTCGAATCCGGCGACGATCAGTTCGTGCAGGGTGCCTGCCTTGCCACCGGCGCGGACCGATGCGAAATCGGCCGCGCCGAGCAACATCGGGGCGGGCACGGCTGCGGTGAGAGTTTCGGACACGGTTGGAACTCCTGTCGGAAGCAGAACCGGGCGCACATCGTGACGGGCGGCCAGTTCGCGGGCGGCACGTACGCCTGCCGCGGTCAGGCCGCCGTAGGACGGACTCGCCGTGCGCGGCTCGAAACCGAGCAGAACGGTTTCGGCCATACACGCATAGACGACCCCGGCGGGCAGCCCGGTTTCGGGAAACGGTGGTGTCTGGCCGAGCGGCAGCGCCATGCGCCCGCCGGAGACCAGGGTGATATTCGGTTGCCGGGACAGCGCGGAATCCACATCGCCGGGGACCGCGAGATCGACCACGAGCACCGGATGGTCGTCGGCCAGTATTTCGGCGGTGACGACGGGCACGGCCGAATTCGTGGCGGTGAGGACGACGCGACAGGTACGCAGAGCGGTCAGGTCCGCACTGACCGTCACCACGCCGGGCAGGGCCGCGGCCACCCGCTCGAGCCGGGACGCCGATCCGGTGCGCCCGACCAGGGTGACCGAATCCGCCAGCGGTGCAAGCAGTTCCGCCATCACCGCGCCGATATTGCCCAGTGCGCCCAGGATGCCGACCCGGCGCTGCCCCGGATCGAGGCGGGCGAGTTCGGCACGGACGACCTCGTAGGCGCAGGCCGCGGTCAGCGAATTGCCGGAGGTCACCTTGACGGTGTCCTCCACGACATCGCGCGCGGCGTCGGTGACAATGGAGGTGTATCCACCGAGCCCGATTACGCTGGCGCCCAAGGCGATCGCCTGCTCAACCGCCGCCAGCACCAGATCGCGCAGCCAGGCGCGATGTCCGGCGCGCTGACATTCGATGATCTGCTCGGCCGAAATCGGCACCGCGATCAGGCATACCTCGACCGCGGCGCCGGTCGGCGAGGTGACGATCTGCCTGGTCAGTTCGAAGGGGTCAGCCACCCCGCGCAGCCGTTCGAACAGTGCGGCGAATCGGTCGTCGGACCATTCGGCCAGTTCCGGTGCGAATCTGCGCAGATCCGCGACCACGGGCAGATTGGCCAGGAATACCACTCTGGTCGGGGCGTTCCAGTCGCGGGCGACCTCATGGGTGCGTCGCCGCGCCGGCGATCGGCGTTCCGGCACCGGCCACTTCGTGGTGACCGGTGCCGCCAGGTGTGCGAGCAACCGGGCGTAGTCGCCGCGGTGCAGCAGTGCGGCGAGATCGTCGAGTGCCGCCGTCAGCCGGTCCAATTCCACGTCGGCGAGAAACGCCGAGGGCTGCAGCCGCAATGTGGTGGGCGCGGAAAGCGTTGGCAGCATGCGGATCCGGTGGACGTGCAGCAGATATCCCGTCACCACATATCCGAACAGTTCCGGATCGCAGATCTCGCGCAGCAGCGCGGATGCCGGTTCCGGTGGCGACAGTTCGATGCCCTGCAGCAGTCCCCGTCCCCGCACGGCGACGATCTCCCGGGGCCAGCGCTGCGCCACCGCGTTGAGCCGCGAGCGTAGTCGCGCGCCAATATCGGTGATGCGGATCTGGTTGTCCCGCAACAGGTCCAGCGCGGCATCGGCGACCGCGCAGGACAGATCGTCATCGGCGAAGGTCGAGGTGTGATAGCGGCCGAAGTCGGCGATCGAGTGTTGCCGGTCGACCAGCAGAGCGGAGATCTTCACCAGGCCGCCGCCCAGCGATTTCGACAGCAGGTAGTAGTCCGCGCGCACCTGCGACGGCGCCGCGGCGAGGAAGGTTCCGGTGCGACCCATACCCGACTGGATCTCGTCGAATACCAGGGCCGCGGTGTGCCGATCGGCCAACTCGCGCAATGCCTTCAGGGTCGCGGACGGAACCTCGCGGACGCCGCCCTCACCCTGGATCGGCTCGGCGAATACCGCGGCGATCGGTGAGATCCTGGTCCGGGACCGAACCGGCCGACCCGTACCGTCGACGGTGATCCGGTATATCGGCCGCAGTTCCTCGGCGAAGGCATTCGCCACCGCGTCCGGTTCCCAAGTGTCGAGCCTGCGCCGCTCCGGACCCGGCACCACCAGGTCCGCTGGCGTGTCGGCCTGCTCGGTCAGGGCGAACGCACCGGCGGTCTTGCCGTGGAAGGCACCGGTCAGCGAGACGAAAACCGCTCCGCGCCGCCGCAGTTCGTCGATCTCACGCAGTGATTCGGTGAGAATCTCGGCGACCCAGCGGCCGTCGTCGTCGGTGACATCGGATCGGTTGTCGTCCGGGGCAATCGGACGAACATCATGCAGGCCATCGCGGCGAACCCGGCGCAGGGTGCGTCGCAGTTCGGTCTCCAGATCGCCGAGGGCACGGGCATGCGCCACCGCGGCATGCCGGATCGCCGCCTCCACCGCATCGGCACCGGTGGATCCGAAGGTCACCACATACTCGCGACCACTCTCGGCGGCCACTGCCTCCGAAAGCCTTCGGGCAAGTCGCGCGGCGCCGGGCCGGATACTGCCCTGGGAGACGAACGGCGTCCGCTGATTCAGCCGTGCGGTGGCCACCTGCACCAGCGCCGGATGGTTGTGCCCGAACAGCGCCGCACCGAAACCGCCGACAAGATCCAATACGCGGGTCCCATCCGGCCGGATCAGGTAGTCACTTTCGGCGCCCGCGTACACGACGTCGAGATGACACGCACGGAGCAGCCGAGCCAATCCGGGACGGGTGTGCCGGGCGAAATCATCGAATAATTCGTCTTCGGAAACAATGGTGGAAGAATTTATTTGTTCCGAAAACAGAACATCTGCCGACACGACCTAAGCTCCGATACCCGAGTGCCGTTCGGTGGCGGACTTGGCGACCACACAGTCGATTACCTCGCGCGCCGTGTGCAGCGTCGCGGCCTCCGCATCGGAGATCTCGATTCCGAACTCACGCTCGAGCTCGATGACGAGTTCGGCCGAGCGGACCGAGTCCAAGCCATAATCCAGCAACGGCGTATTCACATCGATCGACGGCACCTGTAAACCTCTCGAAAAGAGTTCGCGTACCCGCGTAGCAACATCGTTCAACCCGGTCATCGCACGTCCTCCCGCGCGCTCGAACCTGCCGCGTCCGCGGTATGCGCAACGCGGGTACGAACCCTCGACTCCATGGCGTATGCCGTGAATCTTCGCTGTTCAAGGCGGAATTCAGCGTCAGCCGAGAATGCGATCACTTGCCCTCCGATACGGCAATCAGGACTGCCACGTCCAATATCTCGTCGATGTGCACAACTGTTGGCAACCACAGTCGTGCATGCACACATCTGTACACCGCCGATTTACGGCTGGCAATGCGAATAGCTCCGCCACAGAACCCACTCGAGCTTTCGGCAACTGTTTCGCTAATTCAATCAGAAGGTATACATACCCGTCGGATACGCCATCGAAAGTGGCCCGACGAGACCGCGTCTGAGACAATATATTCCGCGATCGGCGGTCACGGATAATTCGCCAATTCGACCAGCGGTCGACGGGACGGATCATTCGCCAATGAATTCGCTGTTCACACCCGGTTCACCGATCGGACAGCAGAGTTTCCGAACCGACCCATCGGTACTTTTGTTTTGCATTGTGCGGTAACACATTCCGCGCCGAATGCAAAGTCACGTAACGGCATTTTCACGTCATGCGGCCGGCCGGGTGTCGCGGCCGAACTTCCGGCTAACTTCTGGTCCCGATCGCGGATGTGACGGCTCTCATTACCCGCCGGTAGCCCCTCTGAAACGCTGTGACCGATCACAACCGTCCGCCCGCCGGGATAGCACACTCTCACAGAACCATGGGAACGGGTCCACACGCCTCCTCGGAAGGTTACTGTGATTGCTCCACACAGCTACATCCGTGGCCGAAAAGGAGTCGCCAATGTCCGTCGACCACTCGACCAGGCCGACCCTGACCCTCTCGGGCAAGCCGATGTCATCCCCGCTCAAGGACGTCCGTGCGCTGTCTCGGCAGATGGTCGGCCACTTCGTGGACAACGTCATCCCGTGCGCGACGATGCCGGGGGATGCCATCACCGGCGATTTCACCGCCAGCACCCGCGTCTGCCTCGAGATCGCGGTCAGCATGCTCGACGGCAAGGACATCCCGGAGAAGGTGCAGCGGCTCGAGGACCACGCCGCCGGCTGGGCCCGCGAGGGCGTGCCGATCGACACCATCTTGCATTCCATCCACGAGGGCTTCCAGATGGGCCTGGAACTGGTGGTGTCCAGCGCGACGATCAAGGACTACGACAATCTCGTCGACGGCGCCAAGATGGTCGTCGAGCTGCTCGACAAGCTCACTTCGGCGATCTCGGTGGCCTACATCCGCGAGCTGCGCGCCGTCGTCAGCGAGCATCACACCGCCGTCCACACACTCGCCTCCGCACTGCTCGGTGGGCACAGCACCTCGACCATGGCCCGCGAATGCGGCATCGCCATCGCCGAGTCGTACGACGTTCTCGCCGTTGCCATTCCACCGCATCGCGATGAGCACAATCCGATGCTCGACGGCCAGGTGGTGGCCCGGCGCAAGTTGCGGCGGCTGCAGGCCGAACTCGCCACGCAATGCGGCGCGAGCGCACTGTCGCTGCTCAGTGTGGACGGCGGTACCGTGCTGATCCCCTCGGCACAATTCGACAACGACGAGCTCGACGCGATGGTGACCAGGCTCTCGCACGCCGCGCAGGTCGGCATTACGGCGACCATGGTCGTGGCCACGCCGGAACAGATCCCGAACGCCGCGGACCAGGCGCACGAACTTCTCGACATGGTGCAGCGGTTGCAGGCGGTGGCCGGGCTCTACCGCTTCGACGAACTCGCTCTCGAATACCAGCTCACCCGGCCGGGTCCTGGCCGCGAATACCTCGGTTCACTGCTGGATCCGCTGGATGAACACCCCGAGCTGCTGGAGACCCTGCAGCGCCACATCGGCAATAACCTCAACCGCCAGCGCACCGCCAGGGTGCTGCACGTGCACACCAATACGGTCGACTACCGACTCAAGCGCATCGGACAACTCACCGGCTTCGACCCGTCACAACCATCCGGGCTCTGGTACCTGCGCTCCGCCTTGGTCGCGCGCACGTACCGCACCTGACGATGAAAATGGCCCGCCATCCCGCGGGACATTCGACTATCAGGAGGGAAGGCCGAGCCCCTCGGCCAGCACAGGCCACGAAGTCTTCAGTGCCACTTCCCAGTAACCCCACGAGTGCGTGCCCGTGGGCTGGAAGTCGTAGGCGGCCGGGATACTCAGCCGATCGAGTTCGGTGCGCAGGTTCTGGGTGCACCAGTTCACCGCGGATTCGATGACACCACCGATCACCAGCTGATCGAAGAGGCCACGGGGGCCGGGCCGCATACGCGCGGCGTTGTAGCGGTCGTACATGCCGGGAACGCCGGTTCCCGTCGAGGGATACGGCACAACGGCCGGAGAGACCGAGATCCCAACGCCCTCCGGTGAACGCGCGAACCACGTTGGCGGCAGCCCATATCGGCCGATCCTTAGGTTGGTGAACACGCGGCAACGGCTCGGCCGCGGCGAAGCAGCTGAAATCTTCGATCCGAAGCCGGGACCGTGGTATCGGGATGATCGGGGTCCGGGAGCCCATAGAGTCGTGAATTCGGCGCCCCGGCACGGGTTTTCGTCGTTTGTTGATAGTATTCCGACGTTGCTGGCCACCATGTCGGTGCCAGGTAAGGGGCGTTTGATGGAAGTGGAGGACGTCCACCATTCATATGGCAGGCGGTCGGTGCTGCGTGGCATCGATCTCGTGCTGCCCGCGGGGGCGCTGGTGGGAATCGTCGGCGAGAACGGGGTGGGCAAGTCGACGTTGTTGAAGGTTCTTTCCGGAGGGCTGCGACCGGACCGGGGGCTGGTCCGGCACAGTGGGCGGTTCGGTTACTGCCCCCAGCAGGTGGTGTTGAACGACGCGTTCACGGTTCGCCAGCACCTGGATTACTTCGCTGCGGCGTATGCGATCCCGGACTTGCGGCGGGCCGAGGAGACCATGGAGATCTTGCGTTTCTCCGACTGTGCCGGTGAGCGGGTCGCGACGCTGAGCGGTGGCACGCGACAGAAGCTCAACCTGACGCTGGCGGTGATGCACGATCCGCAGGTGCTGCTGCTCGACGAGCCGTATCAGGGTTTCGACTGGGAGACGTACCTACGCTTCTGGGATCTCGTCGCCGAGTTCCGTGACACCGGCCGGTCGGTTCTTGTTGTCTCGCATCTGGCCCACGACACCGACAAGCTGGATCAGGTGTGGCGGTTGCACGACGGGGTCCTGCACAGCAGGCAGGAGCAGGCCGGATGAACGAGAGTGTGCGGCTGTTCGTGATCGCGACGCGCTTCGGCCTCATCGAGCATGCTCGTAATCGGTTCGCCATGCTGTTGGTCGCTGCCTTCGTCCCCATATTGATCACTCTGGTGCGTGTGGCCGTCACCGATATCGAGGTGCCGTTCCGGCTGCGGAACACCGGTCTTGTTCTGCACGCCAACGGCAATGCGCTCGCCCAGATCAGCGGCGCTCTGACCGCGGTCTCACTGATCATCGGGTTCATGATGTTCGCGGCGACTTTCAGCAGCGGAGCATTCGACCGACGGCTGTCGATGGCCGGATACCCTCGGGTTGCGTTGGGGCTGGCGAAGTTTGCCTGCCTGGTGGTGGCGTCGGTGGTGGTCTGCGCTTACGCCACCGCTGTCATCTGCTGCTACTGGTCGCCTCGGCAGCCGGTCCTGCTCGCTGCGGCGATTTTCGGCGCGGCGATGACCTACGGGGCGCTGGGTGTCGCGCTCGGCGCGCTGCTGCGCCGCGAGGTGGAGGGGATGTTCGCCATCGCGATGATCGCCTGCGTCGACATGGCCGTGCAGAATCCCATCGCCAGCGCCGGGGCGGACAGCGATTTCGTGCGCTGGCTGCCCTCCTACGGGGCCATGCAGGCCGCGACCGCGGCAGGTTTCTCCGACACCACACCGTTCGCGGGCTTCGCGGTGCAACTGGCCTGGTTCACCGGGAGCGCGCTGGTCGGGTTGGTCGCTTTCCATCTGCGCACCCGCTCGTCTCTTCGACCCACGATGTGGATCCGCCTTCCCGGAACGACGAGGTCTGAACAGTCGGCGAAGTACTGAAGGGCGTCCCGCGCGACCATCACAGTGGATCGCGCGGGCAACACCTGCTTTGCCGGCTTATGGCGCGGCCGGAGCCGGTTCCGCGGCCGGGTAGTAGATCTCGCGGCGCAAGCGTTCCAAGTCGGGCCCCGCCGCAGCGGTTTGCGCGTACCGATCGGTCCGATTCACCCAGAACGCGAAGTTCGTCAGGTTTCCATAGATCGACCCGTATTCCTTCCGCTGGCCCGACAGACCGGGAACCATGCGCAGGAGCACGGGGATGTAACGGACTACCGCCTCGAGCTGGGCGCGATGCTCCGCCACTTGGCGCTGCACCTGCTCGATCGCGTCGTTGCGGGTGCAGCCCGTGTCGTGACGGACCACCCGCACCAGGTTGTAGGGGATCTGGTCGGCCTCGTCCTGGTCCAACCCCACCAGGTCGTTCTCCACGAAGGTCACCAAGAAGGCCAGTTCCTCGAGACGGCGGATCACGGGGTGGTTACGCAGCTTCGACGGCAGTTCGCGATCCTGGTACACCTCCACGCACGCGATGGCGGTCTCGATCCCGCTGGTCGACATCCGCAGCGGCAGATAATCGGCTACGGAGGGGATGTAGCCGTTGATGCGATGGTGCGCTTCGCATTCGGCCGCCTCGAACCACTCCTCGAGGCCGTCGAGGAACCGCTCCTGCCAGCGGGTGGTCCGGCCCGCACGCAGACGCGGCCACAAACTCGCCCAGGCCGTCGCGATCGCGCCGGGCCGTGCCGGCGCCTCCGGGGCCTGGCGCAGCATCGCCACCAGGCCGCGCCTCAGCGCGGTAACGGCGTTCGGGTCCCGCAGCTGCGGGTCCTCGAAGAGGTCGTCCAATACAACGGACAGCATGGCCATACCGATGGCGGTTCGTTCACGAGTGCCGTCCGTTGGGGCCAAGATCTCTGCCGCACCGAACCGCATCACTCCTGCCCATCGGTGGTGGTGATCGAACTCGGCTGGGGAGCGGACAAGTCCGGTATCCACCATCCAGCTCCGCACCCATTGCGTGAGCTCCTGCGGGAGCCCGTGATCATGGGCCGCGGGTGGCGGTGTCGCCTGCGGGGGAACCACCGACGGCGGAGTTCGCCGATCGAGTACCGAGCGGGCGTAGGCGGTCATCGCGTGGCGGATGTTCGGGTGAGCAGGCAGAGTGGCGAGCTGACCAGCAGCCTGGTCCATGAATTCATCGGCCATAGCCCGTGCTTCGTCCACGGCGCCGGAGGCAACGACGAGCTCGCGGGCACGTGCGGCTTGCTCACCTGTCATTGCTCTGCGTAGCAGGCGGACAAGCTCCCGGTCGCGGGCAGCCGCACGGATCACGGGCAGGGTGTAGATGCCCTCGGACAGATCCGTATTGACGGGTTTGCCCATTTCTTCGGCGGTCGAGGTCAGGTCGAGGATGTCGTCACACAGCTGGTAGGCCAGTCCGAAGTACCGACCGAACTGGGCAAGTGCCTCTTCTTGATCTTCGGGCCGACCGGCCTGCATCGCGCCCACCCGGCAGGCCAGCGAGAGCAGCACCGCCGTTTTGCCATGGATCGCGTCCAGGTAGGACTGCTCGCTGCGGGAGGCCGCGTAGAGGTCGGCGGCCTCGATCACCATGCCTTCGCACATCTGCTCACTCGCGATCGCCCCCGCGAGAACCTCGCGCTGGCCGAGTTCGGCCAGTATGCGCGTGCCCGAGGACGTCACGGAGTCGCCACCCAATACCGCCATATGGGATCCCCACACCGCATTGGCGTTGGGGCGGCCTCGGCGCAGAAAAGCATGATCGATGACATCGTCATGGTAGAGCGAGCCCAGGTGCAGCAGCTCCATCCCGGCGGCGGCGCGCACAGCGCGGTCGTCGGCCGGGGCCGCGGGGTCGGTGAGCAGGTAGTACGACAACAAGGTCAAGGTGGGACGGACCAGGCGGCGAGAGGTGACGGGCCCTTCGTCGGTGAGCGCGGTCAGCTCTGGCCTGTCTCGGAACTGCACGGGGCCGAGAACATCACGGACGCGGTCCAAGTCCGCCTCCAGATGCGGGAAGACAGCCGAATCGATTTCACGTGGCACGCAGATACTCCTGACTGGTTACATCGATCATCCACAACACCGCCGATCAATGGCTATCAATACCAGCATCACGCGGAAGATGTTGGTATCGGCCACTTTTCACACCACCGCAGCCTCATCGCGGTAGCATGGATGGTATCGAAGAATGCCGATCACGGCGGGTCAGCGCCAACTCCAGCCAGCCCAGAAACGTTGTGGCACAAGCACCTCCGATAGGTGCGCTCGTGCGGATGCGCCTCGGGGGCGGTGTTGGTACCTGACGACCTAACCTACGTCACCACAGTCCTGATGGCCTTCTCTGGTGAGGTGTGCATCGCGGACGGCGACGATCGCGGTGTCGATCAATGCTTCACCGATAACGAGGGCCGCGCCGTGATCTGGCTGCGAACCGCTGCCCACCCTGTCATTGCGGCTTCGCCACCATTTCCAACGTCGCGCGGGCACCGTCGCGATGCAGTGACCGCAACGCCGTCACGTATGCCTCGACGAATCGCGGCTGGTCCACCAGATCTCCGAATAGCGCGCGATTCTCCAGGAAAGAGGTGGGATTGTCGCGTTGTCCGCGGGCGAGCGGGGTCAAGGTGTCGGCCAGCCGGTCGACGACCTCGATCGGTTCGCCGTGTTCGTCGATGCCCTCGGCATACCGTGCCCAACTGGCGACGGCAGCTGCGGCCAGCCGCACCGAACGCCCCGCGGTCAGGTTTTCACGTACCACCGGCAGCAGCCATTTCGGGATGCGGTCCGACGATTCCGCGCACAGCCGGGCCACGGTATCTCGAATGTGCGCGTTGCCGAACCGTTCCAGCAGCGATGCGCGGAACGCATCGAGGCCCGGGATCGGAGTCAGCGTGGGCATCGCCTCGGAGTCCAGGTACCGGCCGAGGAATTCGGCGAACAGCGGATCCTGCGCCGCCTCGTGCACGAGCCGGTATCCGGCGAGATAGGCGAAATAGCACAGGCATTGATGCCCGGCATTGAGCAGACGCAGTTTCATCAGCTCGTAGGGCGTGACATCGTCGACCAGGTGCACGCCCGCCTCGTCGAGCGGCGGTCGCCCGGCAACGAAGTGGTCCTCGAGCGCCCAAGCCGTGAACGGTTCGGCGACCACCGGCCAGTCGTCGTGGACACCGGTGTCGGACTCGAGCCACGCGATCACCTCCGGCGTCGTGATGGGCGTGATGCGGTCCACCATCGAGTTGGGAAATCCGACATTGTCGTGGATCCATTGCGCCAGGGCCGGGTCGAGCTGTCGCGCATAGCCCATGAAGGCGCGGCGGGCGATGCGGCCGTTGCCCTCGATGTTGTCGCACGACACGATCGTCGGCGCCGCGATGCCGTGCTCGCGACGGCGTGCCAGGGCCGCGGTCACCAGGCCGAAGACGGTCACGGGAGGCTGCTCGCCGCTGAGGTCGCGGCGAATTGCCGTTGCCGTGCCATCGAATTCGCCGTCGGTGTCGCGGAGGTTGTAGCCGCCCTCGGTGATGGTCAGCGAGATGATCCGGATCGCGGGGTCGGCGAGCAGTGCCAATACGGCCTCGGGATCATCGGGCGCATAACGGAAATCGACGATCGAGCCGATCACGCGCGACTCGCGGGAGCCGTCGGGATGCGCCAGGGTCAGTGTGTAGAGTCCGTCCTGAGCCCGCAGCACATCGCGCATGCGTCGGTCCGCCGCCGTCACCCCGATGCCGCAGATACCCCATTCCAGGGCCCGGCCCTCGGACATCAGCCGATCCAGATACATGGCCTGGTGGGCACGATGGAATCCGCCGACACCGAAATGCGCGATACCGGCGCGGACCTGGTCGCGTTGGTATCGGGGACCGGGAATCGGCAAACGGGACAGGGTCATCCGATTCAACTTCACTGCTGCGCCACCTCGACGATCGACTTCAGATTGCCCGGCTGCCGGTCCGACTCCAACGCCTCAGCGGTCCGTTCCAGCGAGTATCGCGCGGTCACCATTGCGTCCAGATCGACGCGACCGCTCGCCACCAGTGCGATCGCGGCCGGCCACGTATCGGCGTAGCGGAATACCCCGGTGAGTATCAGTTCACGATTCTGAATCCGTTGCACCGGAAGCGACATCGTCGGTGCGCCCGAACCTACCAGCACCACGCGACCGGCCGGGCGCACCGCGGCGATACCCGCGGCCACCGCCGACGGCGCGCCCGAGGCGTCCACGAACGCGTCGACCGACGCCGGCAGGTCGTCGGTGCCCGGATCGATCGTGCCGGTCGCACCGAATCGGCAAGCCATCTCGCGCCGGTGCCGATCCGGGTCGCTGACGACGATCTCGGTCGCACCGTATGCGCTGGCCACCTGAACGACCATGACGCCGATCGGCCCGGCACCGGCCACCAGGACCCGCGCCCCGCCTCCGACAGCGGCCTTGCGGATCGCCGCGATGCCCACCGACAGCGGCTCGCACAGCGCCGCCGCTTCGTCCGACATCGCGGCGGGCACGGGGTGAGCGAAAGCGGCACCGATCGTGACGTATTCGCACAACGCGCCGTCGACCGGAGGCGTTGCGAAGAACCGCATATGCGGACACAGGTTGTAGTGCCCACGCCGAGACTCGGCACTGTTCGGGTCCGGACGCTGCGGCTCAATCGAAACACGTTGTCCGACACGCTCTTCGGACACGCCATCGCCCACCGCGACAATCATGCCACCGGCCTCGTGTCCGAGGATCAGCGGCGCCTCGACCACGAACTCCCCGATCCGCCCCGCACGGAAATAGTGCGCATCGGATCCGCAGACGCCGACGGCGTGCACCCGGATCAGCACATCACCCGGCGCCGGCCGGGGAACCTGCCTCTCCTGCATTTCGATTCGCCCTGGCTCGAGCAGCACGGCCGCCCGCATCCGAGAAGGTGTTGTCTGCGTCACACTTCGCATGCTAGCGTGGTGAGCATATTCACGCACCCCTGAGCATTTGCTCACGGGTTGGCAGGCATCGGAGTGGTTGTGATGGCCGGATCGGCGCTCAGCGGGCGAGTGCCCCTCGCACCGGGCTCGGTGCCGGAGGATCTGCGGCTGGCATTGCGCGCGGCCTCGCTCTATTACCTCGACGGGCTCACCCAGGCGGGAGTGGCTGCGCGGCTCGGTGTTTCGCGACCGACCGCGGGGCGATTGATCGCGCGGGCGAAGGCTCGGGGCCTGGTCCGCATCGAGATCGTGGTGCCCGACGATCAGCGCGACACTCTGTACGCCGATGAAGAGAGCGCGCTGGAGCGCGCATTCGGGCTCACCGAGGCCGTCGTCGTCGGCGATACCGTCGATGCCGCGGGACCACTCGACGATCCGGCGAGCTGGGTCGGGGTGGGCCGGGCGGCCGCCAGGCTGCTTACCCGCCGCCTGTCGGAATCGGACATGCTCGGTTTCACCTGGGGACCGGAGACCGTCGCAGTGGCACGCGGGCTCCCGACCGGCGCGGCCACCTGTCGCGCGATCGTGCAACTCGACGGCGCGATGACCACAGCCAACTATCAGACGGGCAGCGAATACGTCCTGGGCCGCTGCGCCGAGCAATTGCAGGCCGACATGATCCGGCTGCCCGCGCCGCTGTACGCGGACGCGGCCACCGTCGCCTCGCTGCGTTCCGATTCGGTGCTCTCGGTCGCCCTGGCGGCGGGGCGCACCGCCGGCGCGATGGTCTTCGGTGTCGGCGCGGTATCCACCTCGACCACACTGTTCGACGGTAGCTACCTGGATACCGCGATGCTGCACGCACTGACCGCGCAGGGGGCGGTCGGCGAGATCGGCGGGCGGTTCTTCGCGGCCGACGGCACCGTCCTCGATACCGAAATGCGCGACCGCACGGTGTCGGTGCCGCTGGAGGACATCCGGGAGTGTCCGAAATCCGTCCTGTTGACCGGCGGCGCCGCCAAGTACGAGGCCGCGCTCGGTGCGCTGCGTGGCCGGTTCGCCCGGTTCTTGGTCTGTGACATCGATTGTGCGCGTTGGCTTCTCGAACAGCAGTGAGATCCATGGGGAAATGAGGTAGGTATGAAACCCCGTCTGCTCGCGGCCGCCTTCTCGGCGCTGTGCCTGACGCTGTCCGGATGCGCGGGTGCCGGTTCGCTCGGCGCCTCGGGCAATACCGTCACCATCGCGATGGTCTCCAATTCACAGATGACCGACGCGCAGAAGTTGGCGAAGCAGTTCGAAGCGGCGAATCCGGATATCGACCTGCGGTTCATCACACTGTCGGAGAATCAGGCGCGCGCCAAGATCACCGCGTCCACAGCGATGGGCGGCGGCGAGTTCGACGTGGTGATGATCAGCAACTACGAGACCCGGCAGTGGGCCGAGAACCATTGGCTGGTAGACCTTTCCGACTACATCCGCAAGACACCCGGATACGACGAGAACGACTTCATCCCGTCACTGCGGGAGTCGCTGTCCTACAACGGCGCCATGTACTCCGTGCCGTTCTACGGCGAGTCCTCGTTCCTCATGTACCGCAAGGATCTGTTCGAACAGGCCGGAATCACGCTGTCGCCCAAGCCCACCTGGGCAGAGGTCGCCGACGCCGCGGCCAAGCTGGACCGCCCCGATCTGGCGGGCATCTGCCTGCGTGGTAAACCCGGTTGGGGCGAAGTGCTGGCACCGGTGGACACCGTGATCAACACGTTCGGCGGGCGCTGGTTCGACGAGCAGTGGCGCCCGCAGCTGACCAGCCGGGAAACCGAGCAGGCCGTGCAATTCTATGTCGACCTGGTGCGGTCGCACGGCCAACCGGGTGCCGCGACCAGCGGGTTCGGTGAATGCGCGACGCAGCTGACACAGGGCAGGGTCGCCATGTGGTACGACGCGACCTCGGCGGTGTCGGTCCTGGAGGATCCGCAACAGAGCAAGGTCGTCGGCAAGATCGGGTACGCTCCGGCGCCGATCGCGGTCAAGGACCACTCTGGATGGCTGTACACCTGGTCGCTCGGCATCCCGGTCAACAGTAAGCACCACGATGCCGCCTGGCGATTCATCTCCTGGATGACCGATAAGGCCTATCTGCGGACCGTGGGTGAACAGCTGGGATGGGAGCGGGTGCCGCCGGGCAGTCGGCTCTCGACCTACGACATTCCCGAATACCGGCGGGCCGCAGCGGCTTTCGGGCCGCTGACGCTGGAGTCGATCGAGAACGCCGAGCCGGATCACCCCACCGTGCAACCGGTTCCGTACACCGGTGTGCAGTTCCTCGCGATCCCGGAGTTCCAGGACCTCGGTACCCGGGTGAGCCAGCAGATCAGCGCGGCGATCGCCGGGCAGAAGTCGGTCGCCGAGGCACTGTCCCAAGCACAGGAGTACGCCGAGGCGGTCGGTAAGACATACCGGGAGAAGAAATGACGACTGCCGCCGCTGACATCGACTCGGCCCCCCTTGCCGAGCGGGTGCACCGAATCCGGGAAAACAAGAACGCCACGGTGTCTCGCACCGAAGGCTGGCGTCGGCGCGGTCCGCTGCTCCCGGCGCTGATCTTCATGATCGTGGTCACCCAGGTGCCGTTCCTGTTCACGCTGTACTACTCGACGCAGTCGTGGAACCTGGTCCGGCCCGGATCGCGCCGGTTCGTGGGCCTGCGGAACTATCTCGAGATCGTGCGGGACAGCCAGTTCTGGTCGGTCACGGTCAACACCGTTGTGCTGATCGTCGGTGTGGTACTGATCTCGGCGGTCCTCGGCCTGCTGCTCGCCTTGCTGTTGGACCGCGCCTTCCTCGGCCGCGGTATCGTGCGGACGCTGCTGATCACCCCATTCCTGGTGACCCCCGTTGCGGGGGCGCTGGTTTGGAAGACAGCGATGCTCGACCCGGTATTCGGGATCGTCAACTTCGCACTCAGGCCGTTCGGCGTGCACGACGTGGACTGGGTCAGCCGGTATCCGTTGGCGTCGGTGATGATCGAAATGGTCTGGCAGTGGACGCCGTTCATGATGCTGCTCATCCTGGCCGGACTGCAGTCCATGCCGCGCGACATCCTAGAGGCCGGGCGGGTGGACGGAGCGGGCGCGTTCGCACTGTTCCGGGAGTTGACGCTGCCGCATCTGCGGCGGTTCATCGAACTCGGGGTGGTGCTGGGCGCGGTCTACCTGGTCAACACCTTCGATGCGATCTACATGATGACCCAGGGCGGTCCCGGCATCGCCAGCGCCAACCTGCCGTTCTATATCTACCAGCGCGCGTTCCTCGGCTTCGACATCGGCCAGGCCGCCGCGATGGGTGTGGTCGTAGTGGTCGGCACGATCATCCTCGCGACGAGCGCGCTCCGGCTGATCTTCACATCGTTCACCGGTAAAGAGGAGGCGGCCTGATGAGCACCGCGACATCCACTACTTCGGCGACCTCGGAGCAGGCTTTCGAGGCACCACGGACGCGTCGAATCCGCAAGCGCCGCAGCATGAATCCGTGGGGTGTGGTGGCCTGGATCGCCGCACTCGGGTTCTTCTTCCCGGTGTTGTGGATGGTCCTGACCGCGTTCAAACAAGAAGGCGACGCATATACCGACCCACCCAAGCTGGTCTTCGCGCCGACGCTGGATCAGTTCCGCGCGGTATTCGATCAGGGAGTCGGCACCGGCCTGATCAATTCGACCTTCGCGACCGTCGTGTCGACGGCGCTGGTGCTGGCCCTGGGTGTCCCCGCGGCGTTCGCGCTGTCGCTGCGGCCGGTGCGCAAGACGCGTGATGCGATGTTCTTCTTCCTCAGTACGAAGATGCTGCCCGTGGTGGCGGCGATCCTGCCGCTGTATGTGATCGTGTCCGACCTGGGGCTGCTGGACAACATCTGGGCGCTGGTCATCCTCTACACCGCGATGAATCTGCCGATCGCGGTGTGGATGATGCGCTCGTTCTTCCTGGAAGTGCCCGGCGAAATCCTCGAAGCCGCCAGCCTGGACGGGGCCAGCCTGTGGCGGTCGGTCCGCGAGGTGGTACTGCCGCTGGTCTCCCCCGGTATCGCCGCTACGGCGCTGATCTGTCTGATCTTCGCGTGGAACGAATTCTTCTTCGCGGTGAATCTGACTGCGGTGCAAGCACAGACGATGCCGGTGTTCCTGGTCGGCTTCATCGCCGGTGAGGGCCTGTACTGGGCCAAACTGTCCGCCGCCGCCACCATGGCCGCGCTGCCGGTGGTGCTGGCGGGCTGGCTGGCACAGAACAAGCTGGTGCGCGGGCTGTCGTTCGGCGCCATCAAGTAAGGAAAGGGACTCGGCCATGGTTGCCATCGCCTACCGAAATGCCTCGTGCATCTACTCCGGAGCGGACACGCTCGCGGTCGACTCATTGGATCTGGACATCGACGACGGCGAATTCGTCGTCCTGGTCGGACCTTCGGGATCCGGAAAGTCCACCGCCCTGCGCATGCTCGCCGGTCTCGAGGCTATCGATGAGGGGAGCATCGAGATCGGCGGCAAGGACGTGACGGACGTGCCGTCCAAGGACCGCGACATCGCGATGGTGTTCCAGAACTACGCGCTGTACCCGAACAAGACGGTCGCCGAGAACATGGGATTCGCACTGAAGATGCGTGGGATCCCGCCCGACGAGCGTCGGCGTAAGGTCCGCAAGGTCGCCGCGTTGCTCGACCTGACCGAGTACCTGGACCGCAAGCCCGCAAAGCTGTCCGGCGGGCAGCGACAGCGAGTTGCCATGGGGCGTGCCATCGTTCGGGAACCGCAGGTGTTCTGCATGGACGAGCCCCTGTCGAATCTCGACGCGAAGCTGCGGGTGCAGACCCGGACCCAGATCGCCGCGCTGCAGCGACGGTTGGGCACCACCACGGTCTACGTCACCCACGACCAGGTGGAGGCGATGACGATGGGTGATCGGGTGGCGGTGCTGCGCGGTGGCAAGCTGCAGCAGTTCGCCTCGCCCGCCGAACTCTACGACCGGCCCGTCAACACCTTCGTCGCGGGTTTCATCGGGTCACCTGCGATGAACCTGATCACCGCACCCATCGTCGCCGAAGGAGTGCGCATCGGTAGTTCCGTGCTGGAACTGGAACGAGACCAGATCGCATTGCTGCACGAGGAGAAACTCGTCACCGTCACCGTGGGCGTGCGGCCCGAGCAATTCGAACTCACGGAGGCGGGAATCGAGGCGACCGTCGAACTGATCGAAAGCCTGGGTAGCGAATCGTTCATCCACACCCACACCGAACCGGATATCCGGCTCGTCGCCCGCTGCCCCGGCCGAGCCCCGGTCGCCCTGGCCGAGACGGTCCGGCTCCGCAAGCGCCCGGAAAGCATTGTGCACCTGTTCCATCCCGACAGCGGACACCGTCTCGGCGCGTAGTCAGCGTTCCACGGCCACCCCGGCGCGGTTGTCCCGGCTAGAGCTGAGCAGACCGGCCGCCCACAGCGCTACCGCGATGTATAGCACCTGTTCGGGTATCCGAATCCACAGCGGAGACGCCGGTGCACCGTTGAACGGGGTGTCGGATACGGCGGCGTAGATATTGGCGGGCAGCAGCGTGACGAACAGTGCGGCCAAACCGATCCCGGCCGGTCGACGGGTCCCGGCGAGGACCAGCCCCAGCGCGCCGAGCAGTTCCAGCACACCGGTCAGGTACACCATGAAATCCGGAAATGGCACGAACGGTGGCACCATCGGCACCAGATCGCCGTGGGTGGGAGCGGGTCCGTCGGCGAGGCTGTCGGGCAGGAAATGCGTTGTGCCGGTGAGCACCAGCATCGCCGCGAGCGCATACGCCGCGCACGTCGGCCAGTCGGTGAATCGCTTGGCTCCCAGCGCACCCGCCGGTCGCAGCCCGAGCAGGACGATCAGGAGAAAAATCAGGGTTTCCATTTATGCCTCCGCATGCGTGGGTCGTTGTGGTTCCGGTCGGTATGCCGGGAGGAATCGGATGAGCAGGTAGCCGAGTACGCCGAGCGGCGCGAACAGGACGGTGAACATCAGCAGTCCGCTGATCAACAGCGGATGGATGCCACGTTCGCGGCTGTCGGAGTAGATCCAGTGGCCGAGAAACAGATCGAATCCGACGAAGTGCGCCCACGCCGCGGCCGCGCCGGTACCACCGGCGAGAATTGCTTGCAGCCCAGGCAGGTTCGGGGCGGTGAGCGTGGCCAGGAACGGCCCGAATTCCGGTAGCACCAGCGCCGCGTAGATCAGCAACGGCGGCGCGCAGATCAGCGGTGACGCGACAATGGTCGGCGTTCGGTGCCAGCGCGGCGCCAGGATCATGAGTGCCCAGAAGGGCGCGGCCAGCCAGAAGGTCAGCTCGAACAGCGAACGGGTCATCGAGTCGCTCCGATCGCACGTCGTGGCTCGGGTGCTATGAGCGTGGACCGCGGTCGCCGCCGCATGATCAGCAAGGCCGATCCGGCTGCGGCAGTGCTGATTACGCCGAGTGCCAGCAAAGTCGGTCCGTCCGGATGCACCAGGGATTGTCCGCGCAGCGCCTGCCAGGTCAGCACGGCGAGGACACCGCCGAAGCCAGCCGCCGCAACGGTCACGAGCGCTGCCCTGGATCGGGCCGATCGCAACACAGTAATGCGGCGCGCACCGAATTCCAGGGCGATGACGACCAGCGCAAGCAGTTGCACCGCATGCATGCCGACAAAATGCGGGATGCGTAGATCGCCACCGGTGGTACTCCAACCGAGAATCGGCAGGCCCGGTCCGCCGTCAGGGAGACCGACAGTATGCGCGCCTCGGATGGCGCTGCCGGTCTGCCGTTGGGCCTGGGTCGGCACCACCATGAGTATCCCGAGCGCCGCACCGATCAGGGATAGTCCGGCCCCGTAGCGGATCGCGGCGTTGCGTGCCGGATCCGGCGCCGGATTGCGGAACAGCACGAGCGATACAACCAGCGTCGCCACCCAGACCACGACTATGGACAGCCCCATGGTGTCCCACAGCGCCGCATCGAGCGGAGTCGTGAAGTTGAAATGGCTGGTGGTGCCGCGCACGATCTGAGTCACGATAACGGCCAATTCCACACCGAGTCCGACGGCCGCCACCGTGCCCGCCCACCAGGAGATCAGCCACCAACGGGTGAGCTGGGCAATCAGCCACGCCCAGGTAACGGCATAGATCAGCACCGAGAGCGCGAATTTCACCGCTTTGGCCCAGATCGGCAGTCCGGTCAGGATGCGATCGTCGACGATCAGGCCCCCGATAGAGAAAAGAACAAGCAGCGCCATCACGATGGCGAGCAGCATGAGTGGACGGTGCCAATGCAGGGCGGTCATGTCGGGTCCTTCGGCGGTGCCGCGTGGATGTTGATGTGGTGTTCGGTGGCACGGGGCCAGCCCGGGTCGCCGTCACGGATGAAGCCGGTCCAGCGCTCGCGCATGTACTCGACCAGTTCCTCCGGCCGCTCGCCCATGAGCATCGGTGCGTGCGCCCACGCGGCCGCACTGCCGAGTAGGAACGGCAGATCCAGACAGTGACAGGCGCCGAAGGGGCTGGCCGCGGGATGCCAGTCGAACCGGTAGAGCCATGCGGCATTTCCTTGCTCGGCAAGGGTTTGCGCCAAGCGCAGGGTCGAACCGCGGAACAGTTGGTCTGTGACGGTGTCGGCGGCGTCGGTGAACATCGCCGCCGCCTCGTCTTTTGTCGTTCCCAGCAGGACCTCGACGCCCGCCGCGAAGTCCGAACGCACCAAGTCTGCGCCGACGCGATCACCATCGGCGACCAGTTGATAGGGCGGAACCGCGCCACCGCCCCGCGCCGCCACCGCGTACTGCGCCGAGAGCAGGTCGGCGACCGGAATATCGAATAGTCGCCGCTGCTCGTCCGGTGCAAGATCCAACTCGCGCAACAGCATTCGCCCGGCGGCCACCGCATCCTCGGGTGACGTGGGCGGCATGCCCGCGGGGGCGCTCTGCAAGATCGCGCGTCGAAACAGCCCAGTACCATCGGTTCCGGCCAGCATCGCCAGGATCGAGAGCGCGCCACCGGATTGCCCGGCGACGGTGATCCGCGCCGGATCCCCGCCGAATGCCGCGATATTGTCCCGCACCCACCGCAGTGCGGCCAGTTGGTCCAGCAATCCGAGGTTGCCTTCGCTCACCCCGGGCAAGTACAGATATCCGAGTGCACCGAGTCGATAGTTGACCGTCACCACCACGATGTCGCCGTGCTCGGCCAACTCCGCACCGTCGTACCAGGCCAATCCGCCCGAGCCGCTGGTGAATCCGCCGCCGTGCAGGAATACCAGCACCGGATGACCGGATCCGGCCGGTGCCCAGACATTGAGTGACAGACAATCCTCGGCCTGGGCAACGGTGAACCCGCCCATTACCCGCTCCAGGCGAGACGCCAATTGCGGTGCGGCCGGGCCGATCTCGACGCTGTCGCGGATGCCCGACCAAGGCGCGAGCGCGTGCGGCGCGGCAAACCGCTGTGCGGTCGCGAAAGGAATGCCGCGGAACGCGGCCACCGCCCCCTCGAAACTCCCCCTGACCTTCCCGGCGGAAGTCTCGACGATCATCACGCGACGAATGCCAGGCCCGCGCCATATGCGTGGCGCGCGGACACAAAGAATCCGGCCGCGGTGGTACGGGTCGGCGTGCCACCGTCTTCCACGATCCGGCGCGCGTGGTCGACATCATCGACCCGGATGGTCATCGCCGCGAAATACGACGGCGCGGGCACCGGCTCGTCCGGCAGCACCTGCGCGGCGTGCGACGTCCGAACGAATTCCAGTCGAATCTCTTTGTGCGCCAGCACTGTCGACAATCCTTCGGTGGTCGGGTCGACAGCGATGATGCGCCGGTAGCGGTCGACGATCTCGTCGAACTCGGTGTCGGCGGCCACAATCGTCAGCGCCGTGATCGCGCGCGCACGGTTGGCATGGCCGAGATACCGTGACTGGTGTACGTATTCGCGGGTCAAGTGCTGGGAGATGCCGAGCAGACCCTCGGATGTGCCGCGCGGGTCGATGTGTACCGTGCGGGCGCGCATGGTCCGAACGCCGTCCTCGGTGTCCACGTCACGTTCCAAATCGAGCACACCGGAAGCGGGCAGCCCGGCATTGATGAGCCGGTCGCTGACCGCGGCGGCGTCGTCGGTCTCCAGGTTCAGAATCCGAAAGCCATCCGGCAACGGCTTCGCGTGCCACGGGTCCGGCGCGGACGCGTCGACGATACCGAACAACTCGATGTACGAGTTGCCGAACACCGCGCATTCATTGGCGGTGCAACCCAGCACCGCAGGTTCACCCGGCCGCTGGCTCATCAGATGCCGCGACCGCGGAGTCAAGGTGAATCCGAAGGACCGGTATCTGTTCGTCATCGCATCGAAGTCACTGCCCTTGAGCCCGGTGTGGTGGATGGCTCCGATGTACTGCTGGTCGATGTCGTCGTTCATGCGGACGAGCCTGCTCGGCCGCAGCGCCGAAGTCCCTTATCGGGCTCTCGACGCCGTTTTCGGACAACTGTCTACCCTGATCGGGTGGATTCGGACAGCCTCGACGATCTCGACCTGCAACTGCTGCACGCACTGCAGATCGACGGTCGCGCCGCATACAGCACCATCGCTGAGGTGCTCGGGGTCTCCGCGCGCACCGTGGCCCGCCGCTACGGCCGCCTGCGCGCCAACGGACTCGTCCGAGTCACCGGCGTCGCGACCACGGGGCCGATCGCCACCGCCGAGTGGATCGTCCGAATCACGGTACGAGCCAGTGGCGCCACTGCGCTGGCGCACGCCCTCGCCCAGCGACCGGACACCGCGTGGGTCACAGTGGTCGACAGTGGCACCGAAATCGCGTGTATCTTCCGCATTCCCGGCGACGGCCCCGCACCGCTGGAGGCACTCGCCCGGCACCGCGATGTCCTCGACATCTCCGCGCACCGGCTGCTACACCACTTCATGGACCGCCGGTGGCGCGGTCGCACCTCCGCGTTGACCGCGACGCAGGTCGAGGCACTGCAGCCACCGGCCATCGGGACCACACAGCCACTGACGCCGACCGACCTCGACCACCGACTACTCGCCGCCCTATCGCTCGACGGCCGCGCCGCCTACCCCGATCTGGCCCGTCGCATCGGCTGGTCCGAAACCGCGATCCGGCGCCGACTCGACGAACTGCGACGCGCCGGAATACTGCGTTTCAGCGTCGAAATCGACCCTGCCGCATTCGGTTTCACCGTCTCGTGCGTGATCTGGATGAGCGTGGTGCCGCATCAGCTGCAGGCGGTGGCGACGGCCTTGGCGTCCGACTTCGAGGCCGCGTTCATCGGCGCCACCACGGGCGAGCACAACCTGATCGCGATCGCGGTATTCCGCAGCTCGGCAGAGCTGTACACCTACCTCACCGAGCGGATCACCGCACTGAACGGCATCGAACGCATGGAGACGACGCCGATCGCCTCCTACACCAAACGCGACGCGCAGATATTTCGTTAGCTACTGTGGCATCTCGCCCACCGTCACATTGGTGTCGATGATTCCGAACACCTCACCCTGTGGCGCCGCGACCATCGCCATCCGTCCGGCCGGTGAGTCGGAGGCGGGCATCAGTACCGTCGCACCGAGGTCGGAAGCCCGCTGCACCCCGGCGTCGACGTCGTCGAACTGGAACCAGGTGAGCCAATGGCTCGGCACGGGATCGCCTGGCATCAGGGTGTCGTCGTTCATACCGCCGGCGGCCTGGTCGGCCTCGCGCGGGGTGAACATCGCGTAGATCATGTTCTTGCCGTCGCCGATATCGGAATAGGTGTAGCCGAAGACGTCGGCGTAGAACTTCTTCGCGGTTTCGAGCTCCCGGGTGTGCAGTTCATTCCAGCAGTAGGCGCCGTGCTCGTTGTGGACAGCAGCGCCGTTGTGCGCACGGGCCTGCCAGATGCCGAAGGTCGCGCCGACGGTGTCGACGCCGATGAACATGCGCCCGGCATCGAGGACGTCGAACGGGGGCACGGCCACCTGGCCGCCCACCTCGGCCACCTGTTCGGCAATCGCGTCGGCATCGTCGGCGGCGAGATAGGTCGTCCATACCGAGGGCATCTCGGCCTGGGGTTTGGGGCCGATTCCGGCTACCGCGTTCCCGCCCTTCATCCCCATCAGATATCCGCCGGCCTCTTCCCCACCGGTCTCGATGGTCCAGCCGAACAGACCGCTGTAGAACTCGCTCGCCTTCACCGGGTCGTCGACCTGGCAGTCGACCCAACACGGGGTGCCCTCGGACCAAGGTGTGCTTCGAACAGGCATCGATATCTCCGTTCACTCGTAGATTGCTGAGGTCGCGGGCAGGCGCGCTGACGCCGCCCGGCGTGATGCCGAACACACTGCTGTCTAGCAGTGAACCAGCATTCCCGGCTGACGTCCCGAGGTTTGCCGAACGTTTACAACACCAAGATTTCGAACATCCGAATGCCCACCGGGCCGATTGTGCGGATCGGCCCGGTGGGCACGCCGCCACGCGACAACTCCGACCGGGAAACAGCGGCGGGGTAGGAGTCCGTTTCACCGGTGTCGGATCGCATGGCGGTCGGCGCACCGCCGAACAGGCTCGGGGAGTCAGGGTTCGTCCTGTTCGGCCGCGGTGCACGCCTACTCGGAGATCACAGGCGGCCGCCACCACCGATCAACCACGGGTTGAAGGCGCATTCCAGATTCGGATGACCGGCCGGGTCGAGTGCGTTGAGCACGATCGACAGGGCGCGCGGCGAGTACATGATCGTCAGGTGGTCGGACAGGTCCTGTTCGCAACCGTCCTGCAGAGTGATGTTGTGGACGCTCACGCCAGGACCCGCCTTCAGGAAAGTCAGGTCGTAAGGGTTGGTTACCTCGTCGTAGCGTGTTCCGACCACCGTGTAGTCGACGCCGGAAACAGTATCGCCGTTCGCGTTGAGCTGGTTCACGAAATCCGAGCCGATGGTCTGCTGGATGCCAGCGTGACCGACGAAGATCTCGATGAAGCCGAGAATGTCGATACCGAAGTTATTGATCGCCCGGCCCAATGCGCCGATTCCGTCGAGGCTGGTGCCATGGTGGGTGGCGCCGAAGGTGACCAGATTCTTCACCTTGGCCGCACCACCCTCGAACTTGGTGTACCAGTTGGCCATCGAACCGCCCTGCGAGTGGGCGACGATATCGACCTCGGATGCGCCGGTCGCGACGAGCACTCGATCGACGAAGGCCGCCACCTGCTCGGCCGAATCCTGGATGTAACCGGTGCCCATCACGCCGGGCAGCACCGAGCCGAGACCGCCGCCTTCCAGCAGGTTCGAGCGACCGTAGTTGAAGGTGAAGACGCACAAGCCTGCATCCTTCAACGGCTGGCCCATGTAGGCGAACCCGTTGTAGGCGTTCATCCACGTGCCGTGCAGTGCGATCACGGGGCGCGGATGTTCGGCGGTCGGCTTGCAGTTCCAGTCATTGGTGCCCGGCGGTGCGGCATCGGGATTCAGCAGGCCGTACCCGAAGGCGGCCAGCCACGACGTCATCGACGGGCCGTAACCCTTTGTGTCGCTGGCATATCCACCTGATGATCCGGAGCTGCTGCCGGATCCGCCGTAGCAATCTCCGGAGCCGTTGCCCGATCCCGCACCGCTGCCCGAGGTGCAGGCCGAACCCGAACTGCCCGCGCTACCGGAATCGGCGACCGGCGCCGTCTTCCGGCCCGCGGCGATGTGGTCGGCCAAGGTCTGCTCCGTCGGCGCCGGATCGGGATTCGCATCGGCTGCGACACCGGGCATGCTCATGGCGAGCACCGAAACGCCCATCATCACCGCGGCGCTGACCGACCGACCGCATCTGCTTCGTCTCATGACATGCCTTCCTGGAGAACGACAGCGTTCGAGTCACAGCGCCGAGGTATGTCGGTCGACGGCGCCGAAACTGCGCCAACGCTAAAGCCGGGTCCAGGCGAAACCCATACTGCGGCAAGGTAACTGGATACCTCACGAAACGGCTTTGTCTCCGTTAGGGGTGCGACACAAAACGGATTCCCGGAGCCGCGGTAGCGGACACAACAAGCACGGTCGAATTCGGTGAATTCTCCAGATCACCAACGGATCACGAGGAATTCGCGATATTCGGGACGACCATGGTTCCACGTTTTCCCACCGTCGGTGCCCCGCACACCGCGCCCCACGGTCGATTTCGAATCCCTTTCGGTCGGTACGGAATTACCCGGCCGGGTCGTACATCTGTCACGCGGTGATTTGGTCAATTACGCCGGGGTGACCGGTGATACCAATCCGGTGCTGTTCAGCGAGCGGGCCGCGACCGAGCTACCGACCGTGGTCGCCCCCAGCATGCTCGAACTCGGCCTGGCCGCCGGATACCTCGGTGGTTGGCTCGGCGATCCCGCGGCCGCTACCCGATTCCGCGGCCAGTTCGCGCATTACACGCACTACCTGCATATTCCGCCGCTCCACACCAGCGCGATCGAATTCCGTGGCCGGATAACCTCGCTCGACCCGCAATGCCGCAAGGCCACCGTCGCAGTGGACGCAAGGGCGCACGGCCGCAGGCTTTTCGGCTATGCCGCCGCGGAAGTCCGATTCCCGATGCCGGATCGAAGTCCGGTCAACCGCGCGAGTCGGCGATGTGAATCCAGCCGGGCCGCGCGGTCATAAGTGCTGGTGTGGACCAGCATTTCGGCCGCGCCGGTACGCGCGACCAAGTCCTCCAATGCCTCCGCGACCTCGTCCTCGGTGCCATGGATATGGTCGCGCAACGCCTCGTCGAAGATCCGGCGTTCCCGTTCGGCCATCGTCATGGATTCGATCTCCTCGGGCGGAATCAGTACCGGAAATTCGCCGCGGGTGCGGGAATACGCGCTCGACCATGCCTCGGGCAGCAACAGCCGATGAGCTTCCTCGGTCGTATCGGCGATCACCACTGCGCCGGATACGACCACATACGGTTCGGCTCCCCATATCGTCGGGCGGAATTCCGCGCGATAGCGCTCGATGGCCTGCGCCATGCGGTCCGGTCCGGCGATCGAGGCGATGACCAGCGGCAATCCGAAATGCGCCGCCCGCTCGGCACCGGATCCGGTCGCCAGCAGGAATGCGGGTACCCGCAGCCCCTCTGCCGGCCAGGCGTGCACACCCGACTTGCCGCGCGCGAAGTACTCGAGGACGTCGGTGAGCTGCTGATCGAAATCGTCGGCATCGCTCTTGCCGTGACCGAGTGCCCGTCGCACGCCGTCGGTGAAACCCACCGAGCGCCCCAGCCCCATATCGATCCGCCCCGGATACAACGATTCCAGCACCCCGAATTGTTCGGCGACGACCAGGGATTGATGGTTCGGCAGCATCACCCCGCCGGTCCCGATCCGGATCCGCGAGGTCGCCGCAGCCGCAGCCGCGGCGAGCACGGTCGGCGCCGAACCCGCGACGCCGGGCACACTGTGGTGCTCGGAGACCCAGAACCGGTGATATCCCCAGTCCTCGGCGTGACGAGCGAATTCCACGGTTTCCCGCAGTGCCTCCGGATGGCTCTGTCCGCGTCGGACGCGCGAGCGATCCAGAATCGAAAACCGCACCTGATCGAGTCCCGAAGTCATATCTGTGTCAACACCCCGGCTCTGGCCGCATTCCGCCGTGCGGCTGCCGCTGGATGAAAGAATGGACATCACACCTGCGTAAACCGGTAGCCGGTCCTGCGGTCGTCGACGCGTATCGCGGCTCGGCACGAACGTCGAGCTCGACGTGGAGGCGCGAATGTCCCGGATCGGCCAGTTGTTCCACCGTGTGAGCCGTCGCACCACCGTGCTGTTGGGTATCGCGCTCACGGCCGTCATCGTGTTGGTGGTAACAGCCGTGCTCGCCGTGGTGCGTCACACCGATCGGGTGGCGAGCGGCGCATGTCCGGACGATCCACTGGCATCCGCGCCAGCCTGGGCGCCGATAAACGACCAGGTGGACGCACCGATCGATGCGCATCCCTTCGTCGGCAACGGCTATCTCGGCTTACGGGTGCCGCCGCACGGCATGGGATACACCGCGACCGATGAGATGACCGGCTGGCCGCTCTACACCCCCGCCTACGATGGTGCTTTCGTCGCGGGCCTCTACGCGCGCACTCCAGGGGTGGCCGACAATCGCGAGGTCGCCGCCGCCATCCCGAATTGGTCCGCATTGCTGGTCGGTGTCGGCGAGCACACCTATTCGCCCGCCACACCGGCGGCTCAGATCACGAACTTCGCCCAGACACTGCACCTGCGCTGTGGGCTGGTGCGGACCCAGCTGACCTGGACCACACCCGATGGCAAGGCCACCGATCTCGTCTACGACGTGCTAACCGACCAGTCGGATCAGCATGTCGGCGCCGTACACGTCACGGTGGCGCCGCATTGGTCCGGCGAGATGGTCGTCTCCGATCTCGTCGATGGCGCCGGTGCGCGACGGATGAGCCAATCCGAGGTGGGCGCGCGCGATGACGACACCATTCGAGTCGGCTTCCGTACCGATGGAACGGATGTCGACGGCGACATCGTCTCGGTGCTGCGGCCAGGAGCGGGTATCGCTTCGAACGCGATCGAACCGACGCCACCGGGCCGCGATCTGAGTGTGCGCCAGGATGTTCGGTTTCCGGTGCGCGACGGCAGCACCTACCAGGTGACAAAGTTCGTCGGTGTCGACACCACCCGCACCTCGCCCGATCCGGCGGCCACCGCGTTGGAGGCGGCACAGCGGGCGGTGCGGACGGGATGGACGAGCCTGCTCGCCGCAACATCCGCGGCCTGGCGGGCGCGGTGGCGCGGTGATATCGAGGTGCGCGGACAGCCCGACGTGCAGACCTGGGCGCGTGGTGCGCTCTATTCGCTGTACTCCAGCACGAATTCCACACAGAACAACAGCATCTCGCCCGTCGGGCTCAGCAGCGACAACTACGGGGGCGCGGTGTTCTGGGATGCGGATATCTGGATATTTCCCGGACTACTGCAGCTGGCACCGGAATTGGCGAAATCCGTGGTGGACTACCGCTTCCGGACATTGTCCGCGGCACAGGCGAATGCCAAGCGGCTCGGCTACCGCGGTGCTTTCTATCCGTGGACCAGTGCGAGCCACGGCGATCTCGACGAATGCCACAGCTGGGATCCGCCGCACTGCCTGACCCAGATCCATCTGCAAGGCGATGTGTCCCTGGCGGCCTGGCAGTATTACGCGGCCACCGGCGACCGCGGCTACCTGCGCGAACGCGGCTGGCCGGTAATGCGCGCGCTCGCGGAATTCTGGGTCTCGCGGGTGACCCGCAACGACGACCACAGTTACTCGATTCGCAATGTCGCGGGTCCCGACGAGTACAGCAACGGGGTGAACGACGGGGTCTACACCAATGCCGTCGCTGCCCTCGCCTTGCGCAATACCGCACGCGCGGCGGAGATTCTGGGCGAACCGCGCCCGCCCGAGTGGACCGCGATCGCCGATGGTCTGCGCATGCCCTTCGATGACAAGCAGCGAATCTTCGTCCAATTCGACGGCTACACAGGCACTCCCATCAAACAGGCCGACACCGTACTGCTCATCTACCCGCTGGACTGGCCGATGCCACCGGATGTCGCGGCCAATGTGCTCGAATACTATTCGGAGCGTACGGATCCCGACGGCCCGGCAATGACCGATTCGGTGCACGCCATCGACTCGGCGACGCTCGAACTCCCCGGCTGCGCCACCGACACCTTCCTCGAACGCGCCGCCCGCCCGTTCGTCCGCGCCCCGTTCGGCCAATTCGCCGAGGCCCGCGGCGCGAAAGTCGGTGCCCTTGACCCGCTCGCGGGCGCACCCGCCTTCACCTTCGTCACCGCGGCAGGCGGTTTCCTGCAGACCTTCACCAACGGCCTACTCGGGCTGCGCTTCGACACCGACGGAATCCGCATCGCGCCGACCCTCCCACCCGAACTCCCGGATGGCCTCACCATCCATGGAATCCACTGGCAGGGCCGGACTTTCGACGCCACCATCGGCCCCGACCACACCGAACTCACCCTTACCGACGGCCAACCGCTACAGGTCCGAACCGATACCGGAACACACCGTCTCGACAGCGAACTGACCATCCCGACCCGCCGCCCCGACCGCGTCCCCACAGATAACCTCGCCCGCTGCAAATCGGTCACCACCAGCTCCGATGAACCCGGCAAATACGCCGAAGCCGCCGTAGACGGCACTCTCGCCACCGGCTGGTCCCCCAACGCCCCGACCGCAGCACTCACCGTCGACCTCGGCCAGGAAACCCATATCGACCGAATCCTCCCGCACTGGACCGCACCCACCCCAACCACATTCACCACCTCCCCCGATAACCACACCTGGATCCCGGTCACTCCCGACCCGACCACCGGCTCCCTCCCCACCCCGCTCGCAACCCGCTATGTCCGCCTCGAACTCACGACACCAGCCACCCACCCCACTCTCCGAGAACTCGAAATCACCGGCCCTCGAACCTGACCGGCGCCACGGACTCAGCGGTATCGGTTCCGGTACCCGATACGTGCGCGTCATCGCGGTTCGGGTTCTAGCATGAAACGGGTGCGTCGGTTCCTCCCGCTTCTCATTCTCCCGCTCGCCGCCTGCGCCGATACGACACCGACGCCGAGCGCACCGGCCGTTACGACCACCGAATACGTCCGCACACCAGCGGACTGTGCGAAATCGGAACTCGCCGCGCTGGTGGTGGAACCGGGCCACGGCTATATCTTCGGCACGCATGCCGAATGGCTGCCCAAGGGGCAGTTCGTTCGTATTCGGATCGCTATCACCAACGCCGACAACACATTTCACACGACCCGCACCACCGACTACGAGCTCGACGACGCCGCGGGGACCGCACATCCGGTCAGCAATGACGCCATGGCCATCAAACGTCAACCCACCGAAGTAACGCTCGGTGCCGGGAACCGACTGGAACTCGATCTCTGGTACGACATTCCACTCGACACCACCCCGAAACTCCTGCGCGACAGCGTCTGCGCGACCACCACCATGCTCCCCGGTTAGCCGCACTCGGACCGCGATGTGGCCGGGGCTGGCCATCTCGTGGGTGGTGATAACTCGCTTGTAGTTGTAGTTGCGACCACAGGAGCACTTCGATGAACGGAAGGTCGAACTCGGTGGCTGCGCCAGACCATATCGAGTGGAGTGTCAGCATGAGCGTGCCTGTGTCAGGTGCTCGCTCCTCAGGCCGGACCCCGCCCAGCGAGCCCGGCTCGAAGAGATCCACGACAATCTCGAAGCCCGCATCATCGAAGCCAAACGCGAAGGCTGGCTTGGCGAAGTTGAGGGTCTCCAAGTCAGCTGTGCCGGCGTCAAGGACAAGCTCGCCCAGATAGACGCCACGCTCGAGCGAACGGCGACAGGAACCGAGCTCGGCATCCCTACGTTCGAGTCCATCTCCGGACGAGCTTCTGCCCCGTGAGATCCCGACCGTCGCCGAGTAGAACCTCGGCCTGGTTCGGCACACCTCGATCGGGCTTGAAAGAGACTGTGGCCGTTTCGAACCGCGCGATACCAGGAATGCACGTCATTGGGGGTCGGCCGGCTCATAACCCCTGCACAAACCGTCGGCAAGAAGGACCAGCCTCGAGATCAACCCATCTCCGGCGACATTTCGTTCAGCTCCTGTGCCGCCTCGTCGGCGTGCTCGAACAGCCCGCATTCGATGCCCGACTCGGCTGGGGCGCACAGCGCCGACGGCTCGCTACCGGCTTGTGCGACCGGTCACCGTGGCCGCAGCCTCACCATGTGTGGCGAAGTCACGAGTTCTGCTCTGGGAAGTCTGTGATAGTGACGACGAGTGTGACGTAGTTGCGGTCCGCGAGTCTGGAGTTCGGGATGCCTTCGTCCACATCACGGGCCCAGTCTTCTGCTGCCTCGATGCGGGGTACGGCCACTTCCATGGGCTGCTGTACGTGCAGGTGCACTGGATGATCGCCCGCGCAAAATCCGTCCGGGTTGTCGAGATCGGCACTGACGCGTTCGAAGCCGATCGGGACCTGTCTCCGCTTCGGGTCGATCAGCTCGATCGCGGCCGGATCTCCAACGTCGCTGTGCCGAGGGGCGTCTCGGTAGCCGAGGGCCGCGCGCCAGAATTCCACAACTGCCTTCTGGTCGTCGCTGCTCCAGTCGGTGTCGAGCAGGAAGTTGACCTTGAGGGCCTGCACGGCCGAGGGATCGGCGGTGAGGTTCAGCCGCTGTGCGGTCGCCGTGATCTGCTGCGCCAGTTCGACATCTCGTTTGGTCAGCCCGGAGTATTCGTCGGTGAATGTGATGATCCGGACGAAAACGGCGTCGCTGCGGATGTCGATGTCGGGTCGGCCGTCTTCGGTGCCGGGCAACGCGGCGATGGCCTGCGCCAGTTCGGCGCCGGCGGCCAGGGAGCCGGTGCGGTAGCACACGCAGGCCCCGGTGTACTCGCTGCGCCAGTCCTGCAGGCCCGTGGCGCTGAAGAACTCGCTGTATTCGATCCGATCATCCGTCATGTGTGAAATGTACCGGGGCCCTTACGATTTCGCAGCAGCCTAGTTCCGGACAGGATTGCTGCGACGAACGGCAAGACTCTCGAGCCGCCGCCTCCGCGACCGAATCAGCGGTAGTTCGTTACTCGTTCAGGCTAGCGGTTTGTCACCGGCTAGTGCTCCCGTCCGATAGGGTGGTCGGGCATTACACCCCCTTGTTCTCTGGTGTTGAAACAGAACCAGTACCAGTCGCCGCCGAGGTGATGGAATGCGCCTGTGGCGGGCCGGTGACCAGGAAGACTGGCAAAGCCACTTCCCATCGAGCAATAGGCCACCATAGGGCCCGTCTCGAAGTAGATGCCATCGTTGCGGCGTTGCACACCGCGATCGCCGTTGGGTTCCACACCACGAATGCGGTAAAGGCCGAGCCGCTCACCTTCGAACGTCCGTGGATCGACACCGGCACTCACCTGCTGTGCCGCATCGTCGAATGCGTGCGCCGAGAAGTGCCAGCGCACTGCCATTGGCAGGTCTGCGCTCCATATGATCGCCGTGAGCGCGACTATCAGTACGGGAGCAGCCAGGGCGCCGAGCTCAGGTACCCGAAGCCGCCGGGATCGGACTGCCATAATCGGGTAGACGATGACCACGCAGAACACCGCAACCACCATGAATGCCCACACGAGGATCAACAACGGCGACAACGACATCAGCTCGGCGCTGGCCGGCTTGCTCGCCGAAATGATTATCCCAAGGCAGGCCACGCCGGTGCCGACGAGCAGAAGATATCTGCGAAGCCGTGATTGGAATCGCTGGTCCCCCGGTCGGCGGTTCTCGGTTCGGGCCATGCTCATGCCCCGAGCCTAGACTCCAGCCTTGGATCGTGGGTGTCGGCGTGTCGCCGCCGGTGAAGGGCGGCCACCGCGCGATCCTGTCGAATTTGGTTGTAATACAGTCGAATTCGCCGCGACCACCGCGCACGGCGCAACGGGTGATCGGCGCCAGGACGATTTCGAGGACCTGATGGTGTAGCCGGGGCGGTTCCGGCGTGTCGAGACGCGCCGCACGGCACAGGGCGGTTTCGCCGATGCTGCGGGCCCCGACCTTACCGGGCACCCTTATGCGTGTCCTGGCCACGTTCCGGATGTGTTTCACCGCACCGACTTTCGAAACGTTCACGATGATGGCGGCCGGCACGGACTGCTGCGAACCTGGCACGGTGAGCCGCCGGCCGTCCGGTGCGTACCGAGCCGATTCCAGCTATCGGCCGGACCGGTCGCCGCGCCGGCGTTGCCGTTGATTCCGCTGATACCCTTGGCATTTCAGCTGTTCGTGCCGGGAGCACGGTTGCTCTACGTGATGGCGCTGTCGATGCTGGCAGGCGCCGCACCGACACGCTGTCATCGACACATCGAGGCAAGCCCCACCAGCACAGGAGTATCCCGTGGATCAGTGGGGGTCGGGCAGGCCGAGCGCCGGTGCGAGCACCCGCCAGGCCCGCGGCAGCTGGGCCTCGAAGTCGGGCCAGGTGTGCATGCCCGTCGGCGCATAGTCGACGGTCGCCGGAATATTCAGCTCGGCGAGTCGCCCGGCGAAGCGTTCGGTACACGAGCGCGCACCGGCCTCCAGAGCCAGCCCACCGCCCGCTGTCTTCAAGGCTTCGGCGAGGTCCGACGCACGCGATACCGCGACGAGGTCGGCGTCGGTCGGCAGACCGGTCGCCGCGGACAGGTAGATCGTGGTGCCCCGCAGCTGCTGGGCGCCGAGCAGGCTGTCGTGCGCGCTCCATTCCGGCGATTCTGGTGGGCCCCAGAGGTTTTCGACATCACCACCGCGCGATGCGACGGTGATCGTGGTGACGGCCCGGCCGAGATCGTCTGCGGTGGAATAACATCCGCTCATTCCCGCGACCGCGCGATACCGCCCAGGATATCGCTGGGCCAGCATCATGGCCGCCTGCGCACCCATCGATACACCCGCGATCGCGCGCCGCCCATCGGTTTTCAGATACGACTCGATAATCGGCGGCAGCTCGGCTGTGAGAAAGGTTTCCCACCGATTGAGCCCGAGAGTGGCGTCACGGCGCAACCAGTCGCTGTACATGCTCCCGGTGCCGCCGCTGGTCAACACCACATCGACCGGCTTATCCGCGAAGAACTCCGCCGCACGCCCCTTGGTCAGCCACCCCGAGACCGCCTCGCCATCGACGCCATCCAGCAGATACAGCACCGGACGCGGCCCGGAACCGCTGCCGCGCAACACATCCACTGTAATGACTCGACGCATGGCGGCCGAGGCGATGGCGAAACGCTCGTGGCGCGGTCCGATCGACTCGATACTGATCGTCCCGGTCCGCGTCATGGCCGGATCGATCGCGGGCGGATCCGCGAGTGCGGGCACGGACGCCAGCGCAGCGATGAGCGCCATCGCCGCTGCGGTGATCGGTGCTCGAAGATTCATGGTAGGACGACAGCTCGCTCTGCCTGTCTGGCCGCAGCGCGGTCGCGCTGCTCCTCGAAACGTGTTGCCTTGATTGCCAACTCGTCGAGGAAGGCGCCGAGCTCGTCGCGGGCGCGTTCGCCGTCGTCGGAAAGATCGGTGCGCTCGAAGACATTCCAGGCGCGCAGCACCGGCCGCAGCACGACATCCAGGTGCTGGCGCAGGTCGTAGATGCCGTTCTTGGCCAGTATCACCGCATTTCGCCGGAAGTTGGGCTGGGTGAGTCCAGGCATCTGGAACCGCGTGACGATATCGGTGACCGCGCGCATGCCCGCATCGGGTGCGAGGTCGAGGGCGGCGGCGCTGAGGTTGCGGTAGAAGATCATATGCAGGTTCTCATCGGCGGCAATTCTTTGCAGCATACGCTCGGCGATGGGCTCGTTACAGGCGGCGCCGGTATTTCTGTGACTTATCCTGGTGGCCAGTTCCTGCAGTGTCACATATGCGACCGAGCGCAGGAACTGCGGCCCCTTCTCCGGTTTCGCGACACCCAATGTCATATGCGCGATTCTGGCCTGTTCGAGGGCCACCGGATCCACCGCGCGGGTGACCACCAGATAGTCGCGCATGACGATCGCATGACGATTTTCCTCCGCCGTCCAGCGCCCGACCCAGGTACCCCAGATGCCGTCGAGTGAGAACGACTCCGAGATCTCCCGGTGATAGGAGGGCAGATTGTCCTCGGTGAGCAGGTTGGTCACCATGGCGGTCCGTGCGACCTCCGACAGCTCGGATTGTTCCGGATCCCAATCGACACCGCCCATGGCCGCGAAATTCCGCCCGTCGTCCCACGGCACATAGTCGTGTGGGTGCCATGCCTTCGCCTTGCGCAGATGCTCGTCGAGATGACGTTCGGCGACGGGCTCCAGTTCGCGCAGAATATCGAGATCGGTCAACGCGGTCGTCACACGTGCTCCTTTGTCTCATCCCGGAATCGACGATAAATGGGGGTGCTCAGGCCGAACGGGTGATTCGTCGATCATTGGGCGAGGTGACGACAGGTCGACGAACAGACTGGAGGCCGTCACAACCCGACAGGTCGGCCAGCCGATAGAACCCAGGCGCTCGACCTTCGGCGAGTAGTCGGGCGAGCCGTTCCTGCGCCGATCCGGCCAATTCGGGAATCCGGGCGGTCTCACCCGAGGCCACCACCGCGGTCAACGGCACCTCGGCGGCCTCGCTGACCAGCTCGAGCACCTCCGACGTGAGCGCGAGCGGTGTCAATGCGGATATCTCGTCGATCGGCACCAGGATCGTGCCGCCCTCATCGGACAGCACCGACAGCGCGCGGGAACCGAGCGGCATGGCCAGCGCCGCCTGGACCCGGCGCAACTTCCTGCGGGCCGCGGACGGCGCACCGAGACCGGGTCTTCGCTCGTCCGGATGTACGGGAATCGCGAGGGCGACCACCTGGTACGACGCGGCGATGCTGATACCGGCGCGGCCGGCCAGCCGCGCGACGCCGTGTCCGCTGAGCAGGGCGGATACCAGTGTCTGGGCGGCGGTCTGCTGCTCACGGGCGACCTGGCGATGTTCGTCCAGATAGGCCGTCGACGTCCCCGCCGTCACCATTTCCAGCACGCGCACGATCAATCCGGCCGCGGCCGCCACCTGGTCGGCATCCTCCTCCGCCGCCTGTTCGGCGAGGAATTCCAACCCGACCCGCACGCCGTCGTGATAGGCGTCCAGCACGGTTTCCAGCGCCACCCCCTCACGCGCCCACCGCGCGGCCGATCCGGTGATCACCGCGGGCTGCTCGGCAACCGGAACCCAGTGCGGTTCCAGCACTTGCGCGGCCTCCGCCAGACAGGTGCGCGTGATAGTACCGAGATCTCCACGCTGCGAGCGCCGGGCCTGAAAAGTCAGATATTCGACAAGTTTCGATTCCAGGCTCTTGCCACCCGAACCAGCGTGTTTGCCCATCATGACTCCAAAATGTTAGCGGCGTTCCAGGCAAAATCGCACACTCGGTCCGGTAATTAGGAAAGTCATCACGCCGGGCCGACCAGCTTGGGCGAAATCACAAGGGGTGGAGCGATTCTCGGTCGCAATATTTCCGGTCATTCGGATGACCGGAAATGGCCGACAAAGCCCGGGGTCGCCACGCGGACACTGACGCGGATGCGCCACCTCGGCGCGACGGCTGTAACGCCCGGCGGCGATCCACCGACGCCCGTCTTGGACGGCACTCCGGTACCCACGCGGCGCGAGTTCAAACCAGCGCACACCCTCCGAACCTGTGAGCTGTCCCATGACTAAGGTGGATCACCTGTGCTGCGAGTCATATGCCCGATAGCATCGAGCGCTTCGCCCAGCTCGGTGCACCCGGGCGGTGCAAACGGCGACGAGTCCGAAGGATGGCAAACCCATATGAGCACGCGAGAAAAGCTCGAGGAACTCCGGGACATCCTGGAGCTCGCGGAAGAACCCGCTGGTGAGACCGGCATCGCGAAGCGCAAGAAAAAGGGCATACCCAGTGCCCGCGAACGTGTGCGGATGCTGCTCGACAAGGGCTCCTTCGTGGAAATGGGAGCGCTGGTGCGCCAGCCGGGCAGCACCGACGGCATGTACGGCGACGGTGTGGTCACCGGCCGCGGCTACATCGACGGGCGCCCCGTCGTCGTCATCGCGCACGATCAGACCGTGCACGGCGGTTCGGTCGGTGAGATGTTCGGCCGAAAGGTCGCCGCCGCAATGGAATTCGCGCAGGAGAACGCCTGCCCGGTGGTGTCGATCAACGATTCCGGCGGCGCCCGCATCCAGGAGGCGGTGACATCGCTGGCCTGGTACGCGCTGATGTGCCGACGTCAGGAGGATCTGTCCGGCTTCGTCCCGATGGTCGCGGTCATGCTCGGCAAATGCGCGGCCGGTTCGGTATACGGCCCGGTCAATATGGATGTGCTGGTCGCGACCGAGAAGTCGTACATGTTCGTCACCGGCCCCGAGGTCATCAAGGGGGTGACGGGTGAGGTGGTCAGCGCCGACGATCTCGGCGGCGCCGCCGCCCTGCAGGCCAATGGCACGGTGCACCATGTCGCCGCCGACGAGCAGGCCGCCTTCGACTGGGTTCGCAGTTATCTGAGCTACCTGCCGTCGAGCTGCCTGGAACAGGCGCCCGTGGTGAATCCGGGCCTGGAACCGGAGACCACCGCCCACGACCTCGAGCTGAATACGATCATTCCGGATTCCGACCGATCCGGTTACGACATGCACGAGGTGCTGCTGCGCATCTTCGACGACGGCCATTTTCACGAGATCAGCGCGGGCACCGCCCAGAATCTGATCACCGGATTCGCCAGGGTCGACGGTCGCAGTGTCGGCGTGGTCGCCAATCAGCCGCAGGTACTCGGCGGCGCACTGGATGGACTGTGCTCGGATAAGGCGGCATATTTCATCCGGCTGTGCGATGCCTTCGGCCTGCCGTTGATCTTCGTCGTCGACACCCCCGGTGTGCTGCCCGGTCTCGAAGAGGAACGCAACGGCGTCATCAAACGCGGCGGTCGGTTCTTCCGTGCGGTCATCGAGGCCACCGTGCCGATCGTCTCGATCGTGACACGCAAGGCATACGGCGGCGGCTATGCGGTGATGGGCTGCAAGCCACTGGGCGCGGACCTGGCCCTGGCCTGGCCGACAGCGCAGATCGCGGTCATGGGCGCCGAGAGCATGGTCGGCATCATCGGCCGCCGACAATTGGAGGCGACGCCGGCCGACCAGCGCGCCACCGTGCGCCAGCAGATGATCGATTTCTACAACGCCACCGTCGCCACCCCGTGGACCGCGGCCGAACGCGGCTATATCGATGCCGTGGTCGAGCCGTCGCAAACCCGTCTGGAGATCCGCAGGGCACTGCGCCTGCTGCGGGAGAAGGGCGCGGTCAGGAAGCACAACCCACGCAAGCACAGCCTCTTCCCGGTCTAGGTGCCGTCGGAACCGATTGTGTCGAGTCCCCGATTGTGTTGTGTCACAGCGCAAACGGGAATCGATCGTGCGATCTCCGATATTCGTTCGCGCGCCGCGCAGACCGCTACCGCTAGGCCCTGACGTTATCCATGCCCGACCCCGTGTTCGCCGCAGGACGGCCGGGTACGCGGCACGCCCACCGAGAGTGTCCCTACCCACTCCGGGTGGGCGCGCCGCACTTCGGCACTAAGCCTGATCCGGACGCGTCCCGTGGTTGCCCCAAGTACGTTCCACCGTGGCCCATTCGGCCTCCCACAGCCGCGCCCTGCGCCGATCGAGTGCGCGACGCAGCAGTGCGTAGGCGCAGCCGAAGCCGACCGCGATCCCGAAGACCATGCCGGTAGTGATCAGCAAGGCCTTGCTCAGTGCCCGGGTGCTCGACGGCGGCTCGGTGACCTTGCCCGAGCCATCGAGCCAAATCTTCACCGTGGCACCGGCTTTCACCACTCCGGTGGCCTGGTAGTCGCTGGTGTGCGTGGCACCGTCGGCGTCGTGCCACTGCACCCGAGCCGGGGTGATGGGCGCGTAGAGCGGCGCCTTGCCGACCTCGAGCACCGTCGCGTCGACCTCGTGCAACCGCGCCGCCTCGGCCCGCGCGATGCGGTCTTCGGTCTGATAGATCCGGCCGCCGACCACCATCGACAGTAGCGGGGCCATGACCAGGAACAACAGCGTGAGCAATGCGGCGACCGCCAGCTGCACGCGATCCTCACGGCGGCGCATCGGATTTCGATCCAGTCCGACCCGGCGGCAGGTACGGCGGACAACGCTCGGTGACCCGGTTGCAGCGGTCATGATGATGACACCTCGCTCTGGAATTCAGCTGTCAGCCCGTGAAGGGTGTCGAAGAATGTGTCGATGAGATCGGGCAACCCGTCGGTGTCCGAGCCCGCGCCCCAGACCTGCAGGGCGGCGATGAGCAGTCCGGTTCCGGCCGCGACGGCCGCCTCCGGGCGCCGGTCCACCGTGGGATCGACACCGAGTCTGGCGGCGATGATCCGCACGGATTCGCGCTGCCCGTCGAGCCGGATGCGCTGATACCCGGCGGCCAGTGTCGGTTCCGCCTCGAAGCGTTGGAACAGCGCCCAACGCCGGGCCAAACGCGCCGCCTTCGGACCGGTGTGTTCGGCGGCCAGCCAGTCGTGCAGGGCATTGCGGTAGGCGACCAGCGGCGATTCGTCCGCGGGGCGGCGGGACAGCGCCTCGTTGAACAGGTGCACATCCTGGTCGATTTCACCGAGTACGGCATCCTCGATGGAGGAGAAATGACGACTGAAGGTGCGCCGGGTGACGCCGGCGCGCTCCGCGATGTCCTCGACGGCCACCGAACCCAGACCACGCTCGTTGAGCAGGTCGAATGCGGCGCGCGACATTGCCGCGCGACTGCGCAGTGTGCGCAGCCGACGGCCGTCGAGGTCGACTTCGTCGTCGATACCCATACGGGCAGTCTACGCCCTATTGTCCCAACGGGACATTAGTTCGGTGTGATTCGCATCAGGGTTTCCGGGCCAGTCCGGTGACGATGAGCTCCTCCCAGACGCTCAGTTTGCGTCCGGCGGAGCCGACCGATCCCGAACCCGCGGCCTGCACGTCCGGTCGCCACTGCGCCGATGGGACGATACCGGGTTCGAGGACATCGAGGTCGCCGAAGAGTTCGCGGATCTCGTCGGTATCGCGCCACCGGCCACGCCCGAAGGTGTCTTGCAACTTCCGTTCCGCCGCGGCCGTCTCCGAATTGTGGCCGGAGCGGAAGTGCGTGATGAATACGTGACTGCCGGAAACAATCTGGTCGTTCCAGAAACTCACCACGGCGGCCGGATCCTCATCGTCGTTGAGATGGTGCAGGATCGAGCTGAAGATGATGCCGACCGGCTGGTCGAACTCGATCAACCGCGCAACCTCCGGATGATCGCGGATGGAATCGGGATCGCGGGCGTCGGCCTGGATTACCGCGGTGTTCGCATCGGTGGCCAGTAGCGCGCGGCCGTGCGCGAGCACGATCGGATCACTGTCGATGTAGACCACTCGGGCCTCGGGTAGGTGCCGCTGCGCGACCTGATGCACATTGTCGGCGGTCGGCAGGCCGCTGCCGAAGTCGATGAACTGTCGCATCCCCGCGCGAGCCATATCGCGGACGCCGCGGATCAGCGCCCGCCTGCTGGTGAAGGCGATCGCCACCGAACCGGGCAGGTTCAGCTTGAAGTGATCACCGATCTGCTGGTCGACGAGGTAGTTGTCCTTACCGCCGAGCAGATAGTCGTAGACCCTGGCAATACTCGGTTTACTCTGATCGATCTCCTGGTCGAGCAGAGTTCGGCGCGCAGCATCGTCGGTCATTGGCAACACCTTCGTCCAGGGGACATGTGTGGTTCCTATCGTATGAGACGCGGCATCACACCCGTACGCACTCGACCGACTGGGCGTGGCACCACACCGAGCCGAGTTCGATTGTCCCGTTTATCGTTTTCGGCGGATCACCGTGGATCGCCCGGCACGGCCGGGTGATCGAGCGTCTCCGGATGCCGTTCGCACAGGGCGCGGAGCAATCCAGGGGTGAACTCCGGCGGGGCGGCATGGACCGATAGTTGATTGGCCACCGCGCGGTACGCGTCGAGGTCGGCGGTCTTGTCCAGATACAGCGCACTGGTGAGTTGCTGCAGATAGACGATATCGGGGAGATCGGCTTCCGCGAAACGCAACATGGTGAACGCACCATCGGCCAACGCCGGACCACCGACATGATCGGGCAGCACCTGCAGGGTGATGTGCGGCTCTTCGGCGATGCGTAGCAGGTACTCGAGCTGGGCCCGCCACACCGTCGACCCACCGATCGGCCGGCGCAGCGCGGCCTCCTCGACGATCAACCACAATTGCGGCGGATGTGGGCGGCGCAAGATCTCTTGACGGCGCAGCCGCAGCGCGACCCGGCGGGCGATCCCCGCCGCCGACTCGGCTGGATGCGCCAGTGCCAGCAAAGCCCGCGCATAGTCGGCGGTCTGCAGCAGTTCCGGTACCGCCCTCGGCTCGTAGCCGCGGATCAGCTTGGCGGCCTGCTCGAGTCCGAGATAGGTGTCGAACCACTTCGGCAACCAATCGCTGTCGCGGTGCCACCAGCCCGAGGCATTGGCCTGGCGCGCGAGCTCCTTGAACTCCTCGCGCTCTTCCGGGTTGGCGACCCCGTAGAGCGTAAGCAGATCGAGCAAATCACGTTCCCGGAAACCGGTGCGGCCCAATTCGAGTCGGCTGATCTTGGAATGCGAACCGCGGATCGCCTCGCCCGCATCCTCACGGGAGATGTCACAGGCCTCGCGCAGTCGTCGCATCCGACTGCCGAGCATCATCCGCAGTACGGTCGGCCCACCATCGTCAGCCGGGTTCTGGCCGGCGAATGAATGTCGCACCTGCGAAGCACGCATTCGACGAGTCTGCCATGAAGTAGCCGCCACTCTCTAGAACCAAAATGCCTCATTTCCACAAACATTCGTACATCTGCAAGGACATTTATCAATATCTTCGGCCCTGGCTCAGCGCAGCAGCACCTCCGCGGTGGCCCGGCCGAACAGCTTGCGGCCATCGGAGGTCGCGGTGAGCGCGATGGTCGCCGCACGGCGGTCCGGATCCAATGCCTTGACCCGGCCGCGGAATTCGATTTCGGACTGCCTGGTGGCCGAGACCGCCGCGAATCCGGCGAACCGGACACCGTATTCGGTGATCGCGGCCGGATCGCCGAGCCAGTCGGTGAGATAGCTCGCGCCCAGGCCCATGGTCAGCAGGCCGTGCGATACCACGCCGGGCAGTCCCGCGGCGACCGCGACATGCTCGCTGAAGTGGATCGGATTCGAATCACCGGATACCCCAGCATAATTCACCAGATCTCCGCGCGAGAGCGGGACGACACTGGTGGGCAGTTCGGTACCGACCCGCAGTTCGTCGTATTCGACGCCACACCGCACCCGTGCCGGGATCTCGTCCGCATCGGCCTCGGGCGGCATCTCATCGAAGCATTCGAACATGCCGCTCTCCAGCGCATGGTCCGGCAACCGCCGCGACACGTCCTGCCGTTGGGTCAGCGCCTCGCCACTCATGATGACGCCGTCGACCGCCTTGACCAGTTCGGTGGCCACCTCGGCGCCGGTGCGGGCCGCCGCCGTGGTGTGTGCGGTCTGCAGCAGTTCCTTGTACTGGTTGGTGAGCACACTCCGGATGACCATGAAGTCCGTATTGCCGAACTGCCGGAACGATTCGATATAGGAGTCGCAGCGCAGTTGGTCACCGGCGACCAGCGGCCGGTGCGTCCGAATGCTCTGCTCGGTCTGCAGCACCTGGCTGATGTCGTAACCGGTCAGTACCGAATCGAACATCTTGCGCTGTAGCAGCAGCAAGATGATCGAGGAGAAGGTGGGCGGTGCGATCAGCCCGTCATAGCCCAGTTCCCACGCCGCGTCCTCATGCCAATGCGCGGGGTGGAAGTCACGAACCGCACGAGCGAATTCGCGAATCTTCTCCCGCCCGACCTCGTAATGGTCGGACATCCGATAGTGGCGCCCCACCATCGCGCTGGCCTGCTCAGATCCATTCAAAACCGTCACATGTCATAAATCGCGGTTCCGCCGGCAGATGCAACGTTGATAGCCGATTGCCATAATTCCTTCAGCATTCATCACGCGCCGGCACGCCCTGCAGACGCTGATCCAGCCAGACCATCGCATCCGGATAGCCGAGCACCCCGGCGATGATGTGTTCACCGAGGACGCTGCGATACGCCGCCGACACGCCGAGATCGCACTGCTCCCGATAGAGATTCCGCGCGCCCTCGGCCGGAATCCAGAATTCCTGCTCGCCGTTGTAGATGTAGAGCGGTGTCGCGGACTTCATGCCCGCCATGCGGGTCACATCGTAGATCTCACCGGCGACCTCGGAGTGCAGTGGATCCGGAATCTTCGCGGCGATATCGATGGGCAGCATCAGAACGCCGACCGCACCGAATACGCTGCCGCACAGATCTTTCAGCGGTGAGGTCGCCGCCCACTGCGCCAGATTGTTCATGCTGGCCAGAATCTCCGGACGCTCCCGGCCGACGCCGAAGGTCGCGGCCAGGAACACCCCCGAGGCGAGGTTGCCGTTCATGCTGCGCCCGAGGATTTCGTAGTCGGCGGGCACGCCGCCGAGCGCGGCGCCGACGATCGACCCGGCCAATTCCGGGGCGTAGCTGTCGATCAGCTTCACCGCTCCCTTGGTGGCGATAGCGCCACCGGAGTACCCGGTCATGCCGAATCGGCTGTCGCCGAATTCGTCGGGGCGCAGTCCACGCACCGCGCGAATGGCATCGAGGACGGCATGCCCTGCGACGTAGGGTTCCGCGTAGGCCATCCACGGTCCCTCGTGGTCCGGAACCAGCACCGCGTATCCGCGCAAGGCCGCCAATTGCGTTGTGGGCGGGAGGAAGTCGGTGATGCTGGTATTGCGTGACCAGCCGTGCGCGAAGGTGTAGCCGGGCGTGCAGTCCCGGCCGAGCGCGTCGATCGGGAGATTGTTCACCACGACCGGTCGGCTACCCGGACCGGACCATGCGGTGGCCGGAACAATCAATGTCGCGGTGGCATACGAGGCCGCACCGCGCGAATCGGTGGTGCGGTATTTCAGCAACAGCGCCTGCCGTAGCGGCACCAGCACCAGCGGCGCGGCCGTCGCGCTGACATCGCGCACCTCCACGAGCTCACCCGGTGCGTAATCGTCCAGATTCGCCGGCCACGCGTCGAAGATCGGATCACCGATGGCGCTCGGCGCCGAGGCCTGCCGCAAGGCGGCCAGCGCCGGGGACAGCGTGGTGGCCTCCTGCATCGGACCGGACACCTGCGGGGCGGGCGCGATCGGTGGCGGGGGGATCACGCTATCGATCCACTGCTGCAGATCCGGGAGGATCGATCCGCCGGTCGGAATCGGCAAAGCGGGCAGACCGGGAATGACGGGCGGGCCCGGTGCGGCCGGTGGTTCGGCCGCCGCCTCTCCCGTCGCGGCCGTACACACCAGCAACAGCACGAAAACGATGACACGCAGGCAACTCATTGAAACACGCCCCAGGGTGCGACGTCGGGTTCCCTGGCGCCCGGGTTTGTGGTGCCTTCGACCCCCGAAATGCCCCTGAGTGCCGAGGCCAGGAAGTCAGGCTAACCGAGACGACCCGGCCGGATACCTCACCGTGCCCGAGTTGTGTGTGTCACGTCGCCGAATCGCAACAATCCAGGCCGAATCTGCCTGTCCATCAACACGAATCCGGCTCGGTGGCGATCCGGGATCCGCCGGATCGCACCAATTCGCTTGTGCCCGTTCTCAACAGTTGCTCGGCGCCACCTCACCTCGGAATCGCGCATCCAACCAATTCAGCGCCGCCGGAATACCCAGGACCGCGGCGGTGAGATGGTCGGGTACCGGGATCTGCTCGGATTGCACCCGTGCCCCGGCCGCGCACCAGCGCTTATCGGTATTCACCACCGCATCGATCGGAATGAGTCCGTCGATCGGCGAATGCCATTCGAAGACCGGCGTTGTCGGCACGCCGTCGTACAGCTCGAGGCTGTTCTCCTCGACCACCGCGCGTGCGGTGGCATCGTTGATCATCGAGGTCGACTTCGCGAAGTCCAGCGCCCCGCGCCCCGCGCCAGCGGCCAGGATGTCATTGGTGCAACTATTGGCGATCGCGGCCCGTGCGTTGAGGCCGCGCTCATTGAGTTGGTCGCTGAGCGGGAAGCGGTCGGGATACTCCCGCTCCAGGCCGAGTCCGGCCGCCAGGGCGAGCCCGAAAACCGGATGCGAGTTCAAGCCGAGGGTCTCCAGCATGGTCACCAGATTCATCGGCACACCGCCCATCGCCGCACCGGCGATCTGCAGTTCCGGCGCGTATTCGGGAGCCAGCGCGGCCGCCCACGCGGTGGCCATACCGCCGCCGGAGTATCCGATCATCGACACCGGGCTCTGCTGCACCTGCAAGTCGGCGACCTGCTTCACCGCCCGGATCCCGTCGAGGGTGATCATGCCGCCCAATTTGGCCGCACCGTAGGCGAAATTCGGACCGAGGTGATCCGGCAGCGCGACGCTCCAGCCGCGCGAGAGCAGCACATTCCAGCCCGGGGCCTCCCGGACGATGAGGTTCGGGTCGCCGGTGTAGAGCACCCGCGATACCGAGCACTCGGCGCCGAGCCCGTTGATGATGTGCTGGTAGGAGAGCAGGGGGCCGTCAGGGGCGTGCGACTTCGGAGTGAGCACCGTGGTGGTCGCCGCGATCGGCTGGCCTTCGGAGCTCGTCGAACGGAAGCGCACGACGGTCACGGTGGTACCTGGGAAGATCGCCAGCGGGGGCATCACCCGCGTCGCGATCACATCACCGGGTTTCTTGTCCGCCAGATCGGGCGGAGTCGCGTAGAAGGGGTCGGGATCCGGGGTGGGATACAGGGGGGTGGTGTGGGCGGCGCCTGCCGCCGTAAGCACCATGAGCAGACCGATCGTCATTGCCAGCGACTGTTTGCCGGTCGCTCTCATCACGGCGCCGAGTGCGCGAATCGGGCTACGTAGGGCCGGTCTCATCGACGTATTGCCTCCGGGTGAGAGTTTGGTCCAACGTTGCGAACATAGTCGACCACGATTGTCTCGAAAGCAAAGGCAAGGCGAAATGTTCTGAGAAATCACAACTCTCGGGCGCGCCGACAGTGGTCGACTGTCGGGCGCCTTCGTGACTGTCTCCGATCGCGAGGTGTCGGGTCTGTGACATGTCCAACCGATCTGCCGGACCATGTACCACGTCATGGTGCGCGCCCTACCGTCATATCCGTCGACGCGGCGAGTCGGGTCGGAAGGAGACGGTGGCATGGACGGCACTGTGAAATCTGAAACGGATTCCAGCGAGTGCAACTCGGTGTATCCGATGGATGTCCAGGATCCACCGACCCGACGGATCACGGTCTACTTCGACGGTCCGACCCCCGAGGACGCACTGGTTCTGGAATACGCCGCCACCCTCACCGAGGCCTGGGAATTCACCTCTGCGGCGGTCAACGCCGGGCTGACCGTGACGGTCGACGGCAAGGTGCGACCGGACCTGCGCCGCCTGCCGTGCCGCTCGCTGTGGCACTGACGGTTGCTGCGGCACCGCTGCCATAAACCACCGCGCGGCCACATCCCGGTATGGCTGATGTGGCGCCGCACGATGACTACTCTCGGATGGTGGACACCATGCGGGAGGATCGACGTTGACCCACCGGAATACCGAACGGGCACGATGGGGTGCGATGCTGTTGTGCTGCGGCGCGCTGGCCCCGGCCGTCACCGCGTGCGGCTCCGACGCGACACCGTCGGCCGTGGCGACCGTAACGCCTGCCACGACGACCGCGGCCGGGCCCGCATCCAGCACGCCCCTTGCCGCACTGCCGAGCGTCGATCCCTACGCCGGTATGCCGCTCATCGACCACACCACCTGGACCGAGGGCCTCGACGGCTCGCGCCTGCTGGTCTACCCCACCGAGGCCGGGCGGCGCGAGGCCTTCCCGGGTACCGAGGAGCGGGCCTGGCAGGAAGTGCTCACGCGCTCCCCCGACGCGGATACGCCCGGAATGCGTGACCAGTTCGTCTGTCACTGGGTCTGGGCTCGAATGGTGCAGCCCAACAAAGAGAGCTGGAATCTGGAACCCTGGCGTCCGGCGGTGGGTTATCAGGCCACCGTCCAGGCATCGTGCAATCCCGGAGGACCCGAACGCTGATCATCTCGAGCGACCTGCACGCAGTCGCTACGGCCAGAAAGGACCCCATATGCGCGTCGTCATCGCAGGCGGACACGGGAAGATCGCACTATTGCTCGGCGAAATACTCACCAGGCGCGGCGACGAGGTCGCCAGCCTGATCCGCAAGGCCGACCACGCGGACGAGGTCGCGGCGACCGGCGCCCGACCGGTCGTCTTCGATCTCGAGCACAGCACGGCGGCAGAGCTCGCCGCCGTCGTAAAGGGTTCCGACGCCGTGATTTTCGCGGCGGGCGCCGGTCCGGGCAGCGGGGCCGCCCGCAAATACACGGTGGACAAGGGCGGCTCGGTGCTGTTGGCCGATGCCGCCGAGACGGCCGGTGTCCGGCGGTTCGTGCAGATCTCCACCATGGGCGCGGGTAAACCGCCCGCACCCGGCACCGATGAGGTCTGGGCCGCCTATATCGACGCCAAGACCCAGGCCGAGGACGATCTACGGGCCCGCGATCTCGATTGGACGATCCTGCGCCCCGGCCGACTGCTCGATACCGCCGCGACCGACCGGGTTCTGCTCAGCACGCCGCCGCTGCCATTCGGCAGCATCGGCCGTGCCGATGTCGCCGCCGTCCTTGCCGAAATTCTGCACGCGCCACCGACCACGCACACCACTTTGGAGCTCGTCGCGGGCGATACACCGGTAACGCGCGCGGTCTCAGATTTTGGTAGCCAGTCGGTCGCCGAAGGCGGTGCCGCACTTACCGATTGATATTTTTCGCCGCAAGATTGGAGAACATGACCGTGTTCAGCCGTATCACTTCCCTGAAGCTGCGACCCGGATCCCGCGGTGAATTCCTCGATGTGGTCGGCCGCAGTGCGACCGCATCAGTGCGTGAGGAACCCGGTTGCCTGCGATTCGATGTGTGTGCCGACCGCGTTGATCCGCATCGGTTTTTCCTCTACCAGGTCTATATCGATGAGGAGGCCGCCGAAGCGCACCGTTTCACCGATCATTTCCTGGCCTGGCGCTGCGCCGCCGACCGATTTGTCGAACCCGGCACTCAGGTGCACTACAGCACCGATGTGGTTATCAATGCGAAATGATCGCGGCGAATTCGCCCGCCACCGCGCTGGTTCGCGGATTATTAGCAGATGCGAAAACCCAACTGCGAACGCACAATCGATCGTGCAGATGTGCTTGCATCTGAAAGGCACACCGACCTAAACTCAGTCCCGCAAGGCATTACAGGGGACAACCAGGGGAGGCCGCGTGGGTGAACCAAGGGCCGATGTCGCCAGAGGTTTGCTGCCGCCAGACGTCAGGGGCGTTCGAATGGACCAACCACTTCACGGCGGCCGGCTCGGGATCGCCGAAGCCGCACTGGCCGACCAGCCAGCGAACGGTATAACAACTATGAGCACACCGTCGACCCGAAGCGGACAGCGCAGTACCGCGTACTCGCGAGAAACCGCAGTCGCTTTCGTTATCGATGCCGTCGAGTCAACCGGTGCGGCCACTCGACACGATTTCGATATCGACCGGATCGTCACCACCGCGCATGCGATGGCCGACGACTGGGATCTCGAGACCCTGCAGCCGGCCACGTTCTGGCGCATCGCCTCCAGCTTCATCAAGCAGTGAACGGTAAGCACCAGCCGTTGCATTCAATGATGTAGCAGCGCAACCGAATTGCGTCACACCTCGGTCGGCGATGCCCACTGTGCCGTATAGGCCCGCAGTGCGACCTTGGCCTCGCGCAACAGATTCGGGTCACCGTCGGGGTCGGATCGGAAGGCCTCCTGGAGGACGGCATCGCCCATGAGATGGGCGGCGCGGCAGGCGATATCAAGTCCTTCGATATCGGCCACGGCGCCCTGGGCGAGCATGACCTCCCGCAGCGTCACCGCCATCCGGCGTTTGTGCTCACGGTCGGCGGCCCGTGCGGCCTCGTTGAAATCCTTGCCGAACCACAGCGCCCGGAAGCCGGGTTCGTCCCGATACACCTGAGCGAACGCATCCACCAGCACACCGATCGGATCGTCCCAGCGCTGCTGGCGCGCGAGCTCGAGCAACAGGGCCGCCTTGGCCTCCAACTGTTCGATATAGGCCGCGGCGAGGGTTTCGATGACCGCCTCGCGATCCGGCAGGTACTGGTACAGGGAGCCGACCGAAATCCGTGCCTCCGCAGCCACTCTGATCATGGTCAGCGCCTCGACACCCTCGGTGGCGATCAGTCGATCCGCCACCTCGAGCACCCGCGCCAGCCGCTCCCGGCTGCGCGCCTGAATCGGCACACGACGCAGACCCGCCTGGGGTAGTGCACGGATCGGCACAGATTACCTCCGAACGTAATGTGAATCATATTCAGATTTCGGTAGAGTATCCGGATGACCACCATCGCATCAACCGAACGCGCCCAGGTAGCGGTCGCCTGTCAGCGCTTGGCCGCACAGGGGCTGCTGATCGGCACCGCGGGTAATGTGAGCCTGCGCTGCGGTGAGCTGGTCGCCGTCACCGCAACCGGTGCGGTGCTGGCGGAGGTCATCGCCGATGACGTCACCGTGGTCGACCTGGCGGGCCGGGTGGTCGCGGGACAGTACGCACCCACCTCCGAATTGGGTTTGCATCTCGATATTTATCGCACCTACGCCGCGCAGGCGGTCGTGCACACCCATGCGCCCAAGGCGACGGCCATTTCCTGTGTGCTCGACGAACTCCCGGTCATCCATTACCAGCAGCTGCTGCTCGGCGGTGCGACGAGAGTCGCTCCGTTCCACCCGTTCGGCACCGCCGAACTTGCGGATGCGGTGCGAACGGCATTGCAGGACAGGCAGTCTGCGCTGATGGCCAATCATGGCGCGGTCACCATCGGTGCGTCGCTGCCGCAGGCCGTCGAATCCGCACTGCTGCTGGAATGGGCCTGCGCACTGTATCTGGACGCGGTGACGATCGGCAGGCCGCGCGAACTCTCCGAACAGCAGCAGGCCGCGGTCGTCGAGGTGGCACTGCGCACCGGGTACGGCACCCGCAAACCGCTGGAGGAGGATACCGAATGAACGTAATCGCTTTGGGCGCACATGTTTTGGATATTTTAGTTCGACCTGTCGCGGCCATACCGGAGGGCCAGCAGACGGCCCTGGTCGAGAACATTCGCATTACGCCGGCGGGTACGGCCGCGGGCACCGCGCTGACATTGGCCAAACTCGGTGCGAGCGTGCGGACCGCGGGGGCGATCGGCACCGACAACTCCGGCGATATTCTGCTCGGGCTGCTCGCCAAGGCCGGCATCGATACGAATCTGGTGGTGCGTAAGGAAAGCCAGCCCACCTCGTCGTCGGTGCTGCCGATCCGCCCGGATGGTGCGCGTCCCAGCCTGCATCTGTTGGGCGCCAACCCGTTCTACACCCTCGACGATATCGACTGGGCCGCACTCGCCGCCGCCGATCATCTCCACCTCGGTGGTCCGGAACTCATCGGTGCGGCCAATGCCGCGCGAATTCTGCGGCATGCCAAGGACAATGGCGTCAGCACCTCCGTCGATCTGATCGCCCCCGGCGCACTGGGCAGCCTCGACGCCATCGCCGAGGTCCTCCCGCATACCGACTACTTTCTCCCGAATGACGAACAGGTACTCGGCTTCACCGGCACCACCGATCTGATGGCAGGCTGCGAGGTGCTGAAGGACGCGGGCGCAGGAATTCTGGCGATCACCCGGGGCGCCGACGGCACGCTACTCGTGGGCCCCGACAACCATCAGCACATTCCCGCGTTCGCCGTCGACGTCGTTGACACCACCGGCTGCGGCGACGCCTTCTCCGCCGGTTTCATCCGGGCGATCGCACTCGGCCGGAATCTGCGTGCCGCCGTGATACTCGGCAATGCCGTCGCGGCGCTGGTCGCCCGCGGACTCGGCAGTGACCACGGCGATTTCGATCTCGCGGCTGCGGACGCGTTCGCAGCCGAGACAAGCACTATCGACCCGAACAGGCCGGGTCGATAGGGGAATTGGGCCGTCAGGCTTTCTCGGCGTAGTCGGCGAGGATCTCGAGCGACTCGCCGGGCGACTCGGCCTGCACACTCAGGCGGTCCATGACCGACAGGTACAGCGCCAGATCCTGCTTCCGATCCAGGTACAGCGCACTGGTCAGATGTTCGAGGTAGACGATGTCGGGCAGCTCGGTCTCGGCGAAACGCAAGATGCTGAACGAACTACCCGCGGCAGCATGCTCGCCCGCCGAGTACGGCAGGACCTGCACCGTGACATTCGGCAGTTGCGCCAGCTCGATGAGGTGTTCCATCTGCTCGCGATGTACCCGCGAACCACCGACCGGCCGATGCAGCGCCGCCTCATCGATAATCGCCCAGATGATCGGCGGATCGACGCGGCGCAGCACTTCCTGTCGACGGATGCGGACCTGCACGCGGCGGTCCATATCGGCGTCCTCGTACCCCAGTGACATTACGGCCCTGGCATATTCGGGTGTCTGCAACAGCCCCGGCACCAGGTGCGCCTCGTAGGTACGAATCTTGGTCGCGGCCTGCTCCAAACCGAGGTAGGTTCCGAACCAGGACGGCAGCAGATCGCTGTAACGATGCCACCAGCCTGGTTCGTTCGCCTGCCGGGCCAGATCCAGGAAACGTTCCCGCTCCTCGGCGTCGCTGACACCGTACAGGGTGAGCAGGTCGCGAATATCGCGTTCCTTGAAACCGGTGCGACCCAACTCGAGACGACTGATCTTGGCGTGTGAACCGCGGATGGCGTCACCTGCGGCCTCACGGGTGATGCCGTTCTTCACCCGGAGGTCGCGCAATTGCCCACCCAGCGCGATCCGCAAAACGGTCGGACCACGTTCCACTACAACCGATTGCACGCGACCGTCGTCATCGGGTTCTGCGATCATCAAGTCATCTCCGATACTCGGGTTTGACCACAGTGTGTCATAGAAACCACGTTTGGAAACACACCGCACCGATCGCCTATGTTACCGCTCAGCTAGTCAGGTCGTCGAACTCCCCGGCCTTCGCGCCGCGCACGAACGCATCGATCTCCGGTCGAGTGTAGAACAGCATGCCACCTTCCGGGTCGCGTGAATTGCGAACGGCGATCGAACCATCCGACGCCTCGGCGACCTCGACGCAGTTACCGCCCGACGGACCGCTGAACGAGCTCTTGCGCCACGCGCCTTTGATCTTGGGTGTACCGGTGTCGAACATCTTCCCCACTCCTCGGCTTCCAGTGTGAGATGTACGCTCGAGCGGCCTTACAGATGTGCGCTCAAACGTTCTTGCATTTGCACCTACATCTGCAAGATAGCACGATGCTCCGCCCTGCGGCACAAAAGAATTCAGACCTGTCGGTCCTCTTCGTGACGCCTGTTCAACGGGTTACCCGAGTGCCGTGGACCCCACCACGCGACGTACCCGAAGTGCGTGATCGACTACTCCATCCCGACGGTCGAGGGGAGGCGAATCTTGTACTGTCACAGTGCACATCGGCCGTGCCAGCCAATCGCGACACCCGCCGCCTGAGCAGTCCGGTTCACCGTTTATCAGCTCGCCGAGGAGTCCAGCCCCATGTCCGACGATCACAGCCCACTCATCCGAACCGACATCCCCCATTCCGCGCGCATCTGGAACTACTGGATGGGCGGTAAGGACTATTACGAAATCGATCGGATCGCCGGTGACGCCGGTGTCGAAGTGGACCCCGACATCACTACCATGGCCGTGCAATCACGCCAGTTCCTCATGCGCGCGGTCCGCTATCTGGCCGGCGAGGAGGGCATCCGCCAGTTCCTCGATATCGGCACCGGCCTACCGACCATGCAGAATACCCATGAGGTCGCGCAGGGCGTCGCGCCCGAGTCCAAGGTCGTCTACGTCGACAACGACCCACTGGTCCTCGCGACCGCGCGGGCACTGCTGACCAGCACCACTCCGGAGGGCGTAACAACATATGTGGACTGCGATTTCCATGATCCGGAGCAGATCATCGCCGATGCCAAGAACGTACTGAATTTCAACCGGCCGATCGCGGTGATGTTCATGGGCGTGCTCGGGCACGCCAAGTCCTATGGCGAACTGCTGCGCATCGTGCGCACGGTGCTCGCCGCGGTGCCGTCGGGCAGCTTCCTGGTCATGTGGGACGGCACCGATGACAGCAAGGAGTACGTGACACTGTGTGAGAACTACACCGGCACCGGCGGTGTACCCTATATTCCCCGCCCCCAGGCCGAAATCCGCGCCGTCTTCGACGGTTTGGAACAGGTCGACCCCGGATTCGTCTCGATCACCCAGTGGCGCACCGATGCCGCCGAGGTCGGCGAGATCCGGCCGATCTCCGCCTATGGTGCGGTCGCGCGCAAGCCCTAAAGCGCAAGCGGCACAACGGCGGCCATCGGCCATCCGGTCGACGACCGCCGTTCATATTTCTGTTGGTCGTTCGTGCAAATGTACTTGCATCTGTAAGTGCCGACGGCCTAAACTCGGAACCAGAATCGGGGAGGTACGCAGGGAGTTCGCGCCGGCGTCACCACAATCGCCTCCCCATCCGGTAGACGCGAGGGGCGGTCGAGATGAGTACGCCATTCCGAACTCCGCGTGGGGACACGATCGCCGGAGTATCCGGGATCGACACCCTGCGGCAACGCTCGACGCCGGAGTATGCGCCACTCGATTGCGGCGTCGAACCGGGCGGACTCACCTATCGGCAGGCCCGCGAGATCCTGCGCCTACACGAAGTACACGGCCCACAGTGTCGCCAGTGGCTCGCCGCCGCGGCCTACCTCTCGGCCGGATTGGACGACGAATAGCGTTCGACCCCAACGGCTCCACATCAGACCAGCCCCCAAATCGCTTCGCATGCAGCGATGTTCGTGCGGATGTACTTGCATCTGCAAGCTACATCGCTCTAAACTCTTGCGCGACAAGGGAGTTTCGCATCCGGGAGCCCGTGCCGCTGTCGCCACCGGGATCTCTCGGCGCCAGAGCCACAGGGGCGTTCGCATGAATCCACCACACGCTGTCGGTCGACTCGGGATCGCCGATATCGCCGCGGCATACGGCACCGAGGCACTGCAGCAGCGCATTGCCGAGTTGCGCGCCAGCGGTCGGCACTACGCCGCCATCGCGATCGAACGTGAAATCCGTGGCGGCGCATTGATAACCGATTCAGATCTGCGGAATCAACAAGGCGCGGCCTAGATTGCGCCACCTCCGCCGATGAACCAGGAATCGAAGGTGCACACCGGGTTCGGATACGCGGCAGGATCGAGCGCCGACAGCGCAATCGAATTCGCGCGCGGCGAGTACATCCTCGTCAGGCGATCGGACATATCCTGATCGCAGTCGTCCTGAAGCGTGATGTTGTGCACGGCCGTGCCAGGACCCGTGGTCTGGAAGGCCGGCTCATAGGGGTTGGTCACCTGGTCGTAGCGCGAAGACACAGAAACCGGCGCGCGCCAGTTGCGGTGCGAGGTAGGCGAAGCTGTCATAGACGTTGAGCCGGGTGCCGTGCCCGGACACGACGACATAGGCGAATCACGCGCGAACGCCGCCCCGCGACCGACGTTAAGACGGCTGGCCACGGATTTTCGACAACCAGCACCGCGCGCTGGAGCTTCCCACCACAGGACATAGCCCGTTTGCAATCAATGCACAACGTTGCAGCAGCGCAATAGATCTCGCGTAGTCTTCCCTCGGTTCATAACCATTTCGTATAGTGATGCAACGATTCGGACGCAGATCTATCACGTCCGAGGTGGCACTGGAGCGACGCTGATGACCTTCTCCGCGCTGGATCTTTCCGTCGAGCCGACGGAACCTGTCCTAGAGATCGGCGGCCAGCCCGCGTCGATTCCCCTACTCAATACCGACCGCGTCGCCTCGCGCATGGTCGGTTACTTCGCGACCTGTATGGCGCCGTGTCGCACGCTGCCCGGCGAACAGTTGCGCGGCGATGTCACCAAGCTGACCCGCAGCTGCCTGGCACTGGCCGCCGAAATGTTCGACAAGCGAACGGTTCCCGGCGAGGAACAGCTCGGCGAGGTCAGAGAGGCGGCGGCGCAATGGGCCCGCGAGGCGGTACCGCTCGGCACCATCCTGCGCGCCTACCACGAGGGGCTGCGCATCGCGTTCGGTCTGGTGACCGCGCGAGCCAAGGCCGACGATATCGATGAGCTGCTGGTCGCCACCGACCTCATGCTCGAACTCCTGGAGGCGATTACCGCGTCGGTTTCGGACGCGTATGTAGAGGAACAGCATCTCGTTGCGCGCGAACACCAGACCGCGACGCAGACGCTGGCCTCGGCGCTGCTCAGCGGTCGCGGTAGTTCCGCACTCGCCCGCCAGGCCGGCATTCCGATCGCCGACTCGTATCAGGTGGTCGCGCTATCGATTCCCGAACATCCGGATGAGCGCGATCCGCGGGTCGACAGCCATGTGGCCGCCCGCAGGAAGTTGCGCCGACTGCAATCGGAACTGGCGACCGCCTTCGAGTCCCGGGTGCTCGCGCTGCTGAGTACCAAGGGCGGCACGCTGCTGGTCCCGATCGAGGGTGATGCGCCGGTCCTGACCGCCGAGACACTGGCTCTGTTGGCCGAATCCGCCGAGGTCGCGCTGACCGCGACATTGGTCACCAGTGAGACCGACGAGATACCCGACGCCGCCGATCAGGCCCACGAACTACTCAATCTGGTGCGGGTCGGCGGCCGCAATCCGGGCCTGTACCAGATGGCCGACCTGGCCGTGGAGTACCAACTCACCCGCGGCGGACCCGCCACCCGGCGCATCGCGACCATTCTCGATCCGCTCGACGCCCATCGCGAACTGTTCGACACGATGCGCGCCTACCTCGGCAACGATATGAATCGCCAGCTCACCGCGCGTCAGCTCTATGTGCACCCGAATACCGTCGATTACCGGCTGCGCCGCATCGCGCAGCTGACCTCGATCGATCTGGCCACCTCGGCGGGCATCTCACAGGCCGCCATCGCCCTGCTCGCCCGCGATCTGGAGCGCAGCGTCGCGCGACGACTGTAAATTACAGCCTGATGCGGATTTGTGCTGGTCAGTAGATCACAAAGGCGTCATCCTGGTAGTGCCACGACGTCGGGATGGTGGATTATGCAAATTGCGGAGATCTTGCACAGGAAGGGCAGCGACGTGGCGACCGTCGCGCCCGAGACCACGGTACGGACCCTGCTCGGCACACTCGCCGAACACAATATCGGGGCGGTGGTGGTATCGCCGGACGGCAACCGGATCTTCGGCATTGTCTCCGAGCGCGATGTGGTGCGCAGTCTGCACGCGCGCGGCGCCGCACTGCTCGATACGCCGGTCTCGGAGATCATGACCGTCGATGTGCGCACCTGCGATCCCGACGACCGGGTCGACGGACTGCGTAGCACCATGACCGAGCACCGCATCCGGCACCTGCCCGTGGTCCGTGACGGCCACCTGATCGGCATCGTCAGTATCGGCGATGTGGTCAAGAGCGCGATCTCCGAACTGGCCACTGAACGCCAGCATCTGGTCGAGTACGTACAGGGGCAGTACTGAACGACGACGGATAACCCCGACAGTGCCTTTGGTACCTGCGGCTTGCCGAAAGACGTTGGCTAGGAGAAACGTTCGAAGTCGCTCGGAAAAGTGCGTATCGTTGGTGACGTCCAGCGCGTTCTCGGAAGGGAGCGGCACGTTGCGTTCACCTGCGTCCGGTACGCACCCAGCTCGACCGACCACCACCCGGTCCGCCCCGCGGATATCGGCGCCATCGCCCCTCACCGCCGTGCGTGAACTGTTTCCGGCGCTGGCCGAATCCACAGACATCTATCTGGACAGCGCGGCCACCACGCAGAAGCCGCGGCCGGTCATCCAGACCATCCACCGCTACCACACCTCGCGTACCGCCAATGCCGGTCGCGGCACCTATCCGTGGGCCACCGATCTCACCGCCCGCCTGGCCAGGGTCCGCGATCGCATGGCCACCTTCATCGGCGCCGAATCGCCCGCGGAGGTGGTCTTCACCGGTGGCGCGACGGCGGCGCTCAATGCCGTCGCACTGTCCTGGGGGCTGGCCGAACTCGATGACGGCGACGAAATCCTCTACAACCCACGCGATCACGCCTCGAATGTGCACCCGTGGCACCATCTGCGCCAAGTGCTCGCCCGCTTCGGCCGGCGCATCGAGCTGGTCCCCTACCGGGTGACCGAACTCGGTGAAGCCGATACCGCCGATATTCTGGCCAAGGTCGGTCCGCGCACCCGGCTGATCACCACCAGCCATCTGCACCACGTCTTCGGCGGGCTCACCACGCTCGAGGAGCTGCGTGGAGAACTCGATCCGCGGATTCTGCTGTGCTTCGACTGCAGTCAGAGCGGGGGGCATATGCCGCTGGACGTGACCGAACTCGGCGCGGACTTCGCCATCTTCGCCGCCCACAAGATGTTCGGTGCGCCCGGTACCGGAATCCTGTACTGCCACCGCAGAGTTCACGATCGGCTGCTGCCGTTCCTGCCCGGTGGGAATACCGGGGTCGACCTCACCGACGCCGGATTGACCTCGACCGGCATGCCGGAACTGCTCGAGGGCGGCACCCAGAACATTCCGGGCATCCTGGCCCTCGGCAGCGCACTGGAGGTGCTGGAATCACTGGACCTCGGCGTGATCGCCGCACACAATCGCACATTGACGCTGCGGCTCATCGACAATCTGCGTCTGGTACCCGGGCTGGAATTCCTACCCGGTCCGGCACACGCGCCGTGCGCGATCGGCTACGGCATCGTGTCCTTCACGCTCGCAGGCATTTCCGCGACCGATCTCGGATTCGTATTGAGCGAGTTGGGTTTTCTGGTCCGCACCGGCTTACACTGCTCACCCCGGGGTGGCGACGATGCCACGGACTCGGTACGGGTCAGCACGCACATCTACAACACCGTCGACGAGATCGACCGGTTCGCGACCTGCGTCAAGACGATTGCCGAGGAGGTCACATGAGAATGGACGACACCCCGCGCTATGACCGGCGCGCGGCGTCCCGGGTGCTGGCGGGCCTGGCCCAACCCGGATTGTTCGCCACTCCCATCGCGGTCCCGTCGAGTCGACATATCGAATACACCTGTGCCGCACTGCGTCCCGAACCCGGCAGTCACCTCACCTATTCGCAGCGACTGTACCTACAGCAGTTCATGCGGCCGTGCCAGCCCGCACAGGTCACCAGTGCGACGCACCGCATCGCCTGGACCGATAGTGACGGCGTTCCCAATACCGGACACTTCCGCGCCGATGGCCTCGGACCGCTGGTTCCCATCGCCATGCGCGAGACGGTGCTGGTGTTGTGGCATGCCCTTGCCTCGAATTCCGCACTGACACAACGGGTCGGCGGCCTCGGCCTGCGCGAGCACGGGGTCCTCGACGGCACCACCACCGATCACGACCCGATCGAAATCTTCCGCGTCGGTATCGAGGCCATCGGGCGCGCACTGGCCCAGCACGCGCTGCTCGCGCGGCAGACGCATTATCGCAGCGCGGCCGAATTCGCCAGGGGCATCCACGATTCCGGCATCTTCGCGGCGGTAGCCACCCGATGGTACTGGGAACTACAGGCCTCCACCTACCGGCGTGGCATGATCCCGGTGACACTGGCCGCCCAACCAGACGGCACGGTCCGCTATACCGCCGACACCGCGGCGACGCTGCGCGCCATGAAGGATGCGACCATCGAGGACGCGCACACAGTGATGCGGCGAGCGACCCGCGCCGAGGGATTGAGCGTCGAGGCGGCCATTGCCAAATACCACGACGATCTCGATCTGATCTCTCGCCAGTACGCGCTGGTGCCCGCCAATACCCGGCCCGCATGTCTGGCCGCTATGCCACATCATCTCGGCGGCGGGCACTACACGTTGTTACCAGTGGTGGTCGACACGTTCGTCGAGATCTTCGAACAGCTCGCCGAACGGGTCCGGATCACGGAGGTGACTGCCGAGCTGGACGAACCGGCCGCCGACGCGCCCGCCAGTGCCGAGGACCGGATCTTTTATGTGCCGGATATGAGCTGTCAGCACTGTGTCCGCACCATTACCGGGGTGCTGGAGACAATGGGCATCAACGTGATCGAGATCGATCTGCCCAGTAAACGCGTGGTCGCCGAATTCCGCAGTCCGCGCAATCGGGCCCGTGCGTTCGAGTCGATCCGTGACGGCGGCTACAACCCGGTCACCGAGAAACCGGCGCGAACCGCATTGGCGCCCACGCGGTCCCAGCCCACGGAAACCGCGGTATGACGGCACCGCTACCGGCGCTACCCGCGAAGATCCATCCGCTGGTGCGCACCTTTCTCGATACCCGCGATGCCGTCGAGGAGACGCTGATTCGCTTCGGATCCCCAATCCACCTGTTGTTTCCGCAGGTCTACGCGGAGAACCTGAAGCGGTTGCGCGCCGTACTCGACAGCAAGGGCGCGCGCTACCGAATCTGCTACGCGCACAAGGTGAATCAGTCCCGCGCCTTCGTGCGCACCGCTGAGCATGCCGGTATCGCCATCGACGTCGCGTCACCGCAGGAGTTGGCCAATGCCATCGGGGCGGGATTCGGCCCGATGCGGATCGAGGTGACCGGGCCGAAAGGTGAAGCGTTCCTGCGTGATCTGATCGATTGCGGCGTCACCATCAATGTCGACAATCTGTGGGAGCTGCGGCGGATCACGGAATTGGCCGGCGAGCGTGCGCGAGTTCCGGTGCTGCTGCGGGTTTCCGGCTTCGATGAGACGGCCGTGAGCCGGTTCGGTGTGCCGCTGGCCCACATGGACCGTGCGCTGGATCTGCTGTCGGCCAATCGCCGACGAATTGCGTTCCTGGGCTTCGCCTTTCATATCGACTCCGGTGATGCCGCGGAACGCGTACGGGCCATCGACGTCTGCCTCGATCTGGTCGAGCGCGCCTACGATCGCGGACTCGGCCCCTCGGTGCTGAATATCGGCGGCGGCTTGCGGCAGGTGTTCACCGCTGACGCGGACCGCTTCGACGGGTATGTACGGGCACTGCGCGAATCGCTGCTCGGCCATGGCGAATCGATGAGCTGGTCGAACAATACCTTCGGCTACCACGTCGATGATGGTGCGGTGCACGGGATTCCGGTCTTTCACAAATACGCGAACACGATACCCGCGACGCGCATGTTGGACGATCTGCTCGGCGCGCCGCTGGAGCGGCACGGGGGCCGAACCGTGGCTCAGGTCGCCGGGGACAATATGCTCGATATCTGGTTGGAGCCGGGTAAGGCGCTCGTCGATCATGCGGGGGTGACGGTGTCCCGGGTGGAGTTCGTCAAGGAACTCGCCGATGGCACGGTGCTGGTGAACCTGGATCTGAGCCGGGATCAGGTCACTCCGGCAGATCAGGAGGTCATGGTCGATCCGGTGATCCTGCCGAGTATCGCGCATAGGCCCAACGCCACACATATACCCGGCACCGCGCCAGATGCCCCCGTCCGCAATGCCATCCCGGGCGATCGTGTGACGCCGTTGCGCAGCGCCGCCGACACTATGCCGACATTGCGTCCAGTCGTCGAATCCGGGCCGGTCGGTGTGTATTTCGCCGGACGCCTGTGCCTGGAGCGCGATCTGATCACCAATCACAAGGTGTGGCTGCCCGAGTGCCCACGCCAGGGCGATCTGGTGGTGTTCCCGAATACCGCCGCCTATCACATGGATCTGTCCGCGGCATCGGCGTCGATGCACGCACTGCCCGCGAAACTCGCGGTCGTGCACCGCACGGGGAGTTTCCAGGTCTACCGCGATACCGATTACGAACCGCTCATCCCTGTCGGTGTCCCGCCACCGCGCCGCACGCCACCGCGTGGCCCACGCCGACCACCGCTGCCGCGCCGACCCTCCGGGGCGCCGTAATGCGCTACGACCACATCACCGAGCTCATCGGCAATACGCCGCTACTGCGCCTGGACCCGGCGGTGCACGGCTTGGCCCATGTCGAGCTGTACGCGAAACTGGAGTCGCACAATCCCTTCGGCTCGGTCAAGGACCGGGTGGCGTGGGGCATGATCCGCGACGACTTGGACGAGATCCGCGCGAGCAGGCAGACGCTCATCGAGGCGTCCAGCGGCAATACCGCCAAGGCCCTGCGCATTCTCGGCGCGATACACGGCATCGGCCTGCGAGCGGTGACCAATCGGATCAAGGTCGCCGAGGTGCGCGAGCTGCTGCAGCTCTTCGGCACCGAGATCGTGGAGTTGCCCGGACTGTCCGAATGTCCGGACCCGACCACGCCGAACGATGTGTATTCGGTGATCGAGGCGACCATGGGCAAGGAGCCGGGCGCTTACTATCACGCATCGCAGTACACCAACCAGAAGAATATAGAGGCGCATCACCACGGCACCGGCCGCGAGATCCATGAGGATCTGGCCGCCGACGGCATCACCCGCGTCGACTATCTGATCGGTGGACTCGGCACCACCGGATCCACCCGTGGCACCGCCACCTACCTGCGCAAACACAATCCCGAATTGCGCTGCGTCGCGGTGGTTTCCGAGCGGTCGGATTTCATACCCGGTATTCGCTCGGAGAGCGAAATGTGGGATGTGGGGCTGTTCCAACCCGATTTCTACGACCGTATCGTCACCATCGATTCCGCCCGTGCGGTGGATGCCGCCCTCGAATTGGCCACCGGATACGGCATCCTGGCCGGTCCGACCAGCGGCGCGAGCTATGCCGCGGCGCTGGAAACCCTTGGCGAGCAGTCTATTTCATCGATCGAGCCGGTGGTCGCGGTCTTCATCGTCTGCGATCGACTCGAACCGTATCTGTCCTATATCAAGAAGCGCAGGCCGGAACTGTTCGACCGCGCCGATCGCCGCCGCGCACCGACCCCGGCCGAACTCGCCGCGACCCAGGTGGTGTCCCCGCAGGAATTGGCCGAGCTGGACCGCACCGCCCGGCCCACCATCGTTGACACCCGCGGTGCCATGGCCTATCGCATCGGTCACGTCCCGGGTGCGATCAATATCCGCGACGACCAACTCGACGATATGTTCACCCACGGCATCCCGTTCTCCCGATCACGCCCCCTGGTATTCGTCTGCCCGGTCGGCGAACTGTCCCTGCGCTTCGCCGCGATCGCCCGCCGGTACGGTTTCGACGCCAGCAGCCTGGGCGGCGGAATCGTCGCCTGGCGCGATGCCGGATTCACACTCGAACGCGGCAGCTGAACCCCGAATTCGGCATTCCACCCGACCCGCGCGCGGAGACCGGGTGTGTGTGCGCAGCCGTGACCGCGCCTCGACCGCCAGGCATTAATGTGGGCGGGTGCAGAAAGGCCAGGAATCAGCTGACGATGCCGGTCCACGGATCTGGGGCGGTACGACGCTCACCGAGCGTCGCGACGCTCGCCGCGCCGCGCTGCTCGAGGCCGCGCTCGACCTGATCGGGGAATCGGGTGCCGGCGGTGTCACCATGCGCGCGGTATGTCGGCGCGCCAATCTGACGGACCGGTACTTCTATGAGAGCTTCGCCAGCCGCGACGAACTGCTGGATGTGCTCTACCGACAGGTCGCCGACGAATTCCTGGAGCCGATGACGGCCTTCGCCGCCGCCGATCCCTCCCGTGACCGCGCACTATCGGAGATCCTGGTCGACAAGGTGCTCGCCGATCCACGCAAGTCCCGCCTGTTCCTGGTCGAACCGTATTCGAGTACCGGCCTCGGCCAGACCACCATCGCGGTCATGCCGGTCTTCACGAAAGTCCTGCAGGACCACCTGTTCGCCCATATCGATGATCCGGTGCGCCGCCGACTGGCCGCGCTCACCATGGCCAGCGGCAATGCGGGCATGTTCTCGGCCTGGTTGAACGGATCGCTGCGCGCCACCCGCGAGCAGGTCATCGACCACTGCGTCGCCACGCTCGCCGCCTACCGCTCGCTGTACCAGACCTGATTCGGCCCGCATTCGGCTCCGGCGCAGCGGGATTGGACGTTGCGCGGCGCACATCGGGTTGCACGGTCGGCGATGCGGGTGTTTACTTGCCAACGCAAGGTGCCGATCGTTCGCTGAGGCTCCTTCACGGATACAGGCCAGCGACCCCGAACGTCGAGAGACGCCCCGGGTCAGGACAGATCTCCCCGGCCTAAGGGGTGATCCCGATTGGCTCCCGACACCGTCGGGTTCACGCCGTGAAGTGCCAAAGGTCTTACGAGGAGAGGCTCTGACCGGTGATTTGTCGGATTCCTCTGATGTGCTCTGCGACGGTGACACATGATGCCCGGCGGTGCCGTGCGTCCGATCGGAGAGAGGAGGTGAGCCGGATGTCCGGCGGTGATAGTCCCATGCCCCTGTTAGCCGAATATTCACCCGGCGACACCTCCGCAGCGGCGCTCCGGAACGGAACCGGCCGGTAGCCTGCTGTTCGATGGTGCGCTTGACCTGGTCAGGAGTGCGTCATGTCAACGGTAGAGATGCTCCTGCGGCTGCTGGCCGGTGTCGGCCTCGGCGCCGTGATCGGATTCGAGCGGCAGTATCGGGCCAGGATGGCGGGGCTGCGCACCAATGCGCTCGTGGCCGCGGGTGCGACGCTGTTCGTCCTGCTCTCGGCGCACGGCTTCCACGGCGGAGACGCCGATCCGACCCGGGTGGCCGCGCAGATCGTCTCCGGTATCGGTTTCCTCGGCGCGGGTGTGATCATCCGGGACGGTTTGAACGTCCGTGGGCTCAATACCGCCGCGACACTGTGGTGTTCGGCCGCCGTCGGCGCGCTGGCCGGTGCGGGCATGTACACCACGGCCGCCGCGGGCGCACTGGCGGTGATGCTGGTCAATATCGCGCTGCGCGCCGCCGGACGTGCGGTGGACCGCCAGCCCGATGCCGCCGAACAACCCGCGTCCTATGTGTTCGTCGCGGTGACCAGCGACGAGCAGGAAGCGCATGTGCGAGCACTGCTGGTTCAGGCGTTGACCCGCACCGACTTTCGGCTGATCTCGGTGGCCAGTGCGAATACCGATATCGCGGGTCGGGTCGAGGTGCGCGCCGAGCTCGCCGGTGATCAGCGCGACGATCGGCAAATGGAATCGGCGGTGAGTCGGCTCAGCCTGGAGCCGTCGGTGACCAGCGTCGGCTGGCATATTTCGAGCGATGACACCGACTCCGATCGGATCACCGGCGATCCGGCAGCACAGCTCAGATCAGCCTGAAAACGAACTCGAACTCGCCGATGCGGAGCACGGCGCCGTCGGTCAGTGTCACACTGTCGACGATGCGCGCGCCGTCGAGGTACACCCCGTTGGACGACCACAGATCCTTGATCACGAAGCTCAGTCCGTTGTCCACGATCACCGCGTGCTGGCGGCTGACCTTGCCGTGTTCGAGCACGATGTCGTTATCGGGCAGCCGCCCGATCCTGGTCACCGATCCGGTGATCGGGTAGCTCTCGCCGTGCCGACCGTGCAATTCGGCCCGTGCACCCCCCGAGGCCTGCTCGACAATGGTGGTCGCCCGCGTGACCGTCGCATCGGCGACGGTACGGACGCTGAGCGGATCCTGACGCAGGATCCGCGCCTCCAACTCCTGGATCGCCGGGCCCGGATCGATGCCGAGTTCGTCGTCCAATGTGGTTCGTAGCTGTCGGAGCGCGCCGAGCGCGTCGGATTGCCGTCCGCTCAGATACAGCGCGGTGATCAGCTTCTCCCACAATGGTTCTCGCAGCGGATGCGACCCCACGAGCAAGGCGAGTTCGGCCGCGACGGTGTCCGCGCGCCCGCGCGCGATATCGGCCGAGGCCCGCGCCTCGATGACGCCGAGGCGTTCATCGTCGAGCGCGGCGGCGTAGGCGTCGGCGAATCCGAGCCCGCGCAGATCCGACAGCACCGGACCCCGCCACTGCTCCAGCGCGGTCGACAGTGCTTCGGCGGCTGCCGTGAAGCGCCCCGCCGCCAATTCCCGCAGGCCAGCCTCCTTGCGTGCCCGGAACCGCTGCACGTCACCGGCCCCATCGGGCACCGTGATCCGGTAGCCGGTGCCGACCTGTGCAAGGACGTCGCGAGCGTCGAGTCCGGCAGCACGCAGCGGTTTGCGCAGATTCGAAGTGATGGCGTGCAGGCTCGCCCGCACATCCGAGGGTGGATTCTCCTCCCACACCGCCTGCGCCAACGCATCCACCGAGACCGGATGATTGGCATTGATCACCAGATACGCCAGCACCGCGCGCTGCTTCGGCCCGCCGACCGGCTGAGCGACGCCATCGATCGACAGTTGCACCGGCCCGAGCACACCGAATTGCGCCCGCATTTCGGTCATGGCCGCACTCCTTACGACTGGGCCACCCGGTGGCCCGCAAGAACATTAACCTCGACCCCGGCTACCCACCGGACCTGGCGCGCCAGTACTCCAGGTTGCTGCGGGTGAGCAGGGTATGCGGGTGATCGGGGCCGAGGACGCGGATCTGATCGGCGAGCAGCGGCTCGAATTCGGCAATGGCGGCGCCGATATCACCCGCTTCGCCGTAGCAGCCAGCAAGGCAATTGCGGGTGTGCAGGGTGTCCGGATGATCCGGCCCGAGGATGCGCAACTGATCCGTCAGCAGGGCCGCGTATTCGGCAATGGCCCTGGTCGTTTCGCCGCTCTCTCGGCGCCAGCGCGCCATGCTGATGCGAGTCCGCAGGGTCTGGGCGTCATCCGGGCCGAGGATGCGGACCTGGTCGATCAGCAGCAGTTCGAATTCGGTGAACGCGCGCGCCAACTCGCCCGCCATGGCGCGGGAACGCGCGAGATGCAGTCGGGTGCGCAGGGTTTGTGGGTCGACCGGACCGAGGATGCGTTCCTGATCGGCGATCAGCTGTTCGAATTCGGTGACCGCCCGGCGCAGGCTGCCGCGCTCACTGCGCCAGTAGGCCAGGCTGTTTCGCGCGCGCAGTGTCCACGGATGGGCGGTGCCGAGAATGCGGATGTGATCGAGGACGAGTCGTTCGAAGTCCGCGACCGTCCGTTCGAGCTGGCCCATATGGCCACGCCAATCCGCGATGTCGTAGCGGGTGGTGACGGTATCGAGGTCATCCGCGCCGAGTACGCGCGTCTGATCGCGGGCCAACTCTTCCAATTCGGCGATGGCCGCCCCGAATTCACCACTGCGGCCACGGCAGTTCGCCAGATGATTGCGAACCAACAGGGTGACACGATGGTCCGGCCCCATGGCGGCAGTGAAACTCGGCAGCCAGGCCGCCCAGAGATCCCGATTATCCACCACGCGTGTGGTTTCGAGCGATTCGAGGTAGCCGAAGGCGGCCGCAGCCGCGCCGTAGGCCAGATAGTGGCGCACCGCCGCACCGCGAGCATAGTCGGCCACGCGCTCGGTGGTGCCCGCCTCGACAGCTGCGATCACCGCGCGGTGCGCATCTTCACTGTGTACGCCGAGCCGGTCGCATTCGTCGGCCAATCCGGGAATCAGCGCGGCATGGGCGATACCGAGCGATTCGTCCGCCGTCCCGGGGCGACTGCGCGTGACAAGTACACCCAAACCCACTGTGAGATCGCGAATTCCGGCAATGCTCACCTCGGCTCCGAGTTCACGCATCGCCGCATCGAGCAGCTCCAGCGGCAGCGCCGGACCAACACCCGCGGCGACCAGCACACCGAGCAGCGCACCGATTCCCCAGGCATCGGCGACATTCGGTGCGATATCCGGACCATCGCCCGCCGCGGCTCGGATGGCCGCGCCGACCCGCAGCGCCACCAGACCGTCGACGCCGATATCCTCGGCGACGGCCCGATCGGTGACTTCGGTGGCGACCTCGGCCAGCAGTCCGGCCAGCAGCCAGCCCGCCGCAGCTGCGGGAGGATCGGCACGCGCCGTTGGTGTTTCGGCCAACCGCGCATCGATCCAGCCGACCCATTCCTGTTCGTCGACGGCCGCACGCTCATATCCGGCCGACTCCACGATCGCGGCGATATCCTCGGCCACCGGCTCGGCCACCACGATCCGATGCATATGCCGCAGTGCCGGATCGTTCTCGAAGCCGAGCCCCGCCCGTATGCCCACGATTACCCGGACGTGCGCGAGCTCCGGTCGCCGGGTCAACTCGGCGACAGCGGCCACCAGCAGTCGCTGGGTGCCCTGTTCCGGTTCGTTCAGTCCGTCCACCACGATGGTGACCCGGCGACCCCACCCACCCAGGTCCGCCAGCGGTTGCCGCACCTCGACATCGAAGACATCGGGCGCGGTGAGGCTGTGGCGGGCCAGGCTCCGCGCCGCCGCGACCGCGGCGCGGAAGCCGGGCAGGCGAGTGCTCAGTTGCGCCGACAGCTCCGCGGCGACCGCCTCGATGGAACTACTGACCGTCAAGAACACCGCGGCCGTGATGTATTCGGGTGCGACCGGCAGGGTGTCGACCAGGCTCGGTCGGATGAGCATGGCCAACAGTGTCGATTTGCCGACACCGGGCGGTCCGATCACCCCGCGCAAGCGGTAGCTGCCGGATCCGACGATATCGTCGAGAGTCTCGCGCACGGCCGGGGTCAGGAGCAGTCTGCGGGTCAGCTGATCGACGAAACCCGCTGCCGGACGACCGGTTACGGCATCACGGCGCCGGGCGACATTCGGCACCAGCCACAGGCCGGGATCACCGCCCTCGGACGCGGATACCGTGCCCGAGGTGAACGACAGATGTTCCGGCTGCTGCCGGGTGCACGCCGCGGCGATCGGATCGACCAGATCCGACGGCAGCAGATTCTCCCCGCGTGCGGAAAGCCCGGCCGCGAAGGTGGACAACAGCGTTCGGGTGAAGCAACCGGCGTACGCGGGCCCGTCACCGGCGGCGACGAGCAACTCCATCCGGCCCGCAGCCCGCGACAACAGGTCGGTCCAGCGGCGCGCCGCGCCGAGTACGCCCTGTTCGGTCTCACACGCGTCTACCAGCACCACCAGCCCATCCACCGCCGATCGGTTCAACCGCTCCCGAATCTCCTGTGTCAAATGGAAGGCCGTATGTGAATTCGGCACCTCGGGCGAATCATGGCCGAGTAGAAAGAAGTCCTCCGCACTGGTCGCGGTGCCGTGTCCGACGAATCCGATCAGCAGCGTCGCCTGCTCCCGCGCGGCCGCCTCGAACGCCTCGTCCACCACCGTAACCAACTGTGCCACTGTTGGATTCAGTACCGGACCCGCCACCTGCGTCGCCGCTCGCCAACCACCGAACTCGGTCAGCGCGCCGAACAGATCCGCGGCCAGTTCACCGGTGAACCCCAGATCTCCCAGTGCCGTGCACTCGGACCCGACCACCAGAGCCAGCCTGCCACCCATATCAGCATCACCATTTCCCACCGTCGACTCCCCCGACGACCGTGAACACCCCGACACCGGCCACCGTGCGTGGTAGGAAGGTACCCGAACACACATCGGGGCAACGGACAACGGGGGCGGCTGATGGCAACGATCGTGTTGGTGCACGGAATCGCACAGGAGCAGTACGGTCCGGATCTGCTGGAAGCGCAATGGCTTCCGGCGCTGGCGTCCGGGGTCCGCTCGGCTGGCCACGGCGTACTCGCGGATCAGCTGTGGCGCGGTCAGCGTCCGGGTGTGCTCGAGGTTCGAATGGCGTTCTACGGCAATGTCTTCCTCGATCCGGGCGCGCAAGGCGGCGGCGGACCGGTCGGTGCCGAGGACGCCGAACTCACCGAGCGGATCGCCGAGGCCTGGTTGGCGACAGCGGCCGAGCAGGCGGCCGAGCAGCGCGATCGGCTGGAAGCGCAACGCTACCTGGACAATTCAGTGCTCGGCACCGACGGCGCACAGGGCCTGGGACGCAAGGCCAGACCGGCGGCGAATGCGCTGACCAAGCTGAAGTGGTTCGCGCCCTTCGGTTTCGGGATGGCGGGCAAATTCGTCAACCGGTCATTGGACCAGGTCAGCAGATATCTGGCCGAGGAGGCGGTGCGTGCGCACGCCCAACAGCAGGTGCTCGACCTGATCGGACCGGAGACCCGGCTCGTCATCGGACATTCGCTCGGCTCGGTGGTCGCGTACGAGGCGCTGCATCGGACCGAGCGGCCCGTGGCGCTGGTCACGCTGGGTTCGCCGCTGGCACTGCAGTCCATCATCTATCCGCTACTGCGCCCACAACCGCCGACGGTGCCCGCCGCGCTCACCCGCTGGGAGAATCTGGCCGATCGCGACGATATCGTCGCGGCGCATCTGGATCTGGCGCGGTATTTCCCGCCCGCGCCGGGACGTGAAGTGGTGCCGACGAGCCACCCTGAACTCGACAATGGTTCGAGTCCGCACGACGTCGCGAACTATCTCACCAAGAAGTCGGTCGGGCGCATCATCGCCGAGTCTCTCTCGTAACCGGAGCCATTCCGATTCGCGCGTACGCTGACAACTCTGGCACCGAGTGCGAGGAGTTCACCGCGATGACCGACCCCGTGCAAGGTTTGACGGGTACGCTCACCTCGCCGATCCGGGGCTCCGGACTGCTCGGCGAAGTATTGGTTGCGATTCGTGGGGGCACGGAGATATACATCGCGCGGGCGGCCGAGCCGATCTCGGTCGGCGAAACCGTCCTGATCATCGCGGTACATCCTGGCCGCATCGTCGATGTGGTGCCGTGGATTCCGCTGGAACCCGTCCCGATCGACGACATCTGACACCCGCGATCGAAGTATGAACTGCTAGGGAGGCACTGTGCTGGGATATCACGTTCCGGATCCTGACGAGGCGATGCTGGTCAGCGGCGGTACGAGCAAGGACAACGCGCCGTTCGGCGTGGTCATCGGGCGCGGCAAATGGGTGATGCCGTTCTTCCGCAAGGTGAGCTATCTGTCGCTGGCCATGTTCGAGGCCGAGATCAAGGAACGCTGCGTCACCAAGCAGGCCATCCAGCTCGAGGTGCGCGCGGTGATCGCGTTCAAGGTCGCCAACGACACCCAGTCGATCGTCAATGCGGCCCAACGCTTTCTGTCCGAACAGGAGCGGGAGATGTCGGTGCTGACCGGTCGCATTTTCTCCGGGCATCTGCGTTCGATCGTCGGCTCGATGACGGTCGAGGAAATCATCCGCGAACGCCAGCGGTTGGCCGACGAGGTGCTGGTGGCCTCCAAGGTGGAGATGAGCAATATCGGCCTGTGGGTGGATTCGTTCCAGATCCAGTCCATCGACGACGGCAATCTGGGGTACATCACCGCGCTGGCCGCACCGCACAACGCGGCCGTACAGCGCGATGCGCAGATCGCGCAATCCCAAGCCGCGCAGCACGCCGCCGAGGCCGAACAGGAATCGCTGCGCCGCCGAGCCGAATATCAGCGCGAGACCGCCATTCTCCAGGCGCAATATCAGCAGGATATCGATAAGGCCAATGCCGAGGCAGCCCAGGCCGGTCCGCTGGCCGAGGCGAAGGCGATGCAGGAGGTGCTCACCGCGCAGGCCGAACAGGCACGCAAGGAGGCCGAGCTGCGCGAGCAGCAGTTGCAGGCCGAGGTCGTGAAACCCGCTCAGGCCGAAGCGGAACGGGTACGCATTCTCGCCGAGGCCGAGGCCGATCGAACCCGGATCCAGGCCGAGGCAGCGGCCTCGAACAACCGGATCGCCTTGGACCAGTTGCTGATCGAGCAACTGCCGGAAATCGTCAGGCAGGCTTCCAACGGCCTGGCAAACGCCAACCTGACGGTGCTCAACGGACCCGACGGCGTCAGCGAATTGGTGAACGGAATGGTCGGTCAGGGCCTCACTGTATTCAACTCGTTACAAAAGGCGCTTTCATCCAACGACGGGGATAATGCGGGCTAAAGTGGCCGGGTAGCGACGGCGCGAGGAGCGGGTGTTGGTGTCCATAGGGAAATTGGTGTCGTTCGACAGTTCGCGGGGATTCGGTTTCATTCGGCCCGACGATGGTGGACCGGATGTGTTCGTTCACGTGAACGACATCGGACTGGACGAGGACGAACTGCGCCAGGGCCGGGTGTTCGAATTCGATGTGACCGAGGGTGATCGTGGTCCGAAGGCGGTCAACCTCGCCGTGGTCGGCGGTCAACCATTACCACCCGCTCCTCGGCACAAGAAGGACAGATCGGGCTCCGCCCAGCTGACCGCCACCGAACACAAACGCCTGATCACCGAGCTACTACTGGACGCGAGCCCCGCCCTCACCGCCGGTGAGATCCTCACCATCCGTGACCGCCTCACCGCCTTCGCCGATCAACACGGCTGGCTCGAATAGAGCACGAAGTGGCGTCGGGTGTGGCCGACCACGCACCAACTGATCAGGTGTGAACATGGGTAACCCACGGGAGACGGGCCAACTCGACTCACACCTTGCCACCAGGCGCCAACGCAATTTCGTGGCACCTGAGTCTGCCTGAAGGCCCAGGGAGGCGGGGAGCCGCCACTTCGGGCAGTTCAAGCGAGGTTCACGACCTTGTCGGACCGCCGTCCTAGGATCGAGCCACAGCCACGGCCGCACCGATGAATTGGCGTCGACTGCGACGTCGACATGGGTGAGAGAACGGACCCTCGAGGAGGATGGTGTGGATTTGCCTGTGATGCCACCCGTCAGACCGATGCTGGCGAAAACGGCGCCTTCAGTGCCACACGAGCCGGGCCTGAGTTACGAACCGAAATGGGACGGCTTTCGCTGCGTGGTGTTCCGCGACGGCGATGACGTGGAACTCGGTTCCCGCAACGACCGCCCCCTCACCCGCTATTTTCCGGAGGTCGCCGAACTGCTGAAGGCGGCGCTGCCGGATAAATGCGTGGTGGACGGTGAAATCGTGGTGGTCACCGATGAGGGACTCGATTTCGACACCTTGCAGAACCGGTTGCATCCGGCGGCCTCGCGGGTCAACAAGTTGGCCGAGGAAACGCCCGCCAGTTTCGTCGCCTTCGATCTGCTCGCCCTCGGCGACAAGGATCTGACCGGTGAGCCGTTCGCCGAACGCCGCCGGTTGCTGGAGACCATTCTCGATACCGAACTCGCCCGGGTGCACCTGACCCCGATCACCCAGGATCCCGCCGTGGCCGAGGACTGGTTCACCCGTTTCGAGGGTGCGGGTTTCGACGGCGTCATGGTCAAGTCCAACGAGCTGGCGTATCTGCAGGACAAGCGTGTGATGCTCAAGGTCAAACACGAGCGCACCGCCGACTGTGTGGTGGCCGGTTTCCGCTGGCACAAGGATGGCGAGGGCGTCGGTTCACTGTTGCTCGGACTCTTCGACGACGAGGGCAATATGCATCATGTCGGGGTGGCGAGCAGTTTCACCGCGGCCAAACGCAAGTCGCTGGTGGATGAGTTGAAACCGTTGCGGGAGAACGCCTTGGCGAACCATCCGTGGCGGGAATGGGCCGATGCGGCGGCACAGGCGAAGGCCGAGGGCAAGATGCCGGGCGGGGTGAGCCGGTGGACCGGCGGTAAGGATTTGTCCTGGGAGGCGCTGCGTCCGGAGTTGGTCGCCGAGGTCCGCTATGAACATGTGCAATCCGGCCGCTTGCGGCACGGCGGCAGACTGGTCCGCTTCCGGTCCGATCGCACTCCGGAATCGTGTACCTATGCGCAGCTCGACGAGGTCGCACCGGCCGAATTGAGTGCCATCTTCAGCGAAGGCCGGGGGAAATGACGAGCGAATCGGTCGATATCGAGGTCGACGGCAGAACCGTCGCCATCAGCAATCCCAACAAGGTCTACTTCACCAAACGCGGTGAGACGAAACTCGATCTGGTGCGGTACTACGAGGCGGTGGCGGAACCGCTCCTGAAGGTGGTGCGCGATCGGCCGCTGCTGCTGGAGCGGTATCCCGACGGAGCATCCGGCAAATCATGGTTCCAGAAGCGGGTGCCGAAATCCGCGCCGGATTGGCTGCACACCGTCGAGGTCGCCACGCCCAATGGCACCACCAGCGATGCTCTCGTCGCCCACGATCTCGCACACATTCTGTGGGCGGTGAACCAGGGCTGCCTCGGATTTCATGTCTGGCCCAATCACGTCGACGATCTGAATATCGCCGATGAGCTGCGCATCGACCTGGATCCCTCGCCCGGCATCACCTTCGACGATCTCAAACACGCCGCCGTACTCACCCGTGAGCTGTTCACCGAACTCGGCATCGACTCCCGCATCAAGACCTCCGGTTCGCGTGGATTGCACATTTACGTTGCGCTGGAACCGAAATGGGACGGCTATCAGGTGCGTGCGGCCGCGGTGGCGCTGGCTCGGGAGCTGGAGCGGCGGTATCCGGACGAGATCACCGCGCAGTGGTGGAAGGAGGAGCGCGGCAACCGCGTCTTCGTCGACTTCAACCAGAATGCCCCGCACAAAACGGTTTTCGGCGCGTGGTGTGTGCGTCCGAAGGTCGGCGCACAGGTCTCCACGCCGATCGCCTGGGCCGATCTGGACACCGTTGTCCCCGAGGAATTGACCATCGCCACCGTCCCCGCACGGCTGGTCGAATCCGGCGACCCTTGGGCGGACCGACCGGCCCAATCCATCGAGCCACTGCTGAAAATGTCGGAGCGGGATATGGCATCCGGACTCATGGACGCACCGTGGCCACCGCAGTATCCCAAGATGCCGAACGAGCCGCCCCGAGTGCAACCGAGCCGGGCCAAGAAGCCGGAAATGGAAGGATAGCTACCGGAGGGCTATTCGTTTGCGAAGCCTATTCGGTCCTCGGGCCTATTCGGTCCACAGCACCCACACCTTGCTCTCGCACGTCACCGCGCGCCCGTCCGCGGTGCGGGCACTCTTCGCCGAGCCGTCGCATTTGCCGCCGGGCTCCGCGACGGTGCCGCCGACGGTGTAGGGACCGTTCCACTGGTAGACACCGCCGCTGGCCAGGCACAGCAGGGTGGTGCCATCGGTCCCCGTGCCGATGCGACCCGGCTCGGTGCACACTGTGCCCTTCTTCGGGGTCACCTGGCTCGTCGACGTGGCGGACGGGGGTGTGACGACGGTCGTCGGCGCCACCGAGGGCGGCACGACGGCGGTCTGCGCGATGGTGGAGGGCAGCGAGACACTCGATACGACCGGGGTCCGGTTCACTCCGGACAGCGCGTCGGAGAAATTGCTGCCGGACAGCACGACATATCCGGCGATCGCGACCACCTCGAGCACACCGAGCAGCAGCGCACACACCGCCATCGTCTTACCGCGCGGATGGCTGAACGCGATGAACCCGAAGACGATCGCGACGGGGAAAAGGCCGAGCAGGGCAGCCACCAGTGCGACGATCGCATACGGGTTGACGATGGGCGGAACCTCGACCCGTAGTCGACCGGCCCGGGGAGCGCGCCGCGCCGGCGGCTCCACCTCCGGCCAGCGGTCGTTGGGATCCGGATCCGGCCACCGGCCGATGGCCGCCGTCTCCGCGTCGTATTCCTCCGGCTGCGCCTCTGGCCAGCGCTCGCGCTCACGGTTATCCGTCCGTGCCATCCAGGTCCCTCTTCCACACCACCAAACCGCGCAGGAACCTCGAACTGCCCGGACCGGCCCCCGATACCGACAAAGAATAGGGGCCGACGGCCGCAACATCATCCGAAACGGCCCGATCGATCGTCATCAAACCGTAACCGCGAACGCCGCCATGTCAACTCGGCCTCTACTCGACACTTGGGCGACCGGATCCGACGCGGTGCGGTGCGAGCACCGGAGTAACAAACCGGCAAACAGCTCTCGCGCGCCGCGCCGTCGGGGTACATGCTGTTCTCGGACCAACCTTGCGGGACTTCGGCACAGGAGGGATCCATGCGCGGTGAATCCGGTTCGAAGGGACAACCAACCCGCCCGTGGCATTCCCATGCGGGCGATCTACTCGGTGACGACTACAACGTTCCCGGCATCATTCTGTGCGCGCTCGGCATCGTCGGCATGGCGTGCACGCTGACCGCGGCCGGTTACGGCTTCATCGGCTGGACCCAGATCGGTGCGATAGCGACGGCCACCTTGTGGATAACCGGAATCGGCGCACTGCTGATCGAGCATCGCCGCGAAGAAGTGATCGAGCTGAAGTACGGCCGCCACGGGCACGCGCCCGGCCACGTGCGGCCCGTCCGCTACAGTGCCACCGAGCGCCGGATCGCAGCGGGTGAAAACCCTTCGGAATTGCCGAAATAGTCCGCGCCGCAAGGTCAGCGCCCGGGATCCACCTTCGGCATGGTTTCGGTCATCAGTGTCATCAGCATGTCGGACAGCAGCACATGCACCTGCTCGCGGGTGAGGGTGCCGCGGGTGATCCATTCCCGGCCGGCGACTTTCACCAACCCACCGAAGGCGCGGACCATGGCGCGCAATTGCGCACTATGTGCCGAATCCGCGCGTCCGACCATCAGCAGCATCCGCTCGGCGGCCGCGTCATCGGCCTGATCCAGGATCTGCTGCACCTCGGGATCGTCCCCGACGCCTTCGTGGCTGGTGACCTTGACCCAGGTGCTGCCGTGTTCGGAGATCACATCCAGCAGCCAGTGCACACTCGCGTCGACGCGTTCGCGATCGGTGCCGGTCGGGGTGACCATATCGTCCAGGCGCGGCAGGGTGACCATCCGGCGCACGACCGCGAGATACAGGTCGCGCTTATTGCCGAAGTAATGGTTGATCAGCCCGCGCGCGACACCGGCCCGCTGGGCGAGCTCCGCAGTGGAGACCGCCGCGTAGGGCCGCTCGCCGAACATGTCGATCGCGCACTCCAGTATCTGTGCGCGTCGCTCGTCCGGTTCCAGCCTGCGCCTGCGCGGCTGTGCCTCGCTGTCGTGCCGAGCGACCCGCACACGATCGCCAGTGCTGACCTCAGAGTGACCTGGCAATGAGATCCTTCATTACCTCGTTGCTGCCCGCGAGGATGCGCAGCACGCGGGCACCGGTGTAGAGCTGGGAAATCGGATACTCCGTCATGTAGCCGTAGCCGCCGAACAGTTGCAGGCAGCGATCGACCACAATACCGAGTTGATCGGTGAGCCAGTACTTCGACATCGCAGCCGTGGGAATATCTAGTTGGCCACGCAGATGTTTGCCGATGCAGTCGTCGAGGAAGGTTCGGCTCACCTTGGCGATGGTCGCGCATTCGGCCAGCTCGAATTTGGTGTTCTGCATCGCGAACAGCGGCCTGCCGAATGCCTCGCGCCCCTTGGTGTAGTCGACGGTCAGCTGCACCGCCTGCTCCATCATGGCCACCGCGATGATGCCGGTGACCAGTCGCTCCTGGGCCAGCATCTGCATCATCTGATAGAAGCCCTGCCCCTCGGCCTCGCCGAGCAGATTCGAGGCGGGCACGCGTAGTCCGTCGAAGAACAGCTCCGCGGTGTCCTGGGCCTTGCCGCCGATCTTGTTCAGGATGCGGCCGCGCTTGAAGCCCGGAGTGGCGTCGCCGACCTCGGCGAAGATCAGCGAAACACCCGCCGCACCCTTGGCCGGATCGGTTTTGGCGGCGATGAGGATGCCGTCACAGAGCCAGCCATTGGTAATGAAGATCTTCGAACCGGTGATGACGTACTCGTCACCCTCGCGGACCGCACGCGTCTTGATGTTCTGCAGATCCGAGCCGGTGCCCGGTTCGGTCATGCCGATGGACAGCACCATCTCCCCCGTCGCGGCCTTGGGCAGCACCCGCTGCTTGAGATCTTCGGTGCCGAAGTCGCGGATATAGGGCGCGATGATCGAGGTGTGCACGGCCATGCCCATCGAGCCGTCGCCCGCAAAGGCCTGTTCTTCGATGATGGCGGCCTCGTGCGCGAAAGTGCCGCCACCGCCGCCGTATTCGGTCGGAATCGCGGTGCACAGCAGGCCGAGTTCACCGGCCCGGTTGTACAGCGTGCGGTCCGGATGACCCTGTGCGACGAACTTCTCCTCGTGCGGGACGACTTCTTTCTGGAAGAAGTTTCGCGCCAGTTCCCGGACCGCCTCGACCTCGTCGTCACTCCATACCGCGCGTGCCATCGCAGAAATCCTTTGCTCGGTGTCGAATTTGCGGCACGCACGGGGCCCTGCGTGGTCACGCAAGCTACCGCCTTCGGGCCCGTCGTTCCTGCCGCGGGCGCGGGCCTGTCGCACCCGCGTCTCATCATCAGATTGGCGCACTATTGGCATGATGTCAACAAAGGCTTCATTGTCCGAAGGCGGTCCATCACCGGCACGACCTGCCCGTCAAGGCAACGACCTACAGACACTGGCCGTCGCGAAGGGCGCTGATCAACACGAACCCGCCCGACGGCCATAGGGTCGATACCGGATCAAGCATCACGTCAAACCGCTACTTCGCACCCGCGGGCCGCTCGATGGAAAAGAAGCTGATCCCCCGGAAGGCACGACAACCAAGGAGCCGATATGAGTGCGGAATCGCTTCCCCCCTTTCCTCCGTTCACCCGAGAGACGGCCGCCGAGAAGGTCCGGATGGCCGAGGACGGCTGGAACTCCCGCAACCCCGAAAAGGTCGCCCTGGCCTATTCCATGGACTCCCGCTGGCGCAACCGTGCGGAGTTCGCCACTGGCCGCGACGAGATCATCGCCTTCCTCACCCGCAAGTGGAATAGGGAACTGGACTACCGGCTCATCAAGGAACTCTGGGCGTTCGACGGAAACCGCATCGCCGTGCGCTTCGCCTACGAGTGCCACGACGACTCCGGCAACTGGTTCCGCTCCTACGGCAACGAGAACTGGGAGTTCGACGACAACGGACTGATGAGCCGGCGTTACGCGTGCATCAACGACCTGCCCATCAAGGAATCCGAGCGCAAGTACCACTGGCCGCTGGGGCGCCGCCCCGATGACCACCCGGGGCTGAGCGATCTCGGGCTATGACCGGAGGAGAGTGATTCCCGCCGGACCTCCGGCAGGTACCAGGCCGCGAGGGCGCCCCGCTCCGGCTATCGGCGGGTCCGGGCCGCAGCCATGGTTGCCGGGTGCTGGAGGTGGGCAGGGCCTCCGAGGCGTCGTGCGCCAGGCGGAATGCGGATCAGCGGGTCGACCGCTGGGCCTGGTTGACGGCTGCGAGCGAGGTAAAGATCGGGCTATCCGGATCGGCCGAGATGCCCTGGCGGCGCAGAAATCCATCGATCAGGCCCCAGACGAATTCGGTTGCCTGGTCGACGAATTCGACGGTGTCGTCCGGACGGCGACACTCCGCGTCGCCCAGCCACAGATCGGTGATCGCGACGACGACGCCGACGACCGCGCGGGCCAGATAGTCGATGCCGGCGGTATCGATAGGAATGGATTCGGCGACCACACGCGCCTGACCGGCGACTCGGCTCGCGGCCGCGCGGCCGAGATCGAATTGCGGTACCGAACCGTCCGAATGCTGGGTGGTGTGCGCTCCGCCGAGAAACCGAAAGACATTGGGGTGCTGAAGAATACTGTCGGCATAACCGGTGAGCACGCGGCGCAGCGCGACCCGGGGCGGTTGCAGCATCAGCGTCAGATCGTTGCCCGCGCCGGCCGCGACCGATCCGGCCATCCGATCGCCGATTTCGGTGTACAGATCGGCCTTATCGGCAAACTGGCGGTACAGGCGAGGTTTGGTGATCCTGGCCTCGCGGGCGATGTCGTCCATGCTCGGGCGCGGGCCGTCCCGGTCGATCACCCGAATAGCGGCGTCGACGATCTCCTCGCGGGTGATCGTCCGCGACGCTGATCCGGCAGATCTGTCCGAACGGGCCATGGTCCGGAGCATACACGTACCGGCGGTACGTTCTATTGCGCCCAACCAACGCCAGGGTTTGTGGGCGATACGGGTGACCGACCTCATACCAGGCCCTGGTTTCGACCCATTGATTCGGGCCATTCGTACTGTCAGTATCGGATCACGTACCGGCGGTACACACGCAGCATCCAGCGCATCGATCGAGGCAAGCGAATGACCGAACAGCTCGACTCCCCCGACCCGACCGGCGTCCAGCGTCCACACCGCCGATACACCGTCACCGGCGCGAATGGTGAGCTGGCCGCCTTCGAATGGGGTGAGCGGGGCGCGGAACCGCTCGTCTTGGTGCACGGGCTGTCCGATACCCATCTGGTGTGGTCCGCGGTGGCGACGCTGCTGGCCGATGGATTCCGGGTCATCGCCTATGACGTGCGCGGGCACGGTGGATCGGCGAAACCCGGTGTGCCGCAGGACTATCGACTCGATCAACTGGCCGAGGACTGCTTCGCGCTGATCGATGCGATCAGCCCGAAGCGACCGGTGCACGTCTGCGGACACGGCTGGGGTGCGGTGCAGTTGTGGGAGGCGGTCTGTGATCCGCGCGCCAATACCCGGATCGCCTCGTTCACCGCCGTCGCGGGTCCGAATCTCGATCACGTCGGCATGACACTGCGCGCATTAGCTGGTCGACCGCGCCGGGCAGGGCAGCTGATCGCCGACCGGAAATTCTGGCGGCACGGAGTCGGCACGGCCGCGACCGCGGCGCGGCGGATCGCCTATCCGCCGCGGGTGCGCACCTGGTTGATCGAACAACTCGGCGGCGTCGCCCACGCGTACGCGCCGACCGCCGCGACGTGGCGTGGCGATCTGGCCGCGGGCGCCCGGATCGCCGTGACCAACCTTCCTCATCATCTGCTGCGCCCGCGCGAGCGCACGACCGCGGTCCCGGTACAGCTCGTCGTCGACACCACCGACGTGCTGGTACCGCCGTTCCTCTACTACGGCAGCGCGCGCTGGGTGGATCGGCTGTGGCGCTGCCCGATTCCCGCCGACCACTGGCTGCCGGTAACGGAACCGCTGCTCGTCGCCGAGGCCATCGCGAACTTCGTCGAGGATCTGCGCGCCGCGAGCGCCGACATCCCGCAGTGACCGCGCGGGTCCCGCCAGCGCTGGGTGGCCGGAAAATCCGACGAGGTGGTACTTTGCGCGCATGACCGGACCGGGGGAACAACAGAACCAGCCCAACGATGCATGGTGGGCGCAGGAGCAGCCGCAACAGCAGGGACCGCAGTATTCACAATCGGATCCGACGATGGTCGGGCAGCCAGGCTATCAACTGCCGTCGCAGCCCGCGGTTCCACTTGCCCCACCGCAATCCGCTGCCGCGGAGCAGCAGCCCGCCGATCCGACGATGGTGCGACAGCCGTTCGATCAGCCGGGGAACGCGCCGGCCGGATACCCATCGGGGACCGGATATCCGCAACCGGGATATCACCAATCCTCGCCCGGATATCCGCAGCCGGGATTCCCGCAGGGTGGTGCTCCGCAGGCCACACCTGGATTCCAGCAACCCGGGGCACCTCACGCCACACCAGGTTTCCAACAGCCCGGATTCGAGCAGCCCGCACCCGGACCCCAGCAAGTCGCACCGGGTTTCCAACAATCCGCGCCCGGATACCAGCAGGGCGCACCGGGTTTCCAACAGCCCGGATACCAGCAGCCCGCCGGATTCCAGCCCACGCCTGGATTCCAGCAAGCCGCACCCGGATATCCGCAGCCACCCAAATCCGGTGGTAAAGGCTGGCTTTGGGCGCTCGGCGCGGTCGTCGTCACCTCCGCGGTATGGGCGGGCGCGATGTTCGCGATCGGCGCCTTCGACGCGGGCAAGGCCGATATCAGCAAGGATGCCGATCTGCGCGGCTACAAGTACATCGACAATCTCTGCGATATCACCGAAACCTCGCCCTATACCAGCGCCGGTTTCACGCTGTCGAAGACCGATTCCTCGGGCGATACCTATCCGAAGCACGAGGGCTCCAAGCACGCCGCGGTCGACTCGATGGGGTGCGATGTCCGCTTCACCCCGTCCGGGTCGACCGAGAAATACGACTACGCCGCGATCTACACCAGCGCGCAGGTGCACAAGCAGAGCAATCCGGGGCCGGAATTCACCGCGTCGTACGAGACCTGGACCCAGAGCGAGTACGGCAAGGATGCGAAGGTCGACAAGATCTCCGGACTCGGTGACGAGGCATATGTGATCACCGGCAAGCACAAGTCGGACGATCCGACGGCCGACGTCTCACTGGCCGTGCGCGACGGCTGGACCACCTACCACATCAGCTGGTCGCAGTATTCGTCCAGTTCATCCGGTTCGTCGAAGTCAACGGGCAAGATCCTCAGCGCGTCCGAGGTCACCGACCTGCTGAAGAAGACGGCCACCTCGACAATGAGCAAGCTGCGCAAATAGGGCGGTCCGGTCGGTGCGGGACCGCCCGCGCCGACCGGTTCGCATTCGAATGCGACAATGACTGGGTCAACCTCCCAGTTCACGAAGGATCAACCCGCATTCCGATGGTCGAGAACACCGCGTCGACGTCTACCGCACCAGCGCCGAGCGGCATCGCCATCGACCCCGATGAGCTGGCGACCTGCCTGCGGGTGCTGGAGCAGGCCGGGCAGCTGGACAAGGACGATCCGGATTCGGTCACGGTGCAGCGCGCCGTCGGCCATATGTTCAAGAAGTTGAAGCAGCGCAAGCGAACCGAGGCCAGGGATGCGGTCGCCGAGGCGGATCGGGCGGTGGTCGCGGCGACCGCGACCGGATCGCCGAGTCGCATCGATGACGAAACCGCGGGCATTGCGCTGACCTCGAATGCGGCGGGAGCGAGCGCGGGCACGCTGATCCGCCCACGGCCCTGCTATATCTGCAAACAGCGCTACAGCCGGGTCGACGCGTTCTACCACCAGTTGTGCCCGGACTGCGCGGCCAGCAGCCACACGAAGCGGGACGCCCGTACCGATCTCACCGGGCGGCGGGCTCTGCTGACCGGCGGTCGCGCCAAGATCGGCATGTATATCGCGCTGCGGTTGCTGCGCGACGGTGCGCACACCACCATCACCACGCGCTTCCCGAACGATGCGATCCGCCGCTTCGCCGCCATGGACGACAGCGCCGACTGGCTGCACCGGCTGCGCATCGTCGGTATCGATCTGCGGGATCCGGCCCAGGTCGTCGCGCTCGCCGATGATGTCGCCGCGCAGGGACCGCTGGACATCCTGATCAACAATGCCGCCCAGACCGTGCGCCGGTCCCCCGGCGCGTACAGCGCGCTGGTCGAGTCCGAATCCGGCCCGCTGCCCGCGGGTGCGCTGCCGGATGTGGTGACATTCGGCAAGACCATGCAGGCCCATCCCACCGCACTCACCGAATCCCTGACTCCGACGCTGTCCTCGGCCGAGGTGGCGGAGCTGGCCCTGGTCGCGGGATCGGCCACGCCGGAACGCATTTCGCGCGGCATCGCTATCGATGCCGGTGGGCTGGTGCCGGATCTGGCGCACACCAACAGCTGGGTGCAGACCATCGCCGAGGTGGACCCGACCGAACTGCTCGAGGTCCAGCTGTGCAATTCGGTGGCACCGTTCATTCTGGTTTCCCGGCTGCGCCCGGCCATGGCCGCCGCCGCGGCGCGGCGCAAATACGTCGTGAACGTCTCCGCCATGGAGGGCCAGTTCTCCCGCGCGTACAAGGGCGCGGGCCACCCTCATACGAATATGGCCAAGGCCGCGCTGAACATGTTGACCCGCACCAGCGCCCGCGAAATGTTCGAACAGGACGCCATCCTCATGACCGCCGTCGATACCGGCTGGATCACCGACGAACGACCGCACTACACCAAGATGCGCCTCGCCGAAGAGGGCTTCCACGCGCCCCTGGACCTGGTGGACGGCGCCGCCCGCGTCTACGACCCCATCGTCCAGGGCGAAACCGGCACCGATCTCTACGGCTGCTTCCTCAAGGACTATCAACCCTCACCCTGGTGATCCAGCGCACCGGTGCGGTACACGCGCCCGAGTTACGCTGGGCATATGGTGTATCGGCTGCTGGCCGATGCCACCGCCGCGGTGCATTTCGCATTCGTGGCGTATGTGGTGGTCGGCGGGTTCGTAGCGTGGCGGTGGCCGCGCACCATCTGGCTGCATCTGATCGCATTCGGCTGGGGGTTCAGCACGGTGCTGTTCGGATTCGATTGTCCGCTTACGTATTTGGAGAATTGGGCGCGGCATCGGGCCGGGATGGCCGGACTGCCGCCGAGCGGGTTCATCGACCACTACCTGACCGGGGTGATCTACCCGGAGAGCGCACTGGGATTGGTGCGCGTGCTGGTCGCGGTGTGTGTGGTGGTGTCGTGGGTGGGCTATGTGTGGAGGGTGCGGGCGATGAGGTCGACGACCTCGGAGACCTTGTCATCCAGGTAGAAGTGACCACCGGGAAACACCGTGCGGTCGAAGGAGCCGGTGGTGTGCTCGCGCCATTGCTCGGCCTGCTCCGGTGTCATCGTCGGATCTTCGGTGCTGACCAAGGCCGAGACCGCGCAGGTCAGCGGGGTGCCAGGGCGGTAGCGGTAGGTCTCGACGGCCTGGTAGTCACTGCGCACCGCGGGCAGCACCAGTTCGGCCAGACTCGGTTCGTCACGCAGAATCCGGATGGACGCGGGATCGGCCGCCAGCCGTTCCAGGTCACCGATCAGCTCGTCGTCGGAGCCGAGATGCAGGCGACCGTACTCGACGAAAGTCGGTGCGGGGCGACCGGATACGAACAGCGCGACGAGCGATTGTCCCTTGCCTTCCAGTCGGCGTGCGGTTTCGAAGGCCACGGTCGCACCCATGCTGTGCCCGAACAGGGAAAGTTGTTCCACCGGCCCCTGATTCAGTACCTCGTCCACGATCCGATCGACGAGGGTGTCCATATCGCCGATGGTGGGCTCGCCGAGCCGGTCCTGCCGACCTGGATACTGAACGGCCGCGACGGCGATGCCATTGTCGAACCGTTCGGCCAGTGCCCGATATGCCGTGACCGATCCACCCCCCGGCGGGAAACACAGCAGTTGATGGCTCGGCGCGGGATGCGCGCGCAACACCCGCAACCAGTCCGTCGCGGCAATGGCCTTGTCCACGTCGATCTCCTTCGCTGTCGAAAGTTCCGCCGACCCAGATATCGCCACCCGCACGGCCGCGTTTCACCCGAGATAGGTTCCGTACCACTCCAGGACCCGCTGCCAAGCCTCGGTGGCCGCGGTCGGGTTGTAGCGAGGTCCGGTGTCGTTGAAGAAGGCGTGGTCCGCATTGGGTGCGACGTAGATGTCGTGTATGAGGCCGGCCCGGTCCAGCGCCGCCTCCGCGGTGGGGCGCGAGGCGATCACCCGCTCGTCCTTGGCGGCGTAGATGCCGAGCACCGCCGCCTTCGACCCGGACAGGTCCCCGTTCTCCGGGAAGGGACCGTAAAACGGTGTCGCCGCGGCGAGTTGCGGCGTGCCGTCGGCCAGCAGCAACCACACCAGACCGCCGCCGAAGCAGAATCCGGTGGCGCCGATCTTCTTTCCCGGCACCCGCCGTTCCAACTCGGCGATCCCGGCCTGCAGATCGGCGACGAACTGTTCCGGCGCGATCTTGCCGAGTTCGGCGGTGGCTGCCGCCGGATCGGTGAAGGCGCCGGTACCGCCGAGTTCGGACAGCAGGTCGACCGCGAGTGCGGAGTATCCGGCGCCGGCGAAACGTCCTGTCACCGAACGGATATGGTCGGTGAGCCCCTTGTTCTCATGGATGACGAGCACACTGCCGCGCGGCTGCGGCGCGGCCGCCCATGCGGCTTGTAGCTGACGACCTCCCGGTCCGGCGAAGGTGATCGCGGTGGCCGCAACCGCGCCGCTGGTTCCCGGCGGGGCCGACGACGCCGCGGGCTTCGATCCCGTCGACGCGGAATTCGCCTGGTCGCCGCTACTGGAGCAGGCGGCGAGCAATGCGACCGCGGCGGTTGCTCCGACCCCGAGCATCCCTAGTCGGCGCAGTGCTTCCCGGCGGCCGATCAATCCGTCGGCATGGTCGGTGGCAATCTCTTCGGCGATATAACGCTGCAGCGGCGTCATGGCCCCGACCCTACTACTGCGGCACAACAACTACTCTCGATCTCGTGATTGCGCACGAACAGCTGGTCCGCGACTACGAGGCCGGAATCGGTGTGCCGGCCTCCGGCTCCATCCCCGCCGCCGATCCGGGCAGCTGTTTGGCTGCGGCGCTGCCGGTTTGGGCACTGGCCGCCGGATCGGTCGGCGCGGTGACGGCGGCGGCGAACCGAATCCGCGACGCCCACCACCTGAATCCGGTGCTGCACCGGCTGGATCCGGACCGGATCAGCGCCGCGTTCGCCAGCGAACGCCTGCTGCGCATCGGTGGTGCGCCTGCCGAAGTGTTCGCCGATTTGTCCGGATTCTTTCCCACCTTCGACGGCTGGGTCCGCACTCATGCCAACTATCCGCATCATCGCGCGCGGTTGCTCGCCTCGCTCGGACTACCCGACGACGCTCCCGTCGATCTCGCGGTCGCTCAGATGGCGATGAGCCGCGCCAGCGATGTCGAGGAGAATGCGGCCACGCACGGCGCCATCGCGGTCCAGGTGCGGACCGAACAGGAGTGGGCGGCGACCCCGCAGGGCCAGGCGGCCGCATCGGGTCCGCTGGTGGCGATCGACGCCCGGATCGACCGGGGCCAGCTCGGCCTGCCGATCGGCGCTTCACCATTGCAGCCGTTGCGCGGGGTGCGCGTACTCGATCTGACCCGCGTGATCGCCGGACCCGTTGCGACCAGAACCCTCGCACTGCTCGGTGCCGAGGTGCTACGGATCGACCCGCCGCACCTATCCGAGATCCCCTGGCAGTACCACGACACCTGCCAGGGCAAGCGTTCCGCTCTGCTCGATCTGCACCGGCACCTGCCACTGGTCAACGAGTTGCTCACCGCCGCCGATGTGTTGATCACCGGATATCGACCGGGCGCACTGGAAAACGCCGGACTCACCGCCGCCCGTCGTCCCGGCCTCGTACACGGTCGGATATCGGCATGGGGCGAATCCGGCCCGTGGGGTCGGCGCCGCGGTTTCGACAGCATCGTGCAGGCCGCGGCGGGTATTTCGATCGTCGAGGGCGCACCGGCGGTGCCGGGGACGCTGCCCGCGCAGGCACTCGACCATGCCTCCGGCTACCTGCTCGCCGCCGGGGTTATCGACGCACTCGTCGCCCGCGCCCATGACGGCATCGGCCGCGACGTCCGAGTCGCCTTGGCGCGCACCGCATCCTGGCTCCTCACCGCGCCCGGCCGGACACCGCGTCATCCGCAGGCCGCGCCGCCGAGTCCGGCGTCGGCGGTCACCCACGGCAATGTCACGACCGCCGCGCCGGTACTCGCCGAATATCCGGATTACGCATGGCCTGCACCGCGGTACGGCGCCGACCGGCCGGTGTGGCCGTTGCACACCCGATAGCACGCGCACAGCTCGGCCGCGCCTCGACCGATCAGGACTCGTCGGCCAGGGCCGCGATGGCCTTGGTCAGTCGCGCGCCGTCGGGCAGGTTCGCGCCGCGGGTGATCGTCCACAGAATGCCGAGGCCCTGGGTCAGTACGAAATACAACTCGGCAATCGCCTGGGCGGTGTCCGCATCCAGATCCGGACGGGATTCGCGTAAGGCTCGACCGATGTCCCGGTATGCGCCGTCGAGGCTATCTGCCATGAATGTCTGCGATTCCGGCGTCCGTGCGACGCGGACCAGATTCTCCAGACTCGCCAACATGCCGTCCCGGTTGTCCTCGAAAACCTGCGGCATCGCGTTCCACATCTGCGTGAACGCCGCGAGCGGCGACTCACCGCTGCCCGCGCGGATCAACGCCTCCATCCGGTCGCCGATATCGGTACCGAGCGCCTCCGCGAGTGCCTCGGTGATCAGCCGATCCTTCGAGCCGAAGTGGTAGCCGATCGCGGCCAGGCTGACACCCGCGGCCGCCGCGATATCACGCGCGGTTGTCTTCGCCACACCACGTTCGATGATGGCCTTACGTGCTCCCGCCAGTAGATCTTCTCGGTTTCCCATGACCTCAGCTTACACACGGATAAGACATTTGTACTAGACATTCGTGCCACCTTCGTGTTAGACATACGTCTGACACATTCGTCCGAGAGATTGGCCCTGTCATGACGATCAACTCCCGCCACATCCTGATCAGCGGCGGCGGTATCGCCGGCAACGCGCTCGCGCTGCAATTGCTGCGGGCGGGCATCCGAACCACCGTCGTCGAGCGCGCGCCCAAGCCTCGCCCCGGCGGTCAGGCCGTGGACCTGCGCGGACCGAGCCGCGAGATCGCCGAGCGGATGGGACTCATGCCGGGCATTCGCAAGTACCAGCTCGACGAGCGCGGCATGGCCTACGTCGACGAAAATGGCCGGGAGTTCGCCCGGATGCCCGCGGAGATGTTCGACGGCAAGGGTCCGGTGGCCGACATCGAAATCACCCGAGGCGATTTGAATCAGGTACTGCTCACCGAACTGGCCAGCACGGCGGGCGAACTCGATTACCGCTACGGCGAATGGATCACGGCGCTGCGCCAGGACGACACCGGTGTCGAGGTCGACTTCGCATCCGGGCGCCGCGAACGTTTCGATCTGGTCGTCGGCGCGGACGGGGTGCACTCGGCGACCCGGCAGCTGGCCTTCGGTCCGGAGGAACAGTTCGTCACCTATCTCGGCGGCTACATGTCCTTCTTCACCATCCCGACACCCACCGGCACCGAGCCGGGCTGGTTCAAGATGCATACGGTGCCCAGCGCGGCGGTCGCGATTCGACCAGATGCCGATCCGACCACCTCGAAGGCGATTATCACCCTGCGCACCGAGGCCGATCCGGCACTGCGCCGCGACGTTGCCGCCCAGCAGCGGCTCATCCACGACATGCTGGCCGAGGCCGGATGGCAGACCCCGGCGGTACTCGACGCGATGACCACGACCCCGGACTTCTATTTCGACATGCTGGCGCGCGTCGATATGCCGTCGCTGTCGACCGGCCGGGTCACGCTGCTCGGTGACTCCGGCTTCTGCGGCTCCCCGATGACCGGCATGGGCACCGCCATGGCCATCGTCGGCGCCTATGTCCTGGCCGGTGAAATCGCCGCCGCGCCGGATGAACTCGCGACGGCACTGACCCGCTACGAGGAGATCGTCACACCGTTCCTGGACAAGGCCAAGGAACTGCCCGGGGGCGGCATCAAGATGATGCTGCCGACCTCACGCCTCGGCACGCGGATGGCACGCGCGAGCATGAAGGTGATGACCTCGCGGGTGATGCGCCCGGTCATGCTGCGGATGATGTCGGATACCGACGACTACGTGCTGCCCACCTACTGAGCCGCCCACGTCCGCTCGCTACGCTCGACTGGTGCGGCAGAAGATCGTCATGGACGTCGATACCGGGATCGATGATTCACTCGCGCTGCTCTACCTGCTTGCCTCCCCGGAGGCCGAGATCGTGGGAATCGCCGCCACCGCGGGCAATGTGCCCGCACCACAGGTGGCGGCGAACAACCTCGCCTGGCTGGATGTCTGCCGGGCGCCCGATATCGAGGTCGCGCTGGGTGCCGCGGAACCGCTCGCGATCCCGCTGCGCACCACCGAGGACACACATGGGCCGCAGGGTGTCGGCTATGCGGAGCTGCCGCCATCCGCTCGGCCGATCTCGGCCCGGTCGGCGGCCGAGATGTGGGTCGATCTGGTGCGCGGCGCTCCCGGCGAGATCATCGGACTCTGCACGGGACCGCTGACGAATCTGGCGCTCGCTCTTCGCCTCGAACCGCGGCTGCCGCTGCTGCTGCGGCGGCTGGTGATCATGGGCGGAGCCTTCAATCACCCCGGCAACACCACCCCGACCAACGAATGGAATGTGCACGTGGATCCGGAGGCGGCAAAGGAAGTCTTCGACGCCTTCTCCGCGGCCCCCGCCGATCGACGGCCGATCGTCTGCCCGCTCGATATCACCGAGACCATCGAGATGCGGCCCAAACATGTGGCACAGCTCGCCGAACGCGCGGGCAGTCTGCCCGTGGAGCTGCTTTCGGAGACCGACCCACCGGAAGCCAGGTCGGCGACGAGCAATCCGATCGTGCGGTACTTCACCGATGCGGTCCGGTTCTACTTCGATTTCCACAAGCTCTACGACCTTGGCTATCTCGCGCATATGCACGATCCGTTCGCGGCGGCCGTCGCGCTGGATCCGGCGCTCGCGATTACTCGCCCGGCCGCCGTCGATGTCGAACTCGTCGGCACCATCACCCGCGCCACCACGGTGGCGGACTGGGCGGGCATGTGGGGCCGCGAACCCAACGCCGACATCGTGGTCGGCACCGACCCCGATGTGTTCTTCGAGCGACTGATCACCCGGGTCGGCGACTTCGCCCAGTCGGTCTACCCGCAGGAGGCTGCTCGATGACCGACGACGACAATACCTATCTCGCCGACTTCCGCACCCGGCTCGAATTGCCCGGAATCATCGACGTCCATACGCATTTCATGCCCGAGCAGGTCATGGCCAAGGTGTGGGCGTACTTCGATTCGGCCGGCCCGCTCGTCGGCCAGGAGTGGCCCATCGCCTACCGCGACGATGAGCAGGTCCGGTTGAAGACACTGCGCGACTTCGGTGTTCGCGCGTTCACCTCACTGGTATATCCGCACAAGCCGGATATGGCGGCGTGGCTCAACGAATGGGCCGCCGACTTCGCCGAACGCACGCCGGATTGTCTGCATACCGCTACTTTCTATCCGGAACATCACGCCGCGAGTTATGTGGATGCGGCCATCGAGCGTGGCGCCCGGGTGTTCAAGGTGCATGTGCAGGTCGGCGACTTCCATCCCGGCGATCCGCTGCTGAACGCGGTGTGGGGCATGATCGAGGACGCCGGAATACCGGTGCTGATCCACTGCGGCTCCGGACCCGCGCCCGGTGAGTACACCGGCCCGGAGCCCATTGCCGGTCTGCTGCAACGCTATCCGCGCCTACGACTGATCATCGCGCATATGGGCACACCCGAGTACTCCGAATTCCTCGACCTGGCACAGGAATATCCGGGTGTGCACCTGGATACGACCATGGTGTGGACCGATTTCACCGAGGCCTCGGCTCCCTTTCCGACCGCCGAGCACGGCAGGCTGCGCGCCATGAGCGACCGCATTCTGTTCGGTAGCGACTTTCCGAATATTCCGTACTCCTACGGACATTCGATCTACGCGCTGGAGCGCCTGGAGCTCGGCGACTCCTGGCTCCGGCAAGTCTGCTACCGAAACGCCGCACGACTCTTCGAGATCGCATAGGGCTCAAACCGATGCGACAGTGAATCTGGTTCGCCGGTGCAGCGGCCGCTCGGCCTCGTCGAGCAGCGCTACCGCGAAATCCGCCAGCGAGATCGCCGAGACGCCGTCGGCGTCTGTGAGCAATTCGTCCGTACCCAGTCGATAGGTGCCGGTTCGCCGTCCCCGCACCAGTTCGGCGGGCGGGCTCAGATACGTCCAGTCCGCGGCGGTTTCGCCGCGACAGATCGCGAGTTGGTCGGCGCAGGCGCGGGCGATGGCGCGCAATTCGACGGGGAAATCCGGGCTTTCGTGCAATGTCAGCGCATCGGCGCCGGGTATGAACAAGGTGGCCGCGCCGCCGACCACCAGCAGACGCGCGCCGGTCCGCGCCGCCGCGGACAACAACACCGACGTGATGGCGGGCAGTTCGTATTCGCGACCGGGTGCGGGGCGGGTGGCGGTGACGACCAGATCCTGTCCGGTGCTCAGGGATACGACATCGTCGAGGTTCGCCGCATCACCCGCGCGCAGCGTCGCCGCGGCGGGTACCGCACCCGCCCGCGTGCGATCGCGGACCACCGCGGTGACCTCGTGCCCACGGTCCAGTGCCTCGGCCACCACTCGGCTGCCCACCTCGCCCGCTGCTCCGAACACGGTGATACGCATCATGATTCGCCTTCCGTCCGAGCCTGGATGAATCTCTCAGCACTAAGGAATATAGCTTAGCGTTAAGCAATTCCGGGCTATGAGATACCTCACCGCTGAGGTATTCGCTAGGCTGCGGACGTGACAGATCATGTCGAACGGGTGCTCGAGCAATGGCGCGTACAACGTCCCGACCTGGACGTGTCGCCGATGGCGGTCCTCGGCAGATTGACGAGACTGTCCCAGGTGGTCGGTGCCGAATTACGTAAGACCTTCGCCGCACACGAACTCGACGCGGCCTCCTTCGATGTGCTCGCCACCCTGCGCCGCAGCGATCCACCCCACCGCCTCACCCCCACCGAACTCATGCATTCGGCGATGATCACCTCGGGTGGTGTCACACAGCGCCTGGACCGCCTGGAGGAGCGCGGCCTCGTCACCCGCGCGCGCAGCGAACGCGATGGACGCGGCGTGCAGGTCACCCTCACCGATGCGGGACGCGAGCTCATCGATAAGGCACTCCCCGACCACGTCGCCACCGAGGCCCGCCTGCTCGAACCCCTCACGCCCGCACAGCGCAAGCAACTCGCCACCGCCTTGCGCACCCTACTCGAGGCCCACGGCGATTCGGTCTGATCCGCACGAGGCGTCAGTCGGTCAGATCGATGCGGATGGTCAGGAGGTTGGTGCCCAAGGCGCGCACCATCGCGCTGTTCATGCGCGGGAGCGTGGTCAGGCGCGCAATTGCGTCGTCCTCCGGGAGTGGATGGGCGGTTCCGTTGCGCCAACGGCCGTCTATGCGAATGCGAACGGCAGGGTCCGCCTTGATGTTTCGCACATAGTCCGAGTGGTCGCCGTGGTTGGAGACCATCCAGAACTGCTCCCCCACCACCCTTCCGCCAACCGGGGTGCGCCGGGGTTCACCGGATTTGCGGCCGGTGGTTTCCAGCAGGATCTGGTCGCGCATGCGTGTGGTGATCGGATTGGCGAGGCGGCGGTGAAAGACACGATCGAGGCGCATACGCCAGGAATTCTTGGCCGGTGCAGTCATGATTCGAGTGTTGTCGAGACTGACAGTCTCGTCAAGGTAGCATTCGGTCATGGCCGACACCACTCGCGCGCACACCGGATCCCGCCGCAATGCGGCGGCTCGGACGGCGATCCTGACTGCTGCCGCGGAACTCCTTGCCCAGCACGGGAGTTCGGGCGTCACAGTGGATCGCATCGCGGCGCACGCGGGTGTCGGACGACAGACCATCTACCGCTGGTGGCCGTCCAAGGACGCCGTTCTGCTCGACGCGCTGGTCCACTCGGCCGAACAGGCGGTAGCGGTTCCCGACACCGGAACCCTACGCGGCGACCTCGAGATCTTCCTCCAGGAGACATTCGCCGCCGCGAGCACCGAACGCAATCGCCAAGCGCTGATCGCCGCGGTCATCGCCGCCCAGGACGATCCGAACCTCGAGCAGGCACTCCAGGAGTTCCTCGCGCGCCGTCGAACGGCATTGACAGAAGTCATCACGCAGGCGCGCTCGCGCGGCGAGATTGCGGACCGAGCCGGCATCGAACTGGCTGTCGAGCAGGCCTTCGGCGTGCTGTGGTATCGAATCCTGTTCCAGCCCAAGGCGCTACACGCCGAGGGTGCCGCAGCCCTGGCAGCCGCATTGGCCGCCCAACTCATCGCAGGGTAGCCGCAGAAATGGCAACCCGCACGCCAGGATCCACCCTCAACTGTCGAAGGCGTCCAGAATCTGCTCAGCGGCCAGCGCCGCGGTCAGTGTACCGTCGCGCACCTGCTTCTCCACCTGTGCGCGAATGGCTTTGACGTTCGGGTTCTCCGCGAGGCGGCGCAACAATTGGTCGTGCACCATGGTCCAGGTCCAGTCGACCTGTTGACGGCGCCGTTTTTCGGCGAACTCGCCCGCCTCGGTGAGCACCCGGCGGTGTTCGAGGACGGTGTCCCAGAACTTGTCCAGCCCATGGCCCTGCAGGCCACTCATGGTGAGCACCGGTGGGCGCCAGAGCGCGTCGGGCGGATGGATGAGCCGCAGCGCCCCGGCCAATTCGCGAGCCGCGGACTTGGCTTCGATCTCGTGCTTGCCGTCGGCCTTGTTCACCGCGACCAGGTCGGCGAGTTCCAGGACACCCTTCTTGATGCCCTGCAACTGATCTCCGGTGCGGGCGAGAGTCAGAAAACAGAACACGTCGACCATATTCGCGACCGTCACCTCGGACTGGCCGACACCGACGGTCTCCACCAGGATCACGTCATAGCCCGCGGCTTCGAGCAGCACGATGGTCTCGCGGGTTGCCTTGGCGACACCGCCGAGGGTGCCCGCGGTCGGCGAGGGACGGATATAGGCGTTGCGCTCCAGCGACAGTCGCGCCATGCGGGTCTTGTCACCGAGGATGGAACCGCCGGTGCGGGTGGAGGACGGGTCGACGGCCAGCACCGCCACCCGGTGCCCCTTGCCGATCAGATCCATGCCGAGCGCATCGATGAACGTCGACTTGCCGACGCCGGGAACACCGGTGATGCCGACACGATTCGAGGTGACCGTATCGGTCGGCGGGGTCAGCTGTAGCAGTAGCTGCTGCGCCAACTCCCGATGGTCGGCCCTGGTCGACTCGACCAGGGTGATCGCGCGCGCCACGGCGGCCCGCTCCTGAGAGCGAACCGCCTGTGCGAGCGCGTCGACATCAATGGCGCGCTGACGCCCGCCCGTCGCTGAAGTCATCGACTGCTGCCGCCACCGATCTCATGACCGAGTTCACCCGCCAACTTCTTCAGCAGATCGATCGCCGCATCGGCGATCACCGTGCCGGGCGGGAAGATCGCCGCCGCACCCGCCGCGTACAGCTCCTCGAAGTCACCGGGCGGGATGACACCGCCCACGATGACCATGATATCGGGACGCCCGACATCGGCCAGTGCCTGCCGCAGAGCGGGCACCAGCGTGAGGTGGCCGGCTGCCAGCGAGGACACACCGACGACGTGCACGTCGTTATCGGCCGCCTGCTGCGCCACCTCTTCCGGGGTCTGGAACAGCGGGCCCACATCGACGTCGAAGCCGAGGTCGGCGAAGGCCGTGGCAATCACCTTCTGACCTCGGTCGTGCCCGTCCTGGCCCATCTTGGCGACCAGGATGCGCGGGCGCCGACCCTCCGCATCGGCGAATTCCTCGACGAGTTCGATCGCCTTGCTGATATTGGTCACCTTCCCGGCCTCGTCGCGGTACACACCGGAGAGCGTACGGATCTCGGCCTGGTGGCGGCCGTACACCTGCTCCAGCGCGTCGGAGATCTCACCGACGGTGGCCTTGGCGCGCGCGGCATTGATGGCCAGCGCGAGCAGGTTGTTCTCCATGCCGCCCTCCGAAGCGGCCGCCGCACGGGTCAATTCGGCCAGTGCCCGCTGCACCTCTGCCGAATCGCGTTCGGCCCGAAGCCGGTTCAACTTCTCGATCTGCTCCGCGCGCACCCGGGAGTTCTCGACCTTGAGGACCTCGACCTGCTGATCCTCTTCGACCTGGTACTTGTTCACGCCGATCACCGGCTGCTGGCCGGTATCGATACGGGCCTGGGTGCGGGCGGCGGCCTCCTCGATGCGCAGCTTCGGGATGCCCTCGCCGATCGCCTGCGCCATACCGCCATGTGCCTCCACCTCGGCGATATGCGCGCGGGCGCGATTGGCCAATTGGTGGGTGAGCCATTCCACGTAGTACGAACCGCCCCAGGGGTCGATCGGCCGTGTGGTGTTGGACTCCTGCTGGATCAGCAGCTGGGTATTGCGGGCGATGCGCGCCGAGAAGTCCGTCGGTAGGGCCAGCGCCTCGTCGAGGGCGTTGGTGTGCAGCGACTGGGTGTGCCCCTGGGTCGCGGCCATCGCCTCGATGCAGGTACGCGCCACATTGTTGTAGGCGTCCTGCGCGGTCAGCGACCAACCCGAGGTCTGCGAGTGCGTCCGCAGCGATAGCGATTTCGCGCTCTTGGGCTCGAACTTCGCCACCAGCTCACTCCAGAGCAGCCGTCCCGCACGGAGTTTGGCGACCTCCATGAAGAAGTTCATGCCGATGGCCCAGAAGAACGACAGGCGCGGCGCGAACTTGTCGACCTCCATACCCGCGGCGATACCCGCGCGGATGTACTCGACTCCGTCGGCGAGGGTGTAGGCCAATTCCAGATCGGCCGTGGCTCCGGCCTCCTGAATGTGGTAGCCGGAGATGGAGATCGAGTTGAACTTCGGCATCTTCGCGCTGGTATAGGCGAAGATATCGGAGATGATCCGCATCGAGGGCTTGGGCGGGTAGATGTAGGTATTGCGGACCATGAACTCCTTCAGAATGTCGTTCTGAATGGTTCCGGCCAACTGTTCCGGTGCCACGCCCTGTTCCTCGGCCGCGACCACATACAGCGCGAGGATCGGCAGCACCGCGCCGTTCATGGTCATCGATACCGAGACCTGATCCAGCGGGATGTGATCGAAGAGCTGACGCATGTCGAGGATGGAATCGATGGCGACACCGGCCATCCCGACATCGCCCTGGACGCGCGGGTGATCGGAGTCGTAGCCGCGGTGCGTGGCCAGGTCGAAGGCGACCGACAGACCCTTCTGGCCCGCCTGCAGATTGCGCCGGTAGAAGGCATTCGAATCCGCGGCGGTGGAGAAGCCCGCGTACTGGCGGATGGTCCACGGCTGGTTGACGTACATCGTCGGGTATGGACCGCGCAAGAACGGCGCGATGCCCGGCACACTGTCCAGCGGATACCCTTCGGCCGCAATGGCATCACGGTCGGCCTTGGTGAAAACCGGTGGCACGTCGATACCTTCGGGCGTCGACCACACCAACTGTTCGGGGGTGTAGTTGTTCGCCTCGGCGGCGGCGCGCACGAAGGCGTCGACCTGCGCGGAGTCGACGCCGGCGGGTTCGGCCGGACGTTCGGACAGCGGTACCTCGGCGAAACTGCCGATCCGGTGCTCGATGCCGCCGGGCTCGTCGATTTCGCCCGGCTGGTCGATGTGACTCAATGTCATCAGGCTCCCACCTTCTCCAGCAGGTCGGACAGTGCGGCCACCGCGTCGATGCGGGCCGCGAGATAGCCGTCGGGACGGTGCGCGGCGCTCAGGTCTGCGACGGCCTTTTCCGCACCGGCCAGCAGCACCGTCTCGATTCCGGCGGCCCGCAATTGCTCGACCGCCGGGCCCGCCTGCTCGGCATAACGCTTGTCCGAACCACACAATACGGCGATCGCGGCACCGGATTCGGTTGCCGCCGCTCCGATTCCGGCCACATCCAGCGGACCGGGGTTGATCGACTCGACACCGCCCGAGGCCAACAGGTTCGCGATGAAGGTGACCCGCACATTGTGTTCGGCCACGGTGCCGAGCGGCACCAGCAGCGCACGCGGACGCACGCCCTCGGCCGCGAGGTAGGCATCCGAGCGGTTACGCAGCGCCTCGAATGCGGCACCGTAGCGAACCACCTGGCCTGGCTGCCGCGCCGCCTCGGACAGCGGCTGTTCGGCCAGATTAGGGAATTCGTTGACGCCGGTGACCGCCGTCTTGCGGTGTGCCACATCGGCATCCCGAGCCGATCGGGTCTCGGCGATCCGCTCGGCGAGCATGCCGGAGTCCAGCGCGGCCAGGTAGCCGCCCGCGGCCTCGAGCTCCTGCATGAACTCCCATGCCTTGGCGGCGAGTGCGGCGGTGAGATCCTCGATGTACCAGGAACCGGCCCCCGGATCCTGCACATGACCGAGATGCGACTCCTCGAGCAGCAGCAGCTGAGTATTGCGCGCCATGCGGTCCGCGAACGATTTCGAGACGCCGAGTTCGCCGGGCGGCAATGCCGAATCGAAGGGCAGCACCGTAACCGTATCTGCGCCACCGACTCCCGCACCGAAGGCCGCGAGCGTGGTGCGCAGCATATTCACCCACGGATCACGCTGGGTCATCATCGCCGCGGAGGTCACCGCATGCTGCGGTGCGTCACCGAACGCGGGGGCGCCGCACACATGCGCGATGCGGGCCCAGAGCTGGCGGGCCGCACGGAATTTCGCGATGGTGGCGAACTGGTCATCGGTCGCGGCGAAGCGGAACTCCAACTGCTCGAAGGCATCCGCGATGTCCTGGCCCTCGGCGAGCGCGCGCAGATATGCCAGACCGGCAGCCACCGCCGCGCCGAGTTCCTGGGCGTCCGAGGCGCCGGCATTGTGAAAGACGGTGCCGTCCACCGTGATAGCGCGCACGGTCTCCGGTCGCTGCACGGCCGCACCGGCCAGGGCAATCGTCTCCGCCAGTTCGATATCGGCGGTTCCGGCGAAGCGACTGGTGAGCGGAGCCGCGCCCAATGCGACTCGGATTTCGGTCCGGTCCGCCACCTGGTAACCGTCGAGCAGCGTGAAGACCTGCTGCGCCGCAGCGGAAACCGCGTCGCCGGCGGCCAGTGTCAGCGGCGCCAGTTCGAACAGCAGACCGGACAGCGCGGCGGGCAGTTCGGCCACCGCCACACCGCGCTCACCGACGCCGAGCCATAGTGCGCTGATCCCGTTCTCCAGCGCGGACAGCATCTCCCGATTCGCCGCCGCGCCATCGGCCGCGTCGATGACGGCGCTGACATACCAGCCGCGATGCACATCCCTGGTGGCGTCCCGGCCACGGACGAACGGATATTCGCCCGGCAGCGGCAGTTCGGGCCGCTCATCCCCGCGGGTGTACAGCGGGGCGATGGCCAGACCGTCGTAGGTCTGTTCCTCGAGCAGCTTTTCTGGCTCCTCCGGAAGTTCGGCGACGTCGACCCTGCGGGCCTTCGCCAGTACCCCCGCCACGCCCTTGCGCCATGCGGCGTAATCGGGCACCGGCTCTGAAGCAATCGGCATAGCTGCTGTTCCTCTTCTCCTCGACGCACACCTCATGTGCGCCCGAAACCGTTGCATTCGCCCAGCTCAGCGAGCACATCGGTTAACGAGCATTCGTCCCGTTTCCTTCGATGCTAGCGGCAGGTCCACAGCCGGTTGACCGTGGCCGCCACTACCAACCGGTAACCTGGCGCGGTGCTCAGGCTCATCCGCGACCCGCGCGTCGTCGCCCTGCTCGTCGGTGGCGCGGCGCTGTTCATCGCGGCCGTGCTGGTCCCACTACCGACACCGCAGCAGCTGCAGGATTGGGCCACCTCGGTCGGCCCGATCTTCCCGTTGGTGTTCTTCGTGGTCCATGCGCTGGTCACGGTGGCTCCCATCCCACGAACCGTGCTGACGGTCAGCGCGGGCGTCCTCTTCGGACCCGCGCTCGGTATCGTCCTCGCCGCCTCTGCGACGACGGTCAGCGCCGCGCTGGCCATTCTGCTCGTCCGCGCGCTGGACCGGGATCGAGTGGCCGCCCACCTCACGCACCCGGCGGTCCGCTCCATCGATGCACGCCTGGAACGCCGCGGCTGGCTCGCGGTGGGCTCGCTGCGCCTGATCGCGTTCGCTCCGTTCTCGGTGATCAACTACTGCAGCGCTCTCTCCTCGATCCGCTTCTGGCCGTACTTGATCGCCACCGTCATCGGTATCCTCCCGGGCACCATCGGCACCGTCATCCTGGGCGATGCCCTCACCGGACGTACCCACCCCGGCATGCTCGTGGTCTCCGGGGTGCTGATCGCCATCGGCATCGTCGGTTTGATCGTCGACGCGCGCTGGGGCGCTCGCGCCCACGAACCGGATCGCGAGACCACCGCCCCGGTCACCGTGCCCGACTGACGCCAGGGCGTCGTCCGGGACCCGTTATGCAGGCTCTGCGTCGATTCCGGTTTGCGGTTGCTGGCGGGTGGCTAACCCGGAACAGCAGCGACCGCTCGAAGGGAGGTGACGAACAATGGTGGTGCACGCAGTCGAACCAGGACCCAACGGCAATAATCACGACAACTGGAATCAGGACCCCCGCGAAGATCTGGCCGACGACGTCATCCGACCGTGGGGCCGATGACAACCTGACCTAATCCACGGTCAACTCGATCGGGATGGCGAAAACATCGACCATCGCACCATTGCGCAGCACGGTCACCGGCATCGAAACCCCGATGGCGTCGCCGAAGAGTTGGCGTTGGATGCCTTGGGCGTCGGCCACTTGCGAGCGGGCGACGCTGAGTACGAGGTCGCCGCGGCGCAGCCCCGCATGATCGGCGGGGCCGCCGCGGACGACTTCGACAATGCGGACACCGGCAGGTTGGCCGGTGCGGGCGGCGACGGCTGCGGGCAGCGGGGCCGGAACGCCGACCAGGCCGAGGTAGGCGCGGCGCACGCGGCCGTCTTTCAGCAGGGTGCTGATGATGCGGCGAGTGGTGGCATTGATCGGGATGGCGAGGCCGAGGCCGACGCCCGCGACCGCGGTGTTGACACCGACCACCCGGCCCGATGAATCCGCAAGCGCACCACCGGAATTGCCCGGATTCAGGGCGGCATCGGTCTGGATCACGTCCTCGATCACCCGCCCGGCGCGGCGGGAGGCGACCGGGACAGCTCGCCCCAGCGCGCTCACCACACCCGCGGTCACGGAGCCCGCCAACCCCAGCGGACTCCCGACCGCCACCACCAATTGGCCGACCACCAGCTTGTCGGCGTCGCCGAGCACCACCGCCCCCGGCGCACCACCGCGGGCACGCAGCACCGCGAGATCGGAGAGCGGATCGATGCCGACGACGTCGATGCGTGACTCCACACCGTCCGCGAATACCACATCACCGCCGCCGGCCGAGCCGACCACATGCGCATTGGTCAGCAGAAATCCGTCATCGGTGAAGACCACCGCGGATCCGCTGCCCCGCCGGGTGCGCACGCTCGCCACATGGGGGGTGACCGACGCCGCGACGGAGATCACCGACCGCGAGTACGCGTCCATCGCCGATTCATCGAGATCGTGTTGCCGTGTGGCGTCATCCGGACCCGACAACGGGATCGACTCGTCGTCCACGCTGACCACCATCCTGCTCATCGGGCGCGCACTCCCAATCGAGCCCGCCCCCTCCAGCATCCTCCGCCGCACTTCCCGGTGCAGGATGTTCGCCACAGGCGCAACCGGATTCATCCGACGTTCGCGTCGGTCCCGGATTCGATTACGCGCCCGGCACGCGATCCAGGAAGCCGTACACGCCGATGATCCGGCCATCCTCGGCGAGGGTGATCACATCCGTACCAGCGACCGGCGCACTCCCGTCGGCCGCGACCAGCTCCCAGGAGAACCGCGCGGTGCTGTGGTGTCCGTCGATCGCACCGAGTTGCCGGAATTCGAACCCGGGGAACTGCTCGTGCACGCCCCCGATGGCGGCGGCCAGTTGGTCGTGCCCGGTGACATCGGCCAGCGGATCGATGTAGAAGCCGTCCTCGCGCCACGCCGCGGCCACCGCCTTCGCACGCGCATCGTCATCGATGGCATTCCATGCCGTGAAGTAGCGCACCACCGCGTCCTCATACTGAGACATAGCGAATCATCCTCTGCTGAAAGGTATTTCGGTCTCCGCCGGAGGAAGTTCCGGCGGAGACCTCAACCTTGCCCGCTGCCGATCACGGAGTCGATTACGCGGGAGGTAAGGATCAGCGTGCGAACCAGCGCGGCCATTGATGGCCGCGCTCCCACACCGCGTCTCCGACGACCACGACCAGGTCGCAGACCTCGGTGACCGCGCGCCGCGACGCCCAGATGTGCTCTCTGCTCGGGACTATCACCGCATACGCACCGCAGCGCGCGATGGCCGAGAGCAGCCGCGCGACCGGATCACCGTGCGGTCCTACCGTCATCTGGACCAGTTCGTAGCCCATTCGAGCCGCGCAGCTGCGGGTCGCCCGCACATCGTGATCCACCATCGATCCCGAAATATCCCACCGCACGAACCCGATCGCCCACGGTTTGGCCGCCGCCCCGTTGCCAAGTGACCCCTTTTCGCTTCGCAACCGACCGACTACCTCCCATGGTTCCGACCCGCTCATGTCACCCACCCTGTCTGCCAGCACCCACCGAAAACGGTAGGAAAACAGCCGGGCGCGGCACCATGGTTTTGCGGGGATTTGCGGAAGTTGTTGACCCTTACGGCGCTGACCGGCGACGATTATGCGTAGCCAGCGCAATATCCACGCGAGACGAGGCCACTCTCATGCGTATACAACTGCTCGGCGGACCCACCAACAACACCGGCTCGCCCCGGCTGTGGATCGATGAGGATCGACATCTATATCTCGTGCAGGGCTACCGGGTTGCCCACGACGCGAACCGCGTCGAAATACCACATATGCTGCTCGGCTGGCTGCAACCCGGCACCTACATCGGCGCTCCACTAGTGGATTCCGGGCACGGCTCCTTCACCCTCGCCGGGCAGCCGATCACCGATCCGGATGCCTTGGCGCACATGCAGATTCCCGATCACGAAATCGCGGTCGCGGTCCCGGTCGGGCAGAGCCGGTGGGAATGGTAATGCAATGCTCTTCTTCACCATCGAGGAAACCAACGATCTCATTCGCGAAACCCGCAGCGATGCTTTTCATCTCGAGGTGTCCGATGATCACTCCCAGGTCTCCGACGAGACCGAACCGATGCGCCGGGTGCTCGCGGGCCTACCGCCGTTCGAGGAGCAGTCGTATCCGCCATCGTGGCGGGCCTGGGAGGAGCTCACCAGCGAGGTCGCCGGACGCGGCGTGCCGATCCGGCGCGTGCGGGTCGTCTCGGAGCCGCTCACCGACTACGTTCGGTTCCTGCACGCGCTCACCGATCGCAATCAGCGCTACGGCGAGGACATCCGCTGGCTGCCAAGGCATCTCGCCGATCCCTCGGAATACACCGACGACGAATGGTGGCTGCTCGACGAGACAGTCGCCTTCACGATCTTCACCAAGACCGGCGACCTGGCGGGGGCCGCGGTGACCACCGACCCCGTGCTGGTCGCACGCTGCACGACAGTACGAGATACACTGTGGAACAAAGCAATTCCGCACCACGACTACATGCCCGGCGGGCGGAGTGGATGACCGGTGTCGAGCAGTCCCGGCAAGCCTTCGGGGCACGGTTACGTGAACTGCGCAAGGCCGCACATCTGACCGGTGTGCAACTGGCCGCCGATGCGGGCTGGCATTCGGCCAAGGTGTCGCGTATCGAACACGGCAAACAGACGCCGAGCGATAGCGATCTGGTCGAGTGGTGCCGCCTGTGTGGCGCCGACCTGCTGCTGCCGGATCTGCGTGCCGCGCTGGCGAATATCGAGGCACTCTGGCAGGAGTGGCGGCGCATCGCCGCGACCGGACATGCTCAGCAGCAGCGCCGCCGCATCGAGTTGGAGGCGCGCGCGAGCACTATCCGCAATTACGAGAACGCGGTCGTTCCCGGCCTGTTGCAGACCGAACCGTATGCCAGGGCCGTACTCGAGACCTGCATCGACTTCGTCGGTGGTATCGACGATATCGACCGCGCGGTGGCGGCACGGATTGCGCGCCAACGGATTCTGCACCACGGCACGCATCGGATCTGCATCCTGCTGGCCGAACAAGCGCTCTACACGACGGTCGGTGATAACGAGGTGATGACCGGTCAGCTGGAACGCCTCATCGATCTCATGCCGCTGCCCCGGCTGGCGCTCGGCATAATTCCGCGTACGGCCGATTTCCTCTACACCACAACATGTTTCGTCATGCTCGACAAACGCATCGCGGAGGTCGAGACCATCTCGGCGGGCCTCAGCATCACCCAGCCGCGTGAACTCGCATACTACGAGAAAACCTGGGCGGCACTGCACCGGCAGGCTCGGTACGGCGAAGTCGCTCGGGCCATGATCACCGATGCGCTCAAGCTGCGGCTGACGCAGCCATAGTTACAGTGCCGCAAGGAGTTTCGCGGCCTTTTCGTAATCGCGCTGCCATTCGGGGCCGGTCGGGGCGAGGATGACACGTTCGACGCCGACATTTCGATGAGCGGCGAGCACTTCGACGGCGGCCGAGTGATCGGCGGGCAGCGTGGGCGCTACCACAGTCACCGCGGGCACGGATCGATCGAATCGAGTGGCCAGTGTCCGTAATTCGTCGAAATCGGCGGCCAATTGGTCGAGGCCCGGCTGCAGGGTGATCCACCCGTCGGCGAATTCCGCCGCCCGTCGCCGCGCTCGAGTCCCATTGCCCGCCACCAGGACCGGCGGCATCGCTGATCCGGGAGCCAGCGCCACGTCGACACCGTTGACCGTGGCGGTTGAACCGGTGACGAGCGCGGGCAACACCCGCAGTGCCTCGTCGGTGCGCCGACCGCGGTTCCCGAATGTCGTACCGGCCGCGCGCCAACCGATATCGCCGTGTGCCGGATTCCCGGTGCCGACACCGAGCAGCAACCGGTTCTCCGATACGTACTGCAGTGTGCTGATCTGCTTGGCCGCCCACGCCACCGGGCGCAATGCGAGCAGCATCACGTTGTACCCGATTCGGATCCGGTCGGTGACGGCTGCCGCGGTCGCGAGCGTCACGGTGCTGTCGAGCATGGGCGCGCTGGCCACGAGATGGTCCGTGGACCATACCGATTCGAGGCCGAATTGCTCGGCGAGGCGGGCGGCGGCCCGCACATCGCCGAGGATCGGGTGTGCCGGATCGGGGGTCGAGGTCGGGAGGATCACGCCGATATCGAAGGTCATGAACACAACGTTAGGAACGAATCGTGAGCGTTCCCATGACTCGATCGCTCACTCTCATGCCCGCAACGCTCATTCCGTCGCGGGCGCATGCTCGCCGGGTTTGCGGTGCAGGCCCTTTCGGTCGTAGTACAGGGTCACCAGCGCACCGATGACCAGGCCGATCGCCAGACCGAGCACCGCCATCCAGCTACCGCGTGCGAGCCCGGCGGCACCACCGGCATTGAAGTAGAGGATGGCGCGCACCCCGAGAAAGACCTGGTGCATGGGTTCGAAGGTGGCCAGCCACTCGAAATACCTCGGTGTGGCTTCGATGGGCACGCTACCGCCCGAGGAGGGCAGGCCGAGCACAATGAACAGGATCAGATTGACCAGCAGCCCCGCCGTGCCGAGCGCGGCCAGCACCGACAGCGCGGTCACCCCGACCGCGATGATCGCGAGCACGCAATACAGGAACAGCGCGAGCGGATGATCGAGCGGCACGTCCAATGCCGCTGCGATACCGAGGAATACCGCGGAGACGATCGGCGCGGTGACGACCATGATCGCCCACTTCAACAACAGGGTGCGCAAGCGCGAGATCGGTGCGGCCGGATAGTGGACGTACCACGGACCGTACTCGGTCGGCGCGAAACCGAGCGCGGAATCGGTCATCGAGTGGATGATCATCGCACCGGTGAATCCGGCGAGCAGCACCATGATCGTGTAGAAGAATGCGGACAGACCCTGTCCCGTGCCATCGGGCAGCGGCCGATACGGATCGACCACCACCTGGATCGGGTGGGCGAGCATCAATTGGCTGGCACCGGCAAGTGCCGGTGCCTGGCCGCCCTCGGCGGGTTGCAGCTGGGTCTGCACGGTATCGGTGAGTTGTTTACCGACGGTCTCGTCGACGCGCGTCAGCGCCTGATCGGCGATGCGCTGCATGACCCCGGTGGCGAAACTGCCCGCCCGTGGATTCGTGTGCACCGTGATGATCGGCTGCTCGACCTTGCCCGGCACCACACTTGCCGCGCCGAGAATCGCCAGCCGCTTCGTGAAGTCACTCGGGATGACGATCGCACCATAGACCTTGCCCTGGTGCAGTTGCCGTTGCGCCTCGGCGAATCCGATGACTCGCAGGTCGATTTTGTCGGCGGGCAGACCGGCGACGAGTGCGTCGGTGATCTGGTTGCCGACATTGGTCGGCTTGCCGCCCAGGGCATCCCCGTCGTCCTGATCGACCAGCGCGACGGGGAAGTCGTGCAGATTCTTGGTCGGATTGACCACGTACGCCAGATACATCGTGGCCAGCAGCGACATGAGCAAGGTGACCACGGCGATCGGGGCGATCCAGGCCCGTGGCCGCAGATGGCGGGCGGCGGTTCCGGCAGTCGTCATGGGCGCACCGTAGTCCGTAGGGGTGGTGTTTCGTAACCGCAGGGGGCGGGTGTCGGTGGCTGCTCACACCACGGCACCGACACCCATCACCGAGACCGCGGTCACAGTCGTCTCAGCGCAGCCAGCCCTTGCGTTTGATATAGACCAGTGGAATCACCGCGGCCACCAGGGTCATCAGTGTGGTGGCGAGAAAGCCGTGTTCCCATTCCAATTCGGGCATCCAGGTGAAGTTCATGCCGTAGAAGGTGGCGATGAGCGTCGGGGGCAGGAATACCGCGGTGATAATGGTGAATACCTTGACGATCTGGTTCTGCTTCACGTCGAGCCACGTCATCACCGACTGCTGTAGATAGCGCACCTTGTCGTGTTCGAAGCCAGCGTGCTGTTTCACGCCATCGATATCGGCGATCAGAATGGCGATCAGACTCTCGAGATCGCCGCTGGGTGTATCGGCCATGAGATGTCGTGCGGCGCGAGCCAATTGGAGTTGAGTCTCCTGCACTCGAGAGACGATCTCCTCGGCGGCGTTCATCCGTGACATGGTGCCGCGCATATCCGCGACGCCGATTTCGCGGCCACGGCGGTCGTAGCCATTGGTGGCCATCTCGATATCGTCGTTCATCGCCTCCAGCGCATCGCTGGCGCAATGGATGACGCGCTCCGATGCCTCGTTCAATGCCCAGAGCAGCGCGTACATGACCCCGTGCGAGGATCCGGTAAGGCCGGGATTGCGGCGCATTTTCGCGACGGCCTTGTCGAACGGTGTGAAATGCGCATCCGGTTGCAGGGTGATCAGGAAATCGCTACCCAGTGCGAAGACGATGGTGTGGCGTTCGATGGCATCGGCGCGCTTGTAGGTCAGGACGATGGGCAGATAGATGAAGCTGTCGGTCTCGAAGACCCGATTCCGCGCGGCGGCGAAGTCGACGCCGAGGCGTTCGCGCAGTACCGCGGCCGTATCCGTGTCGGTCGTCGCGAGCGGAATCCAATGCTGCTGTAGGACTTCGGTATCGAAGCGATCGGTCGGGGCGGCGGTCGCCCTGGTCATCGGCTACTGCCCGTACGACGAATGCGCCGGTGATACCGACGACGAACCGACCGGCTGCTGCGGATGCGCGTAATGCATCGTCAGTAGCCCCGCGCTGATCAACAGGTACAAACCGATGGTGAACCAGATCGCCTGTCGCTCGAGATTCGGTGCGCGGTGCGGAGATTCGACCTTGTTGAACAGCGTCGCCATGACAGGCTCCAATGCTTCCGTACGTCCAGTGGCCGCGCTCGCCACGATGCACCGGCGAACGCCATTGGCGGGGCACCCCGCTTCATCGTTGATCTGGGCGCACGAATTGCGCCATCAATCATTAGAAACCCACCGCGGCGGTCCGTCAATCAGTTGCGCAAGTATTCGCAATCGTGCAACCTTGGCTACACGGTGGAGGCGGAAGTGACGCAGCACGACGAGCCGCCCGGACTCATCCCGGCGGACCGATTACAGGACGCAGCAGCGGTTTTCGGCATGTTGGCGGCCACCGCCCGCCTGCAGATCCTCTGGTTGCTCAGCCAGGGTGAACGCGATGTCGGAACACTTGCCGTCGAAATCGGCCAAACCGTGCCCGCCGTCAGCCAACATCTGACCAAACTCAGACTCGCCGGTCTGGTTCACGTCCGAAAGCTCGGCCGCCGCAGCATCTACACCATTGCCGATCCCGATATCGGCGATATCGTGCGACTTGCCTTCCGCCACCATCGCCTCCGCGACGGCCCACCGCTCGGGCCGACCCCTGGCACGCGCTGACCGAGCTCGCGTCGCTTGTGCACCGCGGCGGCCCGAGTTACATGCGTTCGGGGGCGGCGATACCGAGTAGACCGAGGCCGTGCGCGAGCGTCCGTGCGGTCGAAGCACATAGCGCGAGACGGTTTTTCCGCAATTGGTCGGGCGCGCTGAGGACCGGGCAGGTCTCGTAGAAGGCGGTGAAATCGCGAGCGAGGTCGTACAGGTAGCCGCACAGTCGATGAGGTTCGAGGGTTGCGGCGACCTCGGCAACGACGGCGCCGTAGGCGTCGAGTTCCAGCGCCAAGTCCCGCTCAGCGGGTTGGAGTGCGATGGCCGAATCGATCGACACGGCGTGGTCGGGCGCTTTGCGCAGGATGGACCGGATTCTGGCGTGCGCGTATTGCAGATAGACGCTGGTATTGCCGTTCAGTGCGACCATGCGATCCGGGTCGAAGGTGTAGTCCCTGACCCGGGAGGTGGACAGGTCGGCATATTTGACCGCACCGATTCCGGTCGGTTCGGCGATCGCGTCGAGTTCGGCGGTCGGCAGTTCCGGATTCCGCTCGGCAACAACAGCTCTCGCCTTCGCAACGGCATCGTTCAGTAGGTCGGTCAGCCTGACCGCGCCGCCCGCACGGGTTTTGAACGGCCGCCCATCCGGACCGAGCACGGTGCCGTAGGCGACGTGCACGGCCTCGATGTCATCGGTCATCCATCCGGCCCGCCGGGCGGCTTCGAAGATGAGCCGAAAGTGCAATGCCTGTCGGGAATCGGTGACATAGAGCAGCCGCTCGGCGCGCAGGCTCTGCACCCGATACCGGATGGTCGCCAAATCCGTTGTGTCATAGCCATATCCGCCGTCCCGCTTACGCACCATCAGCGGAACCGGTCGACCGTCATGGCCATCGACCTCTTCGGAGAAGACAACCAGGGCGCCGTCACTCTCGACCGCGATGCCCTTGTCGACCAACTCGGCGACGGTGTCGACCAGCATCGGGTTGTAGAACGACTCGCCGACATAATCGTCGGCCGTCAGCAGCACACCGAGCCGATCATAGATTTCACCGAATGCGCGCTCCGATTCCGCGACGATCTCATACCAGCGCCGCAGGGTAGCCGCATCGCCGGATTGCAGCGCCACCACTCGAGTCCGGGCCCGTTCCGCGAATGCCGGATCGCCGTCGAACTCCGTCCGCGCCGCCTTGTACAGACCGTCCAATGCCGAAACCGCCGACGTATCGCCGCTCAGCTCATCATGGCGCCAGCGCACCCCCCTATGCTCATCGAGATATTGGATCAGCATTCCGAACTGAGTCCCCCAGTCGCCCAAGTGATTCTGCCGAATCACCGCGGCCCCGAGAAAGGTCAGCACCCGGGCGATGCAATCACCGATGATCGTCGTCCGTAAATGCCCGACATGCATTTCCTTGGCGATATTGGGCGCCGAATAGTCGACCACCGTCCGTCGACCGCGCACGAAATCCGATATCCCCAGCCGGTCATCGTCCAGTCGAGCCGAAACCTGTTCCCACATCGCATGATCCGACACAGCAATGTTGAGGAATCCCGGCCCCGAGACCGTCACCGCGTCGAACAGACCATCGCCCGAACCCAGTTCCGCGACCAATTCCATGGCGAACTCGGCGGGCCGCACCCCGACCCGCTTCGCCACCGCCAGCGCGACATTCGATTGAAAATCCGCACGATCGGAGCGTCGCACCACCGGATCGGTCCCCATCAACTCCGGACGAGCTCGACCGATCGCCGCGGCCACGGCCACGGCCACGGCAACCCGATCGAGCAGCGGCGACACTCCGGAATCAGCCACGCGCGGTCCCTCCTGTTGCTGTGGACAGTGAGTATCGCAGCGCACCCGGTGTCAGGCCGAACCATTTTCCGCTGCCGACGCTGACCCCGCCGGGTAGCGCAGTGCTGACAACGCCCTGTCACCGGACCGGCCGGTAACCTCGACGCGTGACCGACAGAATCGGTCGACGAGGAAGGGAGCGGATGTGACCACATTCCGTGGGCGCAGCGGACTGGTCGTGCTCGCGGCCGCCGGACTGTTGACCGGCTGTTCCGACAAGGCCGCGCCGGACGCTCATCCCGCCTCCGCACCCGCGGCCAACCCATTGACGAACTGCACACCGCTGACCGAAGAGCAGATCAGCCGCGCCGCGCAGGCCGACAGCCTCACCACCAACCACCGTCCCCCGGTCTGTGTGTGGCAGGCCCAACGCGGCGCCGACGAATCCGATCTGACCTTCACCTACACCGAACGCGAATCGCTCCAGCAGACGTGGCAGCGGGCCGAGAACGACGGCTTCCAGACCGAACATCTGACGATCACCGAACAGATCTTCGGCACGACCGTCACCGCGACCGGTTTCTACATCCGCAATCCACACGACCCGGGCGACTGCGCGGTGGCCGCCGCCGACAATGGCACCATCGTCTGGCGCGTCCAAAACCATTCCCGCACGACAGCGCCGGACCCCTGCGCCATCGCACTGCGATTGGCAACGCTGACCATCGATCTCGCGCCCTAGCTCTCGCGCACAACACCCCGGACCTCGACGAGATCGGGTTTGCTCGCGGGTTGCGCTGATTACTGCGACGGCGGCTGCCAGGGCTGTCCCTGGGGCCCGTCCGGCCGGTACGGCGGAATCTGCTGCGGCGGGGGCGGGGTCTCCTGTCGCACCGGCGCGGCCGGCTGTTGCGGGACGGACTGGGGCCGGGTCACCGGGGTCGCCACGCCCTCCACCGATGCGCGGGCATCGGCCTCCGCGGCGCGAACCGCCTGTTCGATGGCCGGATCGCGGGCCGTATCGAACCAGCCCGCGACATCGGAATCGTCCTCCGGCTTGCTTTCCACATCCTCGACCGGGGTGGGCTCGTAGCGGAATACGCCGTCCTCGCCCTTGGTCGCGAAGTTCTGGGCGAAACCCTCGAGCGCCTTGCCGAAATCGCTCGGCACCAGCCACACCTTGTTCGAGTCACCGCGAGCGACCAGCGGCAGGGTCTGCATGTATTGGTAGGCAAGCAGTTCCGGCGTCGGCTTACCGGATTTGATTGCGGCGAAAACCTTTTCGATGGCCTTCGCCTGGCCCTGCGCCTGCAGATAGGCCGCGGCCCGTTCACCCTGGGCGCGCAGAATCCGGCTCTGCCGTTCACCTTCGGCCGCCAGGATCGAGGCCTGCTTGGCACCCTCGGCAGAGAGGATCTGCGCCTGCTTGGCGCCCTCGGCCGTCTTGATCTGCGATTCGCGGGTGCCCTCCGCGGTGAGGATCATGGCGCGCTTCTCGCGGTCGGCCTTCATCTGCTTCTCCATCGACTCCTGGATCGATGGCGGCGGATCGATGCTCTTGAGCTCGACCCGCGCGACGCGCAGCCCCCAGCGGCCGGTGGCCTCGTCGAGCACACCGCGCAGTTGACCGTTGATCTGATCCCGCGAGGTCAGCGTCTGTTCCAGGGTCATACCGCCGACCACGTTGCGCAGCGTGGTCACGGTGAGTTGCTCGACGGCGGCGATGTAGTTGCTGATCTCGTATACCGCCGCCTGCGGGCTCGTCACCTGGAAGTACACGACGGTATCGATATGCAGGGTCAGATTGTCCTCGGTGATCACCGGCTGCGGTGGGAAGGACACCACCCGCTCGCGCAGATCGACCTTCGCCCGGATCCGGTCGGCGAAGGGCACCAGAAATGTCAGCTGACCGGAGACGGTGCGCGAATATCGGCCCAGCCGCTCGATAACTGCCGCCTCCGCCTGCGGGACGAGGGCGATCGACTTGAAGACCACCACCACGACCAGCAGCACCAAGACGGCGGCAACGATCAGTACACCCATCAGGGCCCCTTCCAGACGACCGCGGTCGCACCATCGATCTTCATGACGTACACCGTGGTTCCCTTCGGATACTCGACCGTTGTATCGAACGGCCGTGCGGTCCATTCCTCACCGCCGATTTTGACCAGGCCGCTGTGCTCGGCCACCTGTTCGAGTACCAGCGCCTGCTTTCCCATCAGCGCGTCCACATTGGTCGGGATCGGCGGCGGAGTTCCGAAGCGGCGCCGCAGAACTGGCCGCACCCCGACGAGAAGAACCAGTGCCAGCACCGCGAAGACGACCGCGTCGACGACCAGACCGGTACCCGCGACCGCGCCGACACCCGCGGTGCCGAGCGCGGCGACGCCCAACATGAGCAGTGTGAGGTCCCCGGTGAGCATCTCCGCCGCCGCGAGCAGTAAACCCGCGACCAGCCAAACGATTGCGGCCACATGCCCACTGTAGTTGTCCGAGGCACTCCTGTGGCGCGACAAATACGAGATCCGCGACCACAGCCGACCCCCACGCCCGACAATGCCGCGACCGTCGCTCGATATGCGCAGATCCGGGCCGTTCGGGAGGCCTTTTCGAACAATCCGGTCACGAGATTGCGCCAACTCGTGGGCCGCGCCGCATGTCCTGCCGATGCCGAAGCCGTTCGTGCACTGTTGTCGAGAGTCTGTGACCGGCACACCAACTCGGTTGCGCCGCAACCCGAAATCGCGGTGCTAGGTTCGGGCGGGTGAGCGGGCGTGACATGTATGGCGGCGATATCTTCTCCGGACATTCGCGAGCGAAAAAGCGAACGGTGCCGACGGTGACGGCCGAACGCGACCTCGTGGTGGAGGACGCGGCGACCGGATTCTGCGGCGCCGTTGTCGGATTCGATCGCAGCTACGACGGCGAATTCGTCAAACTCGAGGACGCGCGCGGTGCGGTGCGGTTGTTCGCGTTGCGCGAGGCGGCGTTCCTCATCGACGGTGAGCCGGTGACCCTGGTCCGCCCCGAAGCCGCGGCGCCCGAGAAGCAAACCCGGTCGGCATCGGGCTCGACGCGCGTGGCGGGGCTGCGCGCGCAGGTCGCCAAAACCAGCCGGATCTGGGTGGAGGGCGTCCACGATGCCGCATTGGTGGAGCGGGTCTGGGGGCACGACCTGCGGGTCGAGGGGGTGGTGGTCGAACATCTCGAGGGTTTGGACAATCTGGCCGAACGGCTGACCGAGTTCGCGCCGGGGCCGGGTCGGCGGGTCGGTGTACTGGTCGACCATCTGGTCACCGGTTCCAAGGAAAGCCAGCTGACCACCGGACTCGGTAAGTATGTGCTGGTCACCGGGCATCCCTATATAGATGTATGGCAGGCCGTGCGGCCCGCGGCAGTGGGTATCGCCGCGTGGCCGGAGGTGCCACGCGGTGAGGACTGGAAGACCGGTATCTGCCGTCGCCTCGGCTGGGGCACACCGCAGCAAGGGTGGCGGCGGGTCTACAACGCGGTCGAATCCTTCCGCGATCTGGAATCCCCCCTGATCGGCGCGGTGGAGCGGCTCATCGACTTCGTCACCGAACCGGAATGACCGGATCGATAGTTCGTCCGATCGCTGAAATCATGTCCCACTACGCGGAATTCGGCCCCGGCCGCCACAACCGTGCGGCGGCTGCCGCCGGTCCGGCAGTCCAGGTACTCGCGGTACCGGCAGACCGATCGATGCGCGCAGCTCACCGGGGTATCCGGCATGGACGCCCTCGAGTCGCAACCCTCCTTTATGCTCGATAATTATGTGCTCTCCTAGTGCCACGCTGACGGTGTGGGCCGGCTCCTGGCTGGCCGGTCGCAGCGCGCCCGACGACATCCTCGAGGCGTTGTACGCCTGGGCGCCGCGGCACACGATCGCCGCGGGCGACCCGATCACCGGCGGTCGCGACGACCTGCCCTGGTCCTCCCGCAGCAATCTGTCCGGCACCGGAGTCATGGCGCTGCTCAAGGTGATTCGCGAGGCGATGGCACATCCCGGCGCGCAACTGCGCTTGGTGCTGCCAGTGCCGGGCGATGTGCGCGGACTACCCACCGGAACAGCCTTTGCCGCGGATGCGATCGAAGCAGGCGAGGGACTGCTGTTCGGCGTGCCGGGCGAGGAGGGCACCGGTCTGATCCCGCAGTGGGCCGATGACGACACCCTGCAGTGGACCGTCTACAGCACCCCGATTCCGGCCGCGCCCGGCCCGGATATGTCGCTCGGCGAGGCGGAATACACGATGCGCGAAGCCGTGCGCGATGCCGCCGACGCCCTCATGCGACTGCACACCACTGCCGTCGGCGCGGCCGCCGACGCCGACCCTCGCGAACTCATCGAGGCTGAACTCGCCGACTACTCCCGCCACGACTATCCGGATTCGATTCCGTTGCGCGCCAGGCGAATCCTCGACAGCGCCGACCACGTCGCCGCCATTCTCACTGTCGCCCAACGCGAACCGGCCTCCTCCCCTACCTCCGCCACTGCTATCGGCGCCCAGGAAGACCTCCTACGCCCATTGTGGGACGCGATCCGCGCGGCACGGTTGGTTGCGGTGCACGCTGCGGCCAGAGGCAATTCGTAGCGCACCGGTTTCGACGCATGCGGCAGCCGACCCAGCGCGAGAACATCGGCATTCTCTGGTTGAATGGGCCGACCGATCGCCTAAATCATCAGGGAGGCGGCATGTTCCGCATACCTCGCATTGTCGCGGCGGTGACCGTCGCATTCGTCGTAGGTCTTTGCGCACCGACCGTTCCCGCCACGGCGATCGTGGGCGGAACTACCACCGAAGCGAGCGCCTACCCGTGGCTCGGCGCCGTCGGCAGCCCGTTGTACTTTCCTCGGCCGTCCGGGCAGTTCTGCGGCGGTGCGCTCATCGCGCCCGATCGGGTTGTGACAGCGGCGCACTGCGTCCAGTTGGCCCAACTGCTGCCGCAGGCCATCACCGTCACCTTCGGCCGCACCGATCTGCGCTCGCACGATGGAGTCACCGTGGGGGTCAAGGAGATTCGCATCCATCCGGATTTCCGGGAGACCGATTTCGAGGGCGAGACGGTGCACCACAATGATCTCGCGATCCTCGTCCTCGACGATCCGAGACCAGGGCCGTTCCTGGAAATCGCCGCACCGCAACCTGATCCGCGCGCATACGGCGACACCGCCACCATCGTCGGCTGGGGCGCGACCTCCGAGAGCGACACCTCGAATACACTCCTGCGATCAGCCGCCGTCCCGATCGTGCCGAACAGCACGTGCGCCGCCGCCTTTGGCTCCGCCTTCGACCCCGCCGATATGTTCTGCGCCGGATCCACCGACGCCGACACCGCCGAATACGACAGCGGCGATCCACTTCTCGTCTCGGGCCGCGTGCTCGGCCTCACCTCTTGGGGCAAGGGCAGCGCCCGCCCCGGGTTCCCCGGTGTCTACGCCTACCTCACCACCCTGAGCTTCTGACCCTCAGCCGACTCCGCTATCGCAGACTCTCCGCTGTCCCGATGAACTGACGGTCGACGCCAACGGAAGCGGCTTCGTCACCGATCCGCAACGGTTGGCTACCTCGGGATACCAATCGCCAGCAACCCGCCAGCACCGGCGCGGACCAGTCGTATACTCACGTCATGGCGGTTGAACCGTCCTCCACGGAATCCCCCGTGGCACCGGTTCTCGTGGTGCAGACGAGGGACCGAGTCTATCGGCTACGCGCCGGGGACGCATACAACGTCGGTCGCGATCCGGCCGCCGACATTGTTGTCAGCGATCCACGCGTATCTTCGGTACACGCCGTGCTGGAGCGCGGTGCCGACGGTTGGGAAATCGAGGACGCGGGCAGCCTGAACGGCACCTTTTTCGACGGTCACCGCGTCGCACGGATGCTGATCGACCATGATGAGACGTTCCAGCTCGGTCACGCCGTGAATGGCGAGCAGCTTGCCTGTTCCATAGAGGGGGACCAGGGACAACCCGGCGACGAGTCCGACGACGATATCGGCGGAGACACGATGATCGTCTCCGATCCCGGCTACAACCTCGAGGATGAGGCAACGATCACGAAGTTCTACGCGGGCCGGGCCCGGCGAGTTTCGCGATCGTCGCCTTCGCCGGCGACCGCCACCGCGGTCGTCCAGATCACATCGCCCACGCTTCGGATCGGACGCGCGGCCGACAACGACATCGTCGCGAACGACCTCATGCTCTCCCGCCATCACGCCGAGCTGCGCATGATCGGCGACGGCAGGTACCGGATCGTCGATCTCGACAGCCACAACGGCACCTACGTCAACGGCCACCGGATCGATTCCGCGGACCTGTCCGAATCCGACTTGATCGGCATGGGGCACACCACGTTCCGGCTGGTCGGCGACGAACTACGCGAGTTCGTCGACACCGGCGACGTATCGGTCTCGGTACAGGGCCTCACCGTGCGGACTCCGGAAGGCAAGGTGCTCCTGGACGGGGTGAGCTTCCCCATCCCGCAGCGCTCGCTCGTCGGTGTCATCGGGCCCAGCGGAGCGGGTAAGTCGACGTTGCTCGGCGCGGTCACCGGGTTGCGACCGGCCACGGAGGGAACGGTCCGCTACGACGGACGCGACCTGTACACCGATTACGACGAACTCCGGCACCGGATCGGGCTGGTCCCGCAGGAGGACATCCTGCACAACCAGCTTCCGACGCGGCGCGCGCTGCTCTACGCGGCCGAACTGCGATTCCCCGGTGATACGCGCACCGAGGAGCGTGAGCAGCGGGTCGACGAGGTCCTCGACGAGCTCGGTTTGGCGCGCCACGCCGATACCCGCATCGATCGGCTCTCGGGCGGGCAGCGCAAACGGGTGAGCGTGGCACTGGAGTTGCTGACCAAACCGTCGCTGTTGTTCCTCGACGAACCGACCTCCGGCCTGGACCCTGGCCTGGACAAGACAGTGATGGAAATGCTGTCGGAACTGGCGCACGACGGGCGGACGGTCATCGTCGTTACGCACAGCGTGGCGAATCTCGATTCCTGCGACCGCCTGCTGGTCCTGGTACCCGGCGGTCGGCTGGCCTATTACGGGCCGCCCGCGGAGGGGCTGCAGCAGTTCGCACAGCGCAGCTGGGCCGAGGTGTTCCAGGCATTCGATCGCGAGGAGGACCGCGACTGGGCCGATGAGTTCCGTACTTCGCCACGCTTCGAGAACTACGTGGCGGTCGGGCTGACCGACGATGTCGGCCCAACGGAAGTGCACACGCCTTCGCCGCCGCCCGCGCAGCAGTCCAAGCTCAGCCAGCTCAGTACCCTGTGTCGGCGATATCTGGCGGTGATCGCCTCGGACCGAAGCTATTTGGCGCTCCTCGGCGTGATGCCCCTGCTGCTCGGTGGCTTGATCGCCGCGATACCATCGGGCCAGGGATTCGTCGGGCCACCGGGATCCAACGTCGACGCCCCGACCAAACTTATGGTTCTGGCTTTCGCGGCATGTTTCGTCGGCACCGGCAACTCGATTCGCGAGATCGTCAAGGAGCAGACGATCTACCGCAGAGAACGCGCGGCAGGCCTGTCAGCAGGGGTCTATCTGATGTCGAAACTGCTGGTCCTGGGCGTGATCACGGCACTTCAGGCAGCGGTGCTGGTGCTGATCGGCACTATCGGTGTGGATATGCCCCCCAAGGGGCTGTTCACGTCGGTCGAGCTGGAGTTGATCCTGATGATGGCGCTGCTCGGCATCGCATCGCTGGCATTGGGCTTGCTGGTGTCGGTATCGGTGAACACCTCGGAGAAGACACTGCCGTTGCTGATCGTGCTGTCTATGGCACAACTGGTGCTCACCGGCGGGCTGGTGCGGCTGCCCGGTACACCCGTCTTGGAGCAACTGGCCTACATATCGCCCGCCCGTTGGGGGTTCGGCGCCGGAGCCGCCACCCTCGACCTCGACACCATCTCACCGCACGACGGCGCGGCCGACCCACTGTGGAAACACACCATCGGCACGTGGCTGCTCGATATGGGAGTCGTCGCCGGGCTCGGGATCGTCTTTCTCGCGCTCGCCTGGTACCGCCTGTATCAGCTGCGCCCGCGGCGCCGCGGCGCCCGCCAGGCGAGGCTTTGACGGTGGACGCTTACCCCGAAAGCTGGGTCGCCGCCGGGCGTCGCGGCGGGGTGCAGCAGTCGATTGCACAGGGTGCACCGTTCACGGTGCAGCCGTAGCCTGGAATGTCGCCGAGTCGGCGGGGCGATACGCCGGTCAGGTGCTCATCGATCAGTTCGACGACCAACCGGGCGAAGCGGGGATCGGTGCCGGGGGTGGCAGCCCTGGCGAACGCCATGCCGAGTTCCTCGGCCTTTTCCCTGGCCTCGTTGTCCAGATCCCAGATGACCTCGAGGTGATCGGAGACGAAGCCGACCGGGCAGACCACGACCGCGTCCACGCCCTTGCCGGACAGATCCTCGAGGTGATCGACGATATCCGGATCGAGCCAAGGGATGTGCGGTGGCCCGGAGCGGGACTGCCACACCAGGTCATAGTCGGCGAACCCCGTTGCGGCGGCACATAATCGGGCGGCCTCGGCGACCTGACGACTGTACAGACGGCCACCCTCGGCAGGCGGCCCCGCGGAAATATCGGCCGAAACCGGGATCGAGTGCGCGGTGAACACCAGTCGAGCGCCTTCCCGGCGCTGCGCGGGAAGAGATCCCACCGCGGTGCGAATCGCCGCGGCGAATGCCTCGATCAACAGCGGATGGTCGAAGTACTGCCGCAATTTCACCAGCTCCGGCGCAGCCGTCCCGAAAGCCGCACGCGCCCTTACGATGTCCTCGTCGTACTGCAGACAGCCGGAGTATCCACCCCACGCCGAGGTCGGGAACACCAACGCCGATCGCACGCCATCGGCTGCCATTCGCGCGACGGTGTCCTCGACCATCGGATTCCAGTTGCGGTTGCCGAAATAGACCGGCAATTCGATTCCGGCACCGGCCAATTCACGCTCCACCGCGGCGATGATGTCGCGATTGAGCGCATTGATCGGTGAGACACCGCCGAAGTGCAGGTAGTGCTGGGCGACCTCGTCGAGACGTGCGCGCGGCACGCCCCGCCCCCGAGTGACGTTCTCCAGGAACGGCATGACGTCCTCGGGCCGCTCGGGACCGCCGAACGACAGCAGCAGCAGGGCGTCGGCGGCCCGGACCACGGTGTCTCCCTTCGGATTACCTCAGTTGATCGACATATTCTCCGGGAACCAGGTGTTGTGGCTGGCTCCGCCGTCCACGTAGATGATCGAGCCGGTGGTACCGGGCAGCCAGTCCGAGAGCAGCGCGACGATCGACTTCGCCACCACGGTCGGATCGTCGACATCCCACCCGATCGGCGACGCGCCGTCCCAGTAGGTGTTGAGCTGGTTCAGCTTGGCGGCATCGTCGGTTGCGGTGCCCGCGATGGCCTTGGCCGCAAGGGTCTTGATCGGGCCGGCGGCGATCAGATTGGAGCGAATGCGCTTGGCGGTGCCGACCTCGCGCGCCACGTATCGGTTCACCGACTCCAGCGCGGCCTTGGCCACACCCATCCAGTTGTAGTACGGCATCGCGGTGCGCGGATCGAAATCCATGCCGACGAGCGAACCGCCCTCGTTCATCACCGGAAGTACCGCGCGGGCCAGCGAGGCATAGCTCCAGGCCGAGATCTCGAAGGCCTTGGCCGCATCCGGACCGGGACCGTCCAGGAACGGACGCGCCTCCGGGCCCATCAGCGTGCGCGGCGCGAAAGCGATCGAGTGCAGCACACCGTCGAGGCCGTCCGGCGCGAGCTCGGCCACTTTATCGGCCAGCGCGACCAGGTCGTCCTCATTGGTCACATCGAGCGGAATGGCCGGGGCGACCTCTTGCGGCAGCCGCTTGGCGATCCGATCGATCAACCGCAGCCGCTCCGGAATGCCGGTGATGATCACCTTCGCGCCCTGCTCCTGCGCGACCGCCGCCGCGTGGAACGCGATCGATGAATCGGTGATGATGCCGGTGATCAGGATGGTCTTGCCTTCGAGCAATCCGCCCATGGGTTTTCGGTTCTCCTGTAGTCGAAGTTCATCTGGTTACGCGACCGCCGAACAGGTCGGCTATCGGTCGGCTCAGTGGCCCATGCCCATACCGCCGTCGACCGGAATCACCGCACCGGATACGTAGCGCGAATCCTCGGAAGCGAGGAAGCTGACCACGGCCGCCACATCTTCGGGCTCACCGAGACGCTGCAGCGGAATGAATTTCTTCGCCATATCGCGCAGATCGTCGGGGAGCTCAGCGGTCATATCGGTCTCGATGAAGCCGGGCGCGACCACATTCGCGGTGATCGAGCGCGACCCGAGTTCACGGGTGACCGAACGAGCCAGACCGATGACGCCGGCCTTGGACGCGGCGTAGTTGATCTGTCCGGCTTGACCGGCCAGACCGACCACGGAGCCGAGGAAGATCATCCGCCCCCAGCGGGCCCGCAGCATGGCTCGGTTCGCGCGCTTGGCGCAGCGGAACGCGCCGGTCAGGTTCGCATCGATGACCTTGGTGAACTGTTCCTCGGTCATCCGCATCAGCAGGGTGTCGTCGGTAATGCCGGCATTGGCGACCAATACCTCGACCGGACCCTGATGCTGCTCCACTTCGGTGAAGGCCGCATCGACCGAATCATTGTCCGTCACATCGCATTTCACACCGAACAGACCGTCCGGAACCCCCGACCCACGATGCGTGACGGCCACCTTGTGCCCGTCGGCGAGCAGACGCTGCGCGACGGCGAGTCCGATACCGCGGTTGCCTCCGGTCACCAGGACCGACCGGGATGTGATGTTCGACATGAGGACCAACCTATCTGTTCGGGTTCGCGCGCCACGCCCAGGGCCACACATAGTGCTCTATGTAGATCCGGGCGGGTCGCGACGGCAGGCATTGACGACTACGGCAGGCGTTGACGATAGAGCAAGCCGGTGACCACACCGGCAGCGACGACGAGCATGCCGAGCAAAAGCCATGGTCTGCTGGCATCGCCCCTGGTCATCTCGTAGCCGATCTGTTCTTCGAGTGTGTCGTAGACGGCCGTCAGCTCGGTCAGGCTGGAGGCGGTATAGAAATCGCCGCCGGAGAGTTTGGCGATCTCGCGCAACGCATCGTCGTCGACAGGCACCTTGACACGCTGGGCACCGCTACCGTCCTGGTCCGGAATCTCCACCGTGCCCCATGAGGTACCGAACGAAATCGTCGACACCGGAACGCCTTTGTTCTTCGCCAGGCGGGCCGCGGTGAATCCGTGCCGTGGATTGTCGACATCCTTGTCGTCGGGCACCGTCTGCTTGCCGTCCGACATCAGCACGATGCGGGCGGGCGGCGGCGTTTCCGCACCACCCAACACCGTGGCAATGGTGTCGATCGACTGCAGCGCGGTGAGAATGCCCTCACCGGTGGCCGTGCGCTCGGCGAGTTTGATGTTGTCGATGGCCGCCTTGACGGCCTCGCGGTTCGTCGTCGGTGGCACCATCACCGAGGCGGTGCCCGCGAAGGTGACGAAGCCGAGATTGATACCGGGTGGCAGCCCGTCGACGAATTCCTTACCGGCCTTCTGCGCCACCTTCAGTCGCGACGGCGGCACATCGGTCGCCTCCATCGACAGCGAAACGTCCATCACCAGAACGACTGTCGCGCGATTGCGCGGCACCTTCTTGACCGCCGTCGGCCCCGCGGCCGCAATGGTGAGGAACACCAGACCGACCAGCAGCAGTGCGATCGGCACATGCCGCATCGGACTCGGCCGCGACGGCGCGACCTTCTCCAGCAGCTCCATATTGGTGAACTGCAGCATGTGCTTGTGGCGGCTGCGCTGAACAAGGATGTAGCCCAACGCGATCAGCACGACGACGGCGAGGAAACCGAGCCAGACCAGCGCGGTGAAATGCGAAATACTCACTGGCGCGGCGCCCGTCCGCTCGGGGCGCCGAATGCGTGGCGCCGGGTGGACACGAACCGGACCACGTCGGAGATCCAGTCCCGATCGGTCTGCAGGGTGAGCACCGGTGCGCCGCAGCTGCGCAGGGCCTGTTCGACCTGAACACGATGACGCTCGGCCGCGGCCGCGAAATCGGCGCGCAGCGTTGGCGTCACGCTGAATTCGCGGGTACGCCCGGTCTCCGGATCGTGCAGCACCACATCACCCACATCGGGCAGCGACAGATCGCGCGGATCGAGCACCTCGACGGCGAGCAGATCGTGGCGCGCGGAGATGGCGCGCAGCGAGCGCTGCCAGTTGATATCACCGAGGAAGTCGCTGATGATGACCGCGAGTCCGCGTTTGCGCTGCGGGCGGCGCAGCGATTCGATCGCCTCGCACAGGTCGCCGCGCACACCGTCGGGGGCGTGCGGCGTCGTCGCGATCTCGCGCAGCATCGACTGCGCGTGTATCCGGCCGCTGCGCGCGGGAATGCGGGTCAACTGCTCACCCGTCGCGACGACGGCGCCGATCCGGTTGCCACCGCCGCTGGTGAGATGGGTGATCGCCGCGGCTGCCGCGACCGCGAGATCGCGCTTCTGGCACAGTGCGGTGCCGAAGTCGAGGCTGGCCGACAGGTCGACCACCATCCAGGTCTCGAGTTCGCGGTCCGCGATCATCTGTCGCACATGCGGATGGGTGGTGCGGGCGGTGACCGACCAATCCATCTGCCGCACATCATCGCCCGGCTGATAGGTCCTGGCTTCGCCCGGCTCCGAGCCGGGGCCCGGGATCAGGCCGAGGTGATCGCCGTGCAGCACACCGTCGAGCCGACGACGGACGGTCAATTCCAGCGTTTTGAGCGCCGCCGTCAGCTTCGGGTCGGACAGTTCGCCCGATCGGAAAGACGGTGGTGCGTGTTGGGACATCGGCACTGGTGGAACCGGATCCGATGCCGAGGTCACTTCGGCTGGTTATTGCCGGCGGCCTGAGACATCTGCGCGACCGGCGGTTGCGGCACCGCGTCCTGGGGGGCGGGCGGCTGCGGGATCGGCTGCTGCGCGCCGTGCGGTCCCATGGCGAGCGGCGCGGCCGGAGCGGGTGCGGCGCCACCGGGGGCGACCGCCTGCGGCGCGACCTGCGGCAGGCCGACGGTCTGCAGCACGCGCTTGATCACATCGTCGGGGCTGATCTCGTCGGCCAGTGCATCGTAGGACAGCACCAGACGGTGGCGCAGCACATCCGGAATCACCTCGACGACATCCTGCGGCACCACATAGTCGCGGCCGCGGATCAGCGCGACGGCGCGGGCCGCGGCGATGATGCCGAGGCTGGCGCGCGGTGAGGCGCCATAGGCGATCCAGCTCGCCACATCCTGCATACCGAAATCGCCGGGCTTGCGGGTCGCCGCGATCACCCGGACCACATAGTCGACCAGCGCGTGGTGCACGAAGGTACTCGCGGCCACCTGCTGCAGGCGGATCAGCTCCGACGGCTCGAGAATCGGCTTGGCCTCCGGCGGGGTGACACCCATCCGGTAGATGATCTCGCGCTCTTCCTCCACCGACGGGTAATCGACGACCACCTTGAACAGGAAGCGGTCGCGCTGTGCCTCGGGCAGCGGGTACACGCCCTCGCTCTCGATCGGGTTCTGTGTCGCCATGACCAGGAACGGATCGGGCATCGGGTAGGTCTTGCCGCCGATCGACACATGCCGCTCGGCCATCACCTCGAGCAGTGCGGACTGCACCTTGGCCGGTGCGCGGTTGATTTCGTCGGCGAGCACGAAGTTCGCCACGACCGGGCCGAGCTCGGTATCGAATTCCTCGCGGCCCTGGCGGTAGATGCGGGTACCGATCAGGTCGGTGGGCACCAGGTCGGGGGTGAACTGGACACGGGCGAACGAACCGCCGACCACTTTCGCGAAGGTCTCCACCGCAAGGGTTTTGGCGATACCCGGCACTCCCTCGAGCAGAACGTGGCCGCGTGCGAGCACCCCGACGAGCAGCCGTTCGACGAGCCGATCCTGGCCGACGATAACGCGCTTGACCTCGTATATCGCCTTCTCCAGGGTCTGGACGTCACGCTCCAGGGTGCTGGGTGCGGGAGCAGCGGCCGATTTAGCCAAACTTGCCCCGCTCACACCGTCCGTCGAAGTCACCAACATCCCCGCTTTCGCTTTGGTCCTGTGCGTGCTGCCACAACTATTCCAGGTAATGGCCGTATATGCCGCAACCGGACCCGAGATCACGGCAAATCAACAGGTTCGTGGTCGGGTTCGCGGCGTGCGGCACAGCCTAGGGGTTACGAGACGATTCGCACCGCGTACGGCATTATGCCGCCCTCGCGCACCGGAGACACCCGTACCACCTCGCCGGATTGTGGCGCCTCCACCATCTTCCCGTTTCCGAGGTAGAGCGCAACGTGTTCGCTGCCGTTCGGCCCCCAGAACAGCATGTCACCGCGGCTGCGCTCGGCAACCGGCACCCTGGTGCCCGCGTTGTACTGATAGCCGCTGTAGTGCGGCAACGAGACGCCGATGCCGGCGAAGGCGTAGATCATCAGACCCGAGCAGTCGAAGCCGACCTTGTTGTAGTCGCCGAAGCTGTCTGCGACGCCGCCGTCGCGGATGCCGAGGGTCGGCCCGTCCTCGTCGCCACCGCCCCAGGCATACTCGACACCCAGTTGCGACATGGCCCGATCGACCACGGTCTCGATCGCGTCCGAGCCGCCGATGGACGGCATGGTGACACGCGGCCTGGTCTGGCGCGGCGGCGGCGAATTCTCCATCTGGTTATGCGGCCGTTTACCCTGGCCCGCCTGGGCCGCGCGGTCCTTGGCTGCCTGGTCGTGGGCCGCGCGCGCGGCGGCGGCCGCGGCCGCGGCGCGGATGGCGGCCTCCTCGGCCTTGCGCTGTTCGTCCCAGGCCAGATAGGCCTCGCGTTGCCCTTGCAGCCCGGTCACATTCGCGCGGGCCTGATCGAGGCGGCCCTGTGCCGCCGCACGCTCGCGTAGCAGGCCTTCCCGCTGCGCCGCCTGCTGATCCTGTTCGGCCTTCACCGCGGCGACGGCGTTTTCGGCGTCGGCTTTCTTCTGTTCGGCCACCGCGGCGGCGGCGTCGGCGGCCGATTTGGCTTGGCGCGCACCGGCATTCTTATTGCCCTGTTCGATCTGGGCGCGACGCAGCGAGTCGAGCACCGACTGCTGGTTCTTCGATACCAGCGTGAACACCTCGGCACGGTTCAGGGCGACATCCGGGGTGGCCGCGGACAGATACGTGACCATCGAGGTCGCGGCGGGCCGGGTGTAGGCCTGCACGGCGAACTGATCGAAGTTGCGTCTGGCCTGGTCGACCTGGGTTCCGGCCTCGCTCAATTCGCGCTGGGTCTGCACCACCACGGCCGCGGCCGCATCGGCGGCGTCGCGGGCGTCCTGCAGATCGACGAGGGCCTTGTTGACCTCTTCGCGCTTCTGCGCGATGGCGGCGTCGAGTTCCTGCAGCTTCTGATCCGTCACCGCGACCTGGTTGATGAGCGCGCCGACCTCGCTCACTCTGGCGTCGACTTGTGCGCCGGCATCGGCGATCTGGTCATCGCTCGGGTTGGGCGGGGCCGGCGGCACCGCGGCGACCGGGCCGGCCGTGACGAGCACGGCGGCAGCGACCAGCAACCCCAGAGCGACCCACAGCGGATGCCGATTGCCGGCAACGCCGTTGTTGCGCATCGCACCTCCCAAAGGACCCGAACAGGCTAAACCTCACGAGCCCCCTGCGAACCATCCCACTCAGTGGTTAACAGATAGCTCTCTGAACACTCTTTCCCCATCAGCCATCATTCGAACCGTACGACACATCTATCACCAAAGAAACTCCGGCAACAGAACTACAGCCGCGTAATTTTCCCGTTGCCCAGAAATAGCCATACGGGAACAAGGATTCGGTCGGCAAAACAAACCGACCGCTAGGAAAAATAGCTGAGTGGATACTCGCTACGAGATGAGATCCCGGTCCTCGCCGCGACCCGAAACCGCCACCGTCCGCTCGGTAGCACGGCGAGACTTCACCCAGTACAGCCCGCCGACCACCACCGCGGTGCCGACAAGCAACACACTGGTGATCGCGGTCCAGGAGAACGTCTCCGGCCGCTCCAGCTGATCGACGAAAAGCTGCGCCGCCTGCGCCGAATGCCCCTGTGTGCTCTTGGAAAAGTCCTCGGCCCGTTCCAACTTCACCCGGCTGATCGAATCGCTGCAGGTGCCGACCCAGTCGTCGCTGAGCACCACCACGGTTCCGTGCTCGGTCTTGCCGACCTCGGTGGCCAGGTCACGTAGATTGGAGTCGTGGCCTGGATTACCGGGAATCACCACGATGCTGAGCTCGATGCCATGGGCTCGAGCATCGGCGACGACGGCCTCGAGTGCGTCCTGATCCTTACCCTTCGGCGTGGCCACATGGTTGTCGGCCACATCCTCCTTGATCTGGGTCAACGTCTTGTCGTCGATACCAGGGGGGAGTTCGGCGCGCATGGGCGTGAACACCGAGGTGTGCGAGACGGTCATCTTCCATCCGGTCTGTCGAGCCGCATCGGTTCGCGAGGCGACGGGCATCCAACACTGCAGGGGAACCGGCACAGGCCAACCGGTCACCCCGAACAACTCGAAAGCACAGTACGCGACGGAGTGTCGGACCACCGTCCGACGGCGCAGCCAACGGCACCCGCGCGTTTCACAGGACAAGCGTACTGTTAGGCTCGAAGGCGCGAGGAGCCAGTACGTTCCAGCGCTGGGAACCTCCAAAGATGTAGGCCGCGGGCACAGCCCCGCCCGCGGCCACCCTCACAGACGAGTGGAGCTGACGTGACGACAAGTATCGATACTTTCGGCGCCAAGGGCACCCTCGAGGTCGGAAGCAACTCCTACGAGATCTTCCGTCTCTCGGCCGTGCCCGGCACCGAGAAACTCCCCTACGCACTGAAGGTCCTCGCGGAGAATCTGCTCCGCACCGAGGACGGCGCCAACATCACCGCCGATCACATCCGCGCCATCGCGAGCTGGGATCCGTCGGCTCAGCCGAACACCGAGATCCAGTTCACCCCGGCGCGGGTGATCATGCAGGACTTCACCGGCGTGCCCTGCATCGTCGACCTGGCCACCATGCGCGAGGCCGTCGCCACCCTCGGCGGCGACCCGGACAAGGTCAACCCGCTCGCCCCCGCCGAAATGGTCATCGACCACTCCGTCATCATCGACGTGTTCGGCCGCGAGGACGCCTTCGAGCGCAACGTCGACATCGAATACCAGCGCAACGGTGAGCGCTACCAGTTCCTGCGTTGGGGCCAAACGGCTTTCGACGATTTCAAGGTCGTCCCGCCGAGCACCGGCATCGTGCACCAGGTCAATATCGAGCACCTGGCCCGCGTCGTCATGGTCCGCAACGGCCAGGCCTACCCGGACACCTGCGTCGGCACCGACTCGCACACCACCATGGTCAACGGCCTCGGCGTATTGGGTTGGGGCGTCGGCGGCATCGAGGCCGAGGCGGCCATGCTGGGCCAGCCGGTCTCCATGCTCATCCCGCGTGTCGTCGGTTTCAAGCTGACCGGTGAGATCAAGCCGGGCGTGACCGCCACCGATGTGGTGCTCACCGTCACCGATATGCTGCGCAAGCACGGTGTGGTCGGCAAGTTCGTCGAGTTCTACGGCAAGGGCGTCTCCGAGGTGCCGCTGGCCAACCGCGCCACCCTGGGCAATATGAGCCCCGAATTCGGTTCGACCGCGGCGATCTTCCCGATCGACGAGGTGACCGTCGACTACCTGAAGCTGACCGGCCGCACCGACGAACAGGTGGCGCTGGTCGAGGCCTACGCCAAGGAGCAGGGCCTCTGGCACGACGCCGACAATGAGCCTGCCTACTCGGAGTACCTGGAGCTGGACCTGAGCACGGTGGTGCCGTCCATCGCCGGTCCGAAGCGTCCGCAGGACCGAATCCTGTTGTCGGAGAGCAAGACCGCCTTCCGCAAGGACATCCACAACTACACCAGTGACGCGGAGACCGGTCCCGCCGCCGTGACCCCGCACACCCACCTGGACGAGGCCATCGAGGAATCCTTCCCGGCCAGCGATCCGGCGGTGCTGTCCTTCGCCGAGGACGACGCCGTGCTGCCGTCCGCCGCGAACGGCGCGGTGGGCCGCCCGTCCAAGCCGGTCAAGGTCTCCACGGAGGAGTACGGCGACTTCGTGCTGGATCACGGCGCGGTCGTGGTCGCCTCGATCACCTCCTGCACCAACACCTCCAATCCGTCGGTCATGCTGGGCGCGGCCCTGCTGGCCCGCAACGCAGTGGAGAAGGGCCTGACCCGCAAGCCCTGGGTGAAGACCTCGATGGCGCCGGGCTCGCAGGTCGTCAACGGCTACTACGAGAAGGCCGGCCTGTGGCCGTACCTGGACAAGCTGGGCTTCAACCTGGTCGCGTTCGGTTGCGCCACCTGCATCGGCAACACCGGTCCGCTGCCGGAGGAGATCTCCAAGGCGGTCAACGACAACGACCTGACCGTCACCGCGGTGCTTTCCGGTAACCGCAACTTCGAGGGCCGCATCTCCCCCGACGTGAAGATGAACTACCTGGCCTCTCCGCCGCTGGTCATCGCCTACGCGCTCGCGGGCACCATGGACTTCGACTTCGAGAACGACGCGCTCGGCAAGGACACCGACGGCAACGAGGTGTTCCTGAAGGACATCTGGCCCGCGCCGCAGGAAATCCAGGACACCATCGACCGGGTCATCTCCCGCGATATGTTCCTCGAGGACTACAAGGACGTCTTCAAGGGTGACGAGCGCTGGCGTTCGCTGCCGACCCCGGAGGGCAAGACCTTCGAATGGGCCGAGGAGTCGACCTACGTCCGCAAGCCTCCGTACTTCGAGGGCATGCCGCAGACTCCGGAGCCGGTCACCGACATCAGGGGCGCGCGAGTCCTCGCGCTGCTGGGCGATTCGGTCACCACCGACCACATCTCCCCCGCGGGCAACATCAAGCCGGGCACCCCGGCCGCGCAGTACCTGGAGGCCAACGGCGTCGAGCGCAAGGACTACAACTCCTATGGCTCGCGTCGCGGTAACCACGAGGTGATGATCCGCGGCACCTTCGCCAACATCCGGCTGCGCAACCAGCTGCTCGACGATGTCTCCGGCGGTTACACCCGCGACTTCACTCAGGACGGCGGTCCGCAGGCGTTCATCTACGACGCCTCGCAGAACTACCAGACCGCGGGCATCCCGCTGGTCGTGCTGGGTGGTAAGGAGTACGGCTCGGGTTCCTCGCGCGACTGGGCCGCCAAGGGCACCTCGCTGCTCGGCGTGAAGGCCGTCATCACCGAGTCCTTCGAGCGCATCCACCGCTCGAACCTCATCGGTATGGGTGTCATCCCGCTGCAGTTCCCGGCCGGTGAGTCGGCCGCCTCGCTGAAGCTGGACGGCACCGAGACCTTCGATATCGAAGGCATCACCAAGCTGAACGAGGGTGCGACTCCGAAGACCCTGAAGGTCACCGCCACCAAGGAGAACGGTGATGTGATCACCTTCGACGCAGTGGTCCGGATCGACACCCCCGGTGAGGCCGACTACTACCGCAACGGTGGCATCCTGCAGTACGTGCTGCGCAATATGATTCGCGGCTGATCGACTGTGCTGTAGTGGGTCCGCGCACCGCATTTGTGCGGTGCGCGGACCTCTTCACATTGCTTGCCCGCTTCGCTTGGAGGAGCCCGCCAGATGCCCAAGGTCAGTGACGATCACCTCGCCGCCCGGCGTAGTCAGATACTCGACGGGGCGCGGGCCTGTTTCGCCGAATACGGGTACGACGGTGCCACTGTGCGCCGCCTGGAGGAAGCCATCGGCCTGTCCCGTGGCGCGATCTTCCATCACTTCCGGGATAAGGACGCCCTGTTCCTCGCGCTGGCACAGGAAGATGCCAATCGCATGGCCGATGTCGCGGCCAACCAGGGCCTCGTGCAGGTAATGCGCGATATGCTGGCCCATCCCGAGCAATTCAATTGGCTCGGAACGCGTTTGGAGATCGCGCGCCGGTTGCGCACCGATCCGGAGTTCCGCGCGGGCTGGTCGCAGCGCTCGGCCGAGCTGACCGCGGCGACCCTCGCCCGACTCGAACGCCGCAAGGCCGCCGGCGCCCTACGCGACGACGTGCCAACCGATGTCCTGCTCGGCTATCTGGACCTGGTGCTCGACGGGCTCATCGCCCGCATCGCGTCCGGCCACACCAACGAAAACCTTTCCGCGGTACTGGATCTGGTCGAAGCCTCGGTGCGTCGCAAGGACTGAGCGCCGAAGGCAGCCGCCACGCGCGATGACACCGGGCGACGGCGAATGCCTCGCGAAATGCGGAATCTCGACAATAATCGTCGACATGGATCTGAACGGAGCACGCGTACTGATCACCGGCGCGACCGGCGGAATCGGGGTCGCGATCGCCGCGGCGGTCGCGGCACGAGGCGCGAGCGTGGTGCTGTCCGGACGCCGAGCCGAGGAACTCGACAAGGTCGCGACCCGGTTCGGCGCACAGGCCGTGGTCGCGGACCTCGCCGAACCCGGCGGTGCCGAGAAACTCCTCGAGGAGGCCGGTGACCTCGATGTCGTCATCGCCAACGCCGCACTACCCGGTTCGGGCGATCTGCTCGACTATTCGCTGCCGGAGATCGATCGGGCGCTGGAGGTCAATCTGCGCGCCCCGATCGTGCTGGCCCGCCTCGCCGGTGCACAGATGGCCGATCGTGGCAAGGGCCACCTCGTGTTCATCAACTCACTGTCCGGCAAGGCCGCATCCGGTAAGGCGGCGATGTACAACGCCACGAAATTCGGACTCCGCGGCTTCGCCCTGGCATTGCGGGCCGATCTGCACGAGCGCGGCGTCGGCGTCTCGTCGATCTACCCCGGATTCGTCAGGGACGCGGGCATGTTCGTCAAATCCGGCGCGGCAGTACCGCGGGGCGTCGGCACCCGAAGCCCGGAGGACGTCGCCAACGCCGTGGTCCGCGCCATCGAACGGAATATCGCCGAGACGGACGTGGCGCCACTGCCGGTCCGCCTGGGCGCGAGTCTCGCCTTGATCGCCCCCAATCTCTCGAACCGCGTCCAAAGCCTGTTCGGCGCCGACAAGGTCATGACCGAACTGGCCGCCGGTCACCGCGACATGCGCTAGCCGGAATACGACAGCACTACCGCCGCGACAGGCGACTGAATACCGCACTGGCACTGGCGAATCCGAGGGTCGCGAGGATGACGCACCAGAGGATGGCGAGCGGGCCGTGATGGCCGGCGCCGGTGGAGCTGAGAAGTCCACGCACGGTGTCGATGACCGGGGTGGCGGGTTGGTAGTCGGCGAAGCCGCGCAGCCACTCCGGCATCGTGGTGGTCTGGACGAAGGCGCTGCTGATGTAGGGAATGAACATGATGGCGTAGGTGAGCCCACCCGCCGCTTCCGGGTTCTTGGCGACCAGGCCCAGAGCGACGGCGATCCAGGAGATGGCGGTGACGAACAGGGTGATGATCGCGAGAGCCGCGAGCCAGCCGAGTGGTCCGGCTTGGGGGCGGTAGCCGAGTGCCAGCGCTACCGTGACCGCGATCGCGATGGCCGCGAGATTGCGGACTACGCCCTCCGCGACATGGCCCGCGAGGACGGCCTGGCGGAACATCGGCAGGGTGCGGAATCGGTCGATACTGCCGCGGGTCATATCGGTGGAGACCGCGGTCGCGGTGATCGATGAGCCGAAACCCGTGCACAGCAACATGATTCCGGGCACCACATAGTCGAGATAGGGCCCGCCGACATCGATGGCCCCACCGAAGACGTAGGTGAACAGCAGCATCACCAGAATCGGCATGAGCAGCGAAATGATCAGGGTGTCGCGGCTGCGCAGGGTGTGCCGGACACACCGGCGGAACATCACGAGGGTGTCGGCGAAGACGTCGGTCACCGGGCGGCGGCTTCGATGATGTCGGCGGTGCGGGCGGCGGCGTCCCCGGTGGTCAGCGTCTTCGCGAATTCCGCTGCGCGCGAACGGCATTCGCGCGTCAGCAACGTCGCGATACCTTGTTCGAGCCGAGCCTCGGTGAGTCGCGTGAACGGCAGATGCGCACCCACGCCGAGGCGCTCGACCTGCCCGCCCCACATCGGCTGTTCGAACGACACCGAGCAGACCAGCGTCGGCAATCCCGCACGGAGGCTCTCGAACAGCGTCCCGATACCGCCGTGATGCACCGCGGCGGCACAATGCGGGAAAACCAGATCGTGCGCGAACGGACCGACCACCTTCACATCCGGCCCCGCTTGCGCATCGGCGATATCCAGATCACTCCAGCCCGCACTCACCAACGCACGCACGCCCAAACGCGCCGACACCGCGGCAACCATCGCCAGCACCGCGGCCGTATCCCGAATGGGCATACTGCCGAATCCGAAGAACACCGGCGGCTCCCCTGCCTCGATCCACGACAGAATGCCCGCATGGTCGCCCGCCAGCTCACCGACGGCCTCGCGGGCGGCGTGATCGAGCGTCAGAAATCCGGTGAACGGCCTGCGTTCATCCCATTGCTCGGGCAATCCGGGAACCAATGCCGGATCGTAGATCTGCACTTCGGGAACATGCGCACGCGCCATCACCGCGGCAATGCTTGCCCGCGATTTCGGCAGCCCGAGCGTCGTCCGTAGCTCGTTGAGATAGCGCATGAACACCACGCGGCGCAGATTCTCCGCGAGGGCCCACGTCACCCGATTGACGACCGCGGGCGGCTGCCACCGCGGCGGCAGCGCACCCGGAAACGGATACGCGCCATTGCTGCGGCAGGGGAAGTAATGCAGGCTGACCAGCGGAACCCCCATCGCCTCCGCGACCGAACCGGCCCGATCCTCCGTCACGGTGCTCGCCACGATCAGCTCCGCGCCCGTACAAACGTCGATGACCTCTCGATTCATCTGCTGGGCATAGTCGGCCATCTGTCGGGCGACCAATTGCATGAGCCGCAGGGTGTTGCCCGCCGCCAGCGCGCGCTGTCCGGCGTCCGAACTGTAGAGCTGCTGCACGTCCGGTCCGCAGGCGACGGCGGCAAGCCCGGTGGCCGTGGCGAATTCGACCAGATTCGGTGGCGCCCCGAGCAGCACATCATGGCCGCGGCGGCGCAGCTCGAGTCCGAGCGCCACGACGGGCTGGACGTCACCGCGGGTTCCGGTGAGCGGAATCGCTATTTTCACGGAGTTCTTTCGGTGTCGGGGCCCTGCTGACGCCGACTGGACAGTCCACTGAATTCAGGGCTCCGCACGGCGGCGAGGTGTCAGTACAGTGCCATTGTGCACATAGCGATGTTCATGGACTACCACCCGGCCACCCTCGGTGGGATCCAGACAGCGGTGGCCGCGCTGTGCCGTGGACTCGAACGCGCGGGTCACCGCGTCACCCTGTTCATCGCGCCGCAGCCGGACGCCGCGGAGGTCCCGAATGTGGTGCCGCTGTCTGCCGTCGGTGGTCTGGCGGTCAACGGATTCCCGGTCGTGCTGCCTACCAGGCACAATGCCGAACTCATCGACACCACCTTCGCCGCACGCGGCCCGATCGATCTCGTGCACACCCACACTACCTACGGCGTCGCCATCGCCGGTATGAAAGCCGCACGGCGACACCGGATTCCACTCATCCACACCGCCCAGAGCCGCGACGACGCGTTCATCGAGAACACTTCGCCCGCACCGTATCCGGCGGCCCTGGCCCTGCGCGCGCTGCACGGCCGATACGTACCGCACGATCAGCACATGCCGCACCGCACCGAAAGCCGTGCGGCGCGCCATGCTTGGTGGACGATCGTCGGTCAGGCACAGGCCGCGGATCAGGTCATCGCGCCGACCCGGCACTTCGCCGACCAACTGCTCGCCCACGGGCTGACCCGGCCGCTGCGGGTGGTCTCCAACGGAGTCGATGACGAGCTCATCGAAAACAGCGGTGGTACACCGATTGTCGAGCGCGCGGCCGACGCGCCGCTGCGGCTGATCTGGTGCGGGCGACTGTCGGCCGAGAAGCGATTGCTCGCCGCGATCGAGGCCGTGCGGTACATCGACGACTGCACACTCGATGTCTACGGCGACGGCGACCTGCGGGCCGAGGCGGCCACCGCCATCGCCGAATATCGACTCACCGACCGAATCCGCCTGCACGGCAGGGCCACTCAGGCCGAATGTCTCACCGCCATGTCCGAAGGCGACGCACTGCTGTTCCCCTCCAACGGTTTCGACACCCAGGGCATGGTCCTGCTGGAGGCGGTGGCGGTCGGCCTGCCGATCATCTACTGCGATCCCGATCTCGACGAATCGGTACCGGCCGGTGGCGGCATTCGCACCGCCGATCCATCCCCCGTCGCAATCGCCGACACCATCTCGAAACTCGACGCCGATCGCACCGTGCTCGCGGAAATGCGCCTGGTCCTCGGCAAATACGGCGATTCGGTACGACAGTCACAGCACATCGGGACCGTACTCGAGGTCTATAGACAGGCTCGCGCCGACGCCGCGCGCTGTCCGGAATTGATTATGCCACAATCACTTTCGGAAGTGCCGACCGCGCCCGGCCAGCTGCCGCTGGTGGGCCACAGCCTGCAGGCTCTGCGCGACGCGCCGGGCTTCGTCACCTCGCTGGCCGATCTGGGCCCGATCGTGCGCCTGCGGTTCGGCCAGAAGACCGGATATCTACTCACCACACCGGATCTTGTCCGCGAGGTCGGACTCGGCGATGCCGAACTCAATCGGGACGATTTGCGCGAGGCCATCGAGGATGTCGCGGGCGGATCCGTCAATGTGCTGCGCGGCGAGGAACACAAGCTGCGGCGGCGCATGATCTCGCCCGCCCTGCGGCAGAGCCGCCTCGCCGAATACACGCGATCGGCGGCCGATATCGCCGAAACCTGGTCGGCGGGACTGCCTTCGGGCGGATGCGTGAATCTCATGGACGAGGCGCACGGGCTGATCCTCGACACGGTCTCCTCTACGCTGTTCACCGCCGACTTCAGCGATGACGCCCGCCGCGAGATCCGGGACAGTGTGCCGTGGCTGCTCAGTCAGGTCATTCTGCGCACCGCGCTGCCCCCGCAAGTGCGCCGGCTGCGGCTCGTTTCGAACTGGCGCTGGCGTACCAAGGCACGGCGCCTGCGCACCGCCATCGGGGCCGTGATCGCCGAATACCGACGACGTGACGAGGATTTCAACGATGTGGTCTCGGCGCTCATCCGGCACACCGACAGCGAGACCGGTGCGACCCTGTCCGACGAGCACATCATCGATGAGGCGATCCTCATGCTGGCCGGTGGCGTCGGCTCGATGGCATCACTGACCGGGTGGCTCTGGCACGAGGTCATGCGCCGCCCGCAGATCGCCGAGCGGTTGTACGCCGAACTCGATGCCGTCGTCGGCGCCGGACCGGTTCGCGCCGATCATCTCGGCGCCCTCCCCTATCTGAAACAGGTTGTGGCGGAGACACTTCGGTTCTGGGGGCCATGGATCAGCGCCGGCACCGCCGACGGCGATGTCACTATCGGCGGACTCACCGTTCCGGACGGCACGGCGATCATGTTCTCCCCCTATCTCGTTCAGCACAATAAGCGGTACTACGCCGACCCGGAATCCTTCGACCCGGACCGCTGGTCGCCCGAGCGCGCCGCCGATATCGACAAGAAGGCCAACCTCTCCTTCGGCGTCGGCCGTCGGCGCTGCCTCGGCGACCACTTCGCCATGATCGAAATCGGCCTCGCCGCCGCGGCGCTGCTGGCCCGCTGGCACCCGACGCCGGACCCGGACTACGTGGTGCGCGCCTCCAATCGAGACTTCGTCCTGTCGCCCTCGGCGCTGCCGGTTACGCTGCACCCACATTAGCTACTTGCTTGGAGTGCACTCCAAGTCACTAACTTGGGGTGCATGAGCAAAGTATGGTTCATCACCGGAGTCTCACGAGGATTCGGCCGTGAATGGGCGCTCGCCGCACTGGAGCGCGGCGATCGGGTGGCCGGCACGGCACGCGATACGACCACACTCGACGATCTCGTCGCCAAATATCCGGATACCTTCCTGCCGCTGCACCTCGACGTCACCGACCGAGACGGCGATTTCGCCGCGGTGCAGCAGGCGGCCGAACGATTCGGGCGCCTCGATATCGTGATCAACAATGCCGGCTACGGCCAGTTCGGCATGATCGAGGAACTCAGCGAGGACGAGTTCCGCGCGCAATTGGAAACCAATGTCTTCGGCGCGCTGTGGGTCACCCAGGCGGCCCTGCCGATCTTGCGGGCCCAGGACAGCGGCCACCTCATCCAGGTATCGAGCATCGGCGGCATCTCCGCCTTCCAGAACCTCGGCGCGTACCACGCGTCGAAGTGGGCCCTGGAAGGTTTCTCCCAGGCGCTGGCCCGGGAGGTCGCACCCTTCGGCATCCACGTCACCCTGATCGAACCGGGCGGATTCGGTACCGACTGGGCCGGCCCCTCGTCGCGGCACGCCACCCCGCTCCCTGCCTACGATGCGGTCAGGGCCGCTCGGGCCGCCCAGCGTGCGGCGGTGCGCCAAGGCGATCCGGCGGCCACTCGCGCCGCCATCCTCGCGGTCGTCGACGCGCCCGAGCCGCCGCTGCGGATCTTCCTCGGCGAGGTCCCGCTGACCATCGCCACCTCGGACTACGAATCCCGCTTGGCGCTCTGGCGCGAATGGCAGCCCATTTCCGCTGCCGCGCAGGGTGATTGAGCCGGAATACCGCGAGTACGACGCCACCGGGAAAGTGGGGATGATGGTGGACCCGTCCCCGGCGGCGTCGACTATCCGAGACCGCGCCGTGGCTGGCCGACGGCGCGGGTACAGGCCGACGAAGGGGACGACCTGTCGCCTCCCCGCCGTCGGGGGAGGTCACGGACGCCTCCATGACCCCTCGACCGAAACCCGATGACGCATCAGCGAATTCAGACTCTACGACGGGACCACCCGAGTACACCGCATCTTTTCAGCGAATTAGGGACTGTGACGCACGCTACTGCGCCCAACAACGCAGGTAGCCACCGAAATAAGCACACCCGTCCGGAATTCCCGGACTTCGGGTACGAAATCCGCCCCTGGCGGCTCAGTAGTTGGCGTTCAGATAGTTGGCGGCATGGGTCGTCCACAGGACATTCGTGCCGGGCATGTTGTGTCCGGAGTACAGCACATGCTGGCCATCCGGCCACGGCGTCAGATAGCCGATGACACCGTTGACCGCGGTCGCATAGCGATCGAGATTGGCGATCGGATCGTTCATCAGGAAACGCAGCAGCTCGGCGAAGATCAGCGGGGCCACATTGCCGATGCGGGCACCCTCGACGAACGAGAACGGCGAGATGCCGATATCGATGACCCGCAGCGGCGAGTCGCCCGGCGACGCGGTGATGATATCGCCTGGATTCGCGTACTCCTTGACATCGAGCGCGGGCCAGGCGCCGCGTTCACCGTGCAGCCCGTAAGTCGTTGCCGGACAGAGATTGCCGACCGACTGGCCGCGTTTGCGCAGCGGATTGGCGATATTGACGGTGAAGGCGATTTCCAGGGGCGAGCCGTCGGTGTTCTTGTACTTACCAGACCGCACCCCCTCCAGGATCTTGCTCGCGCAGATACTTCCGAGCGAATAGCTCAGCAGCCCGCAGACATTCGGCGAGTCCTGAATCGCCTTGACACCCGCGGCGACACCGAGCCGAATCGAGGTATCCAACGAAGGGCCCCACAGATCCGGGCTCGGCCCCACCGCGGCGGGCCAATCCGGCTCGAAGGCGGTGAAGCGGTCCGGATCGAGCAGTTTCGTGACATCGCGCAGCATGCCGGCGGGCGTCCCATTGGTATTCCGCGGTTCACCCGTGCCGCGGAGGGTGATGATGTCGATCATCACTTCAGCGTGCCCCGATGACCGCACCGGCACACGAGTAGCGAACTACCTCATTTCGCCCGGCCCTCTAGGCTGCCGAGCAGTACCCTCGCAATCCGGTCGAGGTCGCGGCGGTCCTGCGCCGAGAGCACCGACAACATGCGGGTTTCGTTCTCGGTATGCGCGGTGACGACCTCATCGATCAGCGTGCGCCCCGCCTCGGTAAGCGCGACCCGGATGGCGCGGCGATCCTCCGCGTCCGCGATGCGCCGGACCAGACCCGCCGATTCCAGACGGTCGAGCCGGCCGGTCATTCCCGCACGCGACAGCATCAGCGTGTCGGCGAGCACCGACGGGTTCAACTCGAACGGCGCTCCCGAACGACGCAGTGCGGCAAGCACATCGAACTCTCCGCGCTGCAGCCCGTGCGCGATGAAGACCGCCTCGATATCCCGCTGCGCGACCACGAGCAGCCGGCCCATTCGGCCGATCAGCCCCATCGCCTCCAACTCGAGGTCCGGCCGCTCCCGGCGCCATTGCTCGACGATTGCATCCACCGGATCCTGTTCGAACTCACCCATGGACAAGATTCTATTCGCTGGTATATAGTTCGGTAGCGAATTATCAATCATCGAATCATCTGGAGTGGACATCATGAACGCCACCACCGACCGCACCTTCGCCATCCGCCAGCCGCAGGATGCCGAGACTCTGGTGACCCCCTCGGTCACCATGCGCCTGCTCATCGACTCGAATGAGGCGGGCGGCGCGGTCAGCCACCTGGAGGTCAACATGGACAAGGGTGCCGACGGCGCGGCACCGCATTACCACACCAAGTCCGACGAGCTGTTCTACGTCGCCGACGGCGAGCTGCAGGTCCTGGCCGGGGACAAAATCGTCACCGTGGGAGCGGGCGGGTCGATCGTGGTACCCAAGCTCATGCCGCATGCCTTCGGCGCCAGCCCGGACAGCTCCGCGCGGATCCTGATCGCCCTCATGCCCGCGGTGGAGCGCTTCGGCTACTTTCGACTGCTCGACCGGTTGACCAAGGGCGAGGCCACCTTCGAAGATCTGGCGGCATCGCAGGAGGAGTACGACAACTGGTTCGTGGACTCACCCGAATGGTGGGCCGAGCGCAATGCGAACCGGCGGTGACAACCACCTCGGAATGACGGATGCGGATGAATGACGACGGGATATGCGCGCCAGCCACCGAATGTGGCGCAGACGTCAGGCGAAACGGGAACAATCCTCGCGCGCACGAGAGTTCGACCGACCATGAGCTTCAACGTTCCCGTCGTCGTCCGCGGCTATGAACTCGATACGCTCGGCCATCTCAATCAGGCCGTATATCTGCAGTACGCCGAGCACGCCCGCTGGGAACTGCTGCGGGCGGCCGGAATCGGCGGCGACAAGCTCATCTCCGGCGGTATCGGACCGGTCGTGCTGGAAACCACCGTCAAATATCGGCGCGAATTGCGCGGCGGCGACGAGGTCGCGGTCACCTGCGAATTCCAGTGGGACGGCGGTGCGATCTTCCGAATCCGCCAGGAGATCCGCAAGCTCGACGGTACTGTCGCAGCAGAGGTCGCGGGCATACTCGGCATCATGGATCTCACCGCACGCAAACTGGTCGCCGATCCTGGCGCACGCCTGCGCACCCTCGCCGAACAACCGCATCTGCTCGGACTCTGAACCACACCGGGCACATCCGTACCACCAGAATGCACAGCCGCCAATCCCGGGCAATACCGACCGTACCGAACCGTTCAGAAGTAGCCCAAAGATTGCCGGAGCCTATACGGGCTCGTACCGAAAATCTTTCGGCGCAAGGGCATCCCGAGCCGAAAACCAGTTTGCCAGCGGCGGTGAAATCTCCCGATCCGAACCGTGCGAGACCGCTTGCGCGATATGATCCAGTTCCCGCTCGGGGGTCCCGGCAAATCGCGAGCAGATCGGAGAGCTCACCATGACCGACGCAATCCACCTCCCCGGTACCGGGCCGTCGGGTGACCGCGTCCCCGCGTTGCAGGGACTGCTGGTGGCCGAGTCGGAACGCGATTTCACGGTCCGAGTGACCGAAGGAACGTGGACCTTCCGCCGCGACGATGTGCTGCGGGTCCTCGACCGGACCGACGACGCGACCACCGAGCGCGACGGCCGTCCGGTGCTGATGGATATCCGCCCCGGTGCCACCGCCGATTTCACCCGCCGCCTGCGCATCGACCTCGTCGACCGGCCGATGACGCTGGCGGCGGAACCCTCCGCGGCACTGGGAGATGAAGCGCTGCAACAACTCACCGCAACCTGGGCCGACAGCCTGCAGCTCGCCGATTGCCCTGGCACCAGCGGAGCGACCTTCACCTACTGCCAGACCAAATCGCTCGCGACAAGCGACGACGGCATCAACTGCGACAGTCTCGACTGAACGGGACTGTGCATGGCGGCGCGCCGGACAGGTTCGGTCCTCATCGTCTCCGAATCCGATGATCTGCACGGCTCCGCGATGGCGGCGACGTTGCGAGAACACCACGGGCTCAGCCCGATTCAGCTCGACCTACGCGACTTCCCGCGCGAATCCGGAAGTTTCCGGCTCGATCGGCGCGGCACCGCGCGTGCGCTCTCCCATGTGATCGGACTCGACGATGTCCGCTCGGTTTGGTGGCGCAGACCGCATCCCGCGCAGGTTCCGGCCGGTGTGCGTGCCTCGGATGATGCCTACCGGCAAGCCGAATGCGACGGGTTCATCCAGGGCCTGCTGTGGTCGATACCGGCATACTGGGTCAACGACCCCGGCGCCGATCGCACCGCGAGCCGCAAGATCGTCCAGTTGGAGACGGCGCGCCGAGCCGGTTTCGTGATCCCGGAAACACTCATCACCAACGATCCGGACGAGGCGCGCAGCTTTGTCGAATCGCGTTCGGGCTCGGTGGTTTACAAGCGAACCGGCACCGGACGCGCCGAATTCGCGGAGACCCGAATCATCACCAAGGCCGACTTCGGCCGCCTGGCGGGCATCCGCTCCGCACCGACCACCTTCCAGGACTACGTCGAGGCGCAATGCGATCTGCGGGTGGTGTGGATGGACGGCGTCGAGTGGGCGGTGCGCATCGACTCGCAGTCCGGGGTCGGCCGGGTCGATTCCCGGCTGGACACCACCGTCGACTTCGCACCCGAACATCTGCCCGCCTCGGTCAGCAAGTCCCTGGCCACGCTGATGGGGGCACTCGGGCTGAGCTTCGGCGTACTGGATCTGCGCCTCGGTCTCGACGGCGAGTATTACTTCCTCGAGGTCAACCCCCAGGGCCAGTTCGCGTATCTGGAGATCAAGACGGGCCTGCCGATGTTCCGCAGCCTCGCCAACCTGCTGGTCAACGGCGACGGCGCGGTGCCTGGCTATTAGCGCGCTCGATCCCGCTCGGTGTCGGCGAAATCCAGGCACCGGCACCGGGTTCAGATCCGCGAACGCTACTGGCTCTTGCGGCGGTTCGCACCGCCGCGGCTGCGGAGCTGCACGTGCGACTCCACCAGCACGTTGTGGATGAAGCCATAGGAGCGGCCGGTGGACCGGGCCAGCGATCGAATACTGGCACCCGCCTCGTACTGCTTCTTCAGCTGGGTTTGCAAACGGTCTCGTGATTTCCCCGTGACGCGTGTGCCCTTACCCAGTGTGGCCTTGACTTGTGTGGGCCTGTCGCTCATGGCTTCCTCCGAGTCGCCGAGCCGCGTCTTTCCAGGCTAGACACTCGCGAAGCTGTGATCAACGGGTGTTTGTGATGAATATCACCGGCGACCCGATCCCGGCGAAGTGAAAACCCACCGCCCGCAACGAAACTCCGGCCGGATGGCCCCGGATCAGGCCAGCTGAATCAGTTCCAAATACTCCGCCGACCAGTGGTCTTCCTGGCCGTCCGGCAGCAGGATCACCCGTTCCGGTGACAGCGCCTCGGCCGCGCCCGGGTCGTGGGTGACCAGGACGACCGCACCCGCATAGGTGCGCAGCGCGTCGAGGACCTGTTCGCGCGAGATCGGGTCCAGGTTATTGGTCGGCTCGTCCAGCAGCAGTACATTGGCGGCCGAGGAAACCAGCCCGGCCAGCGCGAGACGGGTCTTCTCGCCACCGGAGAGGGTGCCTGCGGGCTGCTCCAGCTGCGGTCCGGAGAACATGAACGCACCCAGCAGACCACGCAGCTCCTGCTCCCCCGCATCCGGTGCGGCGTGGCGAATGTTCTCCCATACCGTGGCCTGATCGTCGAGGGTGTCGTGCTCCTGGGCGAAATAGCCGATCTTGAGCCCGTAACCGGGCACCAGACCGCCCGCCGTCGGCGTCTCCACCCCGGCCAGCAGGCGCAGCAACGTGGTCTTACCCGCACCGTTGAGGCCCAGTACGACGACGCGGCTGCCGCGGTCGATGGCCAGATCGACGCCGGTGAAGATCTCCAGCGAGCCGTAGACCTTGGTCAAGTTCTCGGCCATCAGCGGCGTCTTACCGCAGGCGGCGGGTTCGGGGAATTTGATCCGCGCGACCTTGTCGGCCACCCGCACCTCGTCGAGTTCGGCCATCAAGCGATCCGCGCGCTTGGCCATGTTCTGTGCCGCAGTGGCTTTCGTGGCCTTGGCACCGAGTTTGGCGGCCTGAGCGCGCAGAGCGCTCGCCTTCTTCTCGGCATTGGCGCGTTCACGGCGGCGGCGCTGTTCGTCGGTCGCACGCGCGTCCAGGTATTTCTGCCAGCCCATGTTGTAGACGTCGGCCTCACCGCGCACCGCGTCCAGGAACCAGACCTTGTTCACCACATCGCCGAGCAGTTCGACATCGTGGCTGATCACGATCAGGCCGCCATCGTGGTTCTGCAGGAAGCCACGCAACCAGGTGATCGAGTCGGCGTCGAGATGGTTGGTCGGCTCGTCGAGCAGCAGAATGGTATCCGAACGTCCGCCGCTGCCGTCGGAGGCGGCGAACAGGATGCGTGCCAACTCGATTCGGCGGCGCTGACCACCGGAGAGCGTGCGCAGCGCCTGGTTGAGTACCCGATCGGGCAGGCCGAGGCTATTGCAGATGCGCGCAGCCTCGCTCTCGGCCACATAACCGCCGAGCGCCGAGAAACGCTCCTCGAGCCGACCGTATTTGCGCACTGCCTTCTCGCGTTCGGCATCATCGGCCACCTCGGCCATCAGCGCCTGCTGCTTCTCCATATCGCGCAGCAGGGTGTCCAGGCCGCGCGCGGAGAGCACACGATCGCGGGCGAGCACGTCGAGATCGCCCTCGCGCGGGTCCTGCGGGAGATAGCCGATGTCGCTGGAGCGCAAAATCTTTCCGGCGTAGGGCTCCCCCTCCCCCGCCAGAATGCGCAGCGTGGTGGTCTTGCCCGCGCCATTGCGTCCGACCAGTCCGATCCGGTCGCCGGCCTGCACCCGCAGCGCAGGCCCAGGGGCCGACAGCAGAGTGCGGACTCCGGCCCGGACCTCCAGGTCCGTCGCGGTGATCACAGGCTTCTCCTACGGGTACGTGGTGCTGATCGGTTGCCGCTCGATTGTGCGACGCGAAGACACACAAGAACCACCGATTTTACCCGGCTCCAGAAGTGCTTCCGACACCCCGCGAACCAGGTGTGACCGCGCTAACTCTCCGGAGCTGCGCTTCGGCACCGACCTGCGATTTCGTGGGGTCCGCGTGGCCGACCGGATACGGATGCCGGCGCCTCAGTAGCCCTTGGCGGCCGCGCGCGGATTGGCCTGATCGACCTCTCTCGCCAGATTGGAGCCATCCGCATTTACGCCGTAGCGGTGCATCACGTAGTTCATGCTGGCCGCGATATTAGCCGTTGGATCGGTGATATTTTTCGACGTTCCGGCGACGTGATAGCTCGAAAATGTGCCTGGGATGGTCTGGGTCAGGCCCTGCGAGGCGTGTCCGGCGGCGGCATTCGAGTCCCAATTGTTGATGGCGCCCGCATCGCCACCCGATTCGCGCTCGATCAGCGTCATATACCCCTCGGTCCACCTCGCGCGGGCTTCCGGATCCTTGATCCCCAGAGCGTCCAGCGCCTTCCCGATGTAGTACCTGAGCTGGTCATCACTGAGTTTGTTGTGCCCGCTACTGCTCGTCGTAGCAGTGACCGGTTCGGTATACGGACTCTTGGTGCCGGAGTAGTTGCCGCCGCCCCCACCGCCCGATGAGATGGGATAGCTCCCGCCCGACGGGGAGTAGTTGTTATTCGCCGGGGCCGGGTCGTCCACGCCACCGGCGTGTTCGTTCATCTCCTCGTACGCTTCCGACACGTGGTCCGCCGTCGTGGTGACGGCCTTGTCAATGCTGTCTACCGCTCTCATCTGCAGACCGACGTCCTGCGACTTGACGTCCTGCACCGGCACACTGGCGATGATCCCTTTGACGGTGCCCACCAGTGTCTCGACTTCGGTGTAGATCGTATTCGCCAGATCGGCCGACTTCTGCGCCATACCCGCGATACCGACGATCTTCGTATCCAACGTGTTCAGATCTTCTCGATATTTCGTGGCCTCGCTTTGTTGGGCGTGGTACTTCGAGACGAGATCGCCCTCCTTCAGCTGCGACTCCCCCAGGCCCTCCAGACCCTTGACCGTAATCGACTTCGCCGAGCCGTCGCCCACCCCCTTCACCAACTTCGCCAGCACTGCCTCCGTATGGCTGATGCAGGCGTTGAGGATAGATGCGTCCGGGCGCGACGGCAGCGATGTGTCGACCGCCATATCCCACCTTCCGTCAATACCTCTCCGGAAGCTTAATCGCAGCTAGGCGCCATGCTCTGGCCATTGGGTCCCCGCCGGTGGGAACAGTCACTGCCGGTCGAAATCGTGCAAAACCGACCGGGTCCACTCGGCGGATTTCAACAGCGGTAGCGTGCCATCACATGACGACCGATCTGTTGGGCAAGAGCGCACTCGTTTCCGGAGCCAGCCGCGGCATCGGTAAGGCCGTCGCGGCGGAACTGCTGCGCCGAGGTGCCAATGTGCTGATCACCGCCCGCAAGCCGGAACCGCTCGAGGAGGCCGCCGCAGAGTTGCGGGCGCTCGGCCATCGGGGCGAGGTCAGCGCGCTGGCGGGCAATTCGGGTGATCCGGAGAGCCGGGCCGCCGCGGTGGGTCGGGTGCTCTCGGAATTCGGCTCGCTGGACATCCTGATCAACAACACCGGTATCAATCCGGTCTACGGCTCACTCATGGATGCCGATCTCGAGGCGGTGCGCAAGATCTTCGACGTCAATGTCGTCGCCGCACTCGGGTACGTGCAGGAGGCCTACAAGGCGTGGATGCGCGAGCACGGCGGCGCGGTGGTGAATGTGGCCAGTGTCGCGGGCCTGCGTTCGACCGGCGTGATCGCCGCGTACGGCGCGTCCAAGGCCGCGCTGATCCGGCTCACCGACGAACTGGCCTGGCAGCTGGGCCCGAATATCCGGGTGAACGCGGTGGCGCCGGGCGTCGTCAAGACGAAGTTCGCCGATGCGCTGTACTCGGCGGATGAGGAGCGGGCCGCGAGCGTGTATCCGATGAAGCGACTCGGTACGCCGGAGGATGTGGCGCAGCTGATCGGATTCCTGGTCTCGGATGAGGCCAAGTGGATCACCGGTGAGACGATCCGCGTCGACGGCGGATTGCTGTCGACCGGCGGAATCTGAACCGTCCCAACCGAACTGATGGCGCCGTGCGGCGAATAACGCACGGCCATCGGCCCTGCTACACCCTGGCGGGCTGGCGCAGATCGTTCGGATCGGGCAGGGGCGGCGCGGCCGGCCCTTCGTCGAATCCGAAACGCTCGTGCAGCTTTTCGAGCGGGCCGGGCGCCCACCAGTTCCAGTCGCCGAGCAGTTTCATCACCGCGGGCAGCAGGAAGCCGCGGATCAGGGTCGCATCGACCAGTACCGCCAGCGGCAGGCCGATGCCGAAGGACTTCATGAAGGTGATATCCGAGGCCAGAAATCCCAAGAACACCAAGGAAATCAGGACCGCTGCGGCGGTGACGATCCGGCCGATCTTCTCCAGTCCGTGGGCAACGGCGGATTCGTTCTTGCCGGTGCGTTCATACTCTTCGAGGATCCGGGACAGCAGGAACACCTGATAGTCCATGGCCAGACCGAAGGCGACACCGAAGAGCATGACCGGCACGGTCGGCGGCAGATCGCCGGTCACGGTGAAATCGAGCAGGCCGGACAGGTGCCCGTCCTGGAAGATCCAGACAAGCGCGCCGAAGGTCGCCGTGAGGCTGAGGGCGCTGAGCACGATCGCGACCAACGGCAGCACCACGCTGCCGGTCAGCAGGAACAGCACGACCAGCATGACGATCACGACATAGGCCAGCGCCACGGGCAGCGCCGAAGTCACCGCATCGAGGGAATCGGCGCTCGCGGCCGCGATACCGCCGACCAACCGCTGTGCGGGGGCGGGCACCGCGCGCAACTCCTCGGCGACCCGATCCAGCACCGCCGGATCGCTGGTATCCGGTGTCACCGAAAGGTATGCGGCATCCTTGGTTTCGAAGCGCGCATGCTGTGCCATGGCCGAGGCGAGCTGCCCGCCGTGTGCGTAGCTGCCGCTGGCGGTGTCCACGCGACGGACATTGTCGACCTCGGAAAGTTTCCTGGCGTAGGCGTCCAATCCGGATTTGCCGTCGGGCAGTACGACGAACAGGCCGTTGGTGTCGGTGGCGGCGAACTCACGCTGGATGGTCTCGGTGATCTGCCGGTTGTTCATCGACTCCGGCAATGCCCGCTCATCCGGGAAGCCGAGTTTCACGCCGAGGAATGGCGTCCCGAGCAGCAGCAGGAAGGCCGCGACCGCCAGCCCGATGGGCACCGGCTTGCGCATCACGAATACCGCGAGCCGATGCCAGAAGCCCTCACCGGGTGCCGGACGTTGCGGACGGAAGAACCAGCCGAGTTGGCCGCGATCGATGCGGCTGCCGAGCAGCAGCAGGATCGCGGGCAGCACGGTCAGCGATACCGTCGCGGCGATCGCTGCGACGATCAGACCGGCATAGCCCATGGAACGCACCGCGAGCAGTGGGAAGAACAGCAGGCCCGACAGTGCTACCGCGACGGTGACCGCCGAGAAGGCCACGGTGCGACCCGCCGAACGCATGGTCGCGGCGACGGCCGGACCGGTCGCGGTGCCCGCGGCCAGTTCGTCGCGGTAGCGGCTGACGATCAGCAGGCTGTAGTCGATCGCGAGGCCGAGGCCGAGCAGCGTTGCCACATTCGTCGCGGTCGCGGCGAGATCGGTGACCAGGGTGATCAGCCACAGCGCGCCCATGGAGATCATCACGGTCACTGCGGCGACGACCAGCGGCAGGCTGGCCGCCACCAGACCACCGAATACGAACAGCAGGGCGATCAGGGTGATCGGGAAGGCGATGGATTCGCCGAGTACGGCGTCTTTCTCACTCTGCTGCACCGTCTCGTGCAACAACATCGCGTAACCGCCGACGCGCACCTGCACCGGGCCGTGCGTGCCGCCATAGCGATCCGCCAGGCCGCCGACCTGCTGGTCGACCGCACCCTCCGCGCCGAGAATGCTCGCGACGATCAGCCCCGACTTGCCGTCGGCACTGCGCAGCGCGGGCGCGGAGTCCATCCAGTAGGACATGACACCCGCGACACCCGGTTCATCCTTCAGCTTCAGCGCCAGTTTCACCGCGGCCATTGCCGATTCGGGATCGTCGACCGAGGTGTCGCTGTGCACCAGCAGCACGAAGTTCGGCGGCGCCTGACCGAAGGTATCGCGCAGAATCTCGGTGGCCCGGCTGGCCTCGCCGCCGGGATCGCTGTAACCGCCGCCCTGCACCCTGTCGAATAACGTCGAGCTGAGTATTCCCATGAGCAGCGCCAGGCCGACGAAAATGCCGAGAATCCATTTGCTCCCCCGCGTGGCGACCGCTTGCAGGTCGCTCGAAATGGTCAGCTTGGTCAGTTCGAACACTGCCACACCCTCATCACTCGTTAAGCCGCGCCGCGATCGCTGTCCGGCGAATCCGCGACATGCCCGGCTTGCACCCGCCTGGCCACCACTCGCATCGGCAGATACTTCGGGTGTACCAGGGCGCCGATCACCGTCTCTTGCACCGCGATACCGGGCATCGGGCGCAGGCGCCAGCGCCCGCCGATCGTAGCAACCTGCAGGGCAACCTCGGTGAGCGAGAACACATTTCCCGGACACTGCCGGGTGCCCATACCGAACGGCAGGTACGCGCCCTTGGGCCGGGAATCCATTGCCGCGGGCAGCCAACGATCCGGGTCGAATCTGTCGGGATCCGGGAAGACCGCCGGATCCCGGTGTACCGCAACGGGACAGACGAGCAACATGGCCCCCGCCGGCAATGCCCTGCCACCGAGTTCATAGTTCGCCGGAACATCGCGGACGGTCAGCCACGGCGAGTACATGCGCAGGGTTTCGGTGACGATTCGCTTGGTCAGATCGAGCCGACCGAGATCGGCGAATTCGGCTGGGCGACCGCCCAGCACCGCATCGATCTCCGCATGGAAAGCGGCCTCCAGCTCGGGATTTCGGCCCAGCTCGTGGAATACCCAGGACAGCGTCATGCCGGTGGCCTCGGTGCCGCCGACGAGGAAGTTGATCAGCTCGTCGTGCACCTGGGCGTCGGTGAGTGCGATACCGTCCTCATCGCGAGCCTTGATCAGGGTATCCAGCAGGTCGCCGTGATCCAGATCCGGATCGGCGGCCAGATCAGCGCGATAGGCGGCGATGATCTTGCTGGTCGCCGACTGCATACCGGCGACGAGGTGGTCGAAGCGGCGGTTGCTGGGCAGTGGCAGCCTGTCGATCCAGGCCGGGCGGGTGACGCGGCGGGCGAGCAGCGTCATGACCGGTGTCAGCAGCTGGTGGATTTCCGCGCCGGTCTCCGCGCCCAGGTCGCCGCTGAACAGCGCCCCCGCGACCGTGCGCAGCGCGAGGTCGTGCATCTCCGTGTCGACGACCACCATTTGACCGTCGCGCCAGGCATCGGCCTGTGCCGCGCCCAGACGCGTCATCACGGTGGCGTACCGGGCGATGCGGCCGCGGGCGAAGGCCGGGGCGATCATCCGGCGTTCCCGTTTGTGCTGCGGACCCGAAAGCACTGTGACGCCAGCACCGAGCAGTGCCTGCGCGCGATCGATCATCGAACCCTGATCGGACAGGCCGACGAAGGCCTCGCGGATCAGGTCCGGTTCGGTGACCACATAGGTGTCGTATCCCGGAATCTTCACCCGCACCACGGGGCCGAGTTCCGACAGCGTCTGCAGGAAGCGGTAGGGCCTGCGGGCGAGGCGGTGTGAATGTCCGATGAGAGGCAGGGCTCCCGGAGCGGTCGGCACCGCGGCGGTGCCGGTCGGGCGGCTGGCGAGCCGGGCGGTCATCATGGGAGTCTCCTAGGCGTGGATCGACTTTCGCGCGCTCGATCGAGGGTTTCCGGTAGTCATCCGCGGGCGATGACGGCGTCGACACCGCCGATCTGTTCGACCCAATCGACATAGGCCGCCAGTCCGTCGGCCAGTGAGACGGTCGGCGCGTAGCCGAAATCCCGGGTGGCGGCGCCGGTGTCGTAGGTACTCGAAACGGTCAGTGCCGCGGTGGTCCAGCTGGACAGCGGTGGCGCGTACCGCTCTTTGATCGCGGGCACCCGCCATATCGTGTCGAAAACCGCTATGGCGGCGTCGAATACCGGTTTGGGGATGCCGCGAGTGGGTGGCGTCAGGTCCAGGGCGACGGCGAGATCCTCGACGAACTTCCACAGGTCGACATCCTCGGGATCGGCGAGGAAGTAGGCGTTGCCCGCGACCTGATCCGAGCGCGCCGCCTGCAGACAGGCCTGCGCGGCGTGCTCGCAGTAGGTGATCGAGACGATGACGTTCTTGCCACCGGAGAGGTCGGGCAGCTTGCCGGACTTCAACTTCCGCAGCAGCAGCGTCATCCAGCCGCAGGACCGCGGTCCCCAGATCATTCGCGGCCGCAGCGCGCAGGTCACGAAATCCGTGGTGTCGGTGGCCAGGACGAGCTGTTCGGCGGCGGCCTTGGTCGCCACGTAAAGGCTCTTCGGAGCGGTCACATACGGTTCGGACTCATCGATGCCGAAGCGGTCGGTGTCATAGGAGGTCGCCACCGAGGGACTGCTGACGAAGACGAACCTGCCGACACCAGCCTCCCGCGCTGCCCGCAGCAGCCGCCGGGTGCCCTCGACATTGGCCTCCCAGAACTGCGCCTGGCTGCCGACCTCGGCGACCAGCCCCGCGCTGTGATAGACGACATCGACGCCCTTGCACGCAGTGACCAGCGACTCGTAGTCGCCGAGATCGCCTGCCACCGTTTCGAGTTCGGGCACCGTCGACAGGTAACCGAGATCGCTCGACGGCCGGACGACAGCACGCACCTCGTCGCCCGCCGCCACCGCGGCATCGACGATATGGCTGCCGAGGAATCCGGATGCCCCGGTGACCAATGCCATCATGGCGCCATACCCTTTCCGGCCCAGACGGCCAATTCCTCGCGCCCGATCTTGGCGTTGTGCCGGATGTCGACCGGGAATCCGGGATGAGCGCGGAATACCTTGATGGACCTGGTGAATTCGCGCTCGCGCGCAATCGACCACAGCTCCCGCTGTACCCGGGGGATCTCGGATTCCGCTACCCCGGACCGTAGTTCGAAGCACAGCACCGGGATCTGCGCGCCCGGTGCGCCGACACCGACGAGTGCGGTGCGGTGCACATCCGGGTGGGTGTTGAAGATCTGCTCGCACTGGACGGTGAACAGGTCACCGGCCGCGGCCCGGACCCGCTGTGCCGCGCGGCCGCAGAACCACAGTCGACCGGAGTCGTCCTGCCAGGCCAGATCGCCGACGCGATGCCAGCGGCGCACGGTGCCGTCGGGGCCGGTCTCGTCGATCTTGTTGCGCGCATCGGCGGCCGGGTTGCGGTGATAGGCGGTGCTGACTTGGGCACCGGTGGCGACGATTTCGCCGATCTGTCCCGGTGCCAGCACGAGATCGCCGTGCCAGGTGGGGATTTCGTCATCGGAGATGGCGATGATCCGCACCCGTGTCTCGTTCGTGGACCCAGTGCTGCCGGATTCCGCGACCGGGCGGCCCACGCAGGTACCCGCGCCCTCGGCGGTCTGCTTGCGGGTTTCGTCGAGTTCAGACCATTCGAGGGTGGTCAGCGGCAATGCCTCGGTCGCACCGTAGGTGGTGAAGACGCGGGCCGACTCGCCGAGCGCGGCCCGAACACCCGCCAGCGCCGCCAGGTTCGCGGGGGCACCCATCGAGATGACCCGAACCAGGCTCGGCAGCGTGGTTCCGGTGCACGTCAGATAGTCGCCGAGCGGACCGAGCAGCGCGGGCGATGCGGTGATATCGGTGGCCTGGAAACTTCGGACGACATCGCTGAGCAGCGCCGGATCGACCTTGGACACCCGCACCGGATCGACCGGACCGAGCACCACGTGCGCGCCGTGGAGCAGATCGAAGATGCCGAACAGCGGTACCGAGGTGAGCGAGACGAAACCTGTTGGTCGGCCGTGCAACTGCTCGATGACCCGCAGCGAGGCGGCGAATCCGGCCCTGGTGAACTCCACCCCCTTGGCCGGTCCGGTACTGCCGGTGGTGAAGGCGATCATCAGCAGATCGTCGGGCGCATGCGCGATTTCGGGTGCGACCGCACCGGGCGTCCGGCGCATCGCGAGCAAAGTGTGCCCACCCCAGAACGAGCGTCCGGCGGTCACATGCACGTGCACCGAACCGAAGGTGCGCCGCGCCGCCAACCGCACCAGATGCGCCAGCGGTATGCCGATGAACGCCTCCGCACCGACACTGCGGAAACAATGCAGCATGCGCCGTACGCCCATGCCCGGATCCACCACCACCGGTACCGCACCGACCCGGAACAGCGCGAAGATCACCGCGAACAGATCGGGATCGGGCTCGATCATGACAATGGTCTTGACGCCCTTGGTGATTCCGATCCGTTCGAATGCCGCGGCATAGGCTTCGACCCGCGCGCCGAGTTCGGCGAAGGTCAGCACCGCGAAGGCGAGATCTGTCGCGCGCTCGGCGCGTTCGGGATGCGCGACCGTCGGATAGCTGATGGCGGGCAGGTCGGCGCGCTGCCGGATCCGGTGCTCCAGCAGTGCGCTGAGATCTGCGGGCTCCTGGCTCACCCCGCACCGCCGGCGGGAACGGTGTAGTTCACGCAGCCCGCGATCGGACCGGATCCCGCGGCGACCAAGAGCAATTCGTCACCGGCAGACAGTTCACCCGCCTCGAGCAACTGGTGGTAACCGATGATCAAGCCGGAACTGCCCGCGTCCAGGTCGCCGGTCGCGGCCTGATGTATCCGGGCGAAACCGAATTCGCTCGCCAGGGTCGCTGCGAAGTCGGGCACCGGACTATTGGTGACCAGCACGCGCTGCCTCTCCGGGCGTCCGGCGAGATATGAGCGCACCGCGGCGAATGCCGCGCCGCCGACCAATTCGGCGTAGTCGTCGGCGACATCGACGGTGATCGAACGTTGGCCGTCGTTACCCATCGCCTTCAGATCGAGGTAGCCGGCGACACCGGGATGGGTGCCGGCCGCGCGCGGCAATGGTGCCGGGATGTGCACGCGATCGAAGCCGGTGCCCGCATCGATACCCTTGGCCACCAGCAATGCGGCGCCGACCGCGGCATAGCGGAAGTCGGCCGGTGCGTGTGCGATACCGCCGGGATGGGCATCGCTGCCGACGATCAGCACCCGCTCGACCGTGCCGTTCTCCAGCAGCGCGCCCGCGGCCTGCAATGCGTTGAGCACGCCGCAGGCCCCATTGCGCAGATCGAGCGAGAAACCCGCCCGCGCGGAGCCGACCTGGTAGTCCAGGTGCATCCCCAATTCCTTCTGGATCAGGGCGGCATTGGACGGTTCGACGATATTGCTGTCGCGGTAGACGCCGACATTGATCAGCACATCGATATCGTTCGGCTCGACACCCGCCCCCGCGAGACACTCCCCGGCCGCCCGCACGGCGTGGTCGATGGAACCCAGGGTGGGGTCGGCGCTGACGGCGGACCGCCCGATAATGAACGTCATTTCATCCCACCAATGCGCTGATAGTTGCCGAAAGAACACCGAAGACCATTCCCGAGGCGGTGGGCACGAAACAGATCTTCGCCCCCTTGGGGATCTCGCCTCGGGAAATGTAGTCGTGTAGCACCAGGAAATGCGTACTTGCTCCGGTGTTGCCATACTTTTCGACGGTGGCAAGCCGTGGCGGCATGTCGGTGCCATGAATCTTGCTGCCGGATTCGGCGAGCTTCTCGGTGAAACCCACGCCGAGCTGATGGAACACGATGAAGTCGAACTTCTCGTCGGCGAATGTGGTGCCGCGCTTGGCGAGGATATCGCTGTGGAATTTCGCCCATGTTTCCCGGCGTGGCGCGGCTTGCATGGTGAGATTATCGGTCAACATGATCATGTTCTCGCTGGCATCGCTCGGCTTCGCGATACACAATGGCGAGTACTCGGCGCAGGTCGTCAGATCGACATAGTGCAGCACATCCGCCGCGTCGACCGCGGGATCCAGAATGACCGCGACCGCCGCATCCGCGAGAGTCAGCGCGGCGAACTGTGGATCGCGCGCATCGATGGCCTCGGCCAGCGCGCCTTCGGTCACCGGCGAGATCACCTCGGGCGTGACGACCATGCCATTGCGCACCACACCCGCGCGAATCAGATTGTCCAGCAGATAGATTCCGGTCATGGTGCCGCCGCAGGCATTCGCCACGTCATAACCGGAGGCATTGACCGCGCCGATGCGCCGGGCGATCTCCTGGGCGGCCGACGGTTCGAAGACCATGCGGAATCCGTCGTGCACCGTGGTGCCGCCGCAGATGACGATATCCAGGTCGGCGGCTTGCAAGCCGGACTTCGCCAGGGCATCTCGAGCAGCCCGCGTGCCGAGGGTGATGGTGTCCTCGATGGTGCGGTCGACCATATGGCGATGACCGATGCCGGTAATTCGCTCGACGTCGAATTCGCCGCCGCTCGTCATCCGACTCAGAACTTCCGAAGTGGTGTATTCGCCGGCCGGAAGGGCGGCTCCAAGGGCGCGTAATCGGGAAGAATTCACCGTAGCGGACCTTTCGACAGAGACGGGCAGCACGAACTTCCCGGCTGGCACGACAATGGCCGCGGGCAGACATGCGGGAATTCCGTTCCAGGAGACAAGGGGAACAGGGAGTTCCGAAATCAACACTGATTTCGGCATTCGGGATCCGGATTACCCGACCCTGGGCAATCCGTCCGACAATGCCGAGCATACGGCGCACCGCACATTGTCACCAGCCCGCCGACACAACCGTGCTACTGGCGAGTCACATCGTTGCTGGAAAATCGAGATCTGACATGATCACATTATGAAGAATGTCACCGTCGATATCCGTGAACTATCACAGCGCAACGGTGCCCCGACCGCCCGGCAGTAAGCTCCGCACGACCGACGAACCGCGCCGACCACGAGGGGCCCACCCTGGACACCACCGAACTCGCTGTGCCACACCGACATCCGCGTTCCGCCTGGGAGATGCGATGACCGCGGACCTCATCGTCTGCGGACTCGGACCCGCCGGTCGCGCACTCACGCACCGCTGTCTCGCGCACGGAATGTCGGTCACCGCAATCGATCCCGCGCCGAGTCGGCGCTGGTCGGCGACGTATGCGGGGTGGTACGACGAGTTGCCGCGGTGGCTGGATCCGTCAGTCATCGCCACCACCGTTACGCATCCGACCGCCTGGGGTACACGGCCGCATCGACTCGACCGAACCTATGTCGTCTTCGATTCCACGGCGCTGCGCGATTCGCTGAATCTCGATGGCGCACAAATAGTTGCCGATCGCGTTGTCGAAATTCGGCACAACACTGTGACTTTGGCTTCGGAAACAAAATTCAGTGCCGAACGTGTTATCGACGCACGAGGAATTCCCCGCGCCCCTGGACGCGCCGAGCAAACCGCGTACGGCGTGGTCGTGCCAAGCGACACCGACATCGCCCCCCTCTTCATGGACTGGCGCGCCGACAACGGCACGGAACCCGATGCGCCACGGTCGTTTCTGTACGCGGTGCCCCTGAGTGCGGAGACGATGCTGCTGGAGGAAACCTGCCTCGCCGGACGTCCCGCCTTGGATACCACCGTGCTGCGCGAGCGCCTGCACTACCGGTTGCGTTCGCGCGGAATCGAACTCACCGGGAGTGAACAGGTCGAACGTGTGCGGTTCCCGGTGCAGGGCGGCCGCCCCGGACCACGACGGTTCGGCGCGGCGGGCGCATTCACCCATCCTGCAACGGGGTACAGCGTCACCGCCGCACTCGCCGCCGCCGACACTGTCGCCCTCGATGCATCGGCATGGCCCGCCCAGGCGCGAGTGGTACACACCTTGCGGTCGGCGGGCCTGCGTGCGCTGCTCGCACTGCCGCCCGCCGACCTTCCCGTCTTCTTCGATACCTTTTTCACCCTGCCGCCGCATCTGCAACGGGCCTATCTTTCGGGTCGCACCGATCTCGGCGGCACCGTCGCCGCCATGCGCACCCTCTTCGCCACCCTGCCGGCACCGCTGCGTCGGCGCGTCGCGACCGCGACACTCGGGATTCCGATTCGCTCGCCTATTCGAATCGGTTCGTCCATGATGGAGTGATGGCACGAGCTATCTGGAAGGGCTCGATTGCGTTCGGGCTGGTAAACGTCCCTGTCAAGGTGTACACCGCCACCGAGGACCACGACATTCGGTTCCACCAGGTGCATGCCAAGGACGGTGGCCGGATCAAGTACGACCGTGTCTGCACGGTCTGTGGCAAGTCCGTGCAGTACGCCGATATCGATAAGGCTTATGAATCACCCGAGGGCGATAAGGTCATCCTGACCGACGAGGACTTCTCGAAGCTGCCCGCCGCCGAGAAGCACGAGATACCGGTGCTGCAGTTCGTACCGAACGACCAGATCGACCCGATTCTGTTCGAGAAGAGCTACTACCTGGAACCCGACTCGAATACTCCCAAGGCCTACGTCCTGCTGGCGACCACGCTCGAGCGCATCGATCGGACCGCGCTCGTACATTTCACGCTCCGGCAGAAGACCAGGCTCTCGGCGTTGCGGGTGCGCGACGGCGTGCTGGTGCTGCAGACGCTGCTGTGGCCCGACGAGGTCCGTTCCGTCGATTTCGAATCCCTCGACGGTGTCGCCGAGCCGAAGCCGCAGGAGATCAAGATGGCCGAGACGCTGGTCGAGACCATGTCCGACGATTTCGATCCCGACCAATTCACCGACGAGTACCAGATCGAACTGAAGAAGGTGCTCGACGACGCCATCGCCAGCGGCACCGGGAAGGTCGTCACCCAGCCCGAGGAGGCGCCCGCCGCGATGGATGCCGAGGTCGTCGACCTGGTGGCCGCACTGCAACGCAGCCTGGAGGCCAGTGGACGGCGGGCCGCGGAGAGTTCCGGCAAGGCGGCCGCCGAGCCCAAGGCCAAGGCGGCGCCGGCCGAGAAGGCAACCAAGGCAGCGGCCAAGAAGACCGCCGCCAAGAAGACCGCGAAGAAGGCGACCGCCCGCAAGGGCGCATGACCCGAGAACCCGCGTACTCCGGGAGCGCAATACCGCCTCGGCGGCACTGATGACGCTCGATGGTTCGTCCCCGTGACATCGGTGACGATGTTCGTCGGTCCGAATCCGAATGAGCCCGAACTGGATGCCACCGACGAGGCGCTGACCGCGGTGCCGCCCGGCACCGAGCGGGCGCTGATCCGCCGCGGCCGACTGGCCGGAGCGGGGCGCCCGCTAGCCCGGATCAGAACATGCCGTGCGGGAGCTGGTCGGCGTCGGGCACCGGCTGTACCACATCCCAGTGCTCGGTGATCACGCCGTCGACAAGTCGCCAGATATCCACCACCGCCACGCCGCGGGCATCCTCGGACGTGATCATGTGGTAGTGCACGACGGCGTATTCGGCATCGGTGATGACCCGTTTGATGTCCAGTCGGGCGGTGGCCACCGGTGCGCTCGCGGTGAACTCGATGAAGGCGTCACGGCCGGACGGATTGCCCGGACTGTGCTCGATGAAGTTCTCGTGCAACAGGTTTCGCAGTACCTCGATATTGCCCTTACCGAACTCGGCGAGGCCGTGCAGTAGGAGATCCTTATTGCGGGTTGCCAGGTTGTTCGTCATGCCGGTAACCGTCGCAAGCAGATGGTAAGCCTGTCGATTACCAGGCATGTAATGGTGGCGCCCCGCACGGTGTGGTGATACTGGCCGGGTGGATAGTGAACGTCCCGTCGGGGCGCTGCTGCGCGAGTGGCGGCTGCGGCGCAGGCTCAGCCAGCTCGACTTGTCCGTCCAGTCGGGTATTTCGACCCGGCATGTGAGCTTCGTGGAGACCGGGCGCACCATTCCGAGCCCGGCGATGGTCGAGCGGTTCGCCGACCATCTGGACATCCCGCTGCGCGAACGCAATCGACTGCTGGTAGCCGCCGGATACGCCCCGACGTACCGGCATCGCGCGCTCGACGATCCGGATCTTGCGCAGGCGCGCGCCGCGATCCGGCGAGTACTCGACGCCCATGAACCGTTTCCCGCGCTGGCCATCGATCGACAGTGGAATCTCTTGTTCGCCAACGCCGCGGCCGGTGTGTTCTTCGAAGGGGTCGCCGCGGAGTTGCTCCAGCCACCGATCAACATGATGCGAATCGGTCTGCATCCCAACGGGTTCGCACCGCGCGTGCGGAATATCGAACAGGTGCGTGGTTTCCTGCTGCCTCGGCTCGCGCGGCAGGCAGCGCTGTCCGGGGATCCCGAATTGGCCGTCCTGCATGCGGAATTGAGTGCGTTCGCATCGGAAGACGTTTTTCCGCAGGTAGATCCGTCCGAAGTCGCACTGCCGATTCAGCTCGATCATCGCGGCACCCCGCTGTCGCTGTTCAATACGATCATGCGGTTCGGCGCAGCCTTCGATGTGACGCTCGATGAGATCGCCATCGAGTCCTACTTCCCTGCGGATCCGGCGACCAGCGCCTACTTGCATTCACTCGCTGAGTAGTGCGATGCGGTCTTTGGGGAATGCGATGACGATCACGACGGCGCTGGTCACCGAGAGGACCGCCGAGACGCAGGCGGCTCAGGACTCGGCAGCCCGCGCTTTTCCCTCCTCGAAGAAGTCGAGCAGAGCGGCGGCGCTGTTCACCTCCTCGCGCGGGCGCAGCGCGCCGAACGGGGCATTCCAGAATTCGCCGGTGCGCGGCGTCCACGGGCCGACATAGGCGTATGGACCCGGATGTGCCGAATCTCCCGGTGACACACCGTAATTGACCTCATTGACGGTGCTGGACAGATCGAAATGCTCAGGCCACAGCACCGGTATGACGTCGGGCGCGGTACAGCGCAGCATCGAATCGCCGAGTGCGAACCAGTCCGCGACGAGCTTTGCCGCCGCCGGGTCGATAGCGAACTGGTCGCCGGGGTCGACTCCGGTGGTGTCGGCGTAGACATTGGCCGGTGCCTCGGGTTCGAAGCCCGCGGCGGCGGCGACCTTGTCGAAGGTGCCCACGAGCGCGACCCGGCCCTCCGGCCACACCAGATCTGTGCCGACCACCGACACCGGCCACTGCGCACCGCCGAAACCACCGTGCACCACCCGTAGTCGGATGGTCCCGAACCGCCGATATTGTGGGCCCGCGATCAACAACTCCCCCACCGCGTGCAGCGCGAGCCGGGTGTCCCGATACGTGATGTCATCCACCCGCAAATCATCGCCGCTGCGGCCCGCGCGCGCTGGCGAATCGCACAGCGCAATCAGGACGGAAGGGCGATGACCGCCGGTCTCCAGCTCGATCGCACCGGAGATGCCGTTCACGCTGCTCACACCGGTCGATTCGAACCACTCACCGATGCGCGACCGGGTCGATGCGGTTTGCGATGACCTCGTGTCTGCTATGTTCGGCCGCATATGCAGCGCCTGGCCGACGGCGACATCGGGGCCGGTCGGCGACCGGAATCAACGCGTCTTCGTCGGCACGCACGATCCGCACCCGCTCCGATTCGGGCGCGGGCGGCAGCCCGGGTGACGCCCAGCGCCGTGCTGATCATCGATGGCGCGCCGACACCGCGCTCCGCTGGCTCGGGAACGCATATCATCAAGTGTGTCGCAGAGGTGAGGACAGCGCCGAGGAGTTGCCGAGGGGAAGGACACCGCCGTGGAATTCCGAGTTCCGGTCATCGATATCTCGTGCTATGTAGGCGATGGCTCCACGGCCGAGCGTCGGACCGTCGCCCGCGAAATCGACATCGCCGCAAGCACCGTCGGCTTCATGCAGATCACCGGCCACGCCATTCCACAGCCGGTGCTCGATGACTTCGCGTCCGCACTCGACAGCTTCTTCGACCTCGATCCGGCGACCAAACGGGCCTATCGCACCCCGCCCGAGATCAATCGCGGCTATTCCCCGCCGCAGAGCGAAAGCCTCAGCCTGAGCCTCGGCGTCGCATACGCCACCCGCATGAACGATTACTTCGAGGCATTCAATGTGGGCATATCGGCGGCCGCCTATCCGGAGGTCGAGTTGCCGGCGCAGGATTATGCCGAAAACCTCTGGCCGACAGAGGTTCCCGGCTTCCGCGCACCCGTGGAAACCTACTTCGCGCATGCGGCACGGATCGCGCGCACCCTCACCACCATCTTCGCCGACGCCCTCGAACTGCCGTCGGGCTACTTCACCGAGTTCACCGACCATTCGCTCGACGTCCTGCGGATGAACAACTACGCACTGCCACCGGGCAGCGTGGATCTGGACGGCGAACTCACCGGCATGGGCGAACACACCGACTACGGCATCGTCACCGTCCTGTGGGCGGATCAGGCCCCCGGCCTCCAGGTCGTCGGCTCCGACAACCGCTGGCACGATGTGCAGCCCGCCGACAATGCGCTGCTGGTCAACCTAGGTGACGTCATGGCGCGCTGGACCAACGAACGTTGGCTGTCCACCCTGCACCGCGTCATGCCGCCGATCACCGACGGCACTATCCGACGACGGCGCAGCGCGGCCTTTTTCCACGACGGCAATCCGGACGCTGTCATCGAAACGCTCCCGTCCTGCGTCGGCGCGGGCAGTAAGTACGCCCCGATCACCGTCGCCGAGCACCTGCGCACAAAACTCGCTGGTTCCCGCGCCCTACAACCCAATACCAATGCCACCCGCGAAGCAGCACGCGTCGTCGCGGCGGCAAGCACCGAACGCCTCGCGGAGTGACCGCACCACTCATTTGCGGAACTTGGTCTCCAACTCGGCCAGTGTCGCTTGCAGGTCCGCCGCGTCATTCGTCTTGAAGATGCCCTGGAATCCGGCCTCCGCGCGGATGGCCGCCTCGACCTCGGGATCGTGGTAGAGCTGCACCAGCGCGAGCAGCTTCGAGTTGTCCCTGTCTTCGGCGCGGGCGGCGAAGACATTGATGTACTGCTTCAGTTCCGGGCGTTCCGGATCGTCGGTGAAGATGGTCTCGTTCTTGGTGAGCCCGGCGGGGCGGGCGAAGGTGTCATCGACGAACGCCGCGTCGACACTGTCCAAGGACTGCGCGGTCAGCGTCGGATCGATGGTCTTCAATGTCACCCTGGACGCGTCGGTGTCCACATCCTCGATCTTCGAATCCCAGCTCGCACCGCCCTTCAGCACGACCAGCCCGGCGGCGGCCAGGCCGAGCAGCGGGCGGACCTGGTTGGCGGGGTTGTTGCTCAGGGTGATCTGGCCGCCTTCGGGAATCTCCGCCACCGACTTGTGCTTGCGCGAGTACAGCGTGAGCGGGTAGATCTCGGTCGCGCCGATCGGTACCAGGCTGTCGCTATTGCGAACGTTGTAGTTGGCCAGATACCGCACATGCTGGAACTTGTTGAGATCGATCCGCCCTTGTGCCAGTGCCGGATTCGGCTGGTTGTAGTCGGTGAAGTTGACGAATTCGACCGTGATGCCTTGTTCGGCGGCCTTGTTCTTGTATACATCCCAATGCGGCAGCGAGATGTCGTTCACACCGATGCGCACGACATCCTCATGGTGCTCCCGACCACAGGCGACCCCACCGGCGGCCAGGGCGAGAAGCAAGGGGATCACCAGAACACGGCGCAACAATCGCATTGCAGGCAACCTAGACGCTCGTCCAACTAGTTGCCAGGGTTTCGCTCAGGCCAATCCAAACCGTTGTCCCCGCCCTGGGCGCATCGCTTGGATTACCGGGTTCATATTGCGACAAGCATTCGGGAGCACGAGTGAAATTCCATCGGGTACTGGCGATCCCGGTCCTGGTAGCCACCACCGCCCTCACCCTGACGGCGTGCGGCAACGACGACAAGGCTTCCTCCGCCAACGTAGTGCGCATCGGCACCACCGACAAGGACCATGCCTGGGACGTCTTCGAGGAGAAGGCGAAGGCGCAGGGCATCACGCTACGGATCACCAACTTCTCCGATTACAAGCAGCCGAATCTGGCACTGTCGCAAAAACAGATTGATCTCGATCTGTTCCAGCATCTGCAGTTCCTCGGCGCCTACAACGTCGCCAACAATGACACCCTGACGCCGATCGCCTCGACCTACATCGTGCCGCTCGGGCTCTACTCCAAGAAGCACAAGTCGCTCACAGATCTGCCGCAGGGTGCCGAGATCGCGATTCCGAACGATCCGACCAATCAGGCGCGAGCACTGTTCGTGTTGCAAGCTGCCGGTTTGCTGAAGCTCGCCGGCGACAGCAAGGCACCGACGCCTGCCGATATCGATAAGGGCGCGTCCAAGGTCAAGGTGACCCCGGTCGACGCCGCGCAGACCGCGCTCTCACTGGCCTCGGTCGACGGATCGATCATCAACAACACCTTCCTCGATCGCTCCGGCATCGACCCCAATTCGGCACTCTACAAGGATGATCCGAAGAATCCGGCTGCCGAGCCGTACATCAATGTCGTGGTGTCCAGGGCCGAGGACAAGAACAGCGAGCTCTATCAGAAGGTGGCCCAGCTCTGGCACGATCCGCAGGTGCAGCAGGCGCATGCCGAGGTCACCAAGAACACCGCGGTCGAAGTGCGGCGCAGCGGTCCCGAGCTGGAGCAGATCCTGGCCAGGGTGCAGCAGACCATCAAAGACGGCAAGTGAGCGAGCAGACGATCCCTGCCGTCGAATTCCGCTCGGTCACCAAGGTTTTCGGCAAGGGCGCGGATAAACAGGTGGCGCTCGACAGTATCGACCTGCGCATCGAACAGGGCGAAATCTTCGGTGTGATCGGCTATTCCGGCGCGGGCAAGAGCACACTGGTCCGGCTGATCAACGCACTGGAGAAGCCGACCACCGGCACCATCGAGGTCTCCGGCACGCCCATCACAGGTGTGCGGGAGGCCGAGGTGCGCCGCATCCGCCGAGATATCGGCATGGTGTTCCAACAGTTCAACCTGTTCCGATCGCGCACGGCCGCAGGCAATATCGAGTATCCGCTGAAGGTCGCGGGCTGGAAGCGTGCGGAGCGCAAGGCACGGGTCCGGGAGCTGCTGGAGTTCGTCGGGCTCGCCGATAAGGCTCGCAGCTATCCGGATCAGCTCTCGGGCGGTCAGCAGCAACGGATCGGCATCGCACGAGCACTGGCGACCTCGCCGTCGCTGCTGCTCGCCGACGAATCGACCTCGGCGCTGGATCCGGAGACCACCGGTGAGGTGCTGCGGCTGTTACGGAAGATCAATCGCGAACTCGGCGTCACCATTGTGGTGATCACGCACGAGATGGATGTGATCCGTGCGGTGGCCGATCGGGTCGCGGTGCTCGCCGAGGGCAGGATCGTGGAATTGGCCAGCACCTTCGAGGTTTTCGCGACCCCGCGGGCGGCACCGACGCAGTCGTTCGTCGAGACTGTGCTACACAATCGGCCCGATGCCGAGGAATTGCGACGGCTCGGTGAGCTGCACGGTGGGCGGTTGGTCACCGTGGATATCGATGACAAGCGTGGGATCGGTGCGGCACTGGCCGCGGCCGCGCATGCCGGTATCGGGTTCGAGGTGGTGTACGGCGGGGTGAGTACGTTGCAGGACAAGACATTCGGCAGCATGACGCTGGCCCTGCAAGGTCCGGACGACGATGTGGACAAGGTGATCGAGGAACTCGATCACCGCTAGCGACTGCGTGCAGATCGCTCGAAACGATCTGCATCGGCTGAAAGGGAGCCGTGCATACGGATTGGGAAAAACTCCGACCGGTATTGACCGAGGCCATCGGCACCACCATCTATCTGGTGCTGCTCACCTTCGTCGTCGGCGGATTGATCGGGCTGTTCCTCGGCACCGCCCTCTACACCACCCGCAAGGGCGGGCTGCTGGCGAATACGCCGATCAATGTGCTGCTCAATGTGCTGGTCAATGTGGTCCGGCCGATTCCGTTCATCATTCTGCTCGCGGCACTCGGTCCGGTCACCCTGGAAGTGGTCGGGACGACCATCGGCACGGAGGCGGCGGCCTTCGTCATGATCGTGGCGGCGTCGTTCGGCATCGCCCGCATCGTGGAACAGAATCTGGTCACGGTGGATCCGGGCGTCATCGAAGCGGCCAGGGCCGTCGGCGCCGGACCGCTGCGGATCATTTTGACGCTGCTGATCCCGGAAGCGTTGGGGCCGTTGGTGCTCGGCTACACCTTCGTGGTGATCGCCATCGTCGATATGTCCGCCATGGCCGGCACGGTCGGCGGCGGTGGGCTCGGGGATTTCGCGCTGGTCTACGGATATCAGCGCTTCGACTGGCAGGTCACCCTGGTCGCCACGCTGATCATTATCGTCGGCGTGCAGGGGATTCAATTCCTGGGCAATATCATTGCCCGAAAGGTGCTGCGCCGCTGAACCCTCGCTGCGGCGACAACCGAGTGTGCCGACGACCCGGATCACGTCGAGAGCACACTCGGGTTTCCGTCAGCCCGCGTTCGCGGTGCACTGTGAATCGACGATGCGCGGTTCGCGCGGCGCCGAGCTGCCGAAGTTCAGCAGTGGCGGCGGTGCGGTCGGCCCGGCATTGGCGATCGCCTGCTGCTCGGCCTCGGCCCGAGTCGGCGCCCAGGCCCAGCCCAAGTGATCATCGCCGTTGCGGGCCACGGCCGCGCACGCATTGGCGAACTGCACGATGACATGACAGCTGGACAGTCCGCACTGCTGCACCGCGGCGCGATCCGAATCCGCCCAGTTCGAGTAGTTGTACGCCCATCCAAGCGTCGCGTCGCCGCGTGATGAGACCGAAATTGCCAGCGAGCCGTAGAGGCCCTCGTCCGCCTGTGCGGCACCGGCCCCGGCAACGAATGCACCCGCGGACGCGGCCACCAGACCCATGGCAGCCTTGGACGATAGTGACATGTCTTGCGCTCCCCAGTTCCGAAATAGCTTCGGATCGACATCCTGACCGTTCCGATCCGAAATGTCCAAATCTTTGTATCGCCAGAGCTGGGCAACCGTTGGTCGAGGATCCCCCAGCGCCACGGCACCTCTCGCCGCGGATGGTGCACAACCCCGCGGCGGCAGCGACACCACCCTCTCGATGCGACGCGGCGGCCGCCCGGAAGAGGTAGCCGAAGCTATCACCTGGCTACTGTCCGAGCGAGCGACCTACGTCACCGGAACCTTCATCGATCTCGCCGGTGGGCGATGAGGGCGCCGCCGACACTCCGCCTGCCGACGCGCCGACACAGCGACACCTTTTGCTGCCAAAACCCTGCTCTTCGAGTGCCTTTCGCATTTTCGCGCGATGTATGCGATGAATACCGTTGTGGGGTCGACTGTGCAGGCAAGAGGGAGGGTGACCTCGATGCTGGTTGTCAACGAACGGGAGACGCAACGACCCGAACAGTGTGTGCTCGATTGGATGCGCACTTGGAACGGTCAATACGTCATTGTGGGGCTTGCTGTTTCGGGGTATCCGATACCCGATGGCGACCCAGGTGGCACGACACGGCAGCTGGACGTGGTGGTCATTACTCCGCGGGCTGTAGTCGTGATCGAAGTCCAGGAGATCACCGCCGAGGTGACCGGCGGGGTACTGTCGGTGCGGGCCGACGGGCACTGGCAGCTTTCCGGATTCGATGGGGAGCCGGTTTCCCGCCGGGACAGTGATCCATTCGGCCAGGTGACCAATGATGCGTATCTGCTGAGCCAGCTGGTGCGCAGGCAGCACCCGGACGCCTTGGTCGACCGGCTCATCGTGGTCGTGCCGCCCCGAGACGCGACCATCACACTGGACATCGAATCGCGAAAGCCCGGCGGTACTGTCGTCCTCGGCTCGTCGGCGCAGCTGCGAGCCTGGTTCCTGCGAACGGCGAACCGCAAGCTGATCTGGACCGCGGAGCAGGCGTACGAACTGCTCGGCGAGCTCGGCCTTGCGGATGCGGTCACCATCGAAGAGCTTGTGGTCGAAGGATTTCCGTCACAAACCAGACGACCCGAACCTCCCGCATCGAGGGTGCTGGTGCAGGCCCATGCGTCGTCCGCGCTGGGCGCCGTGGAACTGTCCGACGACACTCGCATGTCGTCGAACATGTCACCCACCAGGACTCCATACCCGCCATGGCTGCCGGCCGACATCGAGGAGGAAGTGTCGGAAAGCGTGGCACCATCGCGGCCCGAGGCCGGTACCGATATGGACGCACACGCCCAGGTATCCGTGCCGCCGGAACCGCAGCCGGTGGATCATCCGGAGGCGATGCAGGCACCGCCGGCACCGCAGTTGTCGTCGGCATTCACCGACCGTTGGTCGTCGTGGATCGAACCCGACGGGTTGGCGGATGTGCCTCCGTCTCACCGCGACCTCGACCGTCGAGGTCGTCCACACCGAGAGCCGCGCCTGCGGAACTGGCTGCCGACCCCACCGAATTTTGTGGCAACGGCGGCACCACAGCTGTCGAAGGCGAGCCTTCAGCCTTCGGCGCCGACTGGGCCGGAACCTCGATCTGCGGAAGGGCCGCGGCATTGGACCGCGACCGGATCGGGGTCGCTGTCAGACATTGAGCCGCGATCATTGTCGACAGCACCGGCCCAGCCTTCGGCGATGGTCGACGCGCAACCGGTATCGGAGCACGAGCCACCGCGTTCATCGGCGGTTCGAGCGCAACCACCGATGATGACCGAGCCACGACCTCTGCGATCGTTGCGGCCGGTCAGCGCACCCGCCGCGCAGCGTACGCATCAGGCTTCGACTCCTCGGCTGGCGTCCGCTATGCGCGCCTGTGTTGCCACCGTGGCCGCCAAGGGGACGAGGCTCATCGCGGGCCTGCCGCAACTGCTCGCGACAGCGGTGGTGATCGGGGTGGTTGTCGCCACGACCTGGTTACTTATTTCCGAAGGTGTGCACCCGAAACCGACTGTCGTCGAGCCCCGCCCGGAATCGAGCACCGAACCGGCGGTGCTGCCACAACTACCGGCCCCGACCGAGTCACCTGCGGCGCACTGCTTCCCATTCCAACAGCAGTGCTGATCGACACGAGCCACGCACTGTGCTCAGTGCGTGGCTCGTCATCGTGCGCGCGATAGGCCTGTCGCCGCAGGCGTATACGCGGTACTAGACCGTGAAGCCCAAGGCGCGGAGCTGTTCGCGACCGTCCTCGGTGATCTTGTCGGGGCCCCACGGGGGCATCCAGACCCAGTTGATCTTGAGGTCTTCGACCAGGCCGGAGCGGACCAAAGCATTGCGTGACTGGTCCTCGATGACATCGGTCAGGGGGCAGGCCGCCGAGGTGAGGGTCATATCGAGGGTGGCGATATTGTCCTGGTCGACGCTCATGCCGTAGACCAGGCCGAGGTCGACGACATTGATGCCGAGTTCGGGGTCGACGACGTCGCGCATCGCCTCCTCGATGTCCTCCAGCTGCTTGATGTCCTCGGCCGAAAGCTCGACCTGCTCGGTCGTTTCGGTGACTGGTGTCTCACTCATGACGATTTCCCATTCGTGGAGATGTCGCTGCCCATGATCCGCTTGGCCTCCTCCGCGGAGGTTATCCGGATCACCGCATCCTTGAAAGCCAGCCAGCCGAGCAGTGCGCATTTGACCCGCGCCGGGTACTTGGACACGCCGCTCAGCGCGATGCCGTCGCCGATCATGTCCTCATCGCCCTCGACGGTGCCGCGGCTGGAGATCATCTCGTTGTACGAGTCGACCACCTTCAACGCCTGCTGCACCGGCAGTCCGATCACCTGATCGGTGAGGATCGAGGTGGCGGCCTGACTGATCGAACAGCCTTGACCGTCATAGGACACGTCGGCGACATCACCATTGCCGTCGAGCTGGACACGCAAGGTCACCTCGTCACCGCAGGTCGGGTTGACGTGGTGCACCTCGGCACCGAACGGCTCCCGCAGCCCGCGGTGGTGCGGGTGCTTGTAGTGATCCAGGATCACTTCCTGGTACATCTGCTCCATGCGCATGTCTTATGCAACTCCGAAGAAGCTCTGGGCCTTCCGCACGGCGGCTACCAGCTGGTCTACCTCATCGAGGGTGTTGTACACCGCGAATGAGGCACGGGCGGTGGCCGGAATGCCGAGACGCCGCATCAGCGGCCAGGCGCAGTGGTGGCCCACCCGAACGGCCACGCCCTCGTCGTCGAGAATCTGCCCGACGTCATGGGCGTGAATGCCCTCGACCACGAACGACACCGCGCCGCCGCGACCGATATTCTCGGTCGGTCCGATGATCCGCACGCCCGCGATCGCCGCGAGTCCATCCAATGCCGCACCGGTGAGCGCGTGCTCGTGTGCCGCAACGGCTTCCATGCCGATCTGCTCGAGATACCGTACGGCCGCACCCAATCCGACCACCTGTGAGGTCATCGGCACACCGGCCTCGAACCGCTGCGGCGGCGGCGCGTAGGTGCTGCCCTCCATCGTGACGGTCTCGATCATCGAACCGCCGGTGATGAACGGCGGGGTCTGCTCGAGCAGCGCCCGCCGCCCGTAGAGCACGCCGACACCGGACGGTCCGAGCATCTTGTGCCCGGAGAATGCGGCGAAGTCGACATCGAGTTCATGGAAGTTCACCGGCATATGCGGCACCGACTGGCAGGCGTCGAGCACCGTCAGCGCGCCGACTTCCTTCGCCCGGCGGACCATTTCGGCGACGTCGCTGACCGCGCCGGTCACATTCGACTGATGTGTGAACGCGACAACCTTGGTGGCGGTCGACAATTCGAACGAATCGAGATCGATCCGGCCGTCATCGGTGATGCCGTACCACTTCAGGGTCGCGCCGGTCCGGCGCGCAAGCTCCTGCCACGGAACGAGATTCGCGTGATGCTCGAGCTCGGTGATGACGATCTCGTCGCCCGGACCGACGTGGTACGGGAAGCGATCATCGGAAAAGGCGTACGTCACCAGATTCAGCGATTCGGTCGCGTTCTTGGTGAAGACGATCTCGTCCGCGTCCGCACCGACGAATCGGCCGATATCGGCGCGTGCGCCCTCATATGCGTCGGTGGCCTCCTCGGCCAATTGGTGCGCACCGCGGTGTACGGCCGAATTGCGCTCGGTGAGGAACTCGCGTTCCGCGTCGAGCACGGCGAGGGGACGTTGCGAGGTCGCGCCGGAGTCCAGGTACACCAACGGCTTCCCGTCCCGAACCGTCCGGCTCAGGATCGGGAAGTCGGCCCGGATCCGGGCGACGTCGAGGGTACGGACCGTGGCGGTCATATCAGGCTCCAGCGGTAGCGGACTGGGGGACGGCAGTCGGCGCAGCCGACGGGGTGGGTGAGCCCTGAGTAAAACGGACATAGCCGTTCGCATCGAGTTCTTCGGCCAGTTCGGCGCCGCCCTCGGCGACGATGCGGCCGCCGACGAATACGTGCACGAATTCGGGCTGGATGTAGCGCAGGATGCGGGTGTAGTGCGTGATCAGCAGGATGCCACCGTGCTCGCGCTCCTTGTAGCGGTTGACACCCTCGGACACGATGCGCAGCGCGTCGACGTCCAGGCCGGAGTCGGTCTCGTCCAGGATGGCGATCTTCGGCTTGAGCAGACCCAGCTGCAGGATCTCGTGGCGCTTCTTCTCGCCACCGGAGAAACCCTCGTTCACGCTGCGATCGGCGAAGGCGGCGTCGATTTCCAGCTCGTTCATCGACTCCTTCACCTCCTTGATCCAGGTGCGCAACTTGGGGGCCTCGCCGCGGACCGCGGTGGCGGCGGTGCGCAGGAAGTTCGACATCGAGACACCGGGGACCTCGACCGGGTACTGCATGGCAAGGAACAGACCCGCGCGCGCCCGCTCGTCGACCGACATCGCGAGCACATCCTCGCCGTCGAGGGTGATCGAACCGGAGGTCACCGTGTACTTCGGGTGTCCGGCGATCGCGTACGACAGGGTCGACTTGCCGGAGCCGTTCGGGCCCATGATGGCGTGGGTCTCACCGGAGGAGATGGTGAGGTTCACGCCGTTGAGGATCTTGATGGGCTCGCCGGACTCGTCCGGATTGGCGACCTCGACGTGCAGGTCCTTGATTTCCAGGGTGGTCATCGAATTCGAGTTCCTTTGTAGGGGTATATGGTTCAGGTATCAGACGCCGATCGCGGCGAGCTCGGCCTCGATGGCCGCCTCCAGCCGCTCCCGGATCTCGGGGACCGCGATCTTCTGGATGATTTCGTGGAAGAAGCCGCGCACCACCAGACGGCGGGCCGCATCCTCCGGAATACCGCGAGCGCGCAAGTAGAACAGCTGCTCGTCGTCGAAACGACCGGTCGCGGATGCGTGTCCGGCACCGACGATCTCACCGGTCTCGATCTCCAGGTTCGGCACCGAATCGGCACGCGCGCCGTCGGTGAGCACCAGATTGCGGTTCACCTCGAAGGTGTCGGTGCCCTCGGCGGCGGCGCGGATGAGCACGTCACCGATCCACACCGTGCGGGCATCACCCTTGGGCGAATGCGGATCACCCTGCAGCGCACCCTTGTACAGCACATTCGACTTGCAGTGCGGCACCGCATGGTCGACGAGCAGGCGCTGCTCGAAGTGCTGACCGGCATCGGCGAAATAGAGGCCGAGTAGTTCGGCGTCGCCGCCGGGACCGTCGTAGCGGACGTTCGCGGTGAGGCGCACCAGATCGCCGCCCAGTGTCACCGCAATATGCCGCAGGGTCGCGTCGCGACCGAGCTTGGCGTGGTGCGCGGTGGTGTTCACGGCATCGTCGGCCCAGTCCTGGACCGCGACGACGGTCAGCTTCGCGCTGTCACCGAGCACGAATTCAACGTTCTCGGCGTAGGTTCCGCTGCCGCGCTGGTCGATGACCACGGTGGCGACCGCGAAATTGCCGAGGCGAATCTGCAGGTGCCCGTAGGCGGTCTTGCCCTCGCCGGGACCGGTGACCGTGACGACGACCGGCTCGGCGACCTCGGTCTCCACGCCGACCGTCACGACCGTCGCCGACTCGAAGCCCGAGTACGCCTGGGCGGCAACACGATCCGACGGCACACCGGCGGCGCCGAGACGAGAGTCGGTGCGCACCACCGTCTCCACGTTCACACCGGCAACCGAGGAGACCTCAACCGTGGCCTTGCCGTCGCGGACCGCGGTGCCATCGTGCAGACCGCGCAGTCGACGCAGCGGGGTGAACCGCCACGCCTCGTCCTTGCCCGAAGGCACCTCGAAGGCGTTCACGTCGTAGGAGGTGAAGACCTCACCCTTGTTGGTCGCGGCCCCTGCGCCCGGGTTCTGAATCGGCTTCGCGGTGTTCTCGCCTTCTACCGCCCCGATCACACCAGTCGCCATCAGCCAACGGCCCCTTCCATCTGCAGCTCGATGAGCCGGTTCAGTTCCAATGCGTATTCCATCGGGAGTTCCTTGGCGATCGGCTCGACAAAGCCGCGCACCACCATCGCCATCGCCTCGTCCTCGGTGAGGCCGCGGCTCATCAGGTAGAACAGCTGGTCCTCGGACACCTTCGAAACCGTCGCCTCGTGGCCCATGGTCACGTCGTCCTCGCGGATGTCGACGTAGGGGTAGGTGTCGGAGCGGCTGATCGTATCGACCAGCAGCGCATCACATTTCACGGTCGACTTGGAACCGTGCGCGCCCTTGTTGACCTGGACCAGACCACGATAGGAGGCCCGGCCGCCACCGCGCGCCACCGACTTCGACACGATGGTCGAGGAGGTGTGCGGCGCCAGGTGCAGCATCTTCGCGCCGGTGTCCTGGTGCTGGCCCTCGCCGGCGAATGCGACCGAGAGCACCTCACCCTTGGCGTACTCACCCATCATCCACACGGACGGGTACTTCATGGTGACCTTGGAGCCGATATTGCCGTCGATCCACTCCATGGTCGCGCCCGCCTCCGCCTTGGCCCGCTTGGTGACCAGGTTGTAGACGTTGTTCGACCAGTTCTGGATGGTGGTGTAGCGGCAGCGGCCGCCCTTCTTCACGATGATCTCGACCACCGCGGAGTGCAGCGAGTCGGACTTGTAGATCGGCGCGGTGCAGCCCTCGACGTAGTGCACGTAGGCGCCCTCGTCGACGATGATCAGGGTCCGCTCGAACTGGCCCATATTCTCGGTATTGATCCGGAAGTAGGCCTGCAGCGGAATGTCGACGTGCACGCCCGGCGGCACGTAGATGAACGAACCACCCGACCACACGGCGGTGTTCAGCGCGGAGAACTTGTTGTCACCGGCCGGAATGACCGAGCCGAAGTACTGCTTGAAGATCTCCGGGTGCTCGCGCAGACCGGTGTCGGTGTCGAGGAAGATGACGCCCTGCTTCTCGAGGTCCTCGCGGATCGAGTGGTAGACGACCTCCGACTCGTACTGCGCGGCGACACCCGCGACCAGGCGCTGCTTCTCCGCCTCCGGGATGCCGAGCTTGTCGTAGGTGTTCTTGATGTCCTCGGGCAGGTCTTCCCAGCTCTCGGCCTGCTTCTCGCTGGAGCGCACGAAGTACTTGATGTTGTCGAAGTCGATGCCGTCGAGGTTGGAGCCCCACTTCGGCATCGGCTTGCGATCGAAGATGCGCAATGCCTTGAGCCGGTGTTCGAGCATCCACTCGGTCTCGTTCTTCTTGGCCGAGATGTCGCGGACGACAGCCTCGGACAGGCCTCGTTGCGCACTGGCACCGGCCACATCCGAATCGGCCCAGCCGTAACCGTATTTGCCCAGGGAAGCAATGGTTTCTTCCTGAGTGAGCGGTTGCACCTGGTCGGTGGTCGTCGTCATTCGGCACTCCTTCCGGAGTCGTTCGTACGTACCGCTGCGGGCTGTGCAGCGGGCTTTCGGGAAGCGTTCGCGTTATCGGTGACAGGGAGAACGAACAGCGGCACATGGGTCGTGCACGCGCAATCGCCGTTGGCGATGGTCGCAAGTCGCTGTACGTGGGTTCCGAGCAGGTCCCGGAAAGCCTCGAGTTCGGCCTCGCACAACTGCGGGAATTCTTCGGCGACGTGGGCCACCGGGCAGTGGTGCTGGCAGATCTGTACGCCCGCGCCGACCTTGCGGGTGGACGCGGCGAATCCGGCGTCGGTGAAGGCCTCGGCGATCTCGTCCGCCTTGGCGGTAGTGGTCTCGGGGGTGTGCTCGGCGACCGGTTCGATGCCCTTGACAATGGTCCGCGCCCGCTTGCGCGCGAAATCGGTAATGGCCTGCTCGCCGCCGATCTCACCGAGCTGGCGAACGGCCGCCCCGGCCAGATCGTCGTAGGCGTGCCCGAGCCGTCCCCGGCCGACGGCCGTCAGCTGATATTGCTTGGCGGGGCGGCCGCGCCCCTTCTGCTGCCACGGCGCCGAACGGCTGGCCCGCGCCTGACCGGATTCGATCAGTGCGTCCAGGTGCCGACGGACACCAGCTGGCGTCAGGCCGAGCTTGGTACCGATCGCGGTCGCGGTGATCGGGCCCTCTTCGAGCAGTAGCTGGACCACAGCGGCGCGAGTATGTCCCTCACCGCCCATAACCAGGGTCGCGGGCGCAGCAGCGGTCGCGGCACCGGTACGGCCACCGGTCCCGCCGTCCTCGTCGTGCGGCGAACCCACGGTTTTCACAACACCAGTGTGACGGAATTAGTTCCCGGAATCTAATAAGGGTGCCCTGACTTGACCGGGCCGATGACCTGCACTGGAGCGTTATTCGGGCGGCGTTAAGATGCGGCACGCTCGCCACCTGCGGATCTCGGGCGACGGCCGGCCCGAACACCCGGCGGAATTGCGAGTGCGATTTAGGCCACACGTCGGTGGCGAAAATCCGTCAGCGCGTCCGACCGCGGTGAGCGGTGGGCCGATTCGATTCTCCGCGGCCGCGCCCGGCACCGGATCCGTACGCAGTGCGAACGTGCCCGGTGGACGGTCCCGTGGCGCACCGGACACGCCGGTGGAATCGGCTACGCTGGCCGCGTGATGTCAGGCGAACACGGCGAAGCAGGTGTCGAACGCAGCCGGTCGACCACCTCGGGCACCCTGATTCGCCTGCGTAGGACCGCGCCGATCAGCACCGCCGTCTCGCTGGGGCGTCGGATCATCGGTCTGGATGTCGCGCCCGACCACACCGTCGGCGATACGCTGCACATCAACGAACCCGAGGCCGCCGAACTCAATCCGCAGGAGACCGCGCAATTGCGCCGGGTCCGGCTGCTGGGCGCGACGGGCTCGGTCATGATGGCCATCGGCGCACTCGGCCTCGGCGCCCAACCCACATTGCAGAATCCGACCTACGGCAAGGCCATTCTCGGACTGCCCGCGCGCGTACACAACTCGGGGTTGGCCACCACCATGGTCGGCACGGTCATCGTGATGCTGGCCTGGCTGCTGCTCGGCCGATTCGCACTCGGCTTGCAATCCAACCGCATTCGCCGCATCAGCCGCTCGCAACTGGACCGCACGCTGCTGTTGTGGATACTCCCGCTGTCGGTCGCACCACCGATGTTCAGTCAGGACGTCTATTCCTATCTGGCCCAGGGTGAGATCGCGGCGAGCGGACTCGATCCCTATGACGTCGGCCCGGTGCAGGGGTTGGGCCAGGACCATATTCTCACGCGCAGCGTCCCCAATATCTGGCAGAATTCGCCCGCGCCGTACGGCCCGCTATCGATATGGCTGGGCAAGGGCATCGCCGAAATCGTCGGCGACAATATGCTCGCCGGAGTACTACTGCACCGAATGCTGGCGCTGCTCGGCGTGGCCTGCATCGTTTGGGCGCTGCCACGATTGGCACAGCGGTGCCGAGTGTCGCCGGTCGCCGCATTGTGGCTGGGTGCCGTGAACCCGCTCGTGATATTTCATCTGGTATCCGGTGTACACAATGAGGCCATGATGCTCGGCCTGATGCTGGTCGGGTTGGAATATTGTCTGGCGGCCCTGAGCAATATCGGACCGATGCGCGGACACGCGCTCGTGCTGCTTTTATCGGGCACCACCCTGATAGCGCTATCCGCGATGGTCAAGATTCCGTCGATGCTGGCGCTGGCGTTCGTGTGGATGGCACTGAGCCGAAAATGGGGTGGCGATTGGCGTGCTGTGCTCAGATCCGCGCTGTTCCTCGGTGGCGTCACAGGTACCGTCATGCTCGCGGTATGTCTGGGCAGCGGACTCGGCTTCGGTTGGATAGACACCCTGACCATGGCCAACTCGGTGCGCAGCTGGATGTCACTGCCCACCGCGCTGGGAGTCGTCACCGGATTCGGTGGGGTGCTACTCGGATTGGGGGACCACACCACTGCGCTGTTGAGCATCACCCGACCGATCGCGGCGATCGCGGCCTCGCTGATCGTGGTGCGGCTCATGGTGGCCACCTGGCGAGGTCGGCTGCATCCGGTCGGCGCGCTCGGCGTTGCCTTCGGCGCGGTCGTCCTGCTGTTCCCTGTGGTGCAGCCCTGGTATCTGCTCTGGGGCATCGTCCCGCTGGCGGCCTGGGCCAGCCGACCCGCCTTCCGGGTCTCGGCCACGATCGCCTCGGCGGCGATCAGCGTCATGCTCATGCCATCGGGCAGTGAAATCCAGCCCTTCGTCCTTATCTATGCGGCCTGCATCACCATCCTCACCTGCACGCTGATGATCCTGGCCACCCGCAAGTCGCTGCCCTGGCGGCTGAACCAGGTCGGTGCCGCCCCGGCGCCGAGCACGGCCGGTCCGGCCGGACCACAGAACTGACGAGGCAGGGGTGTCGTCCGGGTCACATCGGTCGACCGCTTACGGTGTGACACCGTGAGGGAGCGAAGCGAGCGAACAATGGGCACAGCACCCTTGGACGCGACGGAGCCGAGCACCGAGGCGCGCACGTGACCGCAGCCTCGGAACCCGCCGTCCGTATCGACGGCGTCGTCAAGCGTTACGGCGAGACCACTGCCGTCGACGGAATCAGCTTCGCGGTCGAACGGGCCCAGGTGCTGGCCCTGCTCGGCCCCAACGGCGCTGGCAAAACCACGACCGTCGAGATGTGCGAGGGGTTCAAAACCCCGGATACCGGTTCGGTCCGAGTGCTCGGACTCGATCCGATCGCCGACTCGGACCGACTGCGGCCGCGCATCGGCGTCATGCTGCAGGGCGGTGGTGCGTACCCGGGTGCGCGTGCCGGTGAAATGCTCGACCTGGTCGCCGCCTACTCGGCCGATCCGCTCGATCCCCAGTGGTTGCTGAAAACCCTTGGCCTGCAGGACAACCGGCGCACACCGTACCGACGGCTGTCCGGTGGCCAGCAACAGCGACTCGCCCTGGCCTGTGCGCTGGTCGGGAAGCCCGAGATCGTCTTCCTCGACGAACCGACCGCCGGCCTGGACGCACAGGCTCGACTCATCGTATGGGAGCTGATCGACGCGCTGCGCCGCGACGGCGTCACGGTGCTGCTCACCACACACATGATGGACGAGGCCGAGCAACTGGCCGACCAACTGGTGATCATCGATCACGGACAGATCGTCGCCTCCGGGACGCCCGCCGAGGTGACCGCGCACGGCGCGGCTGGTCAGTTGCGTTTCTCCGCTCCGCCGAAGCTCGATCTGCGGCTGCTGAAAACCGCACTGCCGGAAGGATTCTCGCCGCGCGAGACGATGCCAGGGCATTATCTCATCGAGGGTGAGATCGATCCGCAGGTGCTGGCGACGGTGACCGCGTGGTGTGCACAGCAGAATGTGCTGGCGACCGATATCCGAATCGATCAGCGTCGCCTCGAGGACGTCTTCCTGGAACTCACCGGACGGGACCTACGCGGATGAATCAGCCAGATCTCGTCGGAAACCGCTTCGCGCCGGGCACTTTCACTCCCGATCCGCGCCCGAGCAGTCGTCTGACCATGATGACGGCGCAGACCCGGCTCGAGCTGATCCTGCTGCTGCGCAATGGCGAACAGTTGTTGCTCACCATGTTCATTCCGATCACCCTGCTGATCGGGCTCAGCCTGTTGCCGTTCGCGGACCTCGGCAAGGACCGAGTCGACAAGACCGTACCCGCCGTCATGATGGTCGCGGTCATGTCGACCGCCTTCACCGGACAGGCGATCGCGGTCGGATTCGACCGGCGCTACGGTGCGCTCAAGCGCCTCGGCGCTACCCCGCTCCCCCGCTGGGGCATTGTCGCGGGCAAGAGCGCCGCGGTGCTGATCGTGGTCGTGTTGCAGGCAATTCTGCTCGGGGCCATCGGATTCGCACTCGGCTGGCGACCGGACCTCGCCGGGCTCGCCCTCGGTGCGCTCGTGATCGCGCTCGGCACAGCCACTTTCGCGGCAATGGGTCTGCTGCTCGGCGGCACACTCAAGGCGGAGATCGTGCTGGCGCTGGCGAATATCCTGTGGTTCGTCATGCTCGGTATCGCCAGCATCGTGTTCGCATCCGACGATCTGCCCGCAGCGGTGAACGTGCTCGTGCGGCTGGTGCCGTCCGGGGCATTGGCCGTCACGCTGGAAGACGCCATGCGCACCAGCATCGACTGGTTCGGCATCGCCGTCCTCGCCGCGTGGGGCGGCATCTCCGGCTTCCTCGCCACCCGCTTCTTCCGCTTCGACTAGTCCGCCCGAACTCAGGCGGCGGGAGTTTCCCGGCCGATGCCGCCACCTCGAGCGGACAGCAACGACGGGATGTAGTAGACCGGGTGCGGGCGGCTCGGGTGACCCCGCTACCATCGTTGGGTGCTGTCTCGCGCATTCCTGCGACTCGTCGATCTGCTCCCGCTGCCCTCGTTACGGGTGCAGCGACTGATCGCCGTCGCGGTCATCGTCTCCCAGGCGGGTATCGCCGTCACCGGTGCGATCGTGCGAGTCACGGCGTCCGGACTCGGATGCCCGACCTGGCCGCAATGCTTCCCCGGCAGCTTCACCCCGACCGGTGTTGCCGAGGTTCCGGTGCTGCACCAGACCGTCGAGTTCAGCAATCGCATGCTGAGCTTCGCGGTGACATTGTGCGCGGCGCTGATCGTGCTCGCCGTCACCCGTGCCCGCCGCCGTCGCGAGGTGCTGGTGTACGCGTGGTTGATGCCGGGCGGCACGGTCCTGCAGGCGATCATCGGTGGTATCACGGTGCGCACCGGTCTGCTGTGGTGGACGGTGTCGGTGCATCTGCTGGCATCGATGCTGATGGTGTGGGTAGCTGTGGTCATGTTCGCGAAGGTGAGCGAACCCGATGACGGCATCGAGGTGATCCAGGCGCCCGCGCCGCTGCGCTGGCTCACCGGGCTGAGCGGTATCGCGCTCGCCGGCGTCCTCATCGCGGGCACGCTGGTCACCGGCGCCGGGCCGCATGCGGGCGATAAGAGTATCGAGCGACCGGTCGAACGGCTGCAGATCGAGATCGTCACCCTGGTGCACCTGCACTCGCAGCTGCTGGTCGGCTATCTCGCGCTGCTCATCGGTTTGGCCTTCGGCCTCTTCGCCGTCGGCATCACCCCCGCCGTCCGCACCCGACTATTCGTCCTGCTCGCCCTGGTCTGCGCCCAGTCCTTGGTCGGCGTCGTGCAATACTTCACCGACGTCCCCGCCGCCCTGGTCGCCACCCACGTCGGTGGCGCCGCCGCCTGCACCGCCGCCACCGCAGCACTGTGGGCTTCCATGCGAACCCGCGAACACGTCTCGGCACCGGTTCCGAACCCGGCCGAACAGTCGGCGTAGACGGCTCGAACCCCAGCGCTGCATCGCTCCCGAACTCCGATCGACACGGAGATTCGAAACCCTGCGCACACGGGCGCACCGGATGCATAAGCATCCCGGTGCGCAAAGCCGGGCGGTGGATCCCGTTCGACTGGCAAGCTGGCGTTGAGCCACAGATTGCCGACGGCTTCCGGAGTGGCGAAGCCGTCGACGTCGACAGGAGCCCTAGTGAGCACAGCCGGGTCGGTTACCGCAGCGGCGATGAATCCAGCAGGGGCGGGCGCCCGAGCGGCCCAGCTCTTTCCAGAAATCGAGCCGTATGCGCACGGACTTCTCGACGTGGGCGATGGAAACCAGATCTATTGGGAGACCAGCGGGGAACCCGAAAGGCATACCCGCGCTCGTGGTGCACGGTGGGCCCGGTGGCGGTGGGCGACGCGGATCGCGAAAGTTGTTCGACCCCAGCGTGTATCGGATCGTATTGTTCGATGACCGGTCCCGAATCGATCGATCTGGCCGGACTGCCGAAGTTGCGGCTGGTGCAGATGCTCACGGCCGGGACCGAACGATGGATCGGTCGGCTGCCCGGCGGGGTAATGCTGTCGAATGCCCGCGGCGCGCATGGCGGCAGTTCCGCGGAATGGGTTGTCGCGGCCCTGCTGACGATCTATCGCGACCTGTTCGAGTTCGCCGACGCCCGACTGCGCCGCCATTGGCAGTACCACCAGACCGACACCCTGGCTGGCAAGCGAATTCTCGGCATCGGCGCGGGTGATCTCGGTATCGAATTGCGCCGCAGGCTGGAGGCTTTCGATGCGACCTTGACGCTGGTCGGCACGACGGCCAGAGACGGGGTGCACGGCGTCGACGAATTGCCGGAACTGCTCGGCGACTACGACGCCGTCGTACTGATGGTTCCGGTGACCGAGCAGACCATCGGCATGGTCGACGCGCAATTCCTCGCCGCGATGGCAGATGGCGCGATATTGGTGAACGTCGCGCGGGGTCCCATCGTCCAGACCGAAGCACTGCTCGCTGAACTCGACTCAGGGCGGCTTCGTGCCGCCTTGGACCTCACCGACCCCGAGCCACTGCCATCCGATCACCCCCTGTGGGCAACGCCCGGTCTAGTGCTCACGCCGCACGTCGCAGGCAGTAGCCGAGGCAGTCTCGACCGTGCCTACGCCGTAGTCGCCGCGGAAATCACTCGATACGCGGCTGGGCAACCTCCGAAAAACCTTGTGCGCGGCGATTACTGACGGCCTGGCACACCATCGACGCCGCTTGGTCGACGGACAGATCACAGCCGCGGCCGAGTCACCCGCGCGAGCGTCCTGATCAGCACATCCGATGCCAGCCGCACACGCTGGATGCGCAATCCCGCGTAGCACGGGTCGCCGTTCTCGACGAGGCCGACGATCATCGGCTCGTCCAGATGTTCCGCGGCGAAGGCATACACCTGCTCCAGCTTGGGGACGATCAGTCCATAGTCGAGCGCTCGTGCGACGCGGCCCTCCAGCGCGAGCACCGCCTCGACCGATAATTCCGTCAGTGGATACACCTCGGGAAATACATTGCGCAGGTCGAGGAACAGGCGAACCGAGCTGCGCCGTGGATCGGCCGACCAGCCGCCGAGACGCCCGAACCGGCCCAGCGCCAGCGTCGGCCGCGCCACCAGCGCATGGGTGAACAGCACCCGCATCAGCGTCACATTGATCATCAGTCGCTCGGCGGGCAGTTCGGCCTCGGCCAACTCCTGATGCGCCAAATAGCCGGAGACGATGCTGCGGTTATGCGCCCGGTACCACGCCGCGGGAGAAGGTGCGATGAGGAATTCGAGCCATAGCCGGGCACCCGGTGTCGACGCGTCGCGGATACCGGACTGATGCAGCAGTGCGGCCTCGAGTTTGTCGTGCAGCAGACGGTCGTTGATGGCGCGCCACCATGGGCTGCCGGTCTCCGGATCGAGCACGCCGCGCGCGAGTTCCCAACGTAGGAAGGCGATTTCGGCGCGGCCGTAGCCGCGCAGCGCGGGTGGATAGCAGCTCTCGGCCAGCGCCACGCGCCGGTGCGCGTCGGCATGCGCGGCACCGACCCGCCGAGCCGCCAGCTCGCTCGCCCTATCCGCGTTCATCGTCTCCTACTCTACGATCCGGAGGTCGTCCGCACCCGAAACCGCAGACCCATCATTATTCCGATGTCTCTTATCGGTGATCCTATTGGTGCCTCGATGAATGGGTGCCTAACCTCGACATAGCGACGAACCGACACTCTGGATATCCACCGTCGGAGCGTCGACCCATTCCCGATCAGGAGGCATACGATGTCGAAGGTTTTGTTCGTCATGACCGGCGTCGACTACTGGACGCTCGCCGATGGCACCGAACATCCGACCGGCTACTGGGCCGAAGAGATGGTGGCGCCGTATCGCGCGATCAAGACGGCGGGTCACGAGATCGTGGTGGCCACTCCCGGCGGTGTGGTGCCGACGGTCGACCAGGGCAGTCTCGCGCCCGAGGCGAACGGTGGCGCGGACGGTGCCGCGGAGATCGCCCGGACCCTCGCCGACGCGGCGGAGCTGCGCAGCCCGGTCCGGCTCGAGGATGTCGACCTGGGCGACTACGACGCCGTCTACTACCCGGGCGGACACGGACCGATGGAAGATCTGTCGGTGAATGCCGACTCCGGCGCCCTGCTCAATGCCGCACTGACCTCGGGCAAACCGCTCGGCATCGTCTGCCACGCGCCCGCCGCACTGCTCGCGACCGCCATCGATGGCGATTCCCCGTTCGTCGGCTTCCGAGTCACCGCATTCACCAATGCCGAAGAGGCACAGGCCGGATTCGCCGACAAGGCCAAGTGGCTGCTGCAGGATCGGCTGGTCGAGCTCGGCGTCGATTTCCGCGAGGGTGAGCCGTGGGCCCCGCATATCGAGGTCGATCGCAATCTCTTCACCGGCCAGAATCCCGCCTCGTCCGCACCGTTGGCCGCGGAGATTGTCAAAGCGCTGGACTGATTCCTCCGGCCCGCCATCGTCGCTATGTCAAGGGCAGGAGACAAGAGGGCATAAGGGAAACGTAAAGATCGCTTGCGCCAACGGCTCTCGGAATTCGCGAGGTCTACCGTGGAGTGGTCGAACCGCGGCAGGGAGGTGTCGGTGGCGACAGACGTGATCGGCAAGATCGCCCGCGTCACCGCGACGATCAAGCCGGACCATCTCGGCGAAGTTCTGATCGAGGTGCGGGCGGGCACCGAGCGATTTCTCGCGCGCCCTGCCGATGGGGCGACAACCATTCCGAGGCATGCCCAGGTACTCGTGGTCGGGAGCCTGGGTGGGCGCACGGTTGAAGTCACTCCCCTGAAATGAAGGTTCATCATGGACGTCCTGATACTGGTCGTCGTCGGCATCGCCGTTGTCGTGCTGTTCCTGGCCGCCGTGCTCTTCCGGTTGTCCTGGCGGGTCGCCGAACCCGATGAAGCACTGATCATCTCCGGATTCCGTGCGGGTGAAGGACAGACCTTCGGCGAGAGCATGGGCTTCCGGATCGTCACCGGACGCGGCAGTCTGGTCGCCCCCGGTTTGACCAAGGTGCGCCGAATCTCGTTGGAGGCGCACGAAAGTCAGATCACCGTTCCCTGTGTCAGCCAGCAGAAGATCAGTCTGCAGCTGGCCGGTGTGGTGGTCTACAAGGTCGGTGACGACTACCGGTCCATCGCGAATGCGGCCCGCCGGTTCCTGGATCGCCCGGCCGAGGAGTTGGAAACCAAGGTGCAGAACGTCTTCGTGGGTCATCTGCGCGCGATCGCGGGTTCGATGACCGTCGAGGATATGATCAGCGACCAGGACCAATTCTCCGAGCAGGTCCGCGACCGATGCTCCCAGGAGATGGAATCCTTCGGACTCGTGATCGACAGCTTCCAGATCCAGTCCATTGCCAGCGGCTCGAATTACATTGCCAATCTCGCGATTCCGCATCAGGCGGCGGTCGAGCAGCAGGCCCGCATCGCCCGCGCCAATGCCGAGCGCGAAGCCATCGAGCAGGAGCAGGCCGCGCAGGCACAGATCGCACTCGCGATGCGCGACACCCAGATCAAGAAGGCCGGATACCAGGCCGAGGTGGACAGCGCGAGTCAGGAAGCCGCCCAGCAGGGTCCGCTCGCCGATGCCAAGGCCCGCCAGGCCGTAGTCGAAATGGCAACGCGCGTTGCACAACTGGAAGCGCAGCAGAAGGAACAGCAACTGCAGGTCGAGATCCGCAAACCGGCGGATGCCGAGGCCTATCGCCAGACCACTCTGGCCACCGCGGGCCGCGACGCGCGGATCAGCCAGGCCGAGGCCGATGCCCAAGAGACGCGGCTGCGCGCGGAAGCCGCTGCGGCACAGACGAAGATGCAAGCACTCGCCGAGGCCGAGGCGATCAAACTGCGCGCCGCCGCCCAGGCCGAGGCCACCCGGCTCACCGGTCAGGCCGAGGCCGATGCCATCAAGGCCAGGGGCCTGGCCGAGGCCGATGCCGTGCGCGCGCATATGGCCGCCGAGGCCGCAGGTATCCAACAGCGGGCCGAGGCGATGAGCCAGAACCAGGAGGCCGTCATCGCACAGCAGATCGCCGAGAAGCTCCCGCAGATCGTGGCCGCGGCGGCGGCACCGTTCGAGCACGTCGATCAGTTCACGGTGTTGAACGGCGCACAGGGTGTCACGTCGGCCTTGGCCGAGATCATTCAGCAGGCGGGTGCGCTCACCTCGATTGCGCGCGAATCCCTGTTGCCCGCAATGAATCCCAGTGCGAACGGGCACCAGAACGGCGAGGTCGAACTCCAGAAGTAGGCCGCGGGTCGGCGGCGAACTCCGACAGCTCGCCGCCGCTACCCGAAGTACCCTTCGGTAAGGGCCGTTGGTCCCTTGTTCGATATTCGGTGTCTCTGCGAACGTGATACGTCGGATCGTCGGCAAGGAAAGCGAACTCGCGTTGACATCGCTGTTGTGGATCGCGCTGCCGTATGGCGCGTTCATGTCGTTCGTGCTCGGTCACGTGTGGCGCTACCGGCGCGACGGTTTCCGCAGCTATACCCGCTATCCGGAGATGGACCGCGGCCAGCGGATCGGATCGATGGCATTTCGGGCCGGGGTGTGCCTCGTCGTCCTCACCCGCCTCATCCAAGTGATCACCGCCGAACCTCAGGCCCGCCCCTCCGGTGTACTGCACGTGGTCACCACGATCGTGCAGGTCGGCGGGGTCGCGGCGGCCACGATCGGGGCGGTGTTGCTGTTCCTACCCGAACTGATCGCCGGTCCGTCGCGTCCGGTGATCACCCCACTCGACCGCATCACCTTCCCCGCCATGACGGCCGCGCTGCTGTCCGGCGTGATCATCGAATTCGACCCGCTCACGGTGGGACGCGAATATCGAACCGGGGATACGCTTTTCGCCTGGTTCCGCTCGCTGTGCACCATCGATCCGCACCCCGAGGCCATGCAGCATGCCCCGCTCATCTACCAGGCACGCGGATTGATCCTGCTGCTGGTTCTCGGCATCTGGCCCTTCACCCGACTCGCGGGCATCTTCGCGGGCCCGGTCGTGCGGCTGGTCCTGCGCGGCGTCCCACGCGAATCTCGCGGAGTCGACGGCGCGACCACCGGAGCCTGACCGGAGGCAGCCCAGCAGCACGGGGGGGTGTGGGGCCGCCCCCACAGGGGCCGAACGGCTCAGTTCTCGTTGCGCGCCTTGGGAAAACGGGTCTGGCGGGCAACCCATCCGGCCATCTTGGCCCAGTGTCCCTTCCGCGGGGTGACCACCGAAATCAGCTCGCGGTCCCATTCATCGGCCTCGGTGAGGCCATCGATGGTCTCGACCAATTCCTTGGCGGTCGCCAGATCGTCGACCACCCGGTCACCGAGGACACCGTCGGAGCCGACCAGGGTGACGCGGACGCCCGCGCGGCCGATCGGCTGCAGCACGGCAGTGGCGGAGCCGCCGTGCTCGGCGACGAATCCCTTGACCGAATCCACTAGGGAACCCGACAGCTGCACTGGGGCGGTGGCGGCTTGAGCACTCATGGCGGCTAGTTTACTGACCGGTACGTTCGGGTCCAGCCCCGTGGGTGTAGAACAGATCTCATGCGCGCTATTCAGGTTTCCGAGCACGGTGGTCCCGAAGTCCTGAACTACGTCGAGGTGCCGGATCCGCAGATCGGTCCGGATCAGCTGCTCGTCGACACCGAGGCGATCGGCATCAACTTCATCGACACCTATGTCCGCACCGGCCGTTATCCGCAGGCAGTCCCCTACGTTCCCGGCGCCGAGGGCACCGGCGTGGTGGCCGAGGTCGGCGCGAATGCGACCGAATTCGCCGTCGGCGACCGGGTCGCCTGGGCAGCCGCCCCCGGCAGCTATGCCCAGCGGGTCGCGGTACCGGCCGCGGTCGCGGTCAAGGTGCCCGACGGTGTCGACGCATCGGTTGCAGCGTCGGCGCTGCTACAGGGTATGACGGCGCACTACTTGATCGAATCGATCTACAAGCCCGAACCCGGCGAGACCGTGCTGGTGCACGCGGGCGCCGGTGGTGTCGGCCTGTTGCTCACTCAACTCGCCGTTGCGCGCGGCGTGCGGGTGATCACCACGGTTTCCTCGGACGCGAAGGAGAAGCTGTCGCGCGAGGCGGGCGCAACCGAGGTGCTGCGCTACACCGATGATCTCGCCGAGCAGGTTCGCGCACGCACCGTCGGCGTCGGCGTCGCCGCCGTATACGACGGTGTCGGCGCGGCCACCTTCGAGGCCAGCCTGGCGGCTTTGCGGGTGCGCGGCACGCTGGCCCTCTTCGGTGCGGCCAGCGGCCCGGTACCGCCCTTCGATCTGCAGCGCCTCGGCCCGGCCGGTTCACTGTTCGTCACCCGTCCCACACTGGCTCATTACACCCGTGACCGCGCCGAATTGCTCTGGCGCGCAACCGATATCCTCACCGCGATCGCCAACGGCACGCTGCACGTGCGGATCGGTGCCACCTATCCGCTGGCCGAGGCCGAGCAGGCGCACCGCGATCTCGAGGGCCGCAAGACCACCGGCTCGATCGTCCTGCTGCCGTAGGCCCGCGCCGACGGTCGCGCACCGGCGCGGCCGTCGGGTCTGGAATCCCTTGCTCGGCAGCTCAATTCGCCCCGACGCCGGTTCCGCTGCCCGGCAGCCCGATTCGCATATCGCAGCGTTGCCGGATCAGTAGTCCTGTCCGGTCAGGCCGCGGTAGATGAACCGCGTCAACCCTTCGATCGCCTGTTCATCGGACAGCACGACGGTACCGTCGTCGACCGCCGTCAACATACCCTGGGCAACCTGGAACATCATCGCCAAGCTGGCATCGATGCTGCCCGGCAGCCGTAATCCCTTGTCGGCCAGGCCATCCAGATGATCGGCGATATCCGCACGCTGTTCGACCCCGAACTGTCCGAGCACGCGGGCGAAATCCTCGCTGACAATCGCCGCCTGAGTCATCGCGCGCAGTACCGGCGCATGTTCCCGCGCGAAGGTCCAATACGCGGCGATGTGAAACCGCACCGCCTCCGGATCACTGAAATCGGACTTGTGTTCGGGCTGCTCCGCGCGCTCGTCCCCGGCGCTCGCGAGATCGTTCAGTAGCGCCTGAAGCAACTCCTCCTTGCTCGCGAAGTGGTTGTAGAACGATCCGGCCGCACGCCCCGCCGCGGCGGTGATGTCGGTGATCTTGGTGTTCAAGTAGCCGCGTTCGGCGAACACCCGCCGCGCCGCATCCTTCAGTGCCTGTTCGGTCTCTGCGGACTTCTCCCGGCGACTCGACGTCACTCGCACCACCTCCTTGACACGAAAACCTATCAACCCCATACTGAATTTAAATTCAGTGAATTTCAATTCAGATTGGTGAGGACCATGAAAGCAGCAGTCCTGCGCGGCGCCGGCGAGGGTCCGGTATACGCCGACTTCGACGAGCCTCAGGTGACCGAGGGCCGGGAACTGGTCGAACTGGTGGCGGCGGGCATCCATCCGATCGTTCGATCGCTCGCGGCCAGTAAGCACTACGGCAGCACCGACGCCTATCCACTGATCCCGGGCCTCGATGCGGTGGCCCGCACCGCCGACGGCGCACTCGTCTACACCGGCTTCCTGCAGGCCCCTTACGGCACGTTGGCCGAACGCATGGCGGTACCCACGCGGATGCGGATTCCGCTCCCGACCGGCGCCGATCCCGCGCGTATCGCCGGTGGCCTCAATCCAGGGTTGTCCTCGTGGCTGGTCCTGCGCGAACGCCGCGACGCACTGCCCGCCCAGCAGCTGGGCACCGTCCTGATCCTCGGCGCCACCGGGGCCGCGGGCCTGCTGGCCGTGCAGAACGCCTTCGCACTCGGCGCGGACCGGGTGATCGCCGCCGGACGCAATCCGTCGGCACTCGAGCGAGCCGCGGGATACGGCGCGACCACGGTCGCGCTCCAGGACGACAAAGACGCCACCGCCACAGCGCTGACCGAAGCGATCGGCACGGAGGCGCCCAGCCTGGTGCTCGACTATGTGTGGGGCGCACCGGCCGAGGCCGCCTTCGCGGCCCTCGGACGCCGAGGCATGACCGAGGACGATGCGGATATCGCCTACATCCAGATCGGCGCAATGGCAGGTACCGAAGCGGCCATCCCGGCCGCCCTGTTGCGCAGCCGCCGCATCACGATCTCCGGTAGCGGGGCCGGATCCGCGTCGGTGCAGTCGATCCTGGCCGCCATTCCCGAATACATGCAGCTGATCGCCGACGGCCGGTTGGATACCACCGTGCAGGAGTTCGCGCTGTCGAAGATCGAAGACGCGTGGGCCGCAGCGCAATTCTGCGCCGCCCGGGTGGTCGTGATCCCGGACTGATCCATCGACGACAAGCCGCAACCCACCGACGCAATTCAGTACGGAGACATCGTGCACGTCCACACGCAAGTACTCATCGCAGGTGCCGGTCCCACCGGCCTCACTCTCGCCATCGACCTGGCCCGCCGCAATATTCCGGTGCGCATTATCGACCGGGCCACCGAATTCTTCGCCGGATCGCGCGGCGACGGTATCCAGCCACGCACACTCGAAGTCTTCGACGACCTCGGCGTGCTGGATGCGGTTCGCCGAGCCGGATCACCGTCACCGGTAATCCGCGCGTACTCCGGCAATGAATTCGCGGGCGAACATCGGATGGCCGAACCGGTCGAGCCGACACCCACGGTCCCCTACCCCAACCTCTGGGTGCTCGGACAATCGCGGACCGAGGCCATCCTGCGGGACCGGCTCGCGGAATTCGGTGTGTTGGTCGAACTCGCCACGGCGCTGGTCGGTTTCGAACAGGACGAGACAGGCGTCAGCGTCGAGTTGGCGCACGACGGTGTCGTCGAGACGCTGCGGGTCGCGTATCTGGTCGGCGCGGACGGCGGCAAGAGTACCGTCCGCAAAGCGCTCGGCATTCCGTTCGAAGGCACCACCGACGATTCGATCCGGATGTTGCTCGGCGATGTCGGTGCCGACGCACTCGATCACGATTACGGCTACTGGTTCGCCGCGGCCGGGCACCCGATGGAGGGAATCATGTTGTCCCCGTTGCCCGGTGGCAGCCAGTTCCAGTTCGGCGCACCATTGGACACCGACGCCGAGCCCACCCTCGAGGTGCTGCAGGAGTACGTCGACCGCTATGCCGGAAATCTGGGAATCGTCCTCACCGATCTCACCTGGGCGACGGTATGGCGGCCGAATATCCGTCTGGCGCAGCGGTTCCGGGAGGGACGGGTATTCCTCGCGGGCGATGCCGCGCATGTCCATCCGCCCACCGGCGGACAGGGCATGAACACCGGTATCCAGGACGCCTACAACCTCGGCTGGAAGCTCGCGGCCGCCGTCGCGGGCGAGGAATCACTGTTGGACAGTTACGAATCCGAGCGCCGCACGGTGGCGGCGCGGGTGCTCGGCATCAGCACCGAACTGTTGGACAAGCTCGTCGACGGCGCGGAGGACGCCATGCAGCGCGGCGAGCAGACCCGTCAACTGGATATCAGCTACCGCGATCCCGCCGACGACGGCGTGCTTGTCGCCGGCGATCGCGCGCCCGACGCACCGGTCAAGGATGGCCAGGGGCGGCCGATTCGACTGTTCGACCTGTTCCGTGGGCCGCACACGACGCTGCTGTCGTTCGGCGAAACCGAGGCGACACCCGAACCCGGTGTCCAGCGGTACACGGTGATCCGCGCGGGCGACCAGGCGACTGGAGAGTACGTCGTGGATGTCGACGGTCACGCATTCACCGCCTACGACGCGGTCGACGGAACCACCGTACGAGTCCGACCCGACGGATATATCGGCTGACCTAGCCGAAGAAGCTGCCGATCGTGTCCCACCCGAGCACCGAATCCACCGCCAGACCACAGAACACCACGGCCAGATAGTTGTTGGACTGCAGGAACAGTCGCAGCGGCTTCACCGATTCACCGCGCCGCACACCGGAGTACAGCTGATGCGCCATGAGCAGGAACCACGCTCCGGCCACCAGCGCCACGGCGGCGTAAACCACACCGGTCGCGGGGACCAGCGCGAGGGTGGTGAGCACGGTGAGCCAGGTGTAGATGACGATCTGCTTGGTGACGGCCTGCTCGGTGGCCACGACCGGCAGCATCGGCACTCCGGCCGCGCGGTAGTCCTCCTTGTAGCGCATGGCCAACGCCCAGGTGTGCGGTGGCGTCCAGAAGAAGATGACACCGAACAGCGCGATCGCGGGCCAGCCGATATTTCCGGTCACCGCCGACCAGCCGACAAGCGCGGGCATACATCCGGCCGCGCCGCCCCACACCACATTCTGCGAGGTGCGGCGCTTGAGGCCGAGGGTGTACACGAAGACGTAGAACAGGATGGTCGCGACGACCAGCAGGCCACTGAGCAGATTCGCCTGCCACCACAGCCAGGCGAACGAGCCGATGCCGAGCGTCACGCCGAAGACGAAGGCGTGCGAGGTCGGCACGGCGTCCCTGGCCAGCGGCCGCTTCGCGGTCCGCTTCATCACCTTGTCGATATCGGCGTCGGCGACACAGTTGAGCGTGTTGGCGCTCGCGGCACCCATCCAACCGCCGAACAGCGTGGCCAGGATCAGGCGGATATCGACATGGCCGCGATCGGCCAGCAGCATTGTCGGGATGGTCGCGACCAGCAGCAACTCGATGACGCGCGGCTTGGTCAACGCAACATAGGCGAGCGGTCGCCGCAGTAGTCGGGACAGCAGGCCATCGCCGGTCAACCGGTCGGCCAGCGCCGTCGCGGAGGAGCCGTGTGCGCCATTGCCACCCGGCTGTTGCCCAATCCGCACTGTCTCTCCTCGCACGCTGTGCATCGCATCCGGCATGAACCACCACCGCCCTCCCCTGCTCGAGCTGGTGCGAGGCGGCAACTACTACACACGATGGTAGACCCAGCCGCACAGCCTTCTTTGCATAGCCCCTCGCTCCGGCATGCGGTCGGAGCGATTCGGCAACATTCCCACGACCGGTCGGTACCCGGCCTCGAATCGGTAACCCGATGGTCTGTGCCGGGAAACGAAATCCGACACGTCGGCGGAGTAAGCCGGGTTCCTCACATGCCGGTCATCGGGCACATCTAGGGTGGTTGGGGTAAACCCGGTTCGCATTCCACCGCTGCCGTGCGTGCACCCCTCCGCCACCGTCGACGAAAACAATGTCAGGAGAATCTCGGTCGTGTCAGTCACAGACGACATCCGCGCCCTCACTCAGCCGAACCACCCGGACGACTGGACGGATCTGGACACCAAGGCCGTCGACACCGTTCGGGTTCTAGCCGCCGATTCGGTCCAGAACGCCGGGAACGGGCACCCCGGCACCGCGATGAGCCTCGCACCGCTGGCCTACACGCTCTATCAGCGCACCATGCGCCTGGACCCGAGTGATCCGAGCTGGGTCGGCCGGGACCGGTTCGTGCTGTCCTGCGGTCACTCCAGCATCACCCAGTACATCCAGCTCTACCTGGCCGGATACGGTCTGGAGCTGAACGATCTCGAGCACCTGCGCAAGTGGGGCTCGCTCACCCCCGGCCACCCCGAATTCCGCCACACCGACGGCGTCGAGATCACCACCGGCCCGCTGGGCCAGGGTCTGGCCGCCGCGGTCGGTATGGCGATGGCGGCGCGGCGCGAGCGCGGTCTGTTCGACCCGGACGCCGCACCGGGCACCAGCCCGTTCGACCACTTCATCTACGTCATCGCCTCCGACGGCGATATGGAGGAAGGCGTCACCTCCGAGGCCTCCTCGCTCGCGGGCACCCAGCAGCTGGGCAACCTGGTCGTGATCTACGACGACAACAAGATCTCCATCGAGGACGACACCACCATCGCCTTCACCGAGGATGTCGCCGAGCGGTACGCGGCGTACGGCTGGCATGTGCAGGTGGTCGAGGGTGGCGAGGATGTCGTCGCCATCGAGGCGGCGCTGGCCGCAGCCAAGGCGGAGACCGGCAAGCCCTCGATCATCGTGCTGCGCACCATCATCGGCTACCCGGCCCCCAACAAGATGAACACGGGCGCCGCGCACGGTGCCGCACTCGGTGCCGACGAAGTGGCCGCCACCAAGAAGATCCTCGGCTTCGACCCGGAAAAGAACTTCCAGGTCGACGACGATGTCATCGCGCACACCCGCAAGGTGGTCGAGCGCGGTCGGCAGGCGCATGCGGCATGGCAGCAGCGGTTCGACGCGTGGGCCGCCGCAAACCCGCGGCACAAGGCGCTGTTCGATCGGCTCGCCAAGCGTGAGCTGCCCGCGGGCTGGGCCGCGAATCTGCCTACCTACGAGGCGGATCCGAAGGGGATGGCCACTCGCAAGGCGTCCGGCAAGGCGCTCGCCGCGCTGGCACCGGTGCTGCCGGAGCTGTGGGGCGGTTCGGCCGACCTCGCCGAATCCAACAACACCACCATGCCCGACGCGCCGAGCTTCGGACCGGAATCGATTTCGACCGGCATGTGGAAGGCCAACCCGTATGGCCGCACCCTGCACTTCGGTGTGCGTGAGCACGCCATGGGCGCGATCCTCAACGGCATTGCCCTGCACGGCCCGACCCGTCCGTATGGCGGCACCTTCCTGGTCTTCTCCGATTACATGCGTCCGGCTGTGCGCCTGGCCGCCTTGATGCGGGTGCCCGCGATCTACGTGTGGACGCACGACTCCATCGGCCTCGGTGAGGACGGCCCGACGCATCAGCCGATCGAACATCTGGCCGCACTGCGCGCGATTCCGGGTCTGAACGTGGTTCGCCCCGGCGACGCCAACGAGACCACCTACGCCTGGCGCACCATCCTGGAGCGCGACAGCAGCGAGCACACCTCACACTTCTCGGTCTCCGACCCCGCCCACCAGGACGGACCGTCCGCGCTCGCACTGACCCGCCAAGATCTGCCGATCGTCGAGGGCACCAGCTACGAGGGCGTCAAGAAGGGCGGCTATGTGCTGGCCGAGGCGTCCACCGGCACCCCGCAGGTAATCCTGATCGCGACCGGATCCGAGCTCCAGCTCGCGGTCGCGGCGCGCACTACGCTGGAGGCGCAGGGCATCGGCACCCGCGTGGTCTCGATGCCGTGCGTGGAGTGGTTCGACGCGCAGGACAAGGCATATCGGGACGAGGTGCTGCCGCCCGCGGTCGCCGCTCGCGTGGCCGTCGAGGCCGGTATCGCGATGCCGTGGTACCGGTTCACCGGTGATGCGGGCGAGATCGTGTCGATCGAGCACTTCGGTGCCTCGGCCGACTTCAAGACCTTGTTCCGCGAGTTCGGGATCACCGCGGAAGCCGTGGTGGCTGCCGCGCAGCGCACGCTGGAAAACGTGAAGGGATAAGAGCTCATGGCACAGAACGAAAACCTCGCCGCCCTCTCGGCCGCGGGCGTCTCGGTGTGGCTCGATGATCTGTCGCGGGACCGGATTCAGTCCGGCAACCTGGCCGAGCTCATCGAAACCCGCAGCGTCGTCGGGGTCACCACCAATCCGACCATCTTCCAGGGCGCCCTGAGCCAGGGCCACGCCTACGACGGCCAGGTGAAAGAGCTTGCCGCCCAAGGCGCGGATGTGGATTCCGCGATCCGCACCATCACCACCGACGATGTGCGCGCGGCCTGCGATGTGCTGGCCGGGGCCTACGAGGCCAGCAATGGCGTGGACGGCCGGGTCTCCATCGAGGTCGACCCGCGCCTGGCCTTCGACGCCGATCAGACGGTCGCCCAGGCCATCGACCTGTGGAAGACGGTGGACCGGCCCAACCTGTTCATCAAGATTCCGGCCACCGAGGCGGGCCTGCCCGCGATCACCCGGGTGATCGCGGAGGGCATCAGCGTCAACGTGACCCTGATCTTCTCGGTCAAGCGCTACCGCGAGGTGATGGGCGCCTATCTGGACGGTCTGCGCGGCGCCAAGGCCGCCAGCCACGATCTGGCCAAGATCCATTCGGTCGCTTCGTTCTTCGTCTCCCGCGTGGACACCGAGATCGATAAGCGGCTCGAGGCGATCGGCACGGCGGAGGCCCTCGCACTGCGCGGACAGGCCGGTGTCGCCAACGCGCGCCTGGCCTACGCCGAGTACCAGGATGTTTTCGACGGTGGTGCGCACACCTCGACCTACGCGCATCTGGCCGCCGCCGGCGCGAATCGGCAACGGCCGCTGTGGGCTTCGACGGGTGTGAAGAATCCGGAGTATTCGGACACGCTGTACGTCACCGAACTGGTCGCGCCGAATACGGTGAATACACTGCCGGAGAAGACCCTCGAGGCGGTCGCCGATCACGGCGAGATCCGTGGCGACGCCGTCAGCGGTACCGCCGCGGCCGCGCAGGAGGCCTTCGACAAGCTCGTCGCGGTCGGCATCGACCTCGACGACGTATTCGAGGTACTCGAGCGCGAGGGTGTGGAGAAGTTCGAGAAGTCGTGGGAGGAGCTGCTTTCCGCCACGGCAGGCGAACTGGCCAAGACTCGGAAAAACTGACCCGATGGCCGGCGCTCAGACGAATACCTGGAAAAACCCGCTCCGTGACGAGCGGGATAAGCGGATCCCCCGCATCGCGGGGCCGTGCAGCATGGTGATCTTCGGCGTCACCGGCGATCTGTCCCGGAAGAAACTGATGCCGGCCATCTACGATCTGGCGAACCGGGGGCTGCTGCCCCCGGGTTTCGCACTGGTCGGCTTCGCCCGCCGGAACTACGCCGACGAGGATTTCGCGCAGGTCGTGCTCGAGGCGGTAAGAGCGCACGCCCGCACACCGTTTCGGCAGGAGGTCTGGGACCACCTGGTCGAGGGCATTCGATTCGTGCAGGGTTCCTTCGACGACGATTCGGCCTTCGCCAAACTCGCCGATACCTTGGCCAAGCTGGACAAAGACCGGGGCACCGGCGGCAATCATGCCTTCTACCTGTCGATTCCGCCGAATATGTTCCCGCTGGTGCTCGATCAGCTCTCCGAGCACAAACTGGCCCAACCGACGAAAACCGATGGCGAGGGCCGCAAGCCGTGGCGCCGGGTGGTGATCGAGAAGCCGTTCGGCCACGACCTGGACAGTGCGGTCGAACTCAACGCGCTGGTCAACCGGGTGTTCCCGGAGGAGACGGTATTCCGCATCGATCACTATCTCGGCAAGGAGACGGTGCAGAACATCCTGGCACTGCGCTTCGCCAACCAGCTCTACGAACCGATCTGGAATGCCAATTACGTCGACCATGTCCAGATCACCATGGCCGAGGACATCGGATTGGGCGGGCGCGCGGGCTATTACGACGGCATCGGCGCGGCCCGCGACGTCATCCAGAACCACCTGCTGCAATTGCTCGCGCTGACGGCCATGGAGGAGCCGATCAGCTTCGAGCCCAAGCAGTTGCAGGCCGAGAAGATCAAGGTGCTCTCGGCGACCAGACTCGTCGAGCCCCTCGATGAAACCACCGCGCGCGGCCAGTACGCGGAGGGCTGGCAGGGCGGTGAGCATGTGGTCGGACTGCTCGGCGAGGAGGGTTTCGACCCGCAATCGCGCACCGAGACCTACGCGGCGATCACCCTCGACATCGACACCCGGCGCTGGGCGGGTGTGCCGTTCTACCTGCGCACCGGAAAACGCCTGGGCCGCAGGGTGACCGAGATCGCGGTGGTGTTCAAGCGGGCTCCGCATCTACCGTTCGACCAGACCATGACCGAAGATCTCGGCCAGAACGCGGTGGTGATTCGGGTCCAGCCCGATGAGGGCATTACCACCCGGTTCGGTTCGAAGGTGCCGGGGTCGAGCATGGAAGTGCGCGACGTCAATATGGATTTCAGTTACGGCGAGGCGTTCACCGAATCCTCCCCCGAGGCCTACGAACGCCTGATCCTCGATGTGCTGCTCGGGGTGCCGTCCCTGTTCCCGGTGAACGCGGAGGTCGAATTGTCCTGGCGCATCCTGGATCCGGTGCTCGAGCATTGGGCCGCAGACGGCAAACCCGAACAGTATGAGGCGGGGACCTGGGGTCCGGCCTCGGCCGATGAGATGTTGGCCCGCACCGGGCGTGAATGGCGGCGGCCATGATCGTCGATATGCCACAGACCACCACCTCCGAGGTCACCAAACGCCTGGTGCGGCTTCGGGAGAGCAATGGCGTGATCACCATGGGTCGGGTGCTGACCCTGGTCGTCTGCACGCTGGACAGCTCCGAGGCCGAGGACGCCATCGACGCCGCCAATGACGCCAGCCGCGAACATCCCTGTCGCGTGGTCGTGCTGGCGCGCGGCGACCGCGAGGCCGAGACGCGATTGGATGCCCAGATCCGCGTGGGCGGAGATGCCGGGGCCGCCGAGGTGATAGTGCTGCGGCTGCAGGGTGATCTGATCAACCACGAGAGCAGCGTCGTCATCCCGTTCCTGCTGCCGGATACTCCGGTGGTGGCCTGGTGGCCGCGCGGCGCCCCGGAGTTCCCATCCAAGGATTCGGTGGGACGCTTGGCGACTCGCCGTATCACCGATGCCACCTTCGCGGCCGATCCGCAGGCGACGATCAAGAAGCGGCTCGCCTCCCATGCCTCCGGGGATACCGATCTGGCGTGGAGCCGCATCACCTATTGGCGGGCGCTGCTGGCGGCTGCCATGGACGAACCGCCGTTCGAGCCGGTGGATTCGGTGATCGTTTCCGGACTGCGCGACGAACCCGCGCTGGATATGCTCGCGGGCTGGTTGGCCGCCCGGCTCAACTGTCCGGTACGTCGCCGCTCGGGTGCGTTGCGGGTGCAGGTGCATCGCCCGACGGTGTCGATCGCGATCGAGCGGCCGCAGACCGGGCGTACCGCGACACTGACCCGCACCGGTGACCCTGATCAGCGAATCGCCTTGGCGCGCAGGGAAACTCGCGACTGCCTCGCCGAGGAACTGCGCCGGCTGGATGCCGACGATATCTATGCCGAGGCGCTCGCCGGAATCGAGAAGGTGACCTATGACTGAGCGCGCGGACTTTCCCGCGAATACCGTCGAAGTACATGACGACACCGACGCGTTGGTCGCCGTGGCGGCCGCGCGATTCGTCGCCGTCGTGGTGGCGGCACAGGCGGCGCGTGGTTCCGCATCGGTGGTGTTGACCGGCGGTGGCACCGGAATCGGCCTGTTGGAATTGGTCCGCAAGACACCCGGCGATATCGACTGGTCGCGGCTCGACGTGTTCTGGGGTGACGAACGATTCGTACCCGCGGGCGATGCGGAGCGCAATGATCTGCAGGCGCGTGACGCGCTGCTGGATCATGTGCCGGTGGATCCGTCGCGGGTGCACCCGGTTGCCACCTCCGATGGTGAGTATCCGGATCCGGTCGAGGCCGCCGCGGAATATGCGGCGGCCGTGCACGCACACCTCGCGGAGCACGGGGCCTTCGATCTGCACCTGCTCGGTATGGGTGGCGAAGGGCATGTGAATTCGCTGTTCCCGCATACCGATGCGGTGCGCGAACAACACGAACTCGTTGTCGCGGTATCGGATTCGCCCAAGCCGCCGCCGGTGCGCGTCACGCTGACACTGCCCGCGGTGCGGCACACTCGACACGTCGTGCTGGTTGTCGGCGGTGCGGCCAAGGCCGAAGCCGTCGCCGCGGCCGTCGCGGGTGCGGATCCGGTGGAGATTCCCGCGGCGGGTGCGCTCGGGTCGGAATCCACCACATGGCTGTTGGATCGGGACGCCGCTGCGGCCTTGCCGGGTGCCTCGAACTAACTCAGCAGCCGCTGCGCCGTTGCGCCGAGGACCAGTTCGCGCACCCGCGGTGAGCGGGTCGCGCGTTCGACGGTGACGCGTGCGATGACCGGGTCGCCGTAGGGCGCGTCCGAGCCGAAGAGGGTGCGCTCCGGAATTTCGGCGATGGCCAGGCGAACGGCGAAAATGATACTGGCAGTGGACAGTTCGAGGTACATATTCGGGGTGTCGCGGACCATTTCGATCGCGTCCATCCAGTGCGCTCCGCCGAGTTGGGAGACCACCAAGGGGACGCGCGGATAGCGTCGTGCGAGGTCGGTCATGGTGCGCAGGTCGGCGGCGGTCGTCGGCGCGGCACCGTGCACGACGACAGGAAGTCCATCGTGGTCGGCGGCGGCACGGAGTACCGGCTCGAGGAGAGCTGCCTGTTCGGGCGGCGGAGTCAACTCACCGATACCGCGCAGTCCGTGCCCGACTACCTCCCGTTCGACGATCGCCTCGACATCGGGCGCATCGAGCGGCACCGAGGCGAAGCCGATGAAGCGATCCGGGTGGGCGGCGAGCGCGGCGTCTAGTTCGTGCCGGGCCGCCTCGCGGCCGAGGGCACCGCCACCGGCGAGCGCATCCGTCAGCCGGTGCATCTCATCGCGGAGTTCGACGAGATTTCCGGCCCGTTCGGGATGCGGTCGGGTCATGAAGAGGATGGTCTTGTCTACGCCGGCCGCATCGAGCAGCGCGATGTGGTCGGTGAGCGGATCGTGGACGTGGCTGTGTGCGTCGATGATCAACGTTTCCTCCTGGCGGAATCGAGTTGCTCGCTCGAGTGTTGATCCCTGACACCATGGGAAGGTCAAATCATGCTGATCGGTGAGCTGGCCAGCCGTACCCGCACCAGCGAGCGGCTGCTGCGGTATTACGAGCGGGTCGGGCTGCTGTCGGCCGAACGCCGAACCAATGGATATCGCGAGTATGATGCGGCCGCCGAACAGCGGGTTGGGCAGATTCGCGCATTGCTCGTGGCGGGACTCTCGACCCGGGTGATCCGACAACTGCTGCCGTGCACTGTCGACGATGGTGTGTTGCGGGCTTGTCCTGGCGTACTGCCCGCGCTGCGGGATCGGCTGGCCGAGTTGGACCGTCGGGCCGCGGCGCTCGATACCGCTCGCGATGTGCTGCGGCGGACGATCGAGGAGACCGAGCAGTCTCGCTGACGCCGCGATTGTGCGCCAGTTCGACTCGACCACTCGGTGACAACCGATAAATACGCGATTCGAGACCGGTGCGCTCGGATTAATTTCTTGCAATGACCAATGTGATCAGAATAGTTTCGGAAATCGCACCGAAATCAGGTCCCGGGAGCAGCCTTCGTCGGAGATGATCACAGCGTGACCGAACAGCGAGTCGACCTTGATGAGCGGCTCCGCGCCGAATTATCGGCGCTGGAACCGCGACCGAGCCGTCCCGTCGAGCAGCCGCTCGAGGGTGTCGCGCTCACCGGAGCCCAGTGCCTGGACCTGTTCGAATCACAGGCGACCAGTAGGCATCTCGATCTGGCGGCGCGTCGCTTGGGCAGCGCCAAGCGCGGCTACTACAGCATCGGGTCATCCGGGCACGAGGGCAATGCGGCAGTGGCAGCGGCCCTGCGCCCCACCGATCCGGCGCTGCTGCACTATCGCTCCGGAGCGTTCTTCGTGCACCGGACCAGGCAGGTACCCGGCCTAGACCCTATTCGGGATGTGCTGCTCGGCGTGGTCGCGGCGGCCGCCGAGCCGATATCCGGCGGCCGTCACAAGGTCTTCGGCAGTAAGCCGGCCGCGGTGATCCCGCAGACCTCCACCATCGCGTCACATCTGCCCCGCGCTGTCGGACTCGCCTTCGCGATCGAGCGCGCGGCACGGCTCGGCCTCGCGGGCGAATGGCCGTCGGATTCGGTAGTGCTCTGCAGTTTCGGCGATGCGTCGGCCAATCACTCCACCGCCGCCGGTGCCATCAATGCCGCGATTCATACTGCACACCAGGGGGTTCCGCTCCCGCTGCTATTCGTCTGCGAGGACAATGGGATCGGCATCAGCGTCCCGACCCCGCCCGGCTGGATCGAACAGTCCTACGGCATCCGCCTCGGGCTGCAGTATTTCGATGCCGACGGCTGTGATCTCCTCGACGCCGCGACAACCGCGACCCAGGCGGCCGACTGGGTGCGCGAACACCGTAAACCGGCCTTCCTCCACCTGCGCACCGTACGGCTCATGGGCCACGCCGGATCCGATGTCGAATCCGCCTACCGCAGCCCCACCGATATCGCCGCCGACCTGCGCCGCGACCCGGTGACCGCAACCGCCCGCCTCCTGGTCACCTCCGGCGTCGCCACCCCGACCGAAGTCATCGCCCGCTACGACGACATCGGCGACCGAGTCGCCACCATGGCCGAATCGGTATGGCAGGACCCTAAATTGACCTCGGCCGCCGCGGTAATGGCACCGTTGGCCCCGCTGCACCCGGACCTGGTACGGGCCGATGTGTTCCGTCGAGGTCCACTCGGATCCAGCGAGGCCGACCAGCCGGGCGAGAGTCGGTGCGACGGGCAGTATTCCGCGACCGAGCAACAGGCCGATACATCGATCGCCGATATATCCACCCGCGCAGCAGAATTGGACAGTGTGGTCACTTGCGACACCGATGCGACCATTCACGGCGTAGCGGAACACACAGTTGCACAAGGTGATTCGGTGACATTGGCGCAGGCGATCAATCAGACGCTCGCCGGACTGCTCGACCGGGATCCCGATGTGCTGGTCTTCGGCGAGGATGTCGGGCGCAAGGGCGGCGTGTACGGCGTCACCAAGGGGCTGCAGAAGCAGTTCGGAGTTCGCCGGGTGTTCGATACGCTGCTCGACGAACAGAGTGTGCTGGGCACGGCTTTGGGCGCCGGGCTCGCCGGATTCGTGCCGATTCCGGAAATCCAGTATCTCGCCTATGTACACAATGCCGCGGACCAGTTGCGCGGGGAAGCCGCCACCCTGTCGTACTTCTCCCAGGGGCAATACCGAAATCCGATGGTCGTCCGCATCGCCGGTTACGGCTATCAGAAGGGATTCGGCGGCCACTTCCACAACGACAATTCCATTGCGGCACTGCGTGATATCCCCGGCCTTATCATCGCCTCCCCCGCCCGCGCCGATGACGCCGCCGCCATGCTGCGCACCTGCGTCGCCGCGGCCCGCGTCGACGGCCGGGTCTGCGTCTATCTCGAACCCATCGCCCTCTACCACACGCGCGACCTACACCACCCTGGCGATAATGCCTGGCTCGCAACACCTTCCAATGCCGACCACGTCGCTGTCGGTCGCGCCCGCGGCTACGGCGACGGTGGCGACCTCACCATCGTCACCTTCGCCAATGGCGTCCCCATGAGTCTGCGGGTAGCCCAACGCCTCTCGTCGCGCGGTATCCGAGCCCGCGTCCTCGACCTGCGCTGGCTCTCGCCACTCCCGCTCGACGACCTCCTGCACCACGCCCGTGCCACCGGCCGAGTTCTCATCGCCGACGAAACCCGGCACACCGGCGGCATCTCCGAATCCCTCTGCACCGCCCTGATCGATGCCGGTTTCGACGGCCCCATAGCCCGCGTAACCAGCGCAGACTCCTTCATTCCCCTGGGCCCGGCCGCGGGCACGGTCCTGCTCGACGAATCCCGGATCGAATCCGCCGCCACCGACCTCGTCACCCGCCCTGGGCGGTGAATCCACCCCGCTCGGGACCGCGGGTAACTCGCCGACCCCTCGTATCGGCGAGTACCGCGCGCCCGCTGGCACCGCTACCGCCGCAACCTCGGCACCGCTTCCAGGATTTCTCGCAAGGACGGCCGAAATCCGTTGCGCGGCTCGTGGATCCAGCGTCGGAAACCGCGCCGCTCAATATCGGGTGAGGGCAGGACAATGTATTTCGACGCGACGCCGATATTCCAACGCAGCAGCGCGGGTGTCAGATTCTCCGGACACGGCCCGGACGGTCGGTCGGAAAGGTCCACCGCCGCGAGGCCGGGTGCTCGATCACCGGCCCCAACGGCACCGACTGTTCCGCGACGAATTCCGTTGCCAGCCTCGACGGCATCACCACCGCACTGACCGGTCCGGTCTGCACGATGATCCGCGTCTCGGTCTCGGGCATGATCACCGCGGGGAGTCCGAGATCGCGTCGGCAGTGCCGACAGCGCTGCGCGGTTGCCTCTGCGCTACTGGACATTTCGCACCATCCGACGATCGTTCGTGGCTGTCGTCATCCGACGCCCCCGCTACCCGCGACGCAGGGGATGGTCGTGGATCGACCCCTGACGATATCGCGCCGCGACGGTGGATACGTTTTTCCGCGCCGCCGTTCCCCAGCCGATCGATGGCGTGGCACTGCGCTTCGACGCGGACGAGTTCGATGCCTTCCGGCACGGCGTGCTGAACCACGAATTCGATTGCGTGCGATTCATCGCCGCCCGAGTCACCCCCGATTGCGCCGACCGATCCGACACGCGGCGGCCGACTTCCGTTGAATCGGATTCGGCGGCGCCACCGAGGAAATACAGTGGACATACGGTGACCAGCGGCGAAAGGGCACGGCTATGACCACGATGTCCATGCTCGGCGAGGTACGACCCGAACACGATCGGGCGATGGAGGACGGCAGGGTGCTCCTGCACTTTCTGCGGTCGTTCCGGATGCCCGTACTCGACGTATGGTCCGCCTGCGCCGAACGCCGGCAATTGGATCGCTGGTTCGGCAAGGTCACCGGCGGCAACGGCAACCTGACCATCGAACCATTCGACGGACCGGTTCCCGGCCCCATCGCGATCCGCGTCGAGGACTGCCGCGCACCACATGATCTGGTGATCCATATCGACGGCGGCATCCTCGAACTGCGTATGACCCAGGTGGGCGTCGTCACCAATCTCGAACTGATCCGCCGCCACATCTGCCCCGCCGACGCCTGCTCGGTGGGCCCGCGCTGGCAGTACCTGCTGGACCGTCTCACCGCTTACCTGGACCAACGCCCCCTTCCCAGCTGGGCCGATTACCCCGAACTGACCGACGAATACCGCTGACCCGCGCGCCGGCTACTGCGTGAGCGCCGGATTCGGGACCAGATCGCGCAGATGGGTGGTGATCAAGGTATTGACCTCGTCGGTGCGTTCCAGCTGCACGAGATGACCCGCGTCCGCGATCTTGGTAACGGCACGCAGATCGGCAACGTTGGCGCGGAGTGTCGCGAGCGGATCGCGGCCGCTGAAGCCCTCCATATCCGGATCCCGGTCGCCGTAAAGGAAATACGTCGGAACGGAGATCTCGGCGTCGGCGAATTCGGCGGCGAGTTCCCAGTTCCGATCGAGCACCCGGTACCAATTGAGGCCGCCGGTAAATCCCGTGCGCTCGAAATCCTGTGCCAGGGTGTCGAATTCGGCAATGGTGAGCCAGCGCCACGGCAGCAGCGGGGCCTCGGGGAGAACGTCGAGGTAGCCGGTGCCCTCGGCCGGGAAGCGCCAGGTGTCGAGGTAGTGGTAGTCGGCACTGAGCGAGTAGTAGACGCGGGCCAGGAATTCCCTTGTGCGGCCGCCCAGTTCGGCATCGGCCACACCCGGCCGCTGGAAATAGTCCAGATGCAGAAAGTGCCGCTGGGCGGCCTTCGCCCACAGCTGCGACGGCGCGCGCGGCGGTCGCGGGGCGAACGGATTGTTGAGCACGATGACGCCGCTCACCCGCTCCGGCGCGCGCAACGCCAACTCCCATACCAGCGCGGCCCCGAAATCCAGGCCGACGAAGACCGCCTGCTCGGCTCCCATGTCATCGAGCAGGCCGAGCAGATCGCCGATGACGGCGCGGTTCGTATAGTCCTCGATGTCGGTAGGCACATCGGTGCGACCGTATCCACGCAAATCCGGCGCGACGGCCCGATACCCCGCCGCCGCGACCGCCGTGAGCTGGCGATGCCATATGAACCAGGTGTGCGGAAAGCCGTGGCAGAAGATCACCGGATGCCCCTCGCCCTGTTCGGCGACATGCATGTCGATGCCGTTGCTCGTCACGAACCGATGGGTCAATTCCACTACGGCCTCCAATAGCTAGAACGTGTTCTTGTTTCACGGTAATGTCCCGGGATCGTGAACGGAATACCTCAGGTTCTAGGCGGCCGGGTCGCGGTGGTAACCGGCGCGAGCCGCGGCATCGGTAAGGGCATCGCGCTGGAGTTGGGTGCGGCAGGCGCCACGGTCTACGTCACCGGGCGCACAGCCACACCGGGACGCCTACCCGGAACCGTGCACGCGACCGCGGCGGAGATAGACCTACTCGGCGGCATCGGGGTCCCGGTCGTCTGCGATCACCGCGACGACGACGCGGTCGAACGGCTCTTCGAGCGGATCCGTAACGAGCACGGACGCCTCGATGTGCTGGTGAACAATGTCTACAACGCTCCCGCCGCCGCGCGCTGGCTTGGCAAACCGTTCTGGGAGGTACCGCCGCAGGCGTGGGATGAGACCTTCGACGTCGGCGTCCGATCACATTACGTCGCAAGCGTTTTCGCGGCTCCGCTGCTGATCGAATCGGCGGGTCTTATCGCCAATATCTCCTCCCCCGGCGCCGATCGCTACATGCACAACGCGGTATACGGTGTCGCCAAGGCCGCGCTGGACCGCCTCACCTCGGATATGGCCGACGATCTCGCCGAAACGGGTGTCACGGTGGTCTCGCTGTGGCCCGGAATCGTGGACACCGAACTGCTGCAGATGGTTCCGCGCGATAAGGACGGCCGACGTGTCGTCACCCTGCCCGGTGAGGGCACCTACGATCTCGACAACGCCGAATCCCCCCACTTTCCGGGTCGCGCCGTCGTCGCACTGGCCGCCGACCCGGACCGCTGCCAACGCTCCGGATCGGCCTGGCGCATAGCGGATCTCGCCGAAGAGTACGGTTTCACCGACGTCGACGGCCGCATCCCGCGCAACGACTGAGATTCAGACGAGACTCAGAAAGCGCTGCACCGACCGCAACGGCGTCGGCTTGACCCGCCAGGTCAGATAGATATGCGATCGCGGCGCATCCACGATATCGATGTAGACCACGCCTGGATGCGGTGCGCGAGTGCGCGCCAGCACCGGCACAATCCCGATACCGCGTTCCGCCGCGACAAGTTCGATCCACTCGTCGAAATTCGTACAGGTGATGACGGTGCGGTTCGGATCGGGCGGGTCCCACGATTCGGCATTGGTGGTGCCGGAAACGGTATTGGCCACCAGCGGATAGTGCGCGAGATCGGCCCAGCGCGCCTCGACCGCGCCGGCCAGCGGTGCATGCACCGAAACGGCCAGAACCCGCGGCTCCGAACCGATTTCGCGCGATTCGAGATGGTGCGGCAGCCAGATATCGTTGCGGTGGATGGCGATATCGATCGAGCGGTCGTCCAGCGCCGCCATCGGATCCTCCACGCGGCGCAGCGAAATGCGGCCGCCGAGCGCCTCGTAACGGGTGCGGATCGCGGCGAACCACGCATCGGGCAGCAGCCAGGAGAATCCGACCTCGATCGTGGCGCGCATGCGCAGATCCGCCTGGACGGTCTCGATATCACCGATAATGCGCCTGCCGTGTTCGAGCAGTTCGATCCCCTCGTCGGTCAGCTCGAAACGCCGAGACGTGCGCTCGATCAACCGGCATTCGACCAGGCGCTCCAACTGCTGGATGGTCCTGGTCAGCGCGGGCTGGCTGAGGTGTAGCCGGGCGGCGGCGCGGGTGTAGTTCGCTTCCTCGCAGAGCGCTAGGTACGCCCGTAGGTGCCGCAGCTCGATATCCATGCGTCGAGCGTATACATCGTGCACAGAAAGCATTTCACAGCCTCGTCAACGGACCATACCGTCGGATCTCGTGACCGCATCAGCTCTCCTCGACAGCCCGCACCGCACCATCGCACCAGCACTGGCCGCAGGTGCGGGCCTGGCAGGCGCCGTCGGTGTCGGGCGCTTCGCCTACACACCACTGCTGCCCGCCATGGTGGACGCGCACCGCGTCGATGCCCACGGCGGCGCGTTCATCGCGGCCGCCAACTACGCGGGCTATCTCGCCGGCGCTGTGCTGCTCGCGCGTTGCCCGGATCTGAACAACCGCAAGGCCTTTCGCATCTCGGCCGGGGTCCTGGTAGCCAGCGAAGCACTGGTCGTACTACCCGGCCCGACGGCGCTCCCGGCGCTGCTGCGCCTGATCGCGGGCGTGGCGAGTGCGGTGATCTTCGTCGGCTGCGCGGGCGCGATCGCCCGGCTCGGTGGCCGTGCGCATGCGGCAGGTATCGCCTTCGGCGGAGTCGGATTCGGAATCGCGCTCACCGGATTGCTCGCACTGGCCGCGCGGCCGGTGCTGTCCTGGCAGGGGCTGTGGCTCGGTGCCGCCGGACTGACCGCGCTACTACTTCTGCCCGCCTTCCGACTGGATATCCACGGACGTCAGCGCACCGAGGCGGTTCGCGCGAAACGGACGAGTACGGCTTGGCGCGCACTGCTCATCGCCTACTCGCTCGAAGGCGTCGGCTATATCGTGCTCGGCACCTTCCTGGTCGCCGCCGTCGGCGCGCACAACGCGACCGTGGGCTCGGCGATGTGGGTGATCGTCGGCGCGGCCGCCACACCGGCCGTGCTCTGGAGCATTGCCGCACATCGCTGGAGCCCGACGACCGCCCTGGTCCTCGCGCTACTCGCGCAATGCGCGTCGTCGGCCCTGCTCGCCTTGTCGACGACCGTGTGGTCGGCGATCGTCGCGGCAGCACTGTTCGGCGCGACGTTCATGGGCATCTGCATGCTCGCGATCCAGATCGGTATCGAACTGACCGACCACCGGGCCGCGGCCACGCTCACCGCGGGCTATGGTGCCGGGCAGATGCTGGGTCCCCTGGTCGTCGCGCCGGTCATCGGCGACGGTTATGCGACGGCCTTCGTCATCGCGACCCTGGTGCTGGCGGCGGCGACGGCGGCGGCCGTCATCGTCGCCGGGCAACTCAAGCGAACTTGATCTCCAGGCCGATGCCGAGGATGGCGATGAGCCAGATCAGGCCGGTGAAGATGGTGATGCGGTCGAGGTTCTTCTCGACGACGGTCGAACCCGACAGGCTGGACTGCACGCCGCCACCGAACAAGCTGGACAGACCTCCACCCTTGGCGCGGTGCAGCAGCACCAGCAGCACCAGCAGCACGCTGGTGATGATCAGGAGGATATCCAGGAACATCCGCATGCCGGACAGTCTATGGGTGAGCGCCGGCAGCCGCATAATCACCCCGGTTCGACGCGACCTACGGTGTGTCTACCGCGACCAGGTGCGTGGTGGTTTCCCGGCCGATCATGTACTCCGCGACGGCGCGCTCGCGCAGTTGGTCCTGGGCAGTCAGCCGCACCTGATGCTGATGCATATGTTCCGACCAGGAGCGCACCACGAACGCCTCGACATAGCGATCGACCACCCCGACGTCGCGATACAGCCGCCATTCCATCGCGCCGGTACGCTGCATGGACCGTCCGACGAACACCATCGCGGCCAGGAATTCGTCGACCTTCTCCGGCGGCACATCGTAGGTGCGCAGCACCAGCACCGGTCCGTCCTCGGGATCCGGTTCGACCACGAGCTGCGGTTCCGGCCAGAAGGCGCTCGGGCTCATATCCAATTCCTCCGCATTGTGGCGGATAGGCAGCCAGACCGAACTGAGCGCGGAGCCGGCCAACAGCGCGGCGGCCGCCAGCAGTGCCGTCACCGGCCCTACCGCACCCGCGACCAGCCCCCACACCAGCGAGCCGAGTGCCTGGCCGCCCATGAACACCAGCATGTACACCGACAACCCACGCGCCCGCACCCACGCGGGCAGCAGCAGCTGCATGGTCGAGTTCATCGTCGACATCGCGAGCAGCCAGGCGAATCCGGCGCCGACCAACAACACCAACACCACCGGCACGCTGCGCAGCAGCGCGGCACCCGCCGAGGCGATGCCGAACAGGATCGCGGCCGCGGTCAAGCGCTGTGTGGGTGTCAGCAGGGCACGCACCCGGCCCAAGCCGATCGCACCCAGCACCGCGCCGAGGCCGAGCGCACCGAGCAGCAGACCGTAGCCGGAGGAGGACAACCCGAGCTCGTCACGGGCGATGACCGGAAGCAGCGCCCACACCGCGCTGGCCGGGGCGATGAACAGAATCGAGCGCAACAGCACCCGCCGGATCCCGGGCGCGGCACGAATGAACCGGGTGCCCGCCTGCAGCGCGGCCAGCGGACGTTCGCTGGGCAGCTTCCGTTCCCGCGTCGGTCTGCGCCAGCTGAGCAGCACCGTGACGATACCGACGAACGAGACCGCGTTCAGCGCGAACACCAGTGTCGGCCCGGATACCGAAACCAGCACACCCGCGACGGCGGGCCCGACCGAGCGCCCGATATTGATATTCATACTGCCCAGCGCCGCAGCGGACGGAATCTCTTCGCGCGCGACGAGTTCCGGCTGAATGGCCTGCCAAGACGGCGCCGTCATGGCCTGCCCGCACCCGAGCAGGAACAGCAATGTCAACAGCACACCCGGAGTCGTATGCCCGGTCGCCGTCGACACCGCGAGCACCGCCGCCAACACGGCCATGGCCGACTGCGCGCCCACCAGCAACCTGCGCCGATCCAACAGATCCGCCAACACCCCCGACGGAATCGACAACAGCATCACCGGCAATGTCGTCGCCGTCTGCACAAACGCCACCAATGTCGCGGCATTGGGCGCATCGACCAGAATCCACTGCGCCCCAACGGTTTGCATCCAGGTACCCAGATTCGAAACCAACTGCGCCACCCACAGCGCCCGATAGATCCGCGACCGTAGCGGCGCCCAGGTGGATAACGGTGTCGTCGCATCGGCAATGGTCACGGGCCGAGCATAGCGACGGGTGCACGCACGCGCCCGTTCGCTATTCCGCTGGAGGGCGCCGATCCGCTTGGCCGCGAGGCCCCGCCTCGGGTCGATGCGGTGCGCGGCCGGGGCGGCTGCTGGTCGGCCGTCGCACGGGCCGGCCACGTCCGTTTCCGGTGCATGTCCCCCTGGGGATAGCCGCCTCTACCTGGCATTTGTCTTCCGAAGGGCGGGGCGCGGACGTGCCGATTTCCGCGGATTCGACCGGCCGCGGCCGTACCATCGGCTACATGTCGGCGACAACGGTGCGCGTTGGGGTTCTTCTGGCTGTGGCGGCCGGTCTGGTGGCCGGCTGTTCGGATGACGATAAGAACGCGGAGAAACCGGCGCGGTCGCCGATGGGGCGAACCTTTGTCTCGACCGGTGTCGAGGGGCAGCAGATTCCGGGCGGTGGGCCGATGACACTCACGTTTGCCGATGGCAAGATCTCGGCGAACTCCGGCTGCAATACGGCCGACGGGACGGTGGATCTGACCGATGGGATCCTGCACGTCGGGACCCTTGCCAGCACCCTGATGGCATGTCCGGAGGAACGCGGCCAAGCCGACAGTTGGCAGGACAAGGTGTTGACATCGCTGCCCAAATGGCGGATCGACGACGGGACACTGACGCTGACCGGAAAGGAAACAACGGTTACCTTGCTGGACAAGAAGCTCGCGCAGCCCGATCAGCCGCTCATCGGCACGACGTGGATCGTCTCCACGCTGACGACACCCGATGCGCAGATCCGTTCGCAGACCCTGGACGAGGTGAAACCAACGCTCACCATCGCGGCCGACGGCGGGGTCTCCGGCAGCGCCGGATGCAATCGCATGACCGGTCACGCCACCGCATCGCCCGCCGCCAACGGTCCGGACGTCACATTCCGGATCGGCACCACGAAGATGGCGTGCGCACCGGAGATCATGGAGGTCGAGCAGGCAGTGCTGAAGGCCCTCGACGGCAAGACAACGGCCACCATCGACGCGGACACGCTGATTCTGCGCAATACCAACGGGTTCGGCCTGACACTGCGCGCGGCATAGCGTGAACCGAAACTCCCGCTCACCGGATCTACGTCATCCGGACCGCAAACGCACCTGGCATGTGGCGATCGGCCCCTGGCCGGATCTTCCGTCCGCCCACATCGAGAAACTGCCGGCGCCGCCGTCACCGGTAACCCTCGTCCGCTATGCGGAGCTCTATGCCGCCGCCGGCCACATCCGCCGTACCGAAAGCGGCGGCTGGGATATGGATGCCGTCACCGCGCTACTGGCCGCGCGCGACAAATTTCTGCACACCACCTTCACTTTGGGCTATATCGATGCCGATGGCGCACTCCTGGCGGACTGCTCCGTCGGCATCTCCGAGGAAACCGCCAGGCTGTGCATCGTGCACGCGACCAAGCAGCCGGCCGAACTCGCCGCCCTGCTCCGCGGGACGCTGTACCGATTACATGTGCACTATCCGGAGGTGGCGACCGCCGAGGTCACGATGGACCCGCACGACGAGCCACTGGAGCTGGCACTGACAGCCAGCGGCTTCATCGTGAACCATCTCTGATCGGCGACAACTACTTCCGCGTCAGGACTACTCGGTCCGCGATCCGCTCCGTCTCTCCGGGCGGCGCGAAGTAGAGTTCCATGGTCACCCGATCGGCCGACTTCAGTTCGATCACCGTCCGCATCGGAATCGTCTTGCCGACGAACTGTGGACCGAGCACACCCGGATCGGTGAACTCCCCCGCCACCTCGATATCGGCAGCGCCGCCGCTGGCCTTTGCGCCCTTGTAGGTCATCATCATCGGCGTCACGCTGTCCACCGTCGACCATTCGAAGCGGTCGTCGGTCGGCGAATAACCGAGCGTCCCGAGCCGGTAGTACGGCTTGCCACCGAAGGTCCCCTCGGCCTCCTCCTGCATGAAGTTATTGCCCGTCTTGCCGATCCAGTGCCAGCGCGAGGTGATATCGCTCTTGATCGGATTGTCCGCGGTACCACCCGCGATGTACGTCGACTTGACGCCATTCCATTCGCCCACCAGCTGATTCAGCTTCTGGTGCCCGGCATCCTGGTTGGTGGGTGCCGCCTCGGCACTCGATACGGTTTCCACCGGCGAGGGGGAATCATCGGAGCATCCGGCCCCGAACACGGTGCACGCCATCAGCGCGACCGTGACCAATGCGCGCGTCTTGGTTGATTTCACGTGAAAGTCCTTGTCGGCCTACGGATCTTCAAACGCGAACAGCATCGCATCCCCGCCACCGGTCCCCTTGCCTCGAGCGGGAAGGCCGAACGCGAATCAGCCCGGCAGCGCGCGATCAGGCGTGCTACCGGGCTGATTCGACATTCATGTCAGGGCAGCGGACCACCCGCGGCAATCGCGGACAGCGTGGCGAATTCGTCGCCCTTGAGCGACGCACCGCCGACGAGCGCGCCATCGATATCGGTCTGTGCGACCAATTCGCCGACGTTCTTGGCATTCACCGAACCGCCGTATAGCACCCGCACACCCGCGGCGACCTCGGCCGAGGCCAGACCGACGAGTTCCGCGCGAATCGCACCGCAGACTTCCTGCGCGTCGGCGGGGGTGGCGACCTTACCGGTACCGATGGCCCAGACCGGCTCGTAGGCAATGACGATCTTCGAAATCTCTTCGGCCGTCAGACCTTTGAGCGAGCCACGCAACTGCTCGAGGTTGTACTCGACGTGGGTCTTCGCCTCGCGGACATTGAGTCCCTCACCGATGCACACGATCGGAGTGATCCCGTACTTCAGCGCCTGCTTGGCCTTGGCCAGCACGGTGGCGTCGTCCTCGGAGTGGTACTGCCGCCGCTCCGAGTGGCCGACGACCGCGAAGGTGCAGCCCAGTTTGGCCAGCATCGCACCGCTGATCTCACCGGTGTACGCGCCCTCGTCGTGGGTCGACACATCCTGCGCACCATACGTGATCAGCAGCTTGTCACCCTCGACGAGGGTTTGTACGCTGCGGATATCGGTGAACGGCGGGATGACCGCGACGTCGACCTTGGCGAAGTACTTCTCCGGCAGTGCGAAAGCGATCTTCTGCACCAGGGCGATGGCCTCGAGGTGATTGAGGTTCATCTTCCAGTTGCCCGCGATGAGCGGTTTGCGTGCCATGGTTCAGTCCTCCAGTACCGCGATACCGGGCAGTTCCTTGCCCTCGAGGTATTCCAGGGATGCGCCGCCACCGGTGGAGATATGTGAGAAACCATCCTCGGGCAGACCGAGCGCGCGCACGGCAGCGGCCGAATCGCCACCGCCGACCACGGTGAAGGCACCCTTGCCGGTCGCGGTAACGATCGCCTCGGCGACACCCCGGGTACCCGCGGCGAAGTTCTCGAACTCGAATACGCCCATGGGGCCGTTCCAGAACACCGTCTTCGCCTCGGTCAGCAGTGCGGCGAACCGGTCCACCGACTCGGGACCGACATCCAGTCCCAGCCAGCCGTCCGGAATCTGGTTGGCAGGCACCACCTTCGAATCCGCGTCGGCCGCGAACTTATTCGCAACGACGATATCGCGCGGCAGGTGAATGACGTCCGCGTAGCGCTCCAGCAGTCCCTTGCAGGTTTCGATCATCTCCTCCTGCAGCAGCGAGGCGCCCACCGAAAGGCCCTGTGCGGCCAGGAAGGTGAAGCACATGCCGCCACCGATCACCAGGGTGTCGACCTTGGGGGCAAGTGCCTCGATGACGGCCAGCTTGTCGGAGACCTTGGAGCCGCCGAGCACCACCGCGTACGGGCGCTGTGGGCTCTCGGTCAGCTTGGCAAGCACCTCCACCTCGGCGGCGACCAGCGTGCCCGCGTAATGCGGCAGCACCTTGGCCACGTCGTAGACCGAGGCCTGCTTGCGGTGCACCACGCCGAAGCCGTCGGAGACGAACGCACCGTCCTCGCCGACCAACTCGACCAGCGCCGCGGCCAACTTGGCCCGCTCCGCATCGTCCTTGCTGGTCTCACGCGGATCGAAGCGCACATTCTCCAACAGCAGCACGTCGCCGTCGGTCAGGCCCTCCGAGCGCGACAGCGCGTCGTAGCCGACGACGTCGCCGGCCAGCTGGACATTACGATCCAGCAACTCGGCCAACTTCGCCGCGACCGGGGCGAGGGAGAACTTCGGATCCGGCTCCCCCTTCGGGCGGCCCAGATGCGCCGTGACAACCACCTTGGCACCGGCCTCGACCAGCGCCCGCAGCGTGGGTATCGAGGCGATGATGCGGCCGGGATCGGTGATCTCGCCGTTCTCGTCGAGGGGGACATTCAGGTCGGAGCGCACGAGTACGCCCCGACCTTCGACACCCTCGTTCAGCAAATCCTGGAGTGTTTCGACCGCCATGTCAGAGCGACTTGCCGACGAGGCCGATGAGGTCGGCCAGGCGGTTGGAGTAGCCCCACTCGTTGTCGTACCAGGAGTACACCTTCACCTGGTCGTCGATGACCTTGGTCAGCGGCGCGTCGAAGATCGACGAGTGCGGGTCGGTGACGATATCGCTGGACACGATCGGGTCCACGCTGTACTTCAGGATGCCCTTCAGCGGACCCTCGGCGGCCGCCTTGAACGCGGCGTTGATCTCCTCGACCGTGGCCTTCTTGGCCAGATCCGCGGTCAGGTCGGTGATCGAGCCGGTGGGGATCGGGACGCGCAGCGAGTAGCCGTCCAGCTTGCCGTTCAACTCGGGCAGCACCAGGCCGATGGCCTTGGCGGCACCGGTGCTGGTCGGCACGATGTTCAGCGCGGCGGCGCGGGCGCGACGCAGATCCTTGTGCGGGCCGTCCTGCAGATTCTGGTCCTGGGTGTAGGCGTGGATGGTGGTCATCAGACCCTTGACGATGCCGAACTCGTCGTTGAGCACCTTCGCCAGCGGGCCGAGGCAGTTGGTGGTGCAGGACGCGTTGGAGATGATGTTCTGGCTGCCGTCGTACTTGTCGTCGTTGACGCCCATGACGACGGTCAGGTCCTCGCCCTTGGCGGGCGCGGAGATGATGACCTTCTTGGCGCCCGCGGCGATGTGGCCCTTCGCCTTGGTCGCGTCGGTGAAGATACCGGTGGATTCGACGACCACGTCGACGCCGAGGTCACCCCACGGCAGGGCGGACGGACCCTCCTTGATGGCCAGCGCCTTGATCCGCTGGTCGCCGACCACGATGGTGTCGTCGCCGTCCAGCGACACGTCCTGCGGCAAGCGGCCCAGGATCGAGTCGTACTTGAGCAGAGTGGCCAGGGTCGCGTTGTCGGTGAGGTCGTTGACCGCGACGATCTCGATGTCGGTGGTGCCGAGCGCCTTCTGCGCCTCCACCGCCCGGAAGAAGTTACGTCCGATACGGCCGAAGCCGTTGATGCCTACCCGGACAGTCACGTTATCGCTCCTCAGCTTTCAAGCGGATTCATTCCGATGCCATAGACCACAGTAGTGCCCGAGCTGTGTCTGATTTGCAGCGCCTACGGCGCTGCACGTTCGCGGCCCCCGGGTGTCTCGCGGCTGACCCTTTCGAGCGACCTGCAAGCAGTCGCTGGCGGCGCCGTCGAGACTCGCGACTTCGTCGCATGCGCTTCGACGGCTCGGACGCGAGACGGGCCGCGAACGTCGCTCGTAAGACTCGCTCCGTGGTGGTCAATTGGGCCGGAACGGGACATACGTCGATCGAATCGTTGTCTATACGTTGGCGGACGACTCGGCCGTAAACAATCCCCGATTACCGGCTGGCTGCACCGCTGGGTGGACGCCACCGATATTCGACACAAGACGCGTTGACATGCGATGTCCGGTCGAATCGCCGCCCAATCTCGGGCGGCGATTCGACTCACGCTTCGTCGAGCAGTTCGGCGGTCACGGCCGATTCGGTGTCGGGTACCCCCAGCTCCTTGGCCCGGCGGTCCGCCATCGAAAGCAACCGCCGAATCCGCCCTGCCACAGCGTCTTTGGTCATCGGCGGATCGGCGAGCTGGCCGAGTTCCTCCAGGGACGCCTGGCGGTGCTGCACCCGTAGCTTGCCCGCCGCGGCCAAATGGTCGGGCACCTCGTCGCCCAGAATCTCCAATGCGCGCTCGACTCTCGCGGCCGCGGCGACCGCGGCACGGGCCGAGCGCCGCAGATTCGCATCGTCGAAATTGGCCAGGCGATTCGCCGTGGCCCGCACCTCGCGGCGCAGCCTGCGCTCCTCCCAGACGATCCGGGTGTCCTGAGCACCCATGCGGGTCAGCAATGCACCGATGGCCTCGCCGTCGCGCACCACGACCCGATCGGTGCCGCGCACCTCACGCGCCTTGGCGGTGATGCCGAGCCGACGCGCCGCGCCGACGAGTGCCAGCGCGGCCTCCGGACCGGGGCAGCTGACCTCGAGCGCCGAGGAACGACCCGGTTCGGTGAGCGAGCCGTGTGCGAGAAACGCTCCGCGCCAAGCGGCTTCGGCATCACCGATGCTGCCGCCGACCACCTGCGCGGGCAGTCCCCGCACCGGACGGCCGCGCACATCGAGCAGACCGGTCTGCCTGGCCAGCGCCTCGCCCTCCTTGGACACCCGCACCACATAGCGCGAGGTCTTGCGCAGACCGCCCGCGCCGAGCACGTGCACATCGGAGCCGTAGCCGTACAGTTCGAAGATCTCCCGCCGTAGCCGGCGCGCGATGGAACCCATATCCACCTCGGCCTCGACGATCACCCGCCCGCCGACGATGTGCAGACCGCCCGCAAACCGCAGCAGCGCAGACAGTTCCGCCTTGCGGGAACTCACCTGCGAGACCGTGAGCCTGCTCAGCTCGTCCTTCACTTCGGCTGTCATCGCCACGAGACGCGCTCCTTTCCACCCAACCCGGAACGCACATCCTGACCCATGTGCCGTCCCTCGACTCGAAGCCCTGCCATATGTGGCCGAGGTTGCCGGATCAGCTGATCCAGTGCGGCGGCAAGCTTTCCGGGGTGATGCCGGTCGGTGCCCGCTTCGGCGACATCGGAAAAGGTTACTCGTGCCCGCAATTGTTCGGCAGCCCTGGCCACATGTTCTCTTTCGCGACCCTCCGGCACCGACCCGGAATCGACCAAAACCTCGTCGACCACGAATTCCGGTGCGTGCTGGGACAATACATGTAGATGGCGTTCCGCGGAGAAACCCGCCGTTTCTCCCGGCTCCGCAGCCAGATTCAGCACCAGAACCTTGCGCGCTCTGGTATACACCAGCGCGTCACGCAATTCGGGCACGAGGACATGCGGAATCACGCTGGTGAACCAGGAACCCGGGCCCAGCACAACGACATCGGCGTGTTCGATGGCCGAGGTGGCCTCCGGACTGGCAGGCGGATCGGACGGAATCAGCCGCACGCGCCGCACCTTACCCGGTGTCGTCGCGATGGCGACCTGCCCACGAATGCAGCGGCTCACGCGCGGATCCGCTTCCAGCCCGGAAACATCCGCTTCGATATCGAGCGCGATGGGTGACATCGGCAGCACCCGTCCGGTGATACGCAACATCTTGGCGACCTCGTCGAGCGCGGCGACCGGATCGCCGAGCACCTCGGTCAGACCCGCGAGGATCAGATTGCCGACCGAATGGCCGGCCAGCGCGCCGGTGCCGCCGAAGCGATGCTGCACGGTGCGCGTCCACACATCGTCGCCGTCCGCGGCCAGCGCAGCGAGAGCCATCCGCAGATCGCCCGGCGGTGGCACACCGAGTTCGGCGCGCAGCCGGCCCGATGAACCGCCGTCATCGGCGACGGTCACCACCGCGCTGATCTTTCTGGTCAGCCGCCGCACCGCAGTGAGCGTCGCGTACAGCCCGTGCCCGCCACCGAGCGCAACTATGGCGGGATCCGATTCCCACCCCGTCATTCGCGCCCCAGATCCCGATGCACGACCCGCACGACATCGGCCGGACCCGATTCCTCTGCCTGCAGTGAATCGAACACCGCGGAGCCGATCAGTTCGCCGAGCGCCTCGGCTATCGCTACGCTGCGGTGTTTGCCTCCGGTGCAGCCCACTGCCACCGTCATGTATCGCTTCCCCTCTTGGCGGTAACCATTCGTCGTCAGGTCGACCAGGTGGTGGCAGGTGCTCAAGTAATCGGCCGCGCCGGGACGCGACAATACATACTCGCTGACCACGGTCTCCTGTCCCGAATGTTCCCGAAGTTCCGGTATCCAATGCGGATTGGGTAGAAAACGCACATCCAACACCATGTCCGCATCGAGTGGAACCCCATACTTGAATCCGAACGACTGCACCGTCAGCTGCAGTGCGGTGGGCGCGCCGCCGCCGTAGGCCTCCTCCAATTTGCGGTGCAGTTGGTGGATCGAGAGTTCGGTTGTGTCGATCACCAGGTCGGCCGCGGTCTTCACGGCGGACAGGCGTATCCGTTCGGCCGCGATGCCCGCCGAGAGCGTACCGTCGGCGCTTTCGCTCTGCAGCGGGTGGCGCCGGCGCGCGAAGCCGAAGCGCCGGATCAGCACGTCATCGGAGGCTTCCAGGAACAGGATCCTGGTCGGCACGCCCGCGGACCGCAGCTGATCGGTGACCGCCGAGAGGTCGCCGGTGAAAAAGCGGCTGCGCACATCCATGACCAGCGCGAGGCGGCGAATCGGCGGTTCGGCGGAGGCGCCGAGTTCCACCATCCGGCCGATCAGCTCGGGCGGCAGGTTATCGGTGACATACCAGCCGAGATCCTCCAGCACGCGGGCCGCGGTGCCGCGCCCCGCACCGGATAGGCCGGTGACGATGACGACCTCGACCTTCGGCTGCGGTGGGTTGCTGTCGCCGCGTTCGCCGGGTGCGCCGAGGTTGCCCGCGGGGCCGGTCCGCCCAGCGGTCGACCGCGGGCTGCCCGCACTATTGTTCGATTCGACGCGTGTCATGTCCTACCGGATCTGTGTCAGGGTGCCTGTCGATCATCCCGCACCGGTTCCGGTATCGGGCGCAGACACACAACGTAGGTGTCTTATTCCTCCCGCAATGCGGCCAAAACGGCCTTGGCGGTCGCCACTCCGATGCCGGGCACCTCGGTGATCTGCTCGACCGTCGCCTCCTTCAGTTTGGCAACCGACCCGAAATGCGTGACCAGCGCGGTCCGGCGGGACTCGCCGAGGCCGCGTACCGAATCCAGTGCGGATGCGGTCATCCGGCGCGAGCGTTTGCTGCGGTGGAAGGTGATGGCGAAGCGGTGCGCCTCATCGCGCACCCGTTGCAGAAGATACAGCGCCTCGCTGTTGCGCGGCATGATCACCGGATCGCTTTCTCCCGGCACCCACACCTCCTCCAGCCGTTTGGCCAGGCCGATCACCGCGACATCGGTGATGCCGAGTTCGTCGAGTACCTCCGCGGCCGCCGCGACCTGGGGTGCGCCGCCGTCGACCACATAGAGGTTGGGCGGGTAAGCGAATTTCCGCGGGCGGCCGGTGTGTGGGTCGATGCCGGGGCGTGAGGTGAGTTCGAGGTCGTCGGCGGGTTCGTCGGCGTGTCCGTTCTCCTGACCGGTTGTCGGCTCCTGCGCCGCCAGCTCGTCCCGTTCGCGGCGCAGGCGATAGAACCGCCGCCTGGTCACCTCCGCGATGCTGCCGACATCGTCGGAGCGGCCGTCGCCCGCAGCCTCCTTGATCGTGTAGTGCCGATACTCGGACTTGCGCGGCAGACCGTCCTCGAACACCACCAGCGAGGCCACCACATCGGTGCCCTGCACATGGCTGATATCCACACACTCGATTCGTAGCGGCGCACTGTCCAGCTCGAGGGCATCTTGAATGTCTTGCAGCGCAGCGGATCTCGAGGTCAGATCGCCCGCGCGCTTGAGTTTGTGCTGGGCCAGCGCCTCCATCGCATTGCGCTGCACGGTTTCGGCGAGCGCCTTCTTGTCACCGCGCTGCGGCACCCGCAGCCGGACCGCCGAACCGCGCAGTCCGCTCAGCCACTCCTGCACCTGTTCGGCGTCGGCGGGCAGTTCCGGCACCAGCACCTCGCGCGGCACCGCGGTGGCCGGTTGTTCGTCCTCGCCCTGTTCGGCCAGCGCCGCCTGTTCACCATAGAATTGGGTGAGGAACTGCTCGACCAGTGCGGCGACCTCGCCGCCGGCCTCCTGGCCGTCGATGGCGTCACCGGATTTGTCGACCACCCAGCCGCGCTGACCGCGCACCCGCCCGTCACGGACGTGGAAGATCTGGACCGCCACCTCCAACTCATCGATGGCGAAGGCGACCACATCGGCGTCGGTGCCGGTACCGAGGACAACAGCCTGCTTCTCCAGCGCCCGCCGCAGCGCCTGGACATCGTCGCGCAGCCGGGCGGCGGTTTCGAAGTCCAACTCCTCGGCGGCGTCGTGCATCCGGCGCTCCAAGTCACGCACCATGCGATCGGTGCGCCCGGCCAGGAAGTCGCAGAAGTCCTCGACGATCCGACGGTGCTCGTCGGCATCGACCCGGCCGATACACGGCGCCGAGCATTTGTCGATATAGCCGAGCAGACACGGCCGCCCGATCTGATTGTGCCGCTTGAAGACTCCGTTCGAGCAGGTGCGCGCGGGAAATACCCGCAGCAGCAGATCGAGGGTCTCCCGAATGGCCCAGGCGTGTGCGTACGGCCCGAAGTAGCGCACGCCCTTCTTGCGCGCGCCACGGTAGACGAACAGCCGCGGGTACTCCTCGTTCAAGGTGACCGCCAGCACCGGATACGACTTGTCGTCCCGATACCGCACGTTGAATCGCGGGTCGAATTCCTTGATCCAGTTGTATTCCAGCTGAAGGGCTTCCACCTCGGTGGTGACCACGGTCCATTCGACACTGGCCGCCGTCGTGACCATCTGCTTGGTCCGCGGATGCAGCGAGGCCACATCGGCGAAGTACGAATTCAACCTGCTGCGCAGGCTCTTCGCCTTGCCGACATAGATCACACGCCCGTGCGCGTCCCGGAATTTGTAGACACCGGGTTCAACGGGAATCGTGCCCGGCTTCGGCCGGTAGGTCGCGGGATCTGCCACGAATCCCAGCCTATCGACCGGCTCCGACAGCGCCGCACGGGCGCGGCTCAGCCGAAGCGGCGGGCGCTCGCGACGATCGCGTCGCACAGCGCCTGCTCCGGCGCGGACAGGGTCGTGCGCCGCCGCATCAGGACGAATTCGAGGTCGCCGAGCGCCGGGAGCCGCGGGTCGGCGAGGACGCGCAGGCCGTCCGGGATGAGGGTTTCGGCATGCACGATGACACCGAGACCGGCGAGGACGGCGGCACGCAGACCGAGCTGGCTGTCGCTGGTGCAGGTGATACGCCAGGTTCGGGCGTCGCGTTCGAGGGCTTGCAGCGCGATGCGGCGGGTGAGACTGGGGGGCGGATAGGTGACCAGCGGGACCGGATCGTCGAATTCCGTTGTGGCCGACCGGCCCGCCCACACCAGCCGGTCGCGCCAGAGCAGTTCACCGTGCCGCTCACCGGGCAGGCGTTTGCCGACGACCAGGTCGAGTTCGCCGGTGGCCATGCGGGTCTTGAGGTTTTCGCTCAGGCCGACGGTGAGTTCCAGATCGACGCCCGGATGGGTGCGCTGGAATTCCAAGAGCACGTCAGGGAGTTCACGAGCCATCACATCATCGGCGGCGCCGAGGCGAATCAAGCCGGTGAGGGTGGAGTCGGAGAAGTAGCGCTCGGCCTGCCCCTGCGCGTCGAGGATGGTGCGGGCGAAACCAACCATGGCCGCGCCGTCGGCGGTCAGCGCGAGATTGCGGGTATCGCGGCGGAACAGTTCACGTCCAGCGGCCTTCTCCAAGCGGGCGATGTGGCCGCTGATGGTGGACTGACGCAGGCCGAGAATGCGACCCGCGGCCGTGAAGCCGCCCGCGCGTTCGACGGCGAGGAAGGTGCGCAGCAGTTCGGGTTCGAACACGCTCCAATTATCACAGTTCGCGTTTACAGATATCGTTCTGAACGCCTTTTACGTTGAATGGGGCGAGTCGTACCGTCGACGGGTGAAGTTGTTCGCCAAACTCCGGATCGATGCGTTCATGCTCGGCATCCTGGCCAGCGTCGCGGTGGCCGCGGTGCTGCCCGCCAGGGGTATGGCGGCCGATACGCTCGACTGGGTCACCAAGATCGCGATCGGTGCGCTTTTCCTGCTCTACGGCGCTCGGCTCGAGCCTCGGGAGGTACTGGCCGGGTTGCGGCATTGGCGGTTGCATTCGTCGGTGCTCGCCGTGACCTATCTGGTCTTCCCGCTGATCGGACTTGCCTTGCATGTGCTGGTGCCATCGGTGCTGACCGACGATCTCTACACCGGCGTGCTGTTCCTGTGTCTGGTGCCGTCCACCGTCCAGTCATCGATCGCCTTTACCGCGATAGCTCGCGGGAATGTGGCGGGCGCGGTGGTCAGTGCGTCGCTGTCGAATCTGATCGGCGTCTTCGCGACCCCGCTGCTGGTCATGCTGCTGATGGACACTACCGGCAATGCGACCGTCGCCCCCACGGCGATCCTGGCGATCGTGGTCCAGTTGCTCCTGCCGTTCCTGGCGGGCCAGCTCTTGCGCCCCCGGATGATCTGGCTGCTTCGACACGTCACGGTGACCAGGGCCGTCGATCGCGGTTCGGTCTATCTCGTCGTCTATGCCGCCTTCAGCGCAGGCATGGTGGAACACATCTGGAGTGGCATATCGCCGCGGGCGCTACTCGCGACGGTCGCGGTGTGCGCGGGCCTTCTCGCCGTAGTCCTGACGATCACCACCTTCTGTAGCCGCCTGCTGGGCTTCTCGCGCCTCGATCAGATCGTCGTCGTGTTCTGCGGCTCGAAGAAGAGCTTGGCCACCGGACTCCCCATGGCATCGGTCCTGTTCACCGGACATCCGGTCGGCCTGATCGTTTTGCCGTTGATGGTCTTCCACCAGATACAGCTACTGACCTGCACGGTCCTGGCACAGCGCTACGCGCGATCGGCGGAGCCCGATCTCGTGACAACCGAACCGTCCGCACAACCCGCCTGATCCGAGCCGTTCACCATTCGGCGTCGACGATCCGAGTATCGAACCAGGCCTTGGCTTCCGGTCGCCACAGCTGGTAGACCATCGTGGCCGACGCGCCCAGCGTGAAGAGGACGACGACCAGCCGGGCCAGGTCCGGGACGGCCTCGACGTGAATTCGCAGGACCGCGACGAACTGCAGCAGAACCGAAACCATCGCGACCCGCCGCACCAGCGGCCCACGGCCGAGGACCAGCAGGAGGCCGAGCAACCAACTGCAGCCGAATTGCACGGCCACGGATCCGGCCGCGTGATCTCCGGCAAGCAATCCCATGACGACCGAGTACGCCAGACCGAAGCCCGCGAGTCCCAATGCGGCCTCTCTGGCCTCGCGGACCGATTCCGGCAGGCCGACGGGCCGCGCCGCCCGCACGACCGACGATTCGAAATATGCCTCGGCATCATTCATGGCCACTCCCCGTCGAGCTTGCGCACCGCGATGTGGTGGGCGTCACAGCAAGCTAATTCAGTTCGCGGACATCGGTATTCAGGAATCGAAGAGTGTGTCGCAGGTCACATACTGGACACTAGGCCAGTTCGTGCCGCCGCAATACCTCGAGCAGCCCTTCGGGACGCGCCACCGTCGGCAACGGATCGACCAGCGCGAAACCGCAGCCGACGCCGACCGCACCGCCATCGGCCACGGCACTGTCGCCGACCATGAGCGCCGATTCGGGACGCACGCCGAGTTGCGCCACCGCGGTCCGGAAGATCCGCGAATCCGGTTTCACCGCACCTATTTCGAACGACAGCGTGTACGCGGCGACGAGCCGATCCCAACCGTTTGCGGCAAATGCCGGTCGGATATCGAAGGCGATATTGCTCACCACGGCAACCGGGATTCCCTGTGCCGCCAAGGTTTTCAGCACGGCACCGGTGTCCGGATACGGCGTCCACGCCAGCGCGTCGAGCATCCAGTCGTAGAGCCGCTCGACCAGCGCGGGTGTCGGCACTCCGGCTTGTCGCAGCACCTCGTGGTAGGCCGCGCGGTGCAGCGCCGGATCCAGATCCCGCCGCTCCCAGGCGAGCCGACCCGCGGCATCGAAGTCCGCACCGTGACCGACCGGCGTCGTCATCCGATCCAGGATCGCGGCCTGCCGCGATCGATCCAGGGACTTGCCATCGACCCCGACCATATCGGCCCAGGTTTCATCGGGTTCCAGCCGAAACAGCGTGCCGGAGAAGTCGAACAGAACTGCCTCGATCGCCACTGCGCCAGCCTACCCATGGCGAAAACGAGCGGTTCGGCCTCAGCATCCACTCCCGCGCGGATTCCGCAGCAGTCGCATCCGAAAGGGCGCTCAATGCGGTTGCCCGCTAACCGTTTTCGCTGACCTCACCAGCGCTGGGAGCCCACAGCGCCGGATTTCCCGCAACGGTCCGCAATCGGCGATACAGTGCCGTCCATGAGTCGCACGCGAAGAACCTGGGTCAGCGCCGCGGCGGCGCTCACGCTCATCGTCGGCGTTGCCAGCGGATGTTCGTCCGACGACACTCCGGCGAACGCGGCGTGTACCGCGACACCGAACGGGACCCCGGTGGTCGCCACCTCGGCGGTCGCGGCACCCGGCACGACCAAGGATCTGAGCACGAATCCGGAGATCGCGACCGGCTACCGGTCCGACATGACGGCGGTGCACACAAAGACCTACGCGGTGTCGACGGCCAACCCGGTCTCCACGAAGGCCGCCTGCGAGGTGCTGAGCAATGGTGGCACGGCCGCGGACGCGCTCATCGCGGCACAGATGGTGCTCGGGCTGGTGGAACCGCAGGCCTCCGGCATCGGCGGTGGCTCGTTCATGCTCTATTACGATGCGGGCAGCAAGAGCGTGGAGGCATACGACGGTCGGGAGATCGCCCCCGCAGCGGCAACCGAGAACTATCTGCGCTGGGTCAGCGACACCGATCGGACCGAGCCGAAACCGAGTGCCCGTGCGAGCGGACGCTCGATCGGCGTGCCCGGCGTCTTGCGCATGCTGGAACTGGCGCATCGCGACCACGGCAAGACCGCTTGGCGGGATCTGTTCGACCCGGCCATCGGACTCGCCGATCGCGGCTTCCCGATCAGTCCGCGCCTGGCGAGCCAGATCGCCGAATCCGCCAAGGATCTCGCCCTCGACGAGTCCGCGAAGGCCTACTTCCTCAATCCGGACGGCAGTCCGAAACGGGCCGATACCGTGCTGACCAACCCGGCAATGTCCAAGACCTTGAACACCATTGCCACCGACGGCGCGAATGCCTTCTACACCGGCGCGATCGCCCAAGACATCGTTGCCGAGGCCGCGTCCACCGCGGGCGGCCGCACTCCGAGCCTGATCACCACCGGCGACCTCGCCGGATATCAGGCCAAGAAGCGCACCGCACTCTGCACGACCTACCGCACGCACGAGATCTGCGGTATGCCGAGCCCGTCCTCGGGCGGCATCACCGTCGCGGCCACCCTCGGCATCCTGGAGAACTTCGACCTGTCCGCGCTGAAGCCGGACACTATCGACCGCAACGGTGGCAAGCCGAAGGCCGAAGCGGTGCACCTGATCGCGGAGGCCGAGCGGCTCGCCTACGCCGACCGGAACAAGTACGTAGCCGATACGGATTTCATTCCGCTGCCGGGCAATTCACCACAGACTCTGCTGAACAAGGACTATCTGAAAAAGCGCGCCGGTCTCATCGATCCCGGCCACAGCATGGGCACCGCGCAGCCCGGCGATTTCGGCCCGGTGCCGCTCGGTGTCGGCCCGCAGCCGCCCGAGCACGGCACCAGCCATATCTCGGTGGTCGACAAATACGGCAATGCCGCCTCGATGACCACCACGGTCGAATCCGCCTTCGGATCGTTCCACCTCGTCGACGGATTCGTGCTGAACAACCAGCTCACCGACTTCTCCGCCGATCCACTCGGCACCGATGGCGCCCCCGTGGCCAATCGCGTGCAGCCAGGTAAGCGCCCGCGCAGCTCGATGAGTCCGACCCTGGTCTTCGACCACAATGCCGACGGCTCCCGCGGCGATCTGACCCAGGTCGCCGGCTCCCCCGGCGGTTCGGTGATCATCCAGTTCGTCGTGAAAGCATTGATCGGCGTGCTGGATTGGGGCCTGGACCCACAGCAGGCGGTCTCCGCGGTCGCCTTCGGCGCCGGAAACAGTCCGGCGACCGGTGTGGGCGGCGAACACCCTGCCATCAATGCCACCGACAACGGCGATCACGATCCACTGGTCCTGCGCCTACGCGAACTCGGCCATCAGGTCTCGGTCGCGGCGCAATCCAGCGGCCTCAGCGCATTGCAACGTGATGGCACCGACGGCTGGATCGGCGGTGCGGATCCCCGACGCGAAGGCGCCGTCCTCGGCGACACCCGCTGACCCGCCGGTGCTCTATCCGGTCCGCACCATCGGATAGAGCACCGGGCCGTCGTCGAACGCCGACTCGCTGTGCCGTTCGAACCCGAGACACTCATAGAACGGCACATTCGACAGTCTGGCCGCCACCCGGAAACACGCATCTGGGGTGTCCGATAAGGCGCTTCTCGATCACCGCGACGTGAAAACCGCGGCGCGCACGCCAGATCGGGTTCCGATGGCCGCAAGATACAGACGCGGAAATTCCGGCTTGTCATGAGTGGACCGTCGGCGAACACAGGCTCCGTCCGGACGTCGGGCAATCCGCAGGCAGTAGCCCGACTACTCCTGTGCGGCAGTGTATTTCGCGCCCAGCGCGCGCAGTTCATCCAGAGCCTCGACGGCGCGCTGCTTGTCGTTGGAGCGTATCGCCATGAGCGGGACATAGTCGTCGTCGACCAGTTCGAGGCGGGCCCAGGACTTTCGGTCCGGGAACGAGACGCCGCGGATGTACTCCCACGGGTATTCGGTATCACCCAGGATGTTCCGCACCGAAATTCCGCGCTTGCCGACCCGGACCCGCGGCCGAGTCAGCAACAGCACGGCCGCCGCACCGAGTACACCGATACCGATCATCGCGAACTGATCTGCGAGCCGGAAGTTCACGCCCGTCGAACCATGACGCAATAAGATGCCACCTGCCGTAAAACCGGCGACCAGCAGCACCGCGACGGTCCACGCGGTCCGCACCGCACGATGCGGCCGCACCTCGAGTTCCCACTCACCGGACGCCGATCCGGTGGCCGGAGCGGCGCCCCTGCGCCAGATGCGGACGACCGGCATGATTACGCGGACTGCCGCAGAGCGCGCAGTGTGAGCGCCGCGTCGAGCGCCGCGGCGGCAGCCTGTTCGCCCTTGTTCTCCGCGGAACCGGGCAGTCCGGCCCGATCCAGCGCCTGTTCCTCATTATTGGTGGTCAACACACCGTTCGCGACGGGCGTGCCGGCATCGAGCGACACCCGGGTGAGACCGGCGGTCACCGCATCACAGACGTATTCGAAATGCGGTGTGCCACCGCGGATCACTACACCGAGTGCGACTACCGCGTCATGCGAGCGGGCCAATTCCTGAGCGACCACCGGAAGTTCCATCGCACCCGCGCACCGCACCACGGTGACATGCTCGACGCCCGCGTCTTTCGCCACCTGCTCGGCATTCGCGACCAGGGTGTCGCAGATCTGGGTGTGCCAGCGCGAGGCGACGATACCGAGCTTCAGATCCTTGGCATCCGACAACTCGAAGCTGGGTACGCCGGTACCACTCATGCCTGCGCCTCGCTGGCGCTCGGCTCCGGCATGCGCGATGCACGCTGTGACATGGTTCGCTCGCTGCGCTCGCTCACTGAATTCCTTTCCAAGTTGCGTCGAACCGAAAAATCACTGTGCGGTCTCGCCGAGATCCAGTTCGTCCAGCCCGATCAGGTCGTGCCCCATCCGGTCCCGCTTGGTGCGCAGGTACCGCAGATTCTCGGCATTGGCGCGCAATGGCATCGGCACCCGCTGAGTGATCTTCAGCCCGTAGCCGTCAAGTCCGACGCGTTTGGCCGGATTGTTGGTGAGCAGGCGCATGGATCGAATCCCGAGATCCACCAGGATCTGTGCGCCGGTGCCGTAGTCGCGGGCATCGGCGGGCAGGCCGAGTTCCAGATTCGCGTCGACGGTGTCGTGGCCCGAATCCTGCAGCTGGTAGGCCTGCAGCTTGTGCATCAGCCCGATGCCGCGCCCCTCGTGTCCGCGCATGTAGAGCACCACACCACGACCCTCATGGGCCACCATCTCCAGTGCGGCGTCCAGCTGCGGACCGCAATCGCAACGCAGCGAACCGAAGACATCACCGGTGAGACATTCAGAATGCACCCGTACCAGCACATCGTCTCCGTCGTCGATATCGCCGCGCACCAACGCGACATGTTCGACATCGTCATAAATGCTCTGATAGCCGACGGCCTTGAATTCGCCGTGCGCCGTGGGGATCCTGGCCTCGGCGACCCGAATGACCTGCTTCTCGTGCTTACGCCGCCAGGCGATCATTTCCGCAATGGAGATCAACGCCAAGTTGTGCTCGTCGGCGAAGACGCGCAATTCCTCGGTGCGGGCCATGTGGCCCTCATCCTTCTGGCTGACGATCTCGCAGATGACACCGGCGGGCTGCAATCCGGCCATCCGCGCCAGATCGACCGCGGCCTCGGTGTGGCCGGGACGGCGCAGCACCCCGCCTTCCTTGGCACGCAACGGAACCACGTGACCGGGACGGGTCAGATCGTCGGCCTTCGCATTCGGGTCGGCGAGTAGTCGCATGGTAGTGGCACGGTCGGCACCCGAGATACCGGTGGTGATGCCCTCCCTGGCATCGACCGAGACAGTGTAGGCCGTGCCGTGCTTATCCTGGTTCTGCGCGTACATCGGCGGCAGGCCGAGCCGATCGCAGTCCTCACCCGTGAGCGGCACACAGATATAGCCCGAGGTGTAGCGAATCATGAAGGCGACCAGTTCGGGGGTCGCCTTTTCCGCCGCGAAGATGAGGTCGCCCTCGTTCTCACGGTCCTCGTCGTCGACGACGACGACCGCCTTACCAGCGGCGATATCGGCGACTGCGCGCTCGATGGTGTCGAACCTGGTCACGTCTGTTGTGCTCCATCTCGAAATAGGTGCCTCCATACAGTACGGCGTCGACGGCGAGTCGCCGCCGCCCGGCCGGATCAGCCGCGCTGTTGGAGGCGTTCGACGTACTTGGCGATGACATCTACTTCCAGGTTCACGGTGGTACCGACGACGGCGGTGCCGAGGTTCGTCATGGACAACGTGGTCGGGATGAGCGAGACTTCGAACCAGTCCCGATTGCCGTCGACGGCGGGCGCATCGGCGATGCCGAGACCCGAGACCGTCAGTGAGATGCCGTCGACGGTGATCGACCCCTTCTCCACTACATATCGGGCGATCGCATCGGGCAGCGAGATCCGCACGACCTCCCAATTCTCCGAGGGCGTGCGCGCGAGCACGGTTCCGGTGCCGTCGACATGTCCTTGCACGAGATGGCCGCCGAGCCTGCTGTTCAGCGCGGCCGCACGCTCGAGATTGACCCGCGACCCCGTGCCGAGGCCGCTGATGCTGGAGCGGTTCAGTGTCTCCTGCATCACGTCGACGGTGAACGAATCGCCGTCGACCACATCGACAACAGTCAGGCAGACCCCGTTGACGGCGATCGAATCACCGTGTCCGGCATCGGAAGTGACCAGCTTGCCCCGGATCGTCAGTCGCGCGGCATCGGCCAGCTCTTCGGTGGCGACGATCTCGCCGAGTTCCTCGACGATGCCTGTGAACATGCCTTGACTCCCTGTCGCGTCGTTTCTACGGTTGCCGAACAGCCGGAATCCGGCGACTATTCCCATCGGTCCGCCGGTCCCTCCCCAGCCTAACGACGCCGGGTCGTAGACGGCACCGCGGTTCCAGCCAGCGGCCGGTCGAAACCACGGCTCGGCGAGTGCCCGCCGAAGCAGACCGCAAGGCAGTGCGGGTCGCAACGAACCAGCGACAGTTATTTTTCAAAGCGAAAGAGTGTACGGCTGTGCGAGAAAATCGCCGTTTCCCTGCCGACGATAATTATTCATTCGTATTCTGGTGACCACACGTACGGATTTCATACGTCACGCATAGAGTCGAACTAGTGGTTGTACCCAGCCGAAACACACTTACACCAAAACCTTGCGCCCGCCCGAAAATGGTCGCAAGATTGTTATTCAGCTGATTCCTATCGTTCAACTTCGACCCGATCAGTTCAGTGCGGAACGGTTCGCCCCGGCCCCGACGGCGGGTCGGCGGGTTCGACCCAGGGAAATCCACCACTCGAGGAAGCCAGATACAGCAGTGGGTGAAATCAGACTCGACACAAATAGGGGTGCTGCGTGACCACTCTTGTCGATTCGACGCTGGAAGTTCGCTGTGTGCAGTACCGGCGCGAATTTCATATGCCGGCATCGATCGACCCGACGTCCCGCCGCATCCTGCTCCACATCGGTACCCATTACGGCGCCATCACAATGCCCGCCGAGCTGGGCGAACAGGTGCAGCAGCAGCTCATCCAGGCCCAGATCGCGGCACCGGTGGTGCACCATCCGCGAGCCAGGCGCTGGACCTTCATCACCGGCCCGGCCCGGCCCGATACCCTCAGCGCGGCCGTTTCCGCGGAACTGTTCCGGCTCTACGCGACCGTCGCCTGCACCGGAAGTCAGGTCGTGCTGCCCTCACCGGATGACGAGCGCACCGGCTATCGCACCTGGATCCAGCCGCCGGAGAACGCGACGACCCTGCCACCGCTCACCGCGGTGATCGAGGCGACGCGCGCCATCGGCGGCCGGAAGGCGCCCGCCCGCTAGGAGATTCGCGATCTTAGGAGCTGCGCAGCGCCGCGGCCTGCTGCCGCAGCTTTTCGACGGTCGCGCCCGGATCGTCAGTGTTGTAGATCGCGGATCCGGCGACGAAACAATCGATGCCAGCCTCCGCGGCGGCCTCGATCGTATCGGCGTTGATGCCACCGTCGATTTCCACGATCAAACGCAGTTCGCCCGCGTCCACCAGCCGACGCACGATGCGCGCCTTATCGAGCACATGCGTAATGAACGACTGCCCGCCGAAGCCCGGCTCCACGCTCATCACCAGGAGCGTGTCGAAGTGGCGCAGGATTTCCAGGTACGGCTCGATCGGCGTATTCGGCTTCACCGAAAGACCGGCCTTGGCGCCGGCCGCGCGAATATCGCGTGCGACCGCGACCGGATCGTCGGTCGCCTCGGCATGGAAGGTGACGTTGTGCGCACCGGCCTCGGCGTACGGCGGGGCCCAGCGACCCGGATTCTCGATCATCAGATGGCAGTCGAGCGGAATGTCGGTGGCCTTCAATAGACTTTCGACCACCGGGAGACCGAGGGTGAGATTCGGCACGAAGTGTGCGTCCATCACATCGACATGCAACCAATCGGCGCCATGCACTGCTTTTGCCTCATCCGCGAGACGTGCGAAGTCGGCGGACAGGATGGACGGGGCGATCATCGGCGTGGTCGGGCGCGTAAACGTCGAAGAGGACACATCGCGGGAGCTTACCGGTACCTAGGGTTGCTCCGGCCGGGAGTGGGTAGCCTGCATAGGGTGATCAACATTTCGGCGGAACAGGGGCTCTACAGCACCCCAGTGGAGATTCGGGTGGCGGCGTCGGTGACGCAGCTGCCGATCGTGCGTGGGCTCGCCGAAACACTGGTGCTGCTCAGCGATTTCACCCTGGACGAGGTGGCCGATATCCGGCTGGCCGTCGACGAGGTGTGCTCGACGCTGATCGCGGTCGCGGCACCGGCGACCAGCCTGCACTGCCGGTTCACCGTCGGGGACACCGAACTGCTGGTTCGGGTCACCGGCCTCGCCGCGACCGAGGGGCTGCCGGATCAGCGCAGCTTCGGCTGGCATGTGCTGCGCACCCTCACCGATGAAGTACAAGCGACACAGGACCCCTTCGACTCGGCCGCATCCGGATATCCGACGACGGTGGAGTTCCGTCGGGTCCGGGGGAAAGCGTAGTGGCGGACGAGAACACCGTGTCCGATGCCGAGCAGGACGACGACGCCGAACCCGTGCTGACCGAAGAGGCCGCAGAGGAAGTCGAAACCCTGCAGGCGTCCGGCGCGGGTTACGACGATGTCGGTGCGCTGTTCGAGCAGCTCGCCGCCAGTAAACCGGGTACCGCGCGCCATACCGCGGTGCGCGCCGAGCTGATCGGCCGGTGCATTCCACTCGCGGATCACATCGCCCGCAAATTCAGTGGGCGGGGCGAGCCGTTCGACGATCTCACGCAGGTGGCGCGGGTCGGTTTGGTGCACGCGGTGGACCGTTTCGATATTTCGCGCGGCTCGAACTTCCTGTCCTTCGCGGTGCCGACGATCATGGGCGAGGTGCGTCGCTATTTCCGCGACAACACCTGGGCCATGCGGGTGCCGAGACGGGTGAAGGAGACCCATCTGCGCATCGGCGCGGCCATCGACTCGCTCTCCCAAACCCTCGGCCGCTCCCCGACCGCGAAAGAGATTGCGGCCGAACTCGATGTGGATCCCGACGAGGTGACCCAGGCCGTCATCGCAGGCAACGCCTACCAGCCGAGCTCCATCGATGCCGCCTCACTCGGCCGGGATACCGAGGCATCGCTGCTGGACACCCTCGGCGAGGAAGAATCCCAATTCGACCGGGTGGAGGAGTATGTCGCGATCCGTCCGCTGCTCGCCGGACTCCCCGAGCGCGAACGCCGCATCCTCACCATGCGTTTCTTCGAATCGATGACGCAGACCCAGATCGCCCAGCGCATGGGAATATCGCAGATGCACGTCTCGCGCATTCTCGCGAAAACCCTTGCCCGCCTGCGCGAACAGTCGGCCCGAGACTAGGCACCCGGCACCGTCAGCGTGCCTGCTGTCTGCGCAGTTTCGCGGGCGCCGACAACCACCAGGCGGCGTCGAGCAACTCGCGGAGCTGATCGGACTCGATTCTGTCGAGGTCGATGAGGATATAAGGATGCCCGTCATAGTGCGGGGTGGTGTAGAAGGCCGGGTCACCGGAGGCGAGCATGGCCTCCTTCTCTGCCATCTCGCACAGCAGAACGAGCCCGCCTTCGGCCTCCGACCGTAGTCGCGCGAAGCCCTTGCCACTCACCTTCAGCGCGGGATTGCGCCACCACGTCGATTCCGCCACCTCGGGAAGCTCGGATGCCAGCGCCACGACCTCATCCCATGTCATCGCCATGGGATGAGTCTGTGCCGTCGACCTGTCCGCGTCTTGGACGAATGTCACCTCGGGGTGTGGCCCTGCAGCGTCTTCAGGGCCGACCGATGGAGCTTCGACCCTCGTGCGGCGGCCTGCGGTGCGAACCCGTGGGGATAACTGCGGTTCGGACCCGTCGGACTGTCCCGACCCGTGATGCCGCACTGGGCTACCGCAGGGCCGCCGCCACTGGGATCCGAGGCTGCGGCAACGTCCCGGATCGGTCGCTACCCCAGAGGCTTACGCAGGGCAGCCAGGAACATGGCATCGGTGCCGTGACGGTGCGGCCAGAGTTGGGCACCAGGGCCGTCGCCGATATCGGTGACACCGGGGAGGAGGTCGCGGGTGTCGAGTTGGATGGCGCCGGTCCGGCGGGCGGCGTCGGCGACCACAGCGACCGTCTCCAGGAGGTGTGGGGAGCAGGTCGAATAGAGGACCACACCGCCTGGACGCAGCAGATCCCAAGCGGCGGCGAGAAGTTCGCGTTGCAGGACGACCAGCTCTGTGACATCGGCCGGGGTACGACGCCAGCGGGCCTCCGGACGACGCCGCAGTGCGCCGAGACCGGTGCACGGGGCATCGACGAGGATGCGGTCGTAGCCAGGAGTGAGTCCGCTCTCGCGGCCATCGGCGATGTGCACATCGACGGGTAGGTCGTGGACCGTCTTGCGGACGAGTTCGGCGCGGTGTTCGGCCGGCTCCACTGCATCGACGCGATGGCCGTCGATTGCGGCGATCGCACCGAGCAGTGCCGCCTTACCGCCGGGTCCGGCACACAGGTCCAGCCAGCGGCCATTGTCCGGACCTTCCAGTTCGGCCCGGGTCAGCGCGAGTGCGACGAGTTGACTGCCCTCGTCCTGGACGGCCGCCATACCTTCGCGCACGGGCTCCAGCTTGCCGGGATCGCCGCCACCGTCCAGATAGACCGCATACGGCGACCACTTGCCCTCTTCGCCGCCCGTCACCAGGGCCAGCTCCTCGGCGGTGATATCGCCGGGACGAGCCACCAGATGGACAATCGGACGAGCATCGTCGGCTGCCAGCACGTCACGCAGCTCCCCGGCCCGCGCACCGAGTGCGTCCGCGAATACCTGCGCGATCCACACCGGATGCGCGAATTCGAATGCCAACCGCCCCACCGGATCCCGCGGCGCGAGCTCCTCCACCCACTCGTCGAGAGACTTCTCCCCCGCCCGTCGCAGCACGGCATTCACGAAACCCGCCTTACCGGCACCGAATTCCGTGCGCGCCAATGCCACCGAGGTATCCACTGCCGCATGCGCCCCGATCCGCGTGCGCAGCAACTGATACACACCGAGCCGCAACACATCCAGCAGCGGCCCATCGATCTCTTCGACCGGACGCCCGGCGCCCGCCGCGATCACCGCGTCCAGTAACCCGAGCGAACGGCAAGCCCCGTAGGTCAGTTCGGTCGCCAATGCCGCATCCCGCCCCGAAATCCGCCGCTCGCGCAGCAGACCGGGCAGCACCAGATTCGCATAAGCCTCCCGCTCACGCACCGCACGCAACACATCGCGCGCCACAAGCCGCACCGGATCCGCGTGGGCTGCCGAACCCTTTTGCCGCCCATGACCTTTCGGTGAGTCACCACGCCCGCCCGGAGCACCAGCTACCCCGCTGCTCTCACCTGCCTTCGGACTTCCCGCACGATTCGCACGGTGAGCATCACCGCCCGCAGCCCGCTTGCCCGGCCGCCCCATGTTTCCGCCCGCCGAACCGGACTTGGGCGCATCCTGGCGATTGCCCCGCCGCGGTGCGCCGGATGCCGCGCCGCTCCCTTCCGAACGAATGCCTCGCTCCGCCGGCGCCCCCTTGTCGTCCCGCCCTCTGTGCCAACCACCCGATCCCGCCGCACGGCGGCTGTCATCGCGTTCCGAGGACCGCCTCGTCGCATCGCCGCGCCGCGCCGGATCACCTTGTCCGGCCGCCGTGCCTGTCCGATCGACCCGTGCGGCGCCCTGCCATCCACCGCGTGACGAACCTTTACCCTGCGACGCGCCTTTGCCCTGCGACGCGCCTTTGCGCTGCGCCGAACCGTCCCCCGGTGATGCGGATTTGCGCTGATCGGTCATATTCCGCCGCTCTGGTCGGGTCCGCGGCGCATCGTCGCGGATCTGGTCGGTGCGCCACGGCCGGGCTTCGTCGTCGCGCCGAATGGACTGCGAATTCTTCTTTTGTGCACCACTTTTCGCTGATGTCGCGCGGGCGAGCCAACCCGAGTCGACGGATTTCCCGGTGGACTTGCGATTCGGCGTCGTCACTCGACCACCGCGCCGGGCTGCAGGCGGGCGCCGCGTGCCCAGTCGAGGGCGGACATCATGCGTTTACCTTGTGGCTGAACCTGGTCGAGGCGGACCGCGGTGGTCGCGGTGCCGATGAAGACGCCGGATTTGCGGACCTCGATCGTCCGTTCCGGCAAGATTTCCTCGACCATCTCGACGGGACCGAGCTTCAAGCGAGTGCCGTTCGCCTCGGTCCAGGCACCGGGTGCGGGGGTGACCGCGCGAATCCGGCGGTTGATCGCCAATGCGGGCTGATCCCAGCGGATATGTCCGGCCTCGACCGGCACCTTGGGTGCGTAGGAAACACCGTCATTGGCTTGCGGAACCGCTTGCAACGTCCCGTCCTCCACGCCGTCCAGTGTCCTCTCGAGCAGTACCGCGCCGGTATCGGCAAGCCTGTCCAGCAGTGCGCCCGCGGTATCGGTCACCGCGATCTTCTCGGTCACCACACCGAAGACCGGCCCGGTATCCAGACCCGCCTCGATCTGGAATGTGGACGCGCCGGTGATCTCGTCACCCGCGTCGATCGCCGCCTGCACCGGCGCCGCACCACGCCATGCGGGCAGCAGCGAGAAGTGCAGATTGATCCAGCCGAAGCGCGGAATATCGAGGACCCGCTGCGGCAGCAGCGCACCGTATGCCACCACCGGACAACAGTCGGGCGCCAATTCGGTCAGCTGGTCGATGAATTCGGGCTCGGCGGGGCGCCGCGGCGTCAGTACGGGAATGCCGTGCTCATCGGCGAGCCGACCAACCGGCGACCGCTGTACCTTGCGTCCACGCCCGGCGACCGCATCGGGCCGGGTCAGCACGGCCAGCACCTCGTGCCGTTCGGAATCGATGAAACGCTGTAGTGACGGAACCGCCGGTTCCGGTGTGCCCGCGAAGACAATGCGCATCAGCGCCCCCGTCCGAACGGGCCGGCCTCGGTCGAGCCGAGGGCACGCGAACTGCGCACGGTGATACCCGCGCTGAACCAGTCGGATTCGCGAATGGTGCGCATCGCCTCCTTGCGCTGCGCGGGATCGAGCCGATCGATGAACAGCACACCGTCCAGATGATCGGTCTCGTGCTGTACGCAACGGGCCAGCAGGCCCGCGGCCGCGAATTCCACCGGCTTACCGTCGACGTCGACACCGGCGGCCCGCACCTGCAGCGCGCGCCGTGTGTCATAACGCAGCCCGGGGATCGACAAGCAGCCCTCGGGCCCGACCTGCTCCTCCGCACCGACCACTTCGTAGGTCGGATTGATCAGATGCCCCCTGGCATCCTCGGTGTCGTAGACGAAAACCCGCAGGCCGACGCCAATTTGCGGCGCCGCCATACCCACCCCGCGGTCATCGTGCATGGTCTCGGTCAGGTCGGTGACCAACTGCCGCAGCTCACGATCGAATTCGGTGACCTCCGCCGCACGGGATCGCAGGATGGGATCGCCGAAGAGGCGAACGGGCTGAATGGTCACGGCGGCGGCTCCCCACAAACGATGAACACGGTCGGTTCATTCTAGAGAGCGACTCCGTTCACACGGATCTCCCCGACCGAACGGGAAAAAGCTGGTAGAACTCCAGTGCGGTCCGGGCGGGGTGTTCACCCCTCCGCCCGGCCGCCCGGAAAAGCCCTGTGGAGGACGGACTCGACAGGACGAACACGTCGCCTTCGGTGACGCAACCAGTGCTCAGGGCACCGAGGTCCGGTTCACTGTTGCGAGACCATCAGTTCCGTCAGCAATCGCAGTGCCTTGTCCATATCCGCCTCCGACATCCGAGCCATGCCGCACGATGTGCTCAGCCCGCCGAATGGACGGGGGTAGTACTTCCTGGCTTGTGTCAAGGCCAAGCGGATATGGTCCAGACTCGCCTGCTCGTGCACGATGCCGGCGTAGATCGTCGCGTCGGTGGTGAGCTGTTCCAACGGCTGATAGATATCGGGGTTGTCCGCATCGGCGAACGGCAAAACATCGGCCGCCGCCAAGGGAATATGAATGCCCTGCAGCGTCCTGCCCTCGGGCCACGCCGCCACAATGGCATTGACCAATAGCACAACCGGCTCGAATCCATTGATCTGCTTCAGCCACGTGCTGTGCTCCCAATCACCCCGACACAGATGGATCGTGACCCGGGCACCCTCCGGCATCCTGCGCACAAACGCGGCGAGATCCGCAGCCAGCTCAACAGCTTTCGCGGCCCGCTCTTGCGCCGACTCGATCACTTCGATCGTCAACATGCGCCCAGGGCTCTCCAGTTGGAACACCACGTCACCATCGAATAAGCGGTGAATGGCGAATATCTCTTCCAATGCCGGCTTCCGAAACGCCTCGTAGTGCCGCTCCAGGCCGGCCTCCCCGAGCGCGAAGTACGCGTGATCGTACGGATCGACAATGCACGCCTGGTAACTCTTGCCGCTGCCGCGTTCGGCGATCATGCGCTCCAGAATCGGCTTCGCCGCCTCGGCTTGATCGAAATAACCCAGCAGTACCGGCGGAATCTCGAGCTCGCCCACACCGGCGTACTCGTAACCCGGCATCCCCGGATAGGCCAACTCGATATTCCCGTCCTTCACCTTCCGCATGCCAGGAAGCGCGAAGGTGCTGCGTAGCCGCGGCATGATCCAACCGGGAAAAGCCGTATCACCTTCGGGAAACGACGGGAGGTAGTCCCACAGACCGCCGAATTTCTCCATGGCGATCTGGCGGGTCGGCGCGTTGGCACTGCCCACCAGATACGTCACGGGCAGCGAAAGGGCTGATGCCATCGGTTGTCCTCTCAGTTCAGCTGTGCGCGAACTAAAGCGGCGAAGATCTCGGGTTCGACCACCTGGCTTCGACCGGAGTCGGCTCCGGCAAGAAATCGACTGTCTCGCAGGCAAACTCACAGCATTCTAGACACAGATAGCAGCCCCGTTGCCCTCCCGCAGCTGGGAAACCGCCTGTCGTCCGTGCTTGTCAAGCTTATTTCCTGCTTGTTTCCGTGCGCGGCTGAACGTCGACCGGATCACCGAACCGACGTAGCGTCGATAGGGTGATTGTTCCTGAGCACCTGCCGACCACCGTCGGCGAGTTGCGCGCGGGCGGCCATCTGCCGCGCAGCGTGAAATCCGAGATTCGCGAGAACCTGCTGTCCCGGTTGGGTTCCGGCGACGATCCGTGGCCGGGCATCGTCGGCTTCGATCGGACCGTCCTGCCGCAACTGGAGCGTGCGCTGCTGGCCGGCCACGATGTCGTGCTCCTCGGTGAGCGCGGCCAGGGTAAGACCCGGCTGCTGCGTACCATCATCGGTTTACTCGACGAGTGGACGCCCGTCATCGCGGGTACCGAATTGGGCGAGCATCCGCTTGCCCCCATCAGCCCGGCCGGGCGCCGACTGGCCGCGGAATTGGGCGACGACCTGCCGGTCGCCTGGCGGCACCGGTCGGAGCGCTACGCGGAGAAACTCGCTACGCCGGATACCTCCGTCGGTGACCTGATCGGCGATGTCGATCCGGTCAAGGTGGCCGAGGGCCGCAGCCTCGGCGATCCGGAGACCATCCACTTCGGACTCGTGCCGCGCGCCCACCGTGGCGTCGTCGCCATCAATGAACTGCCCGACCTCGCCGAACGTATCCAGGTCGCGCTGTTGAATGTGATGGAGGAGCGCGATATCCAGGTCCGCGGTTACACCCTCCGCCTACCGCTCGACGTGCTGCTCGTCGCCACCGCCAACCCCGAGGACTACACCAACCGCGGCCGGATCATCACTCCCCTGAAGGACCGGTTCGGCGCGGAGATTCGCACCCACTACCCGCTCAGTGTGTCTGCCGAGGTGGCGCTGGTCCGACAAGAGGCCGAGTTGGTGGCCGAGGTCGGCGATCCGCTCATCGAGGTGCTTGCCCGGTTCGTGCGGCACCTGCGCGAATCGTCCGCGATCGACCAGCGGTCCGGTGTGTCCGCGCGGTTCGCGGTCGCGGCCGCCGAGACGGTGGCCGCCGCGGCACTGCGCAGATCGGCGCTCACCGGCGAACGTCCCGCCGTCGCGCGGCCCGTCGACCTGGAATCCGTCCCCGCGGTATTGCGCGGCAAGCTGGAATTCGAATCCGGGGAGGAAGGACGTGAGCAGGAGCATCTCACGCACCTGATGCGGCGTTCGTTCGCCGAGGCCGGGAGCGCGCTGCTCGGTGGGCTGAACCTGCGGCCGTTGGCGGAGGCGGTCGGCGACGGCCATCTGGTCACCACCGGCGAACGTGTTCCGGGCAAGGATGTCCTTTCCGCACTGCCGGAGCTGCCGGTCCTGCACGAGGTCGCGCGTCGGCTCGGTGTCGGCGCCGACGAACCACCGGCCCGGATCGCATCGGCGGTCGAATTCGCGCTGGAAGCCCTCTATCTGGCGCGCCAGATTGCCAAGGACTCCGACGACGGTGTCGCGGTGTACGGCTCATGACCGCCCCCGACCGCTACAACTACGGGCCCTATCACGATGGGCCCGATCCACTGGCACCCCCGCTCGATCTGCGTGAGGCATTGGACCAGATCGGGCGCGACGTGATGGAAGGCAGCTCACCGCGCACCGCACTGGAGGAGCTGCTGCGCCGCGGTATGCGCGAAATGCGCGGGCTCGACGAGCTCACCCGGCAGGTGTGGCAGCGCCGCGCGGAGATCGCTCGACGACACCGGCTCGACGGCACCCTGCAACAGGTCCGCGAACTGCTGGAGCAGGCCCTGAAAGCCGAGCGCCGCGAGCTGTTTCCGGATCCGTCCGACGACGCCAGATTCGCCGAAGCACAGCTGGACGCATTGCCGCCGAGCACCGCGGCCGCCGTCAACGAACTGGCCGAGTACCAGTGGCGATCCGAAACCGGCAGGGAGAACTACCAGAAGATCCGCGACCTGCTCGGTCAGGAACTGCTCGAATCCCGGTTCCAGGGCATGAAACAGGCCTTGGCGAATACCACCCCCGAGGATGTCGAACGCGTCGGACGGATGCTGTCCGACCTGAACGACCTGCTCGCGGCGCATGCCCGGGGCGAGAACACCGAACAGCAATTTGCCGAATTCATGGCCGAGCACGGCGAATTCTTCCCGGAGAATCCGCGCAATACCGACGAGCTGATCGACGCGCTCGCCGCCAGGTCCGCCGCCGCACAGCGCATGTTGAATTCGATGTCCGCCGAGCAGCAGGCCGAATTGGCCGAGCTGATCGGACAGGCATTCGGTGATCCGCGCATTGCCCAGCAGGTCGCTGCCCTCGACGCCGCCCTGCGGGCGCTGCGGCCGGGCGAGGACTGGGACTCCGCCCAGCGGTTCCGTGGCAACGACCCGTTGGGTCTCGGTGCGGGCACGCAAGCCCTGCAGGATCTCGCCGAATTGGACGCGCTCGCCGAGCAGCTCAGCCAGTCCTATCCGGGAGCCAGCCTCGAGGATATCGATCTGGACGCCCTCGCCCGCCAGCTCGGCGACGACGCGGGCGTGGACGCCGCTCGGCTGGCCGAGTTGGAACGCGAACTGCGCAGGCAGGGCGTGTTCGAACGGGCGGCGGACGGCTCACTTCGGTTGACGCCCAAGGCTTTACGACGACTCGGCGAGACCGCACTGCGCGCTGTCGTAGGTCAGTTGCGGTCTCGCCGCGGCGAGCGGGATACCCGGCTGGCCGGTGCGGCGGGCGAGCCGACAGGCGCCAGCCGGGCATGGCAGTTCGGCGATACCGAACCGTGGGACGTACCGAAGACCGTGCGCAATGCGGTGCTGCGGTCGATGTCGGTGGGTCGTCGCGGCGTCACGCTCGACGTGTCCGATGTCGAGATCATGGAAACCGAGCAGCGCAGCAGGGCCGCCGTCGCGCTCTGCGTCGACACCTCGTGGTCGATGGTGCAGGAGGGCAGGTGGCTGCCGATGAAGCGCACGGCGCTCGCGCTGCATCAGTTGATCAGCACCCGCTTCCGCTCCGACGCACTGAGCCTGATCACCTTCGGCCGGCACGCCACCACCGTGGATATCGGCGAACTGACCGCGCTGGAAGGTGTTTGGGAACAGGGCACCAATCTGCACCACGCATTGCTGTTGGCCGCACGTCATCTGCGCAGACATCCGGACGCGGTGCCCGTCGTGCTCGTCGTCACCGACGGCGAGCCGACGGCTCACCTGGAGCCGGATGGTGCGGCGTATTTCAATTGGCCGACCGCACCGCGCACTCTGGCCGTGACCATGGCACAAGTCGATGCCCTGGCGAAGCTCGGCGCATCGGTCACCGTGTTCATGCTCGGCGACGACCCGAGCCTGGCCGCATTCGTCGATTTGGTGGCCCGCCGCAGCGGCGGTCGTGTGGTGGCCCCGGATCTGGACGGTCTCGGTGCCGCGGTGGTCAGCGACTACCTGCGCGGCAGACGCCGTTGATCCGCACGGCCCGCTAGTCGCCGACCACGACCACCTTTCCCGTGGCGTGGCCCTCCTCCTGGTAGCGCACGGCCGCCGGTATTTCGGTGAAGGGATAGGTTCGATCGATGATCGGGGTGATCTTTCCGTCCTCGATGAGCTCGGTGAGTGCGATGAGGTTTTCCCTGTTCCGGGTGCATCGGGTCACCTCGGCCAGCGCGACTCGCTGCGAACTGAACGGCCTGAGCGCCAACGCCGCGAACATCCGTCCGGCGGGTTGCAGCCAACGACCCGCCGGTCCGCCAACCGCGACATAGGTGCCCTCGGGCGTCAGCACGCGGCGACATGCCGATACCGAGCGGCTGCCCGCGATATCCACCAGCAGGTCGTAGCGCTGGCCGGTGCGCGTGAAATCAGCTGCGGTGTAATCGATTACCGCATCCGCACCGAGCGAGCGGACCAGCTGCACATTCCGCGTGCCACAGATACCGGTGACCACCGCGCCGAACGCATACGCGAGTTGTACGGCGAATGTGCCGACACCTCCCGACGCACCGTTGATCAATACCCGATGCCCGGCTCGGATCCGTCCCTCGTCGCGCAGGGCCACCAATGCGGTATTGGCCGCCAGCGGTACCGCAGCCGCCTGCTCGAATGACAGGTTCTTCGGCTTCGGCGCCAGTTCGCTTTCCCGGACACAAACGTACTCGGCGAAGCCGCCCCCTCTCAGCATTGCGAACACCTCGTCGCCGGGGCGGAATCGGGTCACCGCCTTGCCGACACCTTCGACCGACCCCGCCATATCCGCACCCAGGATGGCGACCGACGGCTTGCGCAGGCCGACACCGCCACTCATCAGCCGTGCGATATACGGCTCGCCACGCAGGAAATGCCAGTCGTAGGGCTGCACCGAGGTGGCACGCACCCGAACCAGCACCTCGTCATCGGCGGGTATCGGCTGGTCGATATCGGTGAGAGTCAACTGCTCCGGTGGTCCGAATGTGCGAAGGATATAGGCCTTCATCATGTTCTCCTCAGATCGCGGCACCGAGGCGCCGCCCACGCTCGTACGCCTTACAGCGTAAGATACCCTTACGCTGTAAGGCTGGTCAATGGCAGCCGCGCACACCGCCATGCCGACCGAAGTCGTTGCGGATCAAGCAGTCTCACGCAAACGGTCGAGACCGTCGAGAATCAGATCGAGCGCGTATTCGAATTCGAACTGGTCATCACACCAACCCAGCGTCGAGTCCGGATCGTCGTGGGCAACCTCCCGCAGCATCCCGACCAGATTCGGGAGCGTCTCGGCCATCGCGTCGAGAGCGGCGACTGCGTCCGCATCGACCGGTCCGTCGCCGGGATCGAACAACTCCTGGGTGAAACCCAGTGCCCGACTGCCGAGCACATGCATCGCGTGGTGGGTTTGGTCGTAGGTGAAGCCACCCGCGCGCATCAGCCCGAGCAGACCGTCGTAGTAGCGCAACACGGCCTGGCTGGTGCTGGTCCGCGTCTGGAATACGCCGGGCGCCCACGGATGTCGGAGCAGCACCTCGCGCGCGGCGAGTATCCGCTGTCGCACGGCCTGCTTCCACGCTGCCCCGGCAGCGGGCACATCAATGTCGTCGACTATCTGATTGATCCCGGCCACGATGACGTCTACGACGCCATCCAGCACATCTTCCTTATTCGCCACGTGGTGATACAGCGACATCGCCTCGACCCCGAGCAGTTCCGCCAACCGACGCATCGTCAGCGCTTCGATACCACTCTCGTCGGCGACACCGATCGCCGTGGAAAGCACTCGCATCCGGCTCAACGGGATTCGAGACTCGACTTCGGCCGCCACCTATACAGACCCCTTCCTCCGGACATCTCCCATACAGCGTAAGTCCGGTACAGGCGGCAGCGCCGGGCGGAGGGTCGATACCTCCACCCGGCGCTGGAGAAACCGCGACGGTCAGGAATGTCCGGCGATGATGACCTCGGGAATGCCGGTACCGAGCGGAACCTCTCGACATGTCGGAGCCGGTGCGCGGACCGGGTCCAGCGTCCGCAGCAACAACTCCTGCACGAATGGGTCGTAGACCATGTGGAAGTGACCTGTTTGGTCGACCGCGCACTCGTCCTGCAGTGCGATGTTCTCCACATTCGGGCCGTGCAGTGCAATATTGCTGAACGGCTGGATCATCTCGTCGACGCGGCTGCCAATGGTCACGTAATGCGGGCCCGGCACGGTGTCACCACCCGCATTGAGTTCGACCATCAGCGGCGACCCCTGCACCTGCTGTACCGCTGCCAGCGAGGTGACCTGCGCGAAGGCCTGCAGCGCACCCGGAATCGCCTGCGCCACGGGCACAAGTCCGTACATCACGCCGCCGTAGCTCGGCGATGCCAGTCCGATCCACCGATCGACCTTCGGCGCGCCGCCGAGCTTGTTGACGTAATAGCGAGTCACGTTGGCGCCCTGAGAGAATCCGACGATATCGACCTGAGTGGCGTTGGTGGCGGCCAATACCTGGTCGACGAATGCGCCGAACTGGTGGGCACTCACCAGGATGTCCTCGGTGCCCCAGGTGTCCTTACCGGGCGCACCACCGTAATTGAGCGCGAAGACACAGAAGCCGAGCGCCGAGATCTGCGGACCGATGGCCGCCCAGTCGGAGTAGGCCGACGAATCGGTGCCGTGCGCCAGGACGACCGGGCGGGGATGCTCGCGAGTCGGCTTGCAGTCGAAGTTATTGGTACCGGCCGGCGCCGCGTTCTTGTGCGCCTTCTGATAGACCGCGGCGGCCAGATGGTCCGGCTGGGCCGGACCGGTTTGAGTGGGTACGTCCGGCGGGCGATATCCGGCGACCGACGCACTCACCGGCGCGAGATCGGTTGGATCGGCGGCAGCTATCGGCACCGCGCCGGAGCCGAAAAGGACGGCTCCGGCCAAGACACCGGCAGATACCGCACGCCTGAACTGTGATACTCCCCAACCCCACGACCGACTCGGCTGTTCCATATCACAATGATCTACCCGATCGGCTCGAAAAGTGCACGCTCAGACGGCGTTTCACATGCCGTCACTTTTCGGGGGCGTCGTCCTCGGCGAGAATGCGGTATAACGACTTGCGTGCCTCGGTGAGCACCTCCGCGGCGCGAGTCGCCTGCTGCGGAGTACCCGCCGCCGCGACCTGAGCGGCCGCACCCATCAGCTGTCCGATGAGCGCACGCAGATCCATCGCCTGGGTGCCGACATCTTCCTTGACATCAGCCCAGGGATCGCCGAGTTCGTCACGATGCTCGGCGACATAGGTCTCGCCCGCGTCGGTGAGCTTCGCAGTCTTGCGCCCGGCGACCCGCTCGATGATCACGAGACCCTCGTCCTCGAGCTGCGCGAGCGCCGGGTATATGGAACCCGGGCTCGGGCGCCAGACATCGTCGCTGCGCTCCCTGATCTGCTGGATCAGCTCGTAGCCGTGCATCGGACGCTCGGTGAGCAGCAACAGCATGGCGGCACGCACGTCGCCACGCCTCCCCCGGCCGCCGCGCCCGCGCCCGCGTCCGAATCCCGGACCGAAACCCGGACCGAAACCGGGACCGAAGCCAGGACCGAACTCGGGCCCGAAACCGTGCCGCCCGCCGCGGCGATGCTGGCGACGACCGGCGTCACCTTCGTCATGCCCCGGCTTCCGCCAGCGGCCACGACCCCTGAATTCTCCGTATTCGATGTTTTCCATGTCAGCCTCCTTGGGCTCTCTTGTATATTTCACGCTATCGACGATATATCGACAATGCATCGCATTCAAGAGTGATGGGCAACACGAACCGACCGGGCGCTCCGATGCGGCGAACGGGCCGCCCATCTGTCGATGCGCGGCCCGCGTAGGGATTTGTCACGTGAGCGGGTTTACCCCCGGAGCAAGTCACCTCCGAATGGCAAGAAGCGCCCGGTAGGGGTCACTCGTCTCGCAAAGGTCACCAGCAGGTCGCGGACGACGAATGGCGACCGAAACGATCATGGCGCGAGTGAATCAATCCAGCCCTCCAGCCGATGCCCCTCGGTCACCATGAGTTCTGGATCGCGAAAGGTATTGGCGAGCAACGAGATTCCCTGATAGGCGGCAAATAGCGCAACCGCGAGTTCCCGCGCATCCACGCGACCCATCGCCGCGAATTGCGGTTCGATCCAGTCGAGCAGGCTGCGGATACTCGCCGCCGATGCCAGTTCCAGGCCGTCGCCACGTTTGCCCAGCTCCGAGGCCAGAGTTCCGGTGGGGCAACCGAATTGCGCGGCGCGGTCGCGCTGGTCGACCCAGCCGCGGACCAGCGCCTTGAGCCGGTCCTGCGGCTCGTCGTACTGCTCGAGCGCGGCGATCAACTCCCGCAGCGTCCGCGCATGCGCGCCCAGCGCCGCCTCGACCAGCTGATCCTTGGTCTTGAAGTAGTAGTACACATTGCCGAGCGGCACCTCGGCGACCCGCGCGATATCGGCGATGGTCGTCTTCTCGACGCCCTGCTCATGGAACACCTGGGCGGCCGCGGCGGCGAGACGTTCCCGCTTGCCCGCTTTGGGTGTCGCGCGCCGGCCGCCGACTGAGTTAGTCATACAACTAACCATAGACAAGATCACCGCCCGTCGACTACGGTCGATTTAGTCAGCCAACTAACTCAGGAGTGAACGTGATCGTAGTGACCGGAGCTACCGGCAATATCGGACGCACCCTCGTGCGGCACCTCGCCGCCGCGGGCGAGCAGGTGACCGCCGTATCCCGCGGCAATCGGGACATCGCACTGCCCGATGGCGTGCGGCATCGGCGGGCCGATCTCGCCGATCCCGAAAGCCTGTCCCCCGCAGTCGAAAACGCCGATGCGCTCTTCCTGCTGCTGACCGGACCGCAGCTGGTGACCGGACCGGATCCGGCCCGGTTCATCGAGGTCGCGGCGGCAGGTGGAGTGAAGAAGACGGTGCTGCTGTCGTCGCAGGCGACGGGCACTCGGCCCGGACTCGCCTCGCATGCGCGACTGCATGCGTTCGAGTCCGCGCTGCGAGGGTCGGAGCTGGACTGGACGATTCTGCGGCCCACCGGCTTCTTCTCCAACACCTACGCGTGGATCGAGTCGATCCGGGCCGAACGGATGATCGCCGCACCCTTCGCCGATATCGCACTGCCCGCCATCGATCCTGGCGATATCGCCGAGGTCGCCGCGACCGCATTGCGGACTGACGGCCATTCCGGACGCACCTACGAACTGACCGGACCCGCCGCGATCAGTCCGCGCGAGCAGGCTCGAGCGGTCGAAGCGGCATTGGGAACCCAGCTGCGGTTCGTCGAATTGACCCGCGCGCAGGCACGTTCCGGGATGTTGCGATTCATGCCGGAGGATGTCGCGGACGGCACCCTCGATATCCTCGGCACGCCGATGCCGTCCGAGCAGCAGGTCAGCGCCGATGTCGAACGAGTGCTCGGGCGGCCCGCGACATCGTATGCCGAATGGGCGCGACGCAATCGCGCCGTCTTCGGCTAACTCTGGCCGCCGATTCGAATTCGCTGCTCGCCCTCGCGATCCCGCACATCGACGCCGAGGACGAACAGCTTCTCGTCGAGGTCTTCGACCTCGATTCGATGCCGCGCTCGAGCAGCGTGCTCAGCGCCGCCGCGCTGCGGCGCGCGTCCTCGGCGACCACCGCGGCGAGTTCTTGGCCGTGTTCGATCTGCCGCAGCAGGTTCCACCATGAGCCCGGGTGCGATCGGTTCGAGGAAGTCGCCGGCCAGCGCGTCGGCGATATCGAGAACCGCGTCCAGGCAGTCGGCCCGATCGATGTGTCGTGCGAAGACTTCGGCGTGCTCGGGAATCGACACTTCGAAGATCGACCGGAACACTGCGGCCTTGCCCGCGAATCCGGCGAACATGCCGACAGGCATGGCGACTCAGCCGATGTCGACCGGGTCTATTTGGACGCGCAGCGGGGCGTCGGAGCGGTGGGTGCTGCGAACGGCCTGGGCGGCGGTGAGGGCGCGGGCGAGGGCGGCACCGGAGCTGCGGTCCACGCGCAAGAGCATGCGTTCGACTTCGGCGGGGGTATCGCCGCTATCGAAGGGCTTGCGAGCACCGGGCGGGAGAGGTACCGGACCGAGGATATCCGTTGTGTCGGGAAGCTGTGCGGCGGCGAGCAATTCGGCGATGGAGTCGGTGGTACCGTCGATGGCGGCCATCCGCACGGCGGGCGGGAAGCCGACCTCGGCCCGGCTCGCCACCTCGGCACGGGCGTGGCCGACCGGGTCCCAGCGCAGCAGCGCCTGGACGGTGGACAGCGAGGGTTCCGCCATGACGATGACCTGGCCGTGATTGCGCACCAGGGTGGCGGCCGACATCCAACGGCGCAGGGTATCTTCGGCGGCGCGCAGGTCCGCGCGGCTCAGTAACGCCCACCCGTCGAGCAGCAGTGCGACACCGTAGCCGCCGGGCAGCACCGGCTCCGCGCCGACGGTCGCGACGATCACCTGCGGACCCGGTTCCACTGTGTCGAGCATGGCACCGCCACTGGAACCGCGAATCGGCACACCGGGAAAGGCACGTCCGAGCTCCTCGGCGGTCCGGACGGCGCCGATCACCACTGCACGCAGGGCTCTGGAAGCGCAAGCCGGACAGCGGAATGCGGCCTCGGTGATGCCACACCAACGGCACGCGGGACTGTGCGCGGTCTCGCCGCGATGCCCGGCTCGCCCGTCCGGCAGGGCAAGTGGACCGTTGCAGTGCCGACATCGTGCTGGCGTACGGCACTTCGCGCATGCCAGCGCGGGAATGTAGCCGCGCCGCGGCACCTGCACCAGCACCGCCGCACCTTCCTTCAGCGCGGATCGCGCAGCGGCGTAACCCACAGCCGGAATGCGGACCGCCCTGGCGACCGGATCGCGCTCCATCGCGATATCGGAGTCGCCGGGTGCGCTGATGCGCGGCGAAAATTTGCGCACCACAGCACGATCGGCGACCAGATTGTGCGCCCACCCCGAATCGACCACCGCTTGAATCTCCGCCGTTCGCGCGAATCCGGCCGCGACGAATGCGGCACCGGTCTCATGTGCCCGCAGCATCGCCACCTCGCGTGCGTGCGGATACGGTGCCCTCGGCTCGGCGTAGGTGTCGTCCCCGTCGTCCCAGATCGCGATCAACCCGAGATCGACCGCGGGCGCGAACACCGAACTGCGCGTCCCGACAATGACCCGCGCGGTCCCCCGCAATGCCGCCAACCACCGCCGATACCGGGCGGCCGGTCCCAGTCCCGCCGCCAACCCGACCGCCGAATCACCGACCAGCCGAACACATTCCGCCAACACCCGATCCAGATCCCGCTGATCCGGCACCATCAGAATCGCACTGCGTCCGCGCGCGACGACTATCGCCGCCAACTCCGCCAACCGCCGCGCCCAATCCTCTCCCGGCAACGCCTGCCACCCCGCCCGCACCCCTTTCCCCTGCCCCAGCGCCGACACAAACGCTGCCCCATGGCCATACCGCTCCCACGGATGCAGATCCAACCCGTCCGACACCACGGCGCGGACCGAATCAGCCTGCACCGCAGCGATATTCGTCGATTCGTCGGCAATGCCAGCACGCATCCGCCCCGATGCGTCGACACCTTCGGGTTCGTCTCCTACCGTGTTGGCGCTCGTGACAGTATCGGTATCGTCGCGCAGCGCCGATCCAACCCGCGAACTCGCCACCGATTCGGTCGAATCCACTGATGGCAGCTCAGATCCAGCACCAGCGGAGCCACCGTCAGTCGATTCGATCGAATCTTGTCGCGGCTCTTCGGCTTCGGCCGCCTTCTTCGAACCGCCGTTCTCGGTGCGTGCATGTCGGGGCGGGATGGCGAGGCGCAGGACGTCGGCGCGGGTGCCGGCGTAGCGGGCGGCTACCGCACTGGCGAGTCGCAGGATCTCCGGGGTCAAGACGCGTTCGGCGGAGACCACGCGTTCGAGTTTGACCATTTTGCCGGTGTGTTCGCTGTGGGACAGGCGGGCCAGCAGATACCCGTCGACGAGGCGGCCCGCGAATCGGACGCGGACCCGGACGCCGGGTTGAGCGATTTCGTCCAATTCCGGGGGGACCAGATAGTCGAAGTCGCGGTCCAGGTGGGCAGGCGACAACAGCGGGAGCACCCGGGCGATCGGGTGTCCCGCTGTTGTCGAATCATGCGCCGCCGAGCCGGTGGGAGCCACGGCGGTGAGGTCCGCTGTGTTTTGGTGCACGCGGGCCCCGGTATGCCTACAGGCCGACGGCCGCGCGCAGTTTGTCCGCCCGGTCGGTGTGCTCCCAGGGCAGGTCGATGTCGGTGCGGCCGAAGTGGCCGTACGCGGCGGTCGGCGCGTAGATCGGGCGCAGCAGGTCGAGATCGCGGATGATCGCGCCGGGGCGCAGATCGAAGACCTCGGTGATCGCCGTGGCGATGCGCGCTGGATCGACCTTCTCGGTGCCGAAGGTTTCGACGAACAGACCGACCGGCGCGGCCTTGCCGATTGCGTAGGCGACCTGGACCTCGACCCGGTCGGACAGTCCGGCGGCGACCACATTCTTGGCGACCCAACGCATGGCGTAGGCGGCCGAACGGTCCACCTTCGACGGATCCTTGCCGGAGAACGCGCCACCACCGTGGCGGGCCATGCCGCCGTAGGTGTCGACAATGATCTTGCGCCCGGTCAGGCCCGCATCGCCCATCGGACCACCGAGGACGAACTTGCCGGTCGGGTTGACCAGCAGCCGGATCTCCGAGGTGTCCAGGGTGGGCACCTCGAGATCGGCGAGCACCACATCGACGACCTTCTCCCGGATATCGGGCGCCAGGAGGTTGTCCAGGTCGATATCGGCCGCGTGCTGGGTGGAGATGACGATCGTGTCGAGGCGGACCGGGCGGTCACCGTCGTACTCGATGGTGACCTGGGTCTTGCCGTCCGGGCGCAGGTACGGCAGCACGCCCGACTTGCGTACCTCGGTCAGGCGGCGGGAGAGCCGGTGCGCCAGCGAGATCGGCAGCGGCATCAACTCGGGCGTGTCGGTGTTGGCGTACCCGAACATCAGGCCCTGGTCGCCGGCGCCCTGCCGCTCGATCTCGTCGTTCGATCCGGCGGTGCGCGCTTCATGCGAGGTGTCGACACCCTGGGCGATATCCGGCGACTGCGCGCCGATCGCAATATTCACACCGCAGGAATTTCCGTCGAAACCCTTTGCCGACGAGTCGTATCCGATTTCCAGAACCTTTTCGCGGACGATTTTCGGAATATCCGCATAAGCCGACGTAGTGACCTCGCCCGCGACGTGGACCTGGCCGGTGGTCACGAGCGTTTCCACGGCGACCCGGCTGCGCGGATCCGCCGTGAGCAGCGCATCGAGGATGGAATCGCTGATGGCGTCACAGATCTTGTCCGGATGACCTTCGGTCACGGACTCACTGGTGAAAAGGCGGCTGCCGGACGTGGGCACAGTTCTTCCCTCTCCCTCAACGGGTTACTCGTATCGGATTGCGACGGTAACGCGATGTGGCCACCGCACAACCCTTCATTTCAGACTATTCCAAACCACCGACGCGACGGGGTTTACGACAGGCAACTGTCTCAGACTATTGAAATCTGTCGACATATCGGGCCGGGGCTCCAGCCTCCAACACATCGACCAGTCCGGGTTGCGGTCGACAACAGCCTAACCATCACTCGGCGGTGTATCCACCGGACACCCACGATGCACAGCAAACCAAGCGCCGCAACGGGTCTCAGCGCAGCAGCGGACCGAGCGCGTCCAGCACCCGGCTCGCGAGCAATGCCTTCGATCCGTGGTCGAGTGCCTGTTCGGTGCCGTCGGCGCCCAGCAACCAGCCGTCGTTGGTGTCGACCTCGAACGCCTTGCCCTCGCCTACCGCGTTCACAACCAGCAGGTCACAGCCCTTACGTGCCAGTTTGGCCCGCGCGTGCGTGAGTACATCGCCGTGTTCGTCACCGGTTTCGGCGGCGAAGCCGACGATCGCGGTTCCGGGTAGCTGACCATCGCGCCGCGCCTGAACCAGTCCGGCGAGAATATCGTCGGTCTTGGTCAGCGGGATCACATCGGGCTCGTGTGCGCCCTTCTTGATCTTGGCCGCGGCCACGGTGGTCGGCCGGAAGTCGGCGACGGCCGCGGCCATGATGACCGCATCCGAACCGACCGCATGCTTCTCGACGGCGGTCTTGAGCTGATCGGCGGTGGTGATGTGTACCAGGTCGACGGCGGCGGGTGCGGCCATCTCGATCGTATTGCCCGCGATCAACGTGACATGGGCACCGCGCTGCGCGGCGACCCTGGCCAATGCGTAGCCCTGCTTGCCGGAGCTGCGATTACCGAGGAAACGCACGGGATCCAGCGGTTCCCTGGTACCGCCCGCCGTGATGACCAGGCGGCGGCCCGCCAGGTCACGCGGGATGGCGTCGGCACGTTCCAGCAGCAACGTCGCCAGCCCGAAGATCTCCTCGGGCTCGGGCAAGCGACCGGGACCCGTATCGGTACCGGTCAGTCGGCCCGATGCAGGTTCCATGACGGTCGCACCGTGCGCGCGCAGCGTCGCGACATTGGCGATAGTGGCCGGATGCTCCCACATCTCGGTGTGCATCGCGGGCGCGAACAACACGGGACATCGGGCCGTCAGCAAGGTGGCGGTGAGTAGATCGTCGGCGCGGCCCTGTGCGGCACGCGCCATCAGATCGGCGGTCGCCGGGGCGATGACGACGAGGTCCGCCTCCTGGCCCAACCGGACATGCGGCACCTCGGGCACATCGGTGAACACATCGGTGTGCACCGGGTTCCCAGACAGTGCCTCGAAGGTTGCCTTGCCGACGAACTGCAGCGCCGACTCGGTGGGGATCACCCGTACCTGGTGCCCGGTCTCGGTGAACCGGCGCACGATCGAACAGGCCTTGTAGGCGGCGATCCCTCCGCCGACGCCGACGACGATCCGTGTGGTCACTACGCCTCCGGCCTAGATGTGGTTGTTACTCGCCTTCGGAGTGCTCGAGCAGGTCGGAGTGGATCTCACGCATTGCCACAGACAGCGGCTTCTCCTGCAGACCGGGCTCGACCAGCGGGCCGACGTATTCGAGGATGCCGTCGCCGAGCTGGTTGTAGTAGTCGTTGATCTGACGGGCCCGCTTGGCCGCGTAGATCACCAGCGCGTACTTGGACGAGGTGCGCTCGAGCAGCTCGTCGATCGGCGGGTTGGTGAGGCCGACCGGAGTGTCGTATGCGGGCGCGGGCTTGATGTCCGTACTGCTCACTGAGAGGGCTCCTGCGGGGATCGGTTCTTCGGGCTGGGTAGTTTTCCGAGAGTGCGGGTCACGAACTCGAATTTGTGCTAACGAACAACGATACCAACTGCTCACAGGCGCTGGTCACCTCGTCGTTCACTATGACGATGTCGAACTCGTCACACGCCGCCAATTCGGTCCTGGCGGTTTCCAACCTGCGGGCGATCACCTCGGGTGATTCGGTACCCCGCGAGTTCAGCCGGGAAACCAGTTCCTCCCAGCTGGGCGGGGCGAGAAAAACCAGCAGCGCCTCCGGCATGGCCTTGCGCACCGACCGCGCACCCTCGAGGTCCACCTCGACGAGCACCGGCAGGCCGACGGCGAGTGCGTCACGCACTGGTGCGGCCGGCGTGCCCGAGCGCTGTAGTCCCCCGTGGATATCGGCCCACTCGAGGAGTTCACCCGCCGCGATCATCGCGTCGAACTCCTCCCGGGACACGAACTGGTAGTCGCGGCCGTCGACCTCCCCGGGCCGGGGGGCCCGGGTTGTCGCCGACACGCTGAAGACCAGTTGGGGCAGCCGCTCGCGGACGCAACGGACCACGGTCGACTTGCCCACGGCCGAGGGGCCGACCAGTACTACCAGCCGACCCTTCCGCGTGTGTTCGACCACCTTGGTGGTCAGGCGAAGTCGAATCGGGCGAGCAGCGCCTTACGCTGCCGATCACCCAGTCCGCGCAGCCGCCGGGTGGGGGCGATCTCCAGCTCGCTCATGATCTCCGCCGCCTTGACCTTGCCCACCTTGGGCAGGGCCTCCAGCAGCGCCGACACCTTCATCTTGCCGAGGATCTCGTCGGTTTCGGCATCGGTGAGGACCTGCTTCAGGTCGGTGCCGCCACGCTTCAGGCGCTCCTTGAGCTCCGCCCGAGCACGGCGAGCGGCAGCCGCCTTCTCCAAAGCAGCGGCGCGCTGCTCGTCAGTCAGCTGGGGAAGGGCCACGGTTCCTCCGTCTCATCGTTCATTGCATCAACTCCTGCCGGTAACCCAGCAGTCTCAGCGACCGTACCCACGACGTTGCGCGATTGCGAACCCACCCCCCAGGTCAGCGCATGATTCGCCGATGTCGTAGGGGTGTGCCCGGCCGGATGCGCGCAGCGCGTCGATCGCTGCGGTGATCCTACCGCCGAATTCTCGAAATGCCCCGCGAGCAGGGCTTTTACATGCGATAAGCGGGTTAGCGAGAGGGTTGCGGCATCAACCCGCATCGCACCAGCAACCGGTCACGTGTCCGACCTGGAATTTTCTGGGATTTTTCCGCGTGTCGCGTTGTTCTTGCGCGTGTCGGAGGCGGGAAGTGACCGAATTCAGACTTTCGCACCCTGCCGGACCGACGCCGAACCCGCGAACCGCCAAGAAACCCCGCTATATGCCGCGACCACTGCGCGGTAAGCACGAGCGGCACTCTGTGCCGGTCCAGTTGGCTCCGTGATCGATCAGGACACCGCTCCGGCCACCGATATGCCGAATAGCGGAGAAATCGGCGCAGCGGGCCGCACAGGCGTTCGATATGACATGTCATACCCGCTCAACGGCCTCTCCCACCCCGAAACGCGAAATGGACCGACGCCGAAACGTCGATCCACCGCAAACATCACCGCTTCAGCGCCGCAGGAACGCGAACTCCTCCTGCAGCGCGCTCACTTTGGCACGCAGTGCCGAGACGGATGGACCGGCACCGAGCACCTCGCGCGAAGTCGTCGGCACCGTGGCCGGCAACAACTGCTCCGGCACCAGCGAACGCACGGTTTCCGGACCGCCGCCCTGGGCGCCGACGCCCGGCATCAGGATCGGGCCGTTGAGCCCCGCGAGATCCGGCGCTTCGGTGAGGGTGGCTCCGAGCACGATGCCGACCGAGCCGAATTCCTGGCCCGCATTGCACTGCGCCGCCGCATCGACCATGGTCTGGGCGATCGTGCGACCATCCGCCGCCAGCGCCCGCTGCACCTGGGCACCTTCGGGATTCGAGGTAGCGGCGAGCACGAAGACACCCCGGCCGTTCGCCTCCGCGAGCGTCAAGGCCGGTGTGAGCGAACCGAATCCGAGATACGGCGAGACCGTCACGGCATCCGAGCCGAGCGGTCCGTCGCCCAGCCAGGCGCGGGCGTAGGCGTCCATGGTCGAGCCGATATCGCCGCGCTTGGCATCGGCGAGCACCAGGGTGCCCGAGGCGCGCAGCACCTCGATGGTGCGCTCCAGCACCGCGATGCCACCGGAACCATAGGCCTCGAAGAGAGCGACCTGTGGTTTGACCAGCGCGACCCGGCCGTCGAAGGCCTCGACGCAGATCTCGGCGAATGCCTCGACACCGTCGACATCGTCGCCGAGGCCCCACGATTCGAGCAGGCCGGGATGCGGATCGATACCGACGCACAGTGGGCCGAAATGCCGCATGGCGTGCCGCAGCCGGGCACCGAACGTCTTCATCGCACCGTCTCCCTCGTCAGCCACGCAGCACCGAATGCAGTTCCTGCAGCGAACGCACCCCGATGCCGCCGTTGATGCTCGCCTCGATGCCCTGCACCGCCGCGGCCGCACCCTGCACCGTGGTGATGCACGGAATATTCACACCGACCGCCGCCGTACGGATCTCATAGCCGTCCACGCGCGGCCCGGAGTTGCCGTAAGGGGTGTTGAACACCATGTCGACCTCGCCGTCACGGATCTGTTCCACAATGGTCGGCTGGTCGGCGGGCCCGTCCTCGGAATGCTTACGCACCTGTTCACACGGAATTCCGTTGCGGCGCAGCATTTCCGCGGTGCCCTCGGTGGCCAGGATGCGGAAGCCGAGATCGTGGAGGCGCTTGACCGGGAACACCATGGCGCGCTTGTCCCGATTGGCGATCGAGACGAAGACGGTGCCCTCGGTCGGGAGCGAACCGTAGGCCGCGGCCTGGCTCTTCGCGAAGGCGGTGCCGAAATCGGCGTCGATACCCATGACCTCACCGGTGGACTTCATCTCCGGTGACAGCAACGAATCCACCCCGCTGCCGTCGGCCTTGCGGAACCGGTGGAACGGCAGCACCGCCTCCTTCACCGCGACCGGCGCGTCGAGCGGCACGTGGCCACCGTCCCCTTCGCCGGGCAGCATGCCCTCCTTGCGCAGTTCGGCGATGGTGGCGCCCATGGTGATCCGCGCGGCTGCCTTGGCCAGCGGCACCGCGGTGGCCTTGGAGACGAACGGAACAGTCCGGCTCGCCCGTGGATTCGCCTCGAGTACGTAGAGCACATCGTCCTTGAGCGCGTACTGCACATTGAGCAGGCCCCTGACGCCGATGCCCTTGGCCAGCGCGATGGTAGAGCGGCGCACCGCCTCGATATCGCTGCGGCCCAAGGTGATCGGCGGCAGCGCGCAGGCGGAGTCGCCGGAGTGGATGCCCGCCTCTTCGATGTGCTCCATCACACCGCCGAGGTAGACCTCGTCGCCGTCGCAGAGCGCGTCCACGTCGATCTCGATGGCGTCTTCCAGGAAGCGGTCGACCAGCACCGGATGTTCCGGGCTGAGTTCGGTGGCCCGGGAGATGTAGCCCTCCAGCGAGGCCTCGTCGTAGACGATCTCCATACCGCGCCCGCCGAGCACATAGGACGGACGCACCAGCACCGGGTAGCCGATGCCCGCGGCGATCTTCTTGGCCTGCGCGAAGGTGGTCGCGGTGCCGTACTTCGGCGCGGGCAGGCCGGCGGCCACCAGCACGTCACCGAATTCGCCGCGATCCTCGGCCAGGTCGATGGCGGCGGCACTGGTGCCGACCACCGGCACACCGGCATCGGTGAGCCGCTGCGCCAGACCCAGCGGGGTCTGCCCGCCGAGCTGCACGATCACACCGGCGACGGTGCCCGATTCGGTTTCGGCGTGGTAGACCTCGAGCACATCCTCGAAGGTCAGCGGCTCGAAGTAGAGCCGGTCGGCGGTGTCGTAGTCGGTGGAGACCGTCTCCGGGTTGCAGTTGACCATGACGGTCTCGTATCCGGCCTGCGAAAGCGTCTGCGCCGCATGGACACACGAGTAGTCGAACTCGATGCCCTGGCCGATCCGGTTAGGCCCGGAACCCAGGATGATCACCTTGTCGCGCTCGCGCTGCGGCGAGACCTCCGACTCGGCTGCGGGATCGAGCTCGTAGGTCGAGTAGTGGTACGGGGTCTTGGCTTCGAACTCCGCGGCGCAGGTGTCGACGGTCTTGAAGACCGGACGGATACCGAGCCGGTGACGCAGTGCGCGCACGCCGGTCTCACCCGCCAATTCCGGTCGCAGCGCGGCGATCTGACGATCGGACAAGCCGTAGTGCTTGGCGCGGCGCAGCAGCGGCTCGTCGAGCACGGGCGCGTCGATGAGCTCACGGCGCAGTTCGACCAGTCCGGCCACCTCGGCGACGAACCAGGGGTCGATGCCGGAGGCCGCAGCGACGTCCTCGATGCTCGCGCCCAGGCGCAGCGCACGCTCGACCTGGTAGATGCGGCCCTCGGTCGGAGTGCGCAGGTCTTCGAGGACGGCCTCGGTATCGGCCCATTTGCCATCGTCCTGGGTCCAGAAGCCCGCGGCCTTGGTTTCCAGCGAGCGCAGCACCTTGCCGAGCGCCTCGGCGAAGTTGCGGCCCAGCGACATCGCCTCGCCGACCGATTTCATGGTGGTGGTCAGCGTGGCGTCGGCACCGGGGAACTTCTCGAAGGCGAATCGCGGCGCCTTGACGACCACATAGTCCAGGGTCGGCTCGAAACAGGCCGGGGTTTCCTTGGTGATGTCGTTGACGATCTCGTCGAGGGTGTAGCCGATGGCCAGCTTGGCCGCGATCTTGGCGATCGGGAAACCCGTTGCCTTGGAGGCCAATGCGGACGAGCGCGAGACGCGCGGGTTCATTTCGATGACGATCAAGCGCCCATCGGCCGGGTTGACCGCGAACTGGATGTTGCAGCCGCCGGTGTCGACGCCGACCTCACGCAGAATGTCGATGCCCAGGTCGCGCAGCCGCTGGTATTCGCGGTCGGTGAGGGTCATGGCGGGCGCGACGGTGACCGAATCACCGGTGTGCACACCCATCGGGTCCACATTCTCGATCGAGCAGACCACCACGACATTGTCGCGGCCGTCGCGCATCAGCTCGAGTTCGTATTCCTTCCAACCCAGGATGGATTCCTCGATGAGCACATTCGCGGTGGGCGAGGCGGCCAGGCCGCCGCCCGCGATCCGATCGAGGTCCTCATTGTTGTAGGCCATGCCCGAGCCGAGGCCGCCCATCGTGAACGACGGCCGCACAACCACCGGAAAGCCCAGTTCCGCAACGGTATCGCGGACCTCTTCCATGGTGTGGCAGACCCGGGAGCGCGCGCTCTCGCCGCCGACCTTGGCGACGATGTCCTTGAACTTCTGCCGGTCCTCACCGCGCTGGATGGCCTCGAAGTCGGCACCGATCAACTCGACGTTGTACTTCTGCAGCACACCGCGTTCGTGCAGGGCCACGGCCGTGTTCAGCGCGGTCTGCCCGCCCAGGGTGGCGAGAATGGCGTCGGGACGCTCCTTTTCGATGACCTTCTCGACGAACTCCGGCGTAATCGGCTCCACATAGGTGGAGTCGGCGAATTCCGGATCGGTCATGATGGTCGCCGGGTTGGAATTCACCAGCGATACCCGCAGGCCCTCGGCCCGCAGCACCCGGCACGCCTGGGTGCCGGAGTAGTCGAATTCGCAGGCCTGGCCGATGACGATCGGACCGGAGCCGATCACCAGGATGTGCTTCAGATCCTCGCGGCGAGGCATCAGGCTCCTTCCATGAGACCGGCGAAACGGTCGAAGAGATAGGCGGCGTCATGGGGTCCGGCGGCGGCCTCCGGGTGGTACTGCACCGAGAATGCGCGGCCATCGACCAGGCGCACGCCCTCGACGGTGCCGTCATTGGCGCATACGTGGCTGACCTCGGCCTTGCCGAACGGGGTGTCGAACTGTTCGCCCTGTTCGCCCTCCAGCGCGAAGCCGTGGTTCTGCGCGGTGATCGAGATCCGGCCGGTCTCGTGTTCGACGACCGGGATATTGATGCCGCGGTGGCCGAACTTCATCTTGTAGGTCTTGCGGCCGAGGGCGCGGCCGAGGATCTGATTGCCGAAGCAGATGCCGAACAGCGGCAGCCCCTGCTCCAGCACACCCTGGGTGATCGCGACCGCGCCGTCCTGGGTGGCCGGGTCGCCGGGACCGTTGGACAGGAAGACGCCGTCCGGCTTCAACTCCAGGATCTGGCTCAGCGTGACGGTCGACGGCACCACATGGACCCGCATGCCGCGCTGGGCGAACATGCGCGGGGTGTTGGTCTTGATGCCGAGATCGACCGCGACGACGGTGAAGCGCGGGTCGCCGTTCGGTTCTATCGTGTACAGCGCGTCGGTGCTGACCTCTTCGGCCAGATCCGCGCCGAGCATCGACGGCTGTCCATTGACCCTGGCCAGCAGTTCCTCGGCATCGGCGAGCGCCGAACCGGAGAAGATGCCTGCCTTCATCGAACCGCGGGTGCGCAGGTGGCGCACCAGCGCGCGGGTGTCGATACCCGCGATGCCGACGATCTGCTGGTGGTCCAGCTGATCCTGCAGGGTGCCGGTCGAGCGCCAGTTCGATGCGACGCGCGAGGCATCGCGGACCGCGTAGCCGGCGACCCAGATCTTGCCGGATTCATCGTCTTCTTCGTTCCAGCCGGTGTTGCCGATCTGCGGGGCCGTCGCCACCACGATCTGGCGGTGGTAGCTGGGGTCGGTGAGAGTCTCCTGGTAGCCGGTCATCGCGGTGCAGAACACCGCCTCACCGAGTGTTTGGCCGACGGCGCCGAAGGCCGTGCCGCGGAACACCCGGCCGTCCTCCAGTACCAATGCTGCTGCTTCTTGCATCATCCCTCGTCGTCTCCCGTCATCGCCCTGGCCCACGCCGGGTACACCGTCTTGTCATCACCTCGGAAACCGGTATCTATCTCGGTTCCGGTCGGCAGCTTCCAGCGAATTACCAGCACACCATCTTCCGTCATCACCTTGCCCGCGTGGCCGCGTTCGGTTCGCACGGCCGTAATGGATTCCTGCGGAATCCAGATCACCGTCGCACCGTCGCGCTCGAGCAGAATCCCCCGTTCGAACCGCGTGAGTTCCGCCGTGGCCCGGAAACCCAAGTCGCCCACCGCGATCCGGTCCTGCCAGCTGGGTGCGATGGTGCTGCCGAGATACATTCCGGTGGTCGGCTCGAGCACCTGAGCGCCGAGATCACCCGGCACATGCGGTAGTTCGCCGATCCGTGCCGCCTGCCGCGCGGCACGGTTGCGCCAACCCCGGTACATCAACCAGATGCACAGGACGAACAGCGCGAGCAGCCCGACCACCCACAGCGCTCTTTCCACTTACGAACCTCCCACCGCCTTGCCCTCACGGGCGGTTACCCGGCCTCGGAGCAACGTCGTTGTCACCCGAGCCGGGAAAGTCATGTCCTCGAACGGCGTGTTATTCGAAATGCTGGCGAGTTCGGTGGCCCGCACCGTCCAGGTCGCATCCGGATCGACCAGCGTCAGGTTGGCCGGTTCGCCGACCTCGAGCGGGCGGCCGTGGCCGTCGAGTCCGACGATTTCGGCCGGACGCTCGCTCATCACACGGGCGACCCCGCGCCAATCCAGCAGGCCGGGTTCGACCATGGTCTGCACGATGATCGACAGGGCGGTCTCCAGGCCGAGCATGCCGGGACGGGCGGCGGCGAATTCGCAGCACTTGTCCTGTTCGGCGTGCGGGGCATGGTCGGTGGCGACACAGTCGAGGATGCCCTCGGCGAGTGCCTGCCGCAGCGCGATGGTATCGGAGACCTCGCGCAACGGCGGATTCACCTTATTGACCGCATCGTAGGTCTCCAGGCGCGAGTCGTCCAGCAGCAGATGGTGCGGGGTGACCTCGGCGGTGATCGAAATGCCCTGCGCCTTGGCCCATTTCACCAATTCCACGGTGCCGGCCGTGGACGCGTGGCAGATGTGCACGCGGGCACCGGCGTCGCGGGCCAGCAGTGCGTCGCGGGCGACGATCGACTCCTCCGCGGCGCGCGGCCAACCGGCCAGGCCGAGGCGGGCGGCGGTCGGACCCTCATGGGCGACAGCACCTTTGGTCAGGCGTGGCTCTTCTGCGTGCTGGGCGATCAAGACGCCGAGAGAGTTCGAGTACTCCAGGGCACGCCGCATGAGCAGCGGGTCGTGGACGCAGTGGCCGTCATCGGAGAACATGCGCACGGAACCGACACCGGCGGCCATGGTGCCCATTTCGGCGAGTTGCCTACCCTCGAGGCCGACCGTGACCGCACCCACCGGGTACACATCGACCAGGCCGATCTCCTGGCCGCGTCGCCATACATGATCGGTGACGACCACCGAATCGGCGACCGGATTGGTATTGGCCATGGCGAACACGGCGGTATAACCACCGAGTGCCGCTGCGGCAGAACCGGTTTCGATGGTTTCGGTGTCCTCGCGGCCGGGTTCGCGCAGATGGGTGTGCAGATCGACGAAACCGGGCAGCAGAATCTGCCCCTGCGCGTCGATGACCTCGGCGTCGTCGGTGCCGAGACCCGTTCCGATGGCGGCGATCACACCGTCGCGGACGAGTACGTCGACCGGCTCGCCCACGCCATACGGCCGAACCCCTTTGAGCAGCAGGCTCATGCCACTGCCTCCTGGGTACCGACCAGCAGCCGGAACAGCACGGCCATCCGCATATGCACTCCGTTCGTCACCTGTTGCAGGATCGCCGCCCGCGGGGAATCCGCCACGGGCGAGGCGATTTCCATGCCGCGCAGCATCGGCCCCGGATGCAGGACGACCGCGTTTTCGTCCAGCAGTGCGAGCCTGCGCTCGGAAAGTCCGTAGTTGACCGAATATTCGCGGGGCGACGGGAAGAACCCACCGTTCATCCGCTCCTGCTGCACCCGCAGCATCAGCACCGCATCCGCGCCCGGCAATTCGGCGTCGAGCGACGACGAGATCCGGGTAGGCCAGCGCTCCGCGCCGACCGGCAACAGCGTACGCGGCGCGACCAGCACCACCTCGGCGCCGAGAGTGTCGAGCAGAAAGACATTCGAGCGCGCGACCCGGCTGTGCAGGATATCGCCGACGATGACAATCCGCTTACCCTCGATATCGCCGAGACGTTGACGCAGGGTCAGTGCGTCCAGCAGCGCCTGCGTCGGGTGCTGGTGGGTACCGTCACCGGCATTGATGATGGCCGGACCCTGCCGCCCCTCGGCGACCGCCCAGGCATCCATCCAGCGCGCGATCTGATGCGCCGCACCCGAGGCCGGATGCCGGACGATGAGCGCGTCCGCACCTGCCGCGTGCAGCGTCAGCGCGGTATCGCGCAGTGATTCGCCCTTGGCGACCGAGGAGCTGCTCGCGCTGACATTGATCACATCGGCGCTCATCCACTTACCTGCGACCTCGAAAGATACCCGGGTGCGGGTGGAGTTCTCGTAGAAGACCGTCATCACGGTGCGACCACGCAGCGTCGGCAGCTTCTTCACCTCGCGACCGAGCAGCGCCTGCTCGAAACGTTCGGCCTCGTCGAGCAGTTCGGTGGCAGTGGCACGATCGAGGTCGGTCACCGTCAGCAGATGTCTCACGACTCCACCTCGCTGTCGCTCGGCTCCGTCGTTCGACCTCCGGTCGCTGCGTTGATGGTTCGCTCGCTGCGCTCCCTCACGACTCCACCTCGCTGACACTCGGCTCCGTCGTTCGACCTCCGGTCGCTGCGTTGATGGTTCGCTCGCTGCGCTCCCTCACGACTCCACCTCGCTGACACTCGCTCCGGCGAGCCCGGTTCACTGCGCTTCCTCCTGATGCAAGTAGACGCCGTCGCAGCCGTCGTGTTCGGTGAGCAATACGGAAATGTCCTCGCTGCGGGAGGTCGGCACGTTCTTGCCGACGAAATCCGCGCGGATCGGGAGCTCACGGTGGCCGCGGTCGATGAGCACCGCGAGTTGGACGGCGCGGGGGCGGCCCAGATCGCGCAGACCGTCGAGCGCCGAGCGCACGGTGCGGCCGGAGAAGAGCACGTCGTCGACCAGGACCACGAGTGCGTCCTCGATACCGCCCTCGGGCACGGAAGTGCGCTCGAGCGGGCGGTGCGGACGGCTGCGCAGATCGTCGCGATAGAGGGTGATGTCGAGCGAGCCGAGAGCCGGGCGGACGCCGGAGAATTCCTCGATCTTGTCGGTCAGACGTGCGGCCAGGGTGGTGCCGCGAGTGGGAATGCCGATCAGCACCACGCGCGGTGCGTCCGGCTCGCCCGCATCCAGGGCCGTCTTTTCGATGATCTGATGCGCGATGCGCGCGATGGTCCGGCCGACGTCGGAAGGAGACAGCAACTCTCGGCCCGCGCTCACCCACTCCGGGGTGTGTCGCTGCGACGTTTCGGCAGCGCCGGACTTGGCGGCCCGTTCCTCGGGCACAGCCATGCCGACCTCCTTCCCCGCCTCACCGGACGGTCCGTTAAAGGATGTCTTTACGGCATGCAGCCTAGCAGCGCCGTTTGCACCGCTTTAACCAGGCATATCCCGCTGTGAGCGGGGCCACGCGCGGTTCGGACACTCCAGACATTCCGGTGAGCGTTTCGAGAAGTTCGCGCCCTAAGGTTCGCGGACCGCGATGACCACTCCGATATCCGGATCGTTCACGGCGGCCGGACGGTCGATGGTAGCGACCATATCGTCCCAGCTACGGAATTCGGTGCGCCAGCCGTGTTCGTCCAGCCAGGTTCTGGCGTCGGCACCGAGACCGGTACGCGGACGATCCACGCCCTCGTCACCACGGACCAGGCGTTTGAGTTCGGCGTATGGCCGGGCATTTTCGTCCGCGGCGAACCGACTGACACCGAAACGGCTTCCCGGAGCGGATAATTCGGTCAGTGTCGCGACCACGTGGCGTGCGTGTTCGTGAGTCAGGTACCCCAGGACGCCCTCGTCCACCCAGTGCGTGGGCTGGTCCGGCCGAAATCCGTACTCCCCGAGCAGCTTCGCCCAGTCCTCGCGCAAATCGATGGCCAGCACCGCGCGGCCACAGCGAGGTTGCGCATCTGCCGCGGCGAGGACCGGTTCCTTGAAGGCGAACAGCTCCGGCAGATCGATCTCGAACACACGGACATCGGCGGGCAGCGCCATGCGGAAAGCCCTGGTGTCCAAGCCCGCACCGATGAGCACGATCTGGCGGATCCCCTGTTCGACCGCCTCGGCGACCCGGTCATCGACGAGCCGGACGCCGACCGTGCGGCCTTCGAAGAACATATCCGCGACCTCTTCCAGTCGCGCCCAGCGCTCGATTCCCCCGTCGACATCGCGGTAGGCGTGCCGCGCGGCATCGACGAATAGCCGCGCGAACGGATCGTCGTACAGGCGATCCGCTCGCACGGATTCCTTCGCCCGGATGACCGCGACGCCGATCGCGGTCAATGCGACACCTGTCATCGGCGCCTTCGGATACGTTTCGGTCATTACAGCCTCCCCAATAGATAACTTGTCGCCCGACTAGCAATCCGGCTCAGCGAAGACGTTAGGCTTTCACTAGCCGGTCGTCAAGCAAATAGGAGGGCACATGGACGGACGTCGCAGCGATACGCGCGAGCGGATTCGTACGGTCGCAATGGAATTGTTCTCCGAGCGCGGCTACGAGAAGACCTCGCTGCGCGAGATCGCCGACCGCCTCGGCGTCACCAAGGCCGCGCTCTACTACCACTTCCGCACCAAGGAAGATATCGTCGCGAGCCTCTCCGACGACCTGCGGCGCGGGATCGATGACATCGTGACCTGGGCCGAGAGCACGCCGCCCGGCCCGGAGCGGGCCAACGGAATCCTCACCCGCTACGGCGCGCTGCTGCATGGCATCGGCCGCGGCATGGTCCGCTTCTGGCACGAAAACCAGCCCGCCTTCCGCCAGCTCGATTTCGGCTCCAGCATGCGCTACCAGTTCCGCGTGCTCGCCGACCTGATGGCCGGGCCGGACCACCCGCCGCTCGCCGTCTTCCGCGCACGCGAAGCTCTGCTCGCCATCAGTTGGAGCACCGCCATGATGGGCGATCTCCCGCTCACCGATGACGAGTGCTACGCCGCCGCTGTCGATATCGCGCGCGACATTCTCACCAAGAATTGACTGACCATTTCTCGCTAGCACATATGTTCGATAGAGCGTAGATTCGGCGGCATGTCGACACCGCTGCAGGGATCATTGCTCGACGGCTTCGGGAATATCGAGGTGGGCGGGCTCGATGGCGTCCACCGGACGGCATTGAGTCATGGCGCTTGGGTGGATGTGCTGCCCGGGTGGCTGTCGGGGGCGGATGTGCTGTTCGAACGGTTGACGGACGAGGTCCCGTGGCAGGCCGAGCGGCGGCCGATGTACGACCGGGTGGTGGATGTGCCGCGGCTGCTGTGCTTCTACGAGGAGGGGGCACAGCTGCCGGATCCGGTGCTGGACGAGGCACGGGAGGCACTGACCGCGCACTATCGCGAGGAGCTTCGCGAGCCGTTCCGCACGGCCGGGCTGTGCTATTACCGCGACGGACGCGACAGCGTGGCCTGGCACGGCGATACCATCGGGCGGGGGGCGACCGACGACACCATGGTCGCCATCGTTTCGATCGGTGCGCCGCGCGCACTCCTATTGCGACCGCGCGGTGGCGGCGCGAGTCTTCGGTTTGCGGTCGGTCACGGCGATCTGCTGGTCATGGGCGGCTCATGCCAGCGCACCTGGGAACACGCCGTACCGAAGACGCGCAGGCCGACCGGGCCGCGAATCAGCATTCAATATCGACCGCGGGGCGTGCGCTGACCCCACCGGCGGTTGTGACAGAGCCGACGACCCATTGACCTCAACCATGGTTGAGATAAGAAGCTGATCGCCATGAGCGCAACGACATTTCAGCCCGTGGTCGTCGACACCACGGTCGACCACACCGCGGACACTGCGGCAATCGAGCAGATCATCGCCAATGTCGAAACGGCGTACAACACCAACGATGCCGAGCTCATGACCGCCGACTTCACCGCCAATGCAGCGGTGGTCAATGCGGTCGGTGCACTCATCGTCGGAAAAGACGCACTGCTGGACGCGAATCGGCAAGGGCTGGCCGGATTCCTGAAGGATCAGTATGTCCGCTACGAGGTCGCCGACATCGTATTCCTGCGGCCCGATATCGCGATCGCGCACAAGCTCGCACGGGCGACGACGGCCGAGGGCGAGTTGATCGATATCGATCACGCGATGATCGCGCTGTACGTACTGGTCAAAGCAAACGGTCGGTGGTGGACCGCGGCGCGGCAGAACACACTGATCCCGCAGACGAAGTAGCCGTCAGTTCATCGCATGGCGAGCCGTTCTTCGTGCGCCGGGAAGCGACGGCGGCGAACGGTCGCGCCATGCGACCAGATGGCGCGCTGGACCTCCTCCGTCGAGGCATGTCCATCGAATCGGACGAGCACTTCGGCGCGCGCCTGGCGCGCGATGTTCACCTTCCGGCGGTACTGCCGGAAGATCTGCACCTCGCCATTGCGGTCTTCGTCCAGGTATTCGTAATCCATGCCGTAGTAGGCGTAGGTCCCGAGTGTCGCGAGCGAGGTTCCCCACGATCGCAACTGATCGCGCGCGCCGAAAATCGTGACCATGCCACCGATACGATCGATCCGCTCCCAGCCGGTCGGCACGTCGACGAAATTCCAGTCCCGCTCACCCGGCCCCTTCGCGCGCCATTCCCGCAGCTCGGCCACCGCGGCGTCCAGACCGAAGGTCTGCCAGCGCACGGTGCCCTGTGAACCGTCGCGCAACGGGAGTCGCCTACGCAATGCGACGGCGGCGGCGCGGGTGAAGACGGTCAGGTCCGCGGGCACGAGCACAATCGGATCCGACGGCGCGGCGTCGAACGGATTGGGATCCAAGTGCACCGGATCGATGACCACGAGTGTGCCCGGCCGCCGCTGATAGGCCAACCCCCACAGCAGTCGAGCCAGCATCCGCGCACCGCGCCAATCCGTGAGCACATGCCAGGTCTCGTGGAAATAGTTGGTTGCGAAGCGGAAATCACTGCCGGGGCGCAAGGTCAACACCGTATACACCCGCCCATCGAGCACCATGGTGCGTCGATGCAGTTTCGCCATATTGTCGGTAGCCGAACCTGGGCGCGGCCGTTTGTACTGCGCGGCCACGTTCACCTCCAGTTCTGCCTCGCGTGCGTTCCAGGAGACCACGGCGGTCACCGCGCGGCAACGGATTATTCTCGCGCAATTGAACAGTGGTCCAGAGTGCAGCGGTAGGTGGCCGTCCCCGATAGATTGGCGGTATGAGCAATCCCGGGGCGGGGGTTTTGGCCGTGATGCCGCTGCATACGATCAGCGAGGTCTACGGCGAGAGCGGACTGCGCGAACGACTACTGCTGGAAATAGCCGAACTATCCGACGCCGACCGGCTCACCGAGGCATTGGACCTGGCCACCGAACTGCACCGTGACGATCGTTATGGCCGCGAACCATATTTGAGTCATCTGCTGCGCGTTGCGATTCGGATCGTCAGCCACTACGAGGTGCGGGATCCGGACGTCGTCGCGGCCGGGCTGCTACACGATTCGGTCGAGGACCACTCGGCCGAATTGGCAGGTGCGCGTCCCGGGTCGCCGACCGATGCAGCCCTCGCGGAACTCTCGGCCCGCTTCGGCGCCCGGGTCGCCGAACTCGTCGCCGCCGTCACCAATCCGGAACCGGACCCGGATATCGATCGGCACGCGCAATACCGCCAACATGTGGCGACAAATCTCGATCGCGCGCCCTGGGCCCGCATCGTCAAATTGTCCGACTTCACCGATAACGGCGTCGGCATCCTCTATGCCGACCGACCGGCGATGCGCAAACTCGCCACCAAGTACCGCCCGCTCACCGATGTCTACCGCGACCTCGTCACCCGTCCCGATACACCGCTTGCCGACCACGTCAAGCGGCGTATCCTGCACCAACTCGACAGCGCCGACGAACGCTTCGCCGCCATCCTCGCCAAGGACTAGGGCCCGCGCAGCACCGATTCGACGAGTCCACGGATCGCGGCGCGCAACCGTTCGGTCTCCCCCGCTCGCGCGAGTCGCGGCACCTGTTCGCCACCCAATGCCCCCAACAGCAACCCGGCGACCACCTCCGCGTCCAGGTCCGGGCGAGCCTCCCGCAGCAGCGCGGTGATATGCGCATCCCAGAATTCGTGGATTTCGGCGGCCTGTGGATGCGGCGGACCCTGCAGGTAGGCGACCGTCACCTCGATGTTGTCGGTCATCATGCGCACGAAGGCGTCGAAGAAAGCCAACAGTCGCTCCCCTGCCGACGCCCCGGGGCCCAGCGGCGGCGGACCGCTGCGGACGGCATCCATCAATCCGAAGGTGCTCTCGGCGATCATCTCGTGCAGTAATCCGGCGCGATTGCCGAAGCGGTGGAAGATCGTGCCCTTGCCGACACCGGCGGCTGCCGCGACCCGGTCCATGGTGAGCGCGTCAGCGCCGTGTTCGGCGAGCAACGCGGCGGTCGCGGCCAGGATCGCCTGCCGGTTGCGCGCGGCATCCGCCCGTTCCTTCGGGCGTTCGTCTGTCATTCCACCACCTTCATTGACAACTTGACCGTCGGTCCATATTCTTCGACAGGCATTTGGACCGACAGTCAAGTTACGGAGTCAGTAATGCAAGCAATCGTAATGACGGGCATCGGCGGACCCGAGGTCCTGGTCGCCCAGGATGTCGCCACACCACATCCGGGCGTCGGCGAACTGGTGATCCGCGCGGAGGCGATTCCGGTGCTGTTCCCGGAGACCAAATTGCGCTCGGGCGAGTTTCCGATGCCTGTCGAGCCACCGGTGGTCTTCGGTTTCCAGGCCGCCGGAGTGGTCGTCGAGATCGGGGACGAGGTCGACGCGACATTGCTGGGTCGACGCGTCACGGTAGCTACCGCAGGATTCGGTTCCTATGCCGAATTCGTCTGCGCACCAGCATCTTCGGTGACCATGATTCCGGAAGACCTCTCCTCGGCCGACGCGGCCGCGGTCCTGATGGACGGATCGGTGGCACTGCCCCTGCTCGCGACCGCGGCGCTCACCGGCTCCGAAACGGTTCTGATCGAAGCCGCCGCGACGGGAGTCGGCAGCGCACTCACCCAACTCGCCAGGGAATTCGGCGCCGCGCGGGTCATCGCTACCGCTGGCGGTCCCGAAAAGTCCATGCGGGCAAAGGCATTGGGTGCAGATGAGGTCATCGATCACACCGCGCCGGATTGGCCGACCCGACTGCGCGAAACCCTCGACGGCACAACGCTCGATGTCGTCTTCGATTCCATCGGCGGCACCACCGCCCGAGATCTACTGGCAGCCATGACCCCGGTACGCGGCCGAATCCTCAGCTACGGCTGGCTCTCCGGAGCACCGGCCCAGATCTCCGCGATGGACCTACTCCCCCACGGCCTCACCCTCACCGCCTGCGCCGGTCCGGACTGGCTCGCCGAAGTATCCCGCTCCGGCACCGCAGCCCTCGAGCGGGCCACCGCCGGAACCCTCACTCCCCGAATCGATTCCGTCCTCTCCCTCGACGAGGCCGCCAAGGCCCACCGGCTCATCGAGCAGCGCTCGCCTATCGGCAAGATCGTCCTGCGCCCCTGACTCGCACACGTATCAGTTCAGACCTGACAGCACGGACCGAGCTGCGGGAGCCCGGTGCAACACCTTCGATATTCGGTCCGGACACCATCGAACTGTTCGACCCGAAGGGGGGTGGCGAACAGCTCGCACGACCACCCATGAGGGCAGCGTACCGCGGGCCGGATCGCCGCCCGGTCCATGGCGCCACCGCAGCACCGCGAAAGGCCGTACCCCTTTGCGGGATTCGCACCACTCGGCCCTCGACTCGGCGAACCCCGTGGCAGCGGAGAATGAAACCCTATGTGGCCGTTGATGTTTCCCGTGGATCATCCCGTGCGCCGACTGCATTGTTGCACTGAGTGCATTCAGTGATGGCGTCAGGGGCGGCGGGCGAACGTAGGGGCGTGTTCGGGGAGTATTCCTCGGGCGATCAGAAATGGAGGGACGGTTCGGAGGACGGGGATTCGGCGCAGGATGCGTAGCGGCAAGGGCGTCGTTTCCGCGCTGGCGATATCGATTCGACCGGATAGGGCGGGACGGAAGACGGCGGCGTGGAGGATCCGTTGTATCCCCTGGGTGACGGCGGTCGGGAGGGTGCGGCGACGCTGCACCCTTGCCAGGTCACGGGTGGTCAGGGTGCCCGAAGTCAGTGGTGGGGCCAGGATTCTCGCGGTGGCGACGGCGTCCTGGATGGCCAGGTTGATGCCGACTCCGCCGGCGGGGGACATCGCGTGGGCGGCGTCGCCGATGCAGAGCAGACCATCGGTGTACCACTTGGTGAGGCGATCCAACTTCACGTCGAGCAGTTTCACCTCGTCCCAGTCTCGGAGCACATCCTCCCGGTCCCGCAGCCACGGTGCCGAATCGGCCATACTGCGCACGATTTCGGTGACCGGGCCGCGCCGAGCCGCCGCATCGCCGCCCTTGGCGATGAGGGTCGCGACCTGCCAGTAGTCACCGCGATCGAACATGACCGCGGCGCGGTGGGCGCTGAGCAGCCCGATCAGACCAGCGGGGTCGATATCGGTGCGCGGCAAGCGGAACCACCACACATCCATCGGTGTCGGCCAACTGCGTGAGCCGAGTCCGACCTCGGCCCGCAGCACCGAGTCACGGCCATCGCAGGCCACAGTCAGGTCGGCGCGGATCTCGCCGGTTTCGCCGTCTCTGGTCCGGTAGGCGACACCGGCGACCCGGCCGTCCTCCCGAATCACCCCTGTCGCTTCGGTATTCATGCGCAGCCGGAAGCTCGGCTCCCGATCGGCCGCACCGGCCAATAGGTCGAGCAGATCCCACTGCGGCACCATCGCGACGTATTTGTGCGCACCGGGCAGATGATCCAGGGTGAACACCGTTTGCACCGACCCGCGGATCGGCAGCTGGATCTGCTGGAGTTTACGCGCAGGCAGTTTCGCGAATTCATCGCCGAGCCCCAGTTCGTCGAGCAGGTCCAGCGTCGTGGGATGCACTGTGTCGCCGCGGAAGTCGCGCAAGAAGTCCTGATGCTTCTCCAGGACGGTGACAGCGATACCGGCGCGGGCGAGCAGCAGCCCGAGCACCATACCGGCCGGTCCACCACCGACCACGAGACATGTCGTGCGTTCCATTGCCCCGGCCTCCCTCCGTGCGCATGCGCCGGACGGACATTCCGCGGGCGCGGATGTAGCGTTTTCCCTGGGCCGACTCAATGGTATGCCGCGCAGCCGAGCACCAGGCCCGGAACCGTAGCGATAGCGATAGCGATCGGATCAGCGACGCAGCACGAAGAAGTACGGTTCGGCCATCCCCCGCATATCCATCACCCCGAGCAGCGTATCGATATCCACTCGACGGAAGTGATCGATGATCGGCAGTTGGTCGTAGACCATCGCGACACTCACCACGCCCCGGTATTCGATATCGCGCAAACGCGCCGCCGGCCTGCGGGTACGGATTGCCGGACCGAGGACGGGCAGCAGCTTCCGCACCGTCCGCACGCCCGCGAGCGGCACCTTGCCGGCCAGACCGAGCGGCACCCGGCGCGGGTCGACGGCGAAGATCTGCTCCGATTCGTCGGCGAACAACAGTGGGTGCACCGATTCCGGATCGTCGAACTGCTTGCCGTACCAGCCCGAGGCGACCAATACCCCGGCGAACGGATGCCCGGTATCGAGTTCCGCGCCCCGCCAGCGGCCGACGGTCACCTCCGTGACCCTGGCCGCGGGCAGGCTGTCGAACAGTTCCCATACCTGCTCGGCCGTGCACCCACCATCGACCATGTGCGTCAGATCGGACTGCGCGCGCGTGTTCTCGACCATCAGCGGTCTCCTTATCGACGGCAATGTTGCGAGAATTAGGCTATCAATCTCTCATTCGATCCACTCGGGCCCCATCTCAGAACGGGGCATCGGCCGGCAGCTGGCCCACCTCCGGCAAGTAGGGATCGAGCTCGCCCGATTCGAACCGTGACATACCGATGACATGCCAGAACTGCCCGGCGATATTGCCCTCGAACTTGTATCGGCCGTCCGGAGCGAGAGCCGCCCATCCTTCGGGCAGACCGAGCAGGATCGCGCGGATCGACGGTGCTTCGTCCTCCGGCCGCGACCAGAGCAGGATATTGCCGTCATCACCGCCGCTGGCCAGCAGCTTGCCGGACGGGTCGAAGCTCAGCGACCAGACTCGGCGCTTATGCCCTTCGAGGGTATGCAGATGACGTCCGGAGGCGATATCCCACAATCGAACAACCAGATCATCACCCCCGGTCGCCAAGGTGCCGGTGCGCGGGTCGACCGCGGCCGTCCAGAGCCTGCCGGTATGCCTGGTCAGCGTGTGCAGCGCAGCGCCGGATTCGATATCCCAGATGCGGGCGGTGGTATCCCAGGACACGCTGGCGAGGCGATCCTCATGGAAGGCGACCGAATACACCCGGTCGCGATGTCCGCTCAGGGCCCGCAGGAATCGTCCGGAGCGCACATCCCACAGCCGCACCACGGAATCGTCGCAGCCGGTGGCCATCAGCGCACCATCGGCGCTGAAGGCGATGGAGCGCACCCGGCCGCGATGTTCGCCGCAGACGGCGTGCAGCGCGCCCGTGGTGCGCACCCAGATGATCACCGTGTCGTCGTCATTGGCGGTGGCCACATAGTCACCGGTCGGGTCGAAGGCGGCGGCCCAGATCGGCGCGGATTCGATGGTGATGTGCCGCTCGTACAGGTCGGCGTCGAGGTTGAACAGGCTGAGCCGCCCGTCGTTGACGACGAGACCGAGCTGATGGCGGCCCAGTGTGCTGAATATCGCCGATTCGAAGGTGAGCAAGCGGTCATCGCTGCCGATCAGTCGGCGCACCAACCGTCCGGTCACCGGATCCCACAGTCGAACCACCCCGTCATTGCCCACGCCGGAGAGCAGGGTGCCGTCCGCATTGAAGCTGACCGTACGGACCTGGCGGCCGTGACCGGTGAGCGTGTGCTTGCACGTGCCGGTCACGGGATCCCAGAGCCGGGTGGTGAATTGGTCGTCGGTAATGGCCAGTTGGGTACCGTCCGGGCGAAAGGCGAAGGGCCAGATCGAGCCGGTGTGCGCGGTGAGCCGGTGGCGCAACTCGCCGGTCGCACCATCGCGCAGACAGACCAGTCCGGCGCTGTCGCCCGAGGCGAGCAGTTCACCCGCCGGATCGAAGGCGAGCCAGTAGATGGCCGCGGTGTGTTCGGTGAGCGACTGCCGTGGCGCACCGGTGTCGGTATCCCACAGACGCAGTCCGCCATCGGTGTCCCCGCTCGCCATGATCGGGCGGCTGCGATGGAAGGCGACGGTATAGACCCGTCCGGTGTGGCCGGTTAGATCGCGAATCTTGCGGCAACTCGACGGATCCCACAACGCCAGCGTGCCGTCGACACCACCGACCGCGAGCAGTTCACCGGTCGGATCGAACGCCACCCGGAATACCGAGCCGGGAGCGCCACTGAATTCGCCGCTCTCCCTACCACTTTCGATATCCCACAACCGTACGGTGCCATCTCGATAGGAGGCGGCGACCAGCGGTCCGCGAATATCCAAGCTGTAGACGAGTTCCCGGCCACCACCAGCGGGACGGCATTCGTGCCGTAATTCGCCGCTCGGCAATGTCCACAGCCGCAACACACCGTCGGCGTCGCCGGTGGCCAGCAGATCACCGGCGGGACTGAGCACCACCGGCCAAGGCCAGTTCTTGTGCCCCAACAGGATTCGGCGCAGTTCACCGGTCGCGGCATCCCAGATCCCCACGGTGCCGTCGCCGGATCCGGTCACCAACACCGTATCGGTGAACGCCACCGCGAAGGCACGGGCACGGTGGGTCTGCAAGGTGCGCAGCGGTCTTCCGGTTTCGGCGTCACAGATGAGCACGCCGCCGTCATCACTGCCGATGGCCAGCGTGCCGCCGTCCGGGTTGTAGGCGACCGGCTGCGGCAATCGGCCGTGCCGCGCGTGGAAGCCGTGCCGGACTCCGATTGCGGCAGGCGCGAATTCGGTCTGCGCCGCGACTCCCGGCACCCACGCCGCACCGTGCAGATCGGTGCCGGTCGGGGTGCCGGTGACCTCGATGAGTGCCGCGCGGGACCAACGGCTGCCGCTCGCCCGCGATCCGGTCAGATCCGTGTGCACCAGTCGGGCGCGAGTGAGATCGGTCTCGCCCAGATCCGCCCCGACCAGGCTGGCCTCGTCGAGTCGGGCCCCGACCAATCGCGCACCGTGCAGTACGGCGCGGTCGAGGTTCGTACCGACCAGCCGGGCGCCGCTGAGATCGGCTCCGGTGAGATCGACATCGCGCAGATCCCGATACGACAGATCCTCCCCCGCCAGACTCGCACCGCGCAGATCCGCGGTCGGTGCGGTGCGCAGCCGCGTCGCCACCCGAATGGCATTGGTGCGCGATACTTCATCGGCCGCCTGGTCGGCGAGCACATCCTCGGCCCAGGTGCGCAGCGCCCGGTTGTCGGCGAGATCGCAGAGGAAGTCGATCGACAGTTGCGATAGTGGCGATTGGGTCAGCTGGGCGGGCGTGCGGGTGCCGACCTCGAATTGTTCGGCAATGTGATTGGCCACCAACCATTCCATTACCGACGAATGGATGAAGCCGAACAGGTTGTCCTCAGTGCGCACCAGCAGGCTACCGGAGCCGATGGCGTGCGCGGATTGCTGCACCGACATTCGGCCCGATCCGGTCAGCTCGGCCAAACCCGCTGCGACCTCGGTCAATTCGGATAGCCGCAGATATGGCTCGCCGGTTTCCCAGACCCGCAGCGCGAATGCCGTGACACCGAGCCATAATTCGTGCAGGCGCAGCCCTGGCAGCGCACCGGCGACACCCGCGGTCCGGTCGGCCTCGTAGGTCAGCCAGGACTCCAGGATCTCCCGGTACAGCCCGGCCGGACCCACCGCTTGTTTGGCACCCGCAGCAGCCCGTAGCCGCCGCTCGTCCAGATCGGCGATGAAGCCGAGCATTCTCGGATTCTGTGCCAGCCCGAGCAAATCCTCGATACCGGTGATCAACCCCATTCTGGCGCCCGCGCGGCGGATATCGCCGCCGTAGCGGTTGGTCAGGAAGGCGTGGATCTGCGCGGGCGCGAAATCCTCGATGCCGACGATGCGCCGATCCTGCAGCAGACCGACGCGCTCGCCGAGGGCGGTGAGCACCTGGGCGCGGGATTCGAAGTGCTGGGTGCGGCTGGCCACGATGATCTTGGCCTTGCCGACGGCGGCCTGCAGCAGGGTTTCCAGATGGTCGGCGGCGAAGTCGTAGCTGATCCGGGTGACGAGTTCGTCGAAACCGTCGAACAGCAACACCACCCGGCCCTCGCGCAGCATGTAGTGCAGCGCCTTCAGATCAATGCGATCCTCGCCGTGATTGGCCAGATGTGCGGCGACCAGACCGTCCACCGAATGGGTTTTGTCCAGGGCCCGCAGGTCGATCAGGATCGGAATCAGCGCGGGCATGGTTTCGGTGATGCGGCGGGCCAACTCGCGCAGCGCGAAGGTTTTCCCGCGCCCGAAATCACCGAGTATGAGGATGAATCGGCCGTGGTCGGCCGCGATCACCTTCATCAGCTCGCCCACCAGATCGTCGCGGATCTGCTGGTCACCGTGTTCGAGGATCCGGAAGCGCTGCGGCACATACAGATCCGGCGGGTAGGTGCGATCCGCGCGCAACCGTGCCGCCTGGTGGATGAGATAGTCGTCCAGATCGAGCAGGCCCTGGAATTCGGTGAAGCTGCGCACGCGCAGACCGTGGCTGGCCGCGTCCTCCCGCAGCGAACGCGGCGGCGCCGCACCGCGATACACGAGTTCGGAACCGTATTCCGGATCGTGGCCGAGGAAGTCCTCCACCACCTGCCTGGTCATATCACCGACGTGCACACCGACGCGCCACTGGGCGATGACCTCGTCGTCCTCCCTGGTGATCAGCAGATGCGGCGGCTCCACCTCGACACGCCGGATTTTCGCACCGGGATAACGGGTCTCGCACACCTCGGCGACGCGTTCGAGCAGCCGCCCGCGCGGATCCACCGCCGGAGTTTCGGCGGGCGGTTCCGGTAGTTCGGGTTCGTCCGGACCGGGTAGTTCGGGCTGTTTGGCCGTCGGCAGGGCCGCACTCACCTTCAGCCAGTCGAATTCGAGTTGCGCGGTGGACTCGCCACGTCCGGAGAACCGGGCCAGGCCCGCGGCCGTGAGCTGGATGATCTCGTCGCGGCCCGCGGCGGCGGCGGGCAGTACCGGCAGCGCGTCATCGAGCCGATCCACATGCGGTCCACCGGGTCCCGGACCGTGTAGCAGCAGGTTCAACCGGCCGCCGAGCAGGCGGGACAGCGTATCCGCATCGCGCAGCAGGTCCGGATCATGAACGGGAGTGCCCGCGCCGGGCAGCGGATCGTGCCGAACGACACCGAGGCGCAACCACCCGTTCTCCTCGAACGGGCGTAGCCGCTCGGCGAACCAGGACGCCTGCGGCTCGCCGATCCGGCCGTAATCATCTTCGGGCAGATGGGTCGCGGCCATCGTCGAATTCAATCCGGCTACCACCACTCGCAATTCGGGAATCGGGAACAGCGTCCACGGCTGACCGATATCGAAGACGAGGTGATCCAGCCCCTGATACAGCGCGCCGAACATCCGCGCGTACTGCTCGAGCTTCGGGAAGTACGGCGGCTGCGGTTTGCGATCACGGGCCTCACAGCTCAGGAAGTACGCGTGGCAGGCCGGTTTGGAGACATCGTGATTGCCCGGCACCACGATCAGCCGCTCTGGGCCGAGGCCGAGCAGCGTGCGCAATCCGCTCAGGAAGGTCAGCGCCTCGTCGACCTCACGCGGGCGGCCGGATTCGGTCATATCGCCGGAAACCACGATCAAATCCGGTTTGGCCACACCCTGGTCCACCAAATGGGTCACATTGGCGTGGATGCGCGCCTGCAATTCGGCCGCGGTGCTCGGCTCATCCGCGGCGAGCAGCCCGCGACCGAAGCGCGGACCCGCGACATGCAGCACGGAGACGCTGGTACGCGACTCCTCATGGTCGGTGGCACCCGGAAAAGCCGGGGCCGCAACCGGTGTGCGGCGCGGCAGTACGGATTGAGGTGTGTCCGAAATGGTTTCGGCGGCGAACCGGTCCGGACCGTCATGGGGAAAGCTCGGTTCCGACGGCGGCTTCGCCCGCCCCGCGAGCAGATGTCCGACCCGCTCCAGCAGGCTTCGGCGCGCCTGCTCCGCGGTCGATACCCGCACCATGTCGACATAGGTGATGGTGGCGAGCAGACCCTCGAGCGTGCATTCGGCGATGCGCACCGGCATCAGCTTGCCCGGATCGGTGCGGTAGGCCGCCTGCCATTCCATGGTTCCGTAGTAGGAGCCGAGATAGTTCTCCGACAGCACCACCAGCACCACCGCCGAATCGCGCACTCCGCGATCCATGAAATCGATGAAGTTGGTGCCGGGCACGAAATCCCACGCCTGGATGAGGGTGCTGTAGCCCGCGGTCTCCAACTGCCAGGCCAACCAGGTGGCCCACCGCTCGTCGGCCGGAGAATAGCTGATGAAGAAGTCCCGCCGCCCACCCGAAGTCACAGCATCAGTATGCCCCGCGGGGTCGCCACGCCAAACGGCCGAAGATCGTTTTCGACGCGCATCGAATGCGGAAGCGCCCCAGCCGATATGCTGCATCGCGGGCATCGGTCATGTTGCATGATGGGCAGGTGTCCGAACAACAGGTCGATTCCGCTGCGGCGAACCCGCCGTCGAGTGCCCTGGTGTCCGCACGCCCGCGATGGGCGCTGAGCGTGCTGGATTGGGTCCGGCTCGGACTCTTCGCGGCCGGACTGCTGTGCGTGGCGACCGGACTGCTGCCGCGTGCCGAAGCCGCCGAGAATATGCGTCGGATCGGTCCACTGCTGCTGTTCCTGTGCAGTGTGATCATTCTCGCGGAGCTGACGCGGCAGGCGAAGGTATTCGATGCGATCGCACATCGGCTTGCCATTCTCGGACGCGGCTATTATCCGGCGTTGTTCCTGCTCTGCGTCCTTTTCGCGGCGGCGACCACGATTCTGCTCAATCTCGATACCACCGCCGTATTGCTCACCCCGGTCATGCTCGCGCTGGCGGTACCGGCCCGTATTCCGCCGCTGCCGTTGGCGATGACCACGCTCTGGCTGGCCAATACGGCCAGTTTGCTCCTGCCGGTCTCGAATCTCACCAATCTCCTCGCCGCCGACCGGGTCGCCCTGCATGCCACGGATTTCGCGGCACGGATGTGGGGGCCGCAGCTGGTGTCGATCACGGCGACCATGGTGTGCCTATGGATCTGGTATTGGCGGCGGGGTCGCCGAGAAACCGATCGGTACGTACCGCCGGAACCGATTCGCCCGAAGAATGCCAGGGAGCGCACGCTGCGCTACACGACGGCAGGTGCGTGTCTGCTCTTCATCCTGGCGATTCCGATCGTGGGCGACCGGATCGGTATCGCCGCCACTCTCGCCGCCGCCATTGCGGTGATCGCCTTCGCGATCTTCGACCGTTCATCGCTGCGACTATCGCTGATCCCGTGGCAGTTGCTGGTTTTCGTGGTCGGATTGTTCCTGGTGGTGCCGACATTGAGCAGGTTCGGACTCGCCGATGTCATGCAAGCGCTGATCGGGCACGACTCCGGAGTGGTCGGTGCGTACCGCGCGGCGGGCGCGGGTGCCGGATTGTCCAATGTGGCCAATAATCTTCCGGCCTACACCGCCGGTGAGGCGGTGGTGCCCACGGAGAATCGAAATCAGTTGCTGGCATTGCTCATCGGCACCAATGTCGGGCCGATCGTGACGCCATGGGCATCATTGGCGACGCTGCTGTGCCTGGAGTTCTGCCGCACCCATGGTGTTCGGGTGCCGATGTCACGGTTCGTACTGACCGGACTCGGGCTCGCGGTCGTCGCTACGACCGGTGCGGTGGCGGCGCTTTTGGCCACCGGATAGCCGAACCGAAAGCTTCGACTGCCCTTCAGCCCGGCAACCCCGTCACACTCACCTCGGCGGCGGCCTTCACCAGCAAGGCCAACTCGGGCAGCATTTCGGTGCTGGCGGCAATGAAGTTCACCTCGCCGCCAGGAAGGTCGAGATGATCGTTGAGCGGTGCGCCGTCGAAATCGGTGATGTGGATGCCGGATTCGCGGGCCAGCAGGGTGCCCGCGGGCAGATCGACCAAACCCGCTCGATAGCCGACGAAGCCGTCGATATCGCCGCGACTCAGCATGACCCAGCACAGCAGCGGAGACCACAGCTGAATCAGGCGACGAGAACCGGATTCCAGGGCCAGACGCAGGGCGCGTGCCGTGGTATCGGTGCGGGTCACCGGATAGCCCTGCAGCCAGGCCAGGGTCGGAGCGGATTCCGACGGACGGTGCGGCGGTCGCCAAAGCGGCCCGTCCGGACCGGTCGCGCCGGATCCACGCACGGCGGACCAGGTGCGGTCGGCCAATGGTTCGTGGACGATGCCGAGCACCGGAACTCCGTTGTGACACAGGGCGATACCGATCGTGCAGACGTGCAGGCCGATGGCGATGTTGTTGGTGCCGTCCAACGGGTCGACGACCCAGCACCAGGAATCATCGACGCCCTGCAGCCCGGATTCCTCGGCGAGGATGCGATGGTGCGGGAAGGCGCGGCGGATGTGGCCGACGATGATCTGTTCGGCGCGCACATCCAGGTCGGTGACCAGATCACCGCTGGCATCCTTCGTGCGGACGGTGAGTGATCCGGCCAGACCCTCCCGAATCGCCCGACCCGCCTCGATCGCCGCCACCCTGGCAACCTCGGCAGCGGTCGTCAGCACAGTGTCCAGCCGGTCGAACGGGCTGATCGGATCCGGATCGGCCGGCACCGGACCATTCGGTGGCACTACCAGGTTCGCAACGTCGCCTGCTCGCATCGGTCCTCCAGTTGTTCCGGCAGGGTGGGATCCCCCTGGGGGATGGCAGCCGGCGGAGCCGGCGGGGTGGGTAAACACAGGTGGTTCAGCACCGTTTGTGCGGCACGGCGGGTTTCGGTCGGGCTGCAACCCGTGCGGTGCACCCGGTGGTCGGTGGTGGCCAGGGTGCCGAGGGATCGGTCCGGACGGCCGCGCCGCACCTCACCGAGCACCACCGTGGCCGCCTCACCCCGCACATCGGAGAGGTGAAATACCCCGTGCGGCAGGGTGTATACCTCACCGGCGCGGAAGTGCCGACTGGATCGGGTGCGGTAGCGGACCAGTCGCTCGGTCGCGCGCACCACGTCGCCATCGGCGCCACTGTGGATTTCGAAGATGCGATGGGTCGGCCGGTCCGCGGCGTTCTCCACTTCGAGTATCTCGTTGCCGACCTCGCCGTACAAGACGACGCTGAGCAGATCCCAGCTGTGCGCGTGCATTGCCGAGGTCGTCGGATGCGAGCGCAGCCCATCGGTCCAGATGTGCACGCAGACGCCGAGTCGGCCGTCGCGCCATGCAGGAAAACACAAGAACCCCAACGGATGCCGGACCGCGCCGACCTCGGCGCGACCGGCAAGCACTCCGGTCATGAAATCCCGGGCCCAGCGGCGCACCGCGGGACCCGCCGCGTCGGAGTCGATCAGCTTTCGTAGTCGGACATAGTCGTTCATTCAGTACGGATTCCTCGGCTGCAGTGCGCGTCGCACGATATCGGCGACGTCGCGATCGGTATAGGAAGCCGGTAGCGCGAGACCGAGCAGATCGAACAGCGCACGAGTCTGATCGACCGACGGTTCGTCGGCGAGCGCAAGTTCCTCGCTCCGGCTCAGCGGCACCTGTCTGGCCTGCTTGAAACTGGCCACGAGTTCCCGGTTGAAGTCCCGGTAGTAGGGCTTGTCCCGCTCGAACATCAGGGCCGGAGTATTCGGATTGTCCTGGGTGACAATGACACAACTGGACGAGAGGTCCCAGCGGAAGGTCGTCATCACCGCCGAAAGCCCGACATCGATGGTCAGGAAGGTGAACCGCTGCCGGTACCAGCAGGCGGCCAGGACTGTCGCGAAGGACTCCTTGCGAGTCCGTTCGGTGGTCCACAATTCGCCGGTGCGGTCGGCCTCCGGCACCAGCGACGAGCGGAACTGCGCATAGGTCTTGCACAGCTGCTCATTGGTCGGATCCAGCACTTCCACCTGGATCCGCAGCGGACGTTGTTCGCGGCGGGCGTTTTCCACGGATTCGCGCAGTGTGACGGCTCGCAGGTAGGTTCCGGTACCGCCCTTGAACAACCACTGTTCGGTACCGCGGCGCGCGAGCGTATGCGCATGCCCGATTTCCGGACCGTACAGCAGCTGTACCGAGTTCGAATCCCGAATCGCCTTGGCCGACAGATGCCGATCACGCAGCAGCGTGGTAGCCAGCAAACCGAGCACCAGCAGAATGACGGCGTTGATCAGATCCGCATCGAAGAAGCCGATATCGATCAGCGAGATCACACCGAAGATGACCGCGAGAACCAGGGCGACGAGACCGTCGATATTGTTCCGCAGCCAGATCAGCACCCGTGCCATATGTTTTCGGCCTCCCCTAGGGTTTCTACCCAGGATAGGTGCACCTGTGTCGACGCAGCGAGCGAACGGTCAAGTCCCACTGGCGGGTCGGGGTGCAGCGGCGTCCAGTCGCGTGGCGAGGATACGGCGGGCCCGATCGTAGGGCGCCGCTGCGCCGAACAGCAGCGCGTCCTGGGCGGCGGTGCGTGCGATGGCATCGAGTTCGAAGGCGAGGTCGGCGGGATCGTTATCGGGAGCGATCTCGCCGAGACCGATGGCCTCGGCAACGGTGGTTTCGTAGAGCCGCAACCAGTCTCGGCGGGATGCGGCGACGGCATCGTGCACACGCCCGGGGCGGGCGTCGAACTCCGCGACGGCGGACAGGAAGAAGCAGCCGCCGCTGAAGTACGGCTTCGCGGCATAGTCCAACCAGGACTCGCCGAGCGCCCGGACACGGCGGACGCCGGCGGGTGCACGTCGCGCGGGCTTCACCACATGTGCGACGAATACCTCGACCGCCGCGCGGACGGTCGCGAGCTGGAGTTCTTCCTTGGAGCCGAAGTGCGCGAAAACGCCACTCTTGCTGAGGTCGAGTTCGGTCGCCAGACGCCGCACGGACAGACTTTCCAGGCCCTCGACCGAGGCGATATCCATGGCACGGTCGAGGATGGCGCGGCGCGATCGCTCACCGCGCTGTAAACGCTTGTCGACCTTGGTTTCCACGGTCATCAGTACCTGCCTTTCGTCCGCGGCCGAGCACAGTTAATGGACGACCGTCCCAATTATTTCACACCGAATTAGCTCGATCAATCGCTCACCACATCACATTGACAAGGGCACCGAGAAGAAGTAATAGTACAGTTGTCCACTTGATTTCGACGAAATCGCCGCTGATCTATACCGCAATCAACAGCTCAGCCGCCACCGATCAGGCGATTCCCGATGCCGAGTCGACATATAACCAGCGATTGAGCGGACGCACCGGCCGCTCGAATATATCGGACGATCGTCCATGTTTTTCAGGTGAGAGGACAGATCATGCGCGCCATTCAACAGGGGCACTGGGGCGGGCCGGAGACCATGCGACTCGTGGAGATCACGCGGCCGACACCGCTGCCCACCGAAGTGCTGGTGAAAGTCGTTGCGGCGGGAGTCAATCCGATCGACTGTTTCAGCCGAGAAGGGCGGGCGTACGTCCGGGCACTGACGCTGCCCTTCGTCAACGGCTGGGATGTCGCCGGAATCGTCGAGGAGGTCGGCTACGGCGTGACCCGCTTCCGGCCCGGCGACCGGGTGTACGGCATGCCGTGGTTTCCGCGGGCGGCGGGCGCCTACGCGGAATACGTGACCGCGCCATCGCATCAATTCGCACCCATGCCAACAGGTTCGAGTTTCACCGACGCCGCGGCGCTGCCATTGGCCGCGCTCACGGCCTGGCAGATGCTCGTCGATGTCGGGAAAGTCGCGCCCGGACAGCGTGTTCTGGTATCCGCCGCGGCAGGTGGGGTCGGTCACCTCGCCGTGCAGATCGCAAAGTCGTTCGGGGCGTATGTGATCGGTACCGCACGCGCGGCCAAGCACGACTTCCTCACCGCAGTCGGCGCCGACGAGACCATCGACTACACGACGACCGACATCGCCGCGACCGTCCGCGATCTCGATATCGTGATCCAGATGCACGGCGGCGAATCGGCGCTACGCATGCTCGAAACCTTGCGTCCCGGTGGCATTCTCGTCAACGCACAGGCGGCGTGGACACCTGGCATGTCCGAACGCGCAGCCGAACTCGGCGTACGCGCCAGCGGCTACCTGGTGGAACCCGACCGGGCCGACCTGGAAGCATTGACCGCCCTGTTCGAGAAGGGCCAGCTGCGCCCATACGTGGAAACGGTGCTGCCGCTGGAACAGGCGACCGAGGCACACCGCCTGATCGAACAGGCCAGAACCACCGGGAAGATCGTGCTAACCGTGAGTGACCCAGGCCACCTGCCGAACCCTTGACCTCGAGTGCAGTTGAGGAATCAGGATCGACCCGTGCCAGGCTCGCCGAATGCGGTCCCGCCATCCGTCGGTGCGCGCCGCGGGGCCGGCACACCCCGATTCCGCGAGCCGGTCAGCCTCGACGGTTCACGGTCCGCTCCCGCTGGGCCAGTACACCCACCAGCGGGAGCTCGGGGCGGCCACTCGGCACCGGATCGCGATACGCCCTGAAACGTCAACAGCCGCATACCATTTCGGTATGCAGCCGAGCCGACGGCAATCAGGCGGAGACCGCGATCTCCCACTCGTACACGGTGAGCGCTGAGGATCCGGTGGTACACACCGGATCGGTGAACGCGATTTCCCTTGCGGCTTCGAGACTTTCGGCGCGGATCACATACGCACCGCCGGTGCCGTCGGTGAACCGTCCGCTCTCCACCAACTGCCCGCGGTTCAACAGCTCGTTCAAAAACTGTCGATGCGGTTCGATGACGGCGGGGTCGAACGAGGGCTTACGCATAGCCATGACCAGGTATTTGTTGGTCACGCTTGCGACTCCGGACGCGGCGCCCTGGTCGCCGCGGCGGCCGCGCGCACCTGCGGGGCAACCAGCACGACCTGACCGAGCACACCGTTGACGAATCCGGGCGAATCGTCGGTGGACAGCTCCTTGGCCAGCTCCACCGCCTCGTCGACGGCGACCACCGGCGGAACATCGTTGGCGTGGAACAACTCCCACACCGCGATCCGCAGGATGGCCCGGTCGACGGCGGGCAGCCGGGACAGTTCCCAATCCTTGAGGTAGGACTCGATGGTGCCGTCCACCCGATCCAGATCGTCGGCGACACCTTCGACCAGAGTGCGGGTGTAGGCGTGCAGCGGGGCGACCGTCTGATCCTGGGTGGCCAGCTCCGACCGCTCGGCGAGCAGGTCGGCCGCGTCCACGTCGCGGGCCTCCGCCTCGAAGAGCAGATCGACCGCCCGGCGCCGGGCCTTGTGGCGCGCGCCGAGCTTCTTGAACGTGGACTTCTTGTCTACAGGCTGTTCCGCCACAGCGTCATTATCCCCGTTCGCCTCGGCGGGCGATCAGGCGTTCACGCGGCCGAGGTAGCTGCCGTCGCGCGAATCGATGCGCAGCTTGTCGCCGGTGTTGATGAACAGCGGCACCTGCACCTCGGCGCCGGTCTCCAGGGTGGCGGGCTTGGTGCCGCCGGTGGAGCGGTCGCCCTGCAGGCCGATATCGGTGTGCTGTACCTCGAGTTCGACGGTGACCGGCAGTTCGACGTAGAGCGGCGCACCCTCGTGCGTGGCGACCTGCACGACCATATTCTCCAGCAGGAACCGGGCGCCGGGACCGATGGTGTCCTCGGAGATGGAGATCTGGTCGAAGGTCTCGCCGTCCATGAAGACGTAATCCGAGCCGTCGTGGTACAGGTAGGTCATATCGCGACGGTCGACGGTGGCGGTCTCCACCTTCACGCCCGCGTTGAAGGTCTTGTCGACGACCTTGCCGGACAGCACGTTCTTCAGCTTGGTCCGCACGAAGGCAGGGCCCTTACCCGGCTTGACGTGCTGGAATTCGACGATCTGCTGGAGCTGACCGTCGATCTTCAGCACGAGGCCGTTCTTGAAGTCGCTGGTGTCCGCCACTGTTCTCGGATCTCCTAGTTCTGGATATGCGGTCTCGGTGACCGGCGTCATTCGACGACGGTCAGGTCCTTGCTGGTGTTGGTGAGCAGATCCGGGCCCCCCTCGCGCACCACGAGCGTGTCCTCGATCCGGACGCCGCCGCGGCCGGGGAAGTACACACCTGGTTCGACGGTCACCGCCACGCCAGACAGAAGTGTACCGGTTCCGGTTTTTGCGATTCCCGGCGCTTCGTGGATCTGCAGTCCGACACCGTGCCCGAGACCGTGTACGAACAGCTTCCCGTGCCCGGCTTCCTCGATCACCGCGCGGGCCGCCGCATCTACGTCGGTGACCGGCGCGCCGGGCTTCAGCGCTTCGCGTCCGGCCCGTTGCGCCGCCTCGACCAGCGCGTACACCTCGCGATGCCAGTCGGAGGCGGCGCCGAGTACGAAAGTGCGGGTCATATCGGAGTGGTAGCCGCCGACCACGGCGCCGAAGTCGATCTTGACGAAATCGCCGGTGGTCAAGACCGCCCCGGTGGGCCGGTGATGCGGGATCGCGGAGTTCGCACCCGTCGCCACGATGGTCTCGAAGGCGACCGCATCGGCGCCGTGTTCGAACATCGCCCACTCCAGATCACGGGCAACCTCGCGTTCGGTGCGGCCGGGGCGCAGGCCGCCCCGTTCCAACAGGGTCGCCAGCCCGGCGTCACCCGCGGCGCAGGCGGCACGCAACTGTTCGATCTCGTACGCGTCCTTGACCATCCGCAGCTGTTCGACCAGCCCCGGCGTGGCGACGAACTCCAAACCGGTCTTCTGCTCGATGAATCCGCGATGCTGGTCCACCGTGACGATGTGGCTCTCGTAGCCGACCCGGCCGAGCTGCCATTCCCCCGCGAGTTCCACGATTCTGCGGGCGGCGGCCCTGGCTATTTCGGCGCGCAGGTCCGGCACCTGCTCGGCGACCTGGCTCAGATAGCGACCGTCGGTGCCGATCACGGTGCGCTCCTCGGAATTACGCATATCCCAGGAGGTCACCAGCAGTGCGGCATTGGACCCGGTGAAGCCGGTCAGGTACCTGATGTTCACCAGATCGGTGACCAACAGCGCGTCGACCTCGTTCTCCACCAGCAGACTGCGCAGTGCGCCACGGCGCGCAGCGTAGTCGGGCCAAGGGCCCACGTGATCAGCAGACATGTGTCAAAACTACCGCCGACACGCCGTAGATCCCGCATAAAACACCGGGATCCCGGTATTCGAGCGAGGCGATCGATGTTCACATTACGATCGGTTATCCCCAATCCGATATCGAGGGCTGCACCGGCGACCGGGGCGGACAAGGCTGAAAACCATGTCCCCCATCGCTTTAGCCTTTCTGGTGGCATGGTGCTCGATGCTCACCATCTGCGATATCCGCCAGCGCCGACTGCCCAATGCGCTCACCGCCTACGGCGCGCTGATCATCTTCGGATATGCGCTGATCACAACACAATTCACAGCCGCGATGGCCGGTTCGATCTTGTTGGCGCTGCCATATTTATTGGTGCACTTGATCGCACCGGAAGCGCTCGGGGCGGGTGATGTGAAGCTGGCGATCGGACTCGGTGCGGTCACCGCGCTCGGCGGTGCACAGGTGTGGGTGCGGGCAGCACTCATCGCACCGATTCTGACCGCGGTATTCGGAATCGCCTTATCGGCGCACTGGCGGATTCGGTCCGGTGCGGATCAGGGCGGACCACATGCGCTGCCCCATGGGCCCGCCATGTGCCTCGCGACGCTGCTGAGCCTGGCGGCGGCGCATGGCTAGCCGAAGCAGTGGCACGGCCGTACCGGTGATCACGGCGGGCCGCGTGCCGGAGCACCCGCGCCGACATGGGAAGATGGACAACGTGCTGCGCTGGATAACTGCCGGAGAATCCCACGGTCCTGCTCTTGTCACCATCCTCGAGGGGATGGTGGCCGGTGTCGAGGTGACGTCCGACGAGATCTCCGCACAGTTGGCGCGCCGTCGGCTCGGGTACGGGCGCGGCGCCCGGATGAAGTTCGAGGCCGATAAGGTCACCGTCATCGGTGGGGTGCGGCATGGGCGCACCATGGGCGGACCGGTGGCCATCGAGATCGCGAACTCCGAATGGCCGAAGTGGACGACGGTCATGGCCGCGGATCCGGTGGACGAGAGCGAACTCGCCGATATGGCCCGCAACGCACCGCTGACCCGGCCACGGCCCGGCCACGCCGACTACTCGGGCATGCTCAAGTACAACTTCGACGACGCCCGCAATGTCTTGGAGCGGGCCAGCGCCCGCGAGACCGCCGCGCGGGTCGCGGCGGGCACGGTCGCCAGGAACTTCCTGCGGCAGGCCTTCGGCGTCGAGGTCGTCTCGCACGTCGTTTCGATCGGCACCGCCGCCAATACCACCGGCATCGTGCCGACCGCCGCCGATCTGGCCGCGATCGATGAGAGTCCGGTGCGCGCGTTCGACAAGGATGCCGAGGCCGCGATGATCGCCGAGATCGAGGCCGCCAAAAAGGACGGTGACACCCTGGGCGGTGTGGTCGAGGTGGTCGTGGAGGGGCTACCCGTCGGATTGGGCTCGTTCATCAGCGGCGCGGATCGGCTGGATTCGCGGCTAGCGGGCGCGCTCATGGGAATTCAGGCGATCAAGGGCGTCGAGGTCGGCGACGGTTTCGAAACCGCGCGCCGCCGCGGCAGCCTGGCACATGACGAGATGAAGCCGGGACCGGACGGCGTGCTGCGCTCGACCAACCGGGCCGGTGGTCTCGAGGGCGGCATGACCAATGGTGAGCCGCTGCGGGTGCGCGCCGCGATGAAGCCGATCTCGACGGTGCCGCGTGCACTGGCCACGATCGATATGACCACCGGCGAAGAGGCCGTCGCCATCCACCAGCGCTCGGATGTCTGTGCCGTGCCCGCCGCGGGTGTGGTCGCCGAGACCATGGTCGCGCTGGTCGTCGCGCAGGCCGCGCTGGAGAAGTTCGGCGGCGATTCGCTGGTCGAGACCGTCGACAACATCACCAGCTACGTCAAGCGCATCGGCACCCGACCACACGTGCCGCAATGATCGTGCAGTCCGATCCGCGCGCACCGCGCGTGGTGCTGGTCGGACCGCCCGGGGCGGGGAAATCGACGATCGGCCGCAAACTCGCCAGGGAACTCGGTGTCGAGCTCTACGACACCGATGCCGGAATCGAGCGCGAGACCGGGCGCACCATCCCGGAGATCTTCACCGAGGACGGTGAACCGGAATTCCGCCGAATCGAGGAGCAGGTCGTGCACCGCGCCATCCTCGCCGAACGCGGTGTGGTGTCGCTCGGTGGCGGGGCTGTGCTCTCCAAGGACACCAGGGAACTGCTGCGCAATCGCACCGTGGTGTATCTGGAAATCAGTGTGGCCGAAGGACTTCGGCGCACCGGCGCGAGTACGCAGCGACCGCTGCTCAACGGTGCCGATCCGGGTGCGAAGTATCGCGAGCTCATGCGCAAGCGCCGGCCGCTCTACCGGGAAGTCGCCACGGTACGGGTACGGACCGACGGTCGCAGTCCGGGCCGAGTGGTGCGGATGATCATGGCGAAGTTGGGCATGGAATCGGTGCTGCCCCAAGATGCGGAGCCCGATTCGAGCGAAACCGCACCGAACGTCGTAGCGTCGAAACCGCAGGGCAGCAGCCGATCCCGGGCCCGGCGCGCTGCCAGGGCCCGTGCGGCCGCCCGCCGCCGGGCCGCCGCGGCGCAGGCGGATAGCGACGAAACCGCCGCGGCCGACCGGCTCGAGCCCAATGGCAAGATCACCGTGGCCAACCGGATCACGACCGATACCGCGATGGTCGACCGCCCCAAGCCAACCGGCAAAATCGGCATTGGCCCCGCCGGTTCCGAAGGATCCGGTGAGGCGCCGACACCCGGAAGCCGGTCCCGCCGCACCCGGGCCCGTCGCGCCCGCGCGCGAGCGCTCAAACAAACAGCACGCACAGAATCGGAGCCGAGTACACATGAGTGAGCGAAGCGAGCGGCCTGTCAGCCCAGCTGAGCAGCACCCGACAAGTCCGACCGAACCGAGTCGCATCGAGGTCCGCACCGCCGATCCCTATCCGGTGATCGTCGGTCGCGGCCTGCTCGGCGAGCTCGTCGAGTCGGTCGTCGGTGCGACCACGGGTGTACGCACCGTCGCGATCTTCCATCAGCCACCGCTGGCCGAAACCGCCGAGGTGGTGCGCAAGGCTCTGGCCGACAAGGGTATCGACGCGCATCGTGTCGAAATCCCGGACGCCGAGGCGGGCAAGGATCTGGCCGTGGCGGGCTTCTGCTGGGAGGTGCTCGGGCGTATCGGGCTGACCCGCAATGATGTCGTGGTATCCCTCGGCGGCGGTGCGGCGACCGATCTGGCCGGATTCGTCGCCGCCACCTGGATGCGCGGAGTGCATATCGTGCATGTGCCGACCACGCTGCTGGCCATGGTCGACGCTGCGGTCGGCGGTAAGACCGGAATCAATACCGAAGCGGGTAAGAATCTCGTCGGCAGCTTCCACGAACCAACCGCGGTGCTGGTGGATCTGGCGACCTTGGAAACCGTGCCACGGAATGAGATCGTCGCGGGTATGGCCGAGATCATCAAGGCCGGTTTCATCGCCGACCCCGTGATCCTGGAGTTGGTGGAGCGCGATCCGGAGGCCGCACTCGATCCGACCGGCGACGTGCTGCCCGAACTGATCCGTCGTGCCATCCAGGTGAAAGCCGATGTCGTCGCCGCCGATCTCAAGGAAGCCAGTCTGCGCGAGATCCTCAATTACGGCCACACCCTCGGCCACGCCATCGAGCGTCGCGAGCGCTACCGCTGGCGGCACGGCGCGGCCGTCTCGGTCGGTCTGGTCTTCGCCGCCGAACTCGGCCGCCTCGCCGGTCGCCTCGACGACGCCACCGCCGACCGCCACCGCACCGTGCTGGCCAGCGTCGGCCTGCCGACCGGCTACGACGCCGACGCCCTCCCCCAACTCCTCGACACCATGCAGACCGATAAGAAGACCCGCTCTGGTGTGCTGCGCTTCGTGGTCCTCGACGGTCTCGCCAAACCCGGCCGCCTCGAAGGCCCGGACCCCACCCTGCTGGCCGCCGCATACTCGGCGATCGCCCGCGAGGACAGCGCCAACAGCGGCGCGATCCTGCTGTAGCCACGAACGGCGAAACGGCGCATCCGAGTCGGTTGCGCCGCTTCGCATTCTGGTTCTCGGCCACAGGTACCGCCGCCACCCGACGGACGCACACAGGACTGCGGCCCACCAGGAAAAACGAAGGCGACCCTCCGGCCGATGAGGGTCGCCTCCGGTCGAATTCGCCAGCGGCTACGCGGGAGTCGCGGCAGACTCCGGCGCCTGGGATGCGGGCTGGTTCGCGGACTTGTTGATCCGGCGGTCGGCGATGAGGCGGCCGATGCCGACGCCGATGAGGCCCGGAATGAAGACCAGCAGGACGATGAAGGACGCACCCGCGGTCAGTTCGAACAGCAGACCGTTATCGCCGAGATCGAATCGGGGCAGCCAGTCGAGCAGCCACGAAGCCGCGCCGCTACCCAGACCGGCGGCGACCGCGGTCTTCAGCCACAGGATGGTGAGGTCGGAGCCGTGCTCCGGATCCGGATGGACCTCCCGGTCCTTGCGGCCATCCAGCACACCCCAGAACACGACCGCGGCGAGCAGCACCACCAGGCACAGCGGTCGCATCCAACTGCCCTGGGTCGGCCAGTACACCATCGCGAATCCCAGCAGGGCACGCAGGACGACGACCAGCGCACCGAGCCCTATGGCTCGCAACACCCAACCATTCATGGTCAACACCATAGCCTCGAGTCAGCCGGATCCAAATGAGAACCGGTTACAGATTTATCGCCGCGGCCATTTCCGCATGCGGAGCCGGGCGGCCGGTGAACTGTTCGACCTGCCCATAGGCCTGATTCAGCAGCATCGCCAGCCCGCTCACCACAGTGTGCCCCGCCCGTGCGACCGCAACGGCCAGCGGCGTCGGCCACGGATTGTAGATCGCGTCGAGGACCACCGGCGCCGTCGCCACCGCCTCGGCGACGACGGCGGCGGCCTCGGCCGGGATCGTGCTGACCACGGCACCGGCATCCGTGCACACCGCACGCAATGTGTCCCTGTCGAAACCGATCACGGCGGTGGTCATACCGAGCCGCTCCGCGAGATCCACTGCGCTGCGCGCCCTTCCGGCATCGCGGGCGACAACGGTCACCGTCTTCGCACCGAGTTCGGATAATGCGAGCAATGCCGGACGCGCGGTCCCGCCGGCACCGAGCACCACGGCCTCCGACAACTCGCCGACACCACCATCGCGCAGCGCGCCCAGCACCCCGTCGACATCGGTGCAGTCGGCACGCCAGCCACCGCCCGCTTCCGAATCGAGCCGAACCAGGGTGTTCGCCGAGCCCACCAGCACGGCACGCTCCGTGCGTTCGCTCGCATACGCCAGAGCGGCCTCTTTGCCTGGCATGGTCACCGAAAGCCCGACCCATTCCGGCCCGAGCCCATCGACCAGACCGGGCAACTCCTCGGCCGAACATTCGATCCGCTCATAGATCCAATCCAGGCCGAGCGCACGGTAGGCCGCCAGATGCAGCTGTGGCGAACGCGAGTGCGCGATCGGCTTGCCGAGCACGGCCGCCTTGCGCGTTTCCGGCATCGCCTCACCTCCCACTGTCGAGAATTCCGCTTTGCCTGGCCTTTTCGATATTGCGCAGATGCTCGCTGTAGCTCTCGGTGAACAAGGTGGTCCCCTGTTTGTCGACGGTTACGAAGTACAACCACGTCCCCGGCTCTGGATTCTCCACCGCGCGCAGCGCATTCAACGACGGCGCGGAGATCGGGGTGGCCGGCAGTCCCGGCATCGCGTAGGTATTCCACGGCGTGCGCTTGGACCGGTCGGCGTCGGTGGTCGCGACCTCGGTGCGGTCCAGCGCGTAGTTCACCGTCGAATCGAACTGCAGCGGTTGGTTGGCCGCGAGCCGGTTCACGATCACGCGCGCCACTTTGCCCATATCTTGCGGCAGCGCTTCGCGCTCGACCAGCGAGGCGGCGATCAGGGTCTGGTACGGATTCAGCTTCGTCTCGGCGCCCGACTGCAGCAAACCGGTCGACTCGTAGCTGCGCGCACTCGCGCTCACCAGCTGCTTCAGGATCTGCTCCGGCGTGCCGCTCGGATCGAAATCCCAGGTGCCGGCCGCGATCAGGCCCTCCAGCTGCCTGCTGCGGTCCGGTACGTCACGCACCCGCTGCTCGGCCCAGCTCGGCACGCCGAGGGCGGTCAGATCCGCACCCGCCCCGGCGGCGTCGAGCTGGTCATAGGTGATGCACTTCTGATTCGTACCGGTGCCGACGCAGCTGGCGTCGGCGATCTTGCGGTAGATGCCGTCCTTGCGCGAACCGGTATTCACGTCCTGCTGGTCGTGCAGCTGCCGTCCCTCGGAGACGACCAGGTTGCCGACCCGCGAACTCTTGTTGAGCAGCGCCGTCACCGCCTGCGCGGACGGGCTGTGACTCGGGATCGCGTAGTAGCCGGGCTGCACCGAATTCATATTCGAATTGCGCACGGCCGCTTGGAAGAAGGCCTGACTACTCGCGACGACGCCCTTCTTCTGCATCTCCTCCGCGATCTGGTTCGACGTATCGCCCGGATGCACCTGCACCACCACCAGCGGTCCGACCGGACCCGAGAAATCCTCGGGCGCGCCGAACATCTTCATCAGTTTGAAGCCGGCGAACACCGCGGCACCGGCGAACAGCGCCACGAACAGCACACCCATCAGCCAGATATTCCGGCGGCGCTTCTTCCGCTCGGCGGCCTTGCGTGAGGCCGCCCGGGACCGTCGGCCGCGCGAGGGCGCACTGCGCCGACGCTCCGAACGGGACTCCGCACGCTCCTCACTGCGACTCCCGCCGCGCTCGGACCTGCCGCGCCCGGACCGCGCGGATGCGGCGCCGGAGCGTCCACCACCCAACCCGTCACCACGAGACCGCCGCGGCGGCGCACTCTCGTCACGCTGGGGACGCCCGCGCCGCGGTTCTCCGCGCTCGGCACGCTGGGGACGCTGCTGGGCCGCGCGCCGCGAACGCTCCGCCGCGAGTACCTCGTCGTGATCTTCGTCGGTGTAGCGCGGGATAACCGTGGTGTCGTCCTCGTAGTCCTCCCATGCCTGGTCGTTTCGCCGGTAACGCCGCTCAGCCTCGCGCTGACGGAAACGTTCCTCGGCTCGCGCCCATCGATCCGTCATGCACCGTCTCCGGACTCAGACGCCGCTTCGGCCGACTTCAACACCGCACTCCGTTCGTCCAACCATCCTTGCAGGATCGCTACGGCGGCCGCCTGATCGATCACCTGCCGCTGGCCACGCGCGCGAACTCCACTGTCCCGCAATGCACGTGCAGCAGACACCGTAGTCAAACGTTCGTCGGAAAGTCGGATAGGCACAGGTGCTATGACTGCGCGCAAACGCTCCGCGAATGCCAGCGCCGCATCGGCGGCAGTCCCTTTTTCCCCGCGCAATGTCCGTGGCAGACCGACGATGACCTCGACAGCCTCGTACTCCCGCACAATTTCGGCAATCCTGGCGATATCGCTTGCCGGTCCCGGCGCGCGCTTATTCGGCTTTGCGCGCGCCACCGTTTCCACGGGCGTGGCGAGCATGCCGTCCGGGTCACTGGAGGCGACCCCGATTCGGACACTGCCGACATCGATACCGATCCGTCGGCCGCGGCCGGGATCGGTGACGGGCGAGGGACGATGACTCTCCGAGTCGCCCATCATCCGGTCGGCGAGGCCACCCGAGCACGGACCGCGGCCAGACCGACTTCGATGCCCGAGGGGTCCGAACCAGCGCCCTGCGCCATCTCCGGCTTGCCGCCGCCGCGACCGGAAATGCTTGGGCCGAAACTGGCGACCAGATCTCCGGCCTTGAAGCCGAGATCCTGTGCGCTCTTGTTGACCGTCACGACGAACGGCACCTTGCCATCGGCATTGCCGAGCAGCACAACGATCGCCGGTTCGGTGCCGAACCGGCCCCGGATATCGGTGGCGAGGGTGCGCAGATCACCCGCGGCGACACCCTCGGGCGCGGCGGCGGCCACCAGCAGCACGCTGCCGACCCGCTCGGCCTCGTCGACGAACTTGCCCGCCGAGGCGAGCACCGTGGCGATCTTGGTGCGCTCGAGCTCCTTCTCGGCCACCTTCAGCCGCTCCACAAGCTGCTCGACGCGTGCGGGCACCTCCTCCGAAGGCACCTTCAGCGCGGACGCGACACCGGCCAGCAGCGCACGTTCCTTCGCCAGATACTTGTAGGAGTCCAGGCCGACGAAGGCCTCGACGCGCCGCTTACCGGAACCGATCGCCGATTCGCCGAGCACGGTGATCGGGCCGATCTGCGAGGAATGCTGCACGTGCGTACCACCGCACAGCTCCATCGAGAACGGTCCGCCGATCTCCACCACGCGCACCTCGTCGCCGTAGTTCTCGCCGAACAGTGCGAGCGCGCCCATCTGCTTGGCCTTGGGCAGGTCGGTAACAAAGGTATTCACCGGGAAATCCGCGCCGATAGCGTCATTGGAAACGGCCTCGATATCGGCCTTCTGTTGCTCGGTGAGCTGGCCCTGCCAGTTGAAGTCGAAGCGCAGATAGCCGGGCTTGTTCAGCGAACCGGCCTGCACGGCATTCGGGCCGAGTACCTGGCGCAGCGCGGCATGCACCATATGCGTGCCGGAGTGGCCCTGAGTGGCACCGTGGCGCCAGGCCGGATCGGCTTGGGCGAGAACGACATCGCCCTCGGTGATCTGCCCCTGTTCGACCGTGGTCTTGTGCACCCACAGCTTCTTGGCGATCTTCTGCACATCGTTGACCCGCAGCTTGAGGCCCTGCGCCGTGATGGTGCCGCGATCGGCGATCTGACCACCGGACTCCGCGTACAGCGGACTGCGGTCCAGGATGACCTCGACGTCCTGACCAGCGGTCGCGGTCGGGACCCGGACGCCGTCGGCAATCAGCGCCAGGACGTGCGCCTCGGAGGTCAGCTCGTCGAAACCGGTGAATTCCGTTGCGCCACGATCGACCAGCTCCTTGTAGATGGACAAGTCGGCATGGCCGTGCTTGCGCGCCTGCGCATCCTCCTTGGCCATCTTCCGCTGCTCGGCCATAAGCGAGCGGAAACCCTCCTCGTCGACCGACAGTCCGGCCTCGGCCGCCATCTCCAGGGTCAGCTCGATCGGGAAACCGTAGGTATCGTGCAGTTTGAAGGCATCCGAGCCCGGAATTGTCTTGCCGCCCTTGGCCGAGACCTCGTCGACGGCGTCGGCGAACAGCCGGGAACCGGTGTTCAAGGTCTTGAGGAACGCCGTCTCCTCACCCACCGCGACATTCTCGATCCGCGCGAAGTCGGTGGCCAGTTCCGGATACGACGGCGACATCAGCTCGCTGACGACCTTCATGAATTCGCCGATCACCGGCTTGTCCGCGCCGAGCAGTCGAGCCGAGCGCACGATCCGGCGCAGCAGGCGGCGCAGCACATAACCGCGACCCTCATTACCCGGGTTGACGCCGTCGGCGATCAGCATGGCCGAGGTGCGGGCGTGGTCGGCGATGACGCGGAAGCGGCGGTCGTCCTCGTGTTCGACACCGTAGGACCGGCCGGTCAACTCCTCGGCCTTATCGATGATCGGGCGCAGCAGGTCGGTCTCGTAGACGTTGTCGACGCCCTGCAGCAGCAACGCGATGCGCTCGACGCCCATACCGGTATCGATATTCTTCTTGGGCAGCGATCCGATCGGCGGGTGACCGAGCTTGGGGCTCTGCTCACCGCGGATGTCCTGCATGAAGACCAGATTCCAGATCTCCAGGTAGCGGTCCTCGTCGGCGACCGGCCCACCGTCCTTGCCGTATTCGGGGCCGCGGTCGTAGTAGATCTCCGAACATGGGCCGCCCGGTCCGGGCACACCCATATCCCAGTAGTTGTCCTTGCCGTCGCGGAACTGGATCCGCTCCTTCGGGATGCCCGCGACCCGGTGCCAGATCTCGGCGGCCTCCGGATCGGATTCGTAGGCCGTCACCCAGATCCGCTCGGGATCGAAGCCGTAGCCGCCGTCCTCCTGCGACTTGGTGATCAACTCCCAGGCGAGGGTGATGGCCCCCTCCTTGAAGTAGTCACCGAAGGAGAAGTTGCCCGCCATCTGGAAGAAGGTGTTGTGCCGGGTGGTGACGCCGACCTCTTCGATATCGCCGGTGCGGACGCATTTCTGCACACTGGTCGCGCGCGGGAACGGCGGCGCCTCCTGCCCCAAGAAATACGGCTTGAACTGAACCATGCCCGCGTTGACGAACAGCAGGGTCGGGTCGGCCAGGATCAGCGAGGCACTGGGCACCTCGGTGTGTCCGGCACGGACAAAATGGTCCAGGAATCGCCGTCGGATCTCGTGGGTCTGCACAAATATCCAGCCTACCGGTGTCGCGCATCCCCTTTTTCAGCGACCGGGTGCAGCCGCACACTTGCTGCCGCTGTCAGCGGACCCAGGACTTCAGGGGCTCGATATCCATGCTGATACCGACCGGATCAGGAAGCACGATCGTCTGGCCGAGCCGATGCCGGATAGTGCTGGCGTAGACGCCGTCCTCAGGACTACTGAACACAAAAGATTCTCCGCTGTCGCGATCTATCAGCAGGTATACCGGGATGTGGCTTCCGCATACGCGCGCGGCTTCTCGACACGGTCGCGCCGGTCGATGTCGGAGTCATAGGACGTCACCTCGACGACCATCACTGCCGGATCTGGGTCGACCCAGCATCCTTGTCCGGCAAAGGAACCGTCCGGTGCCAACACGCCATCGGCGCGCGCCCTGCCATTACGGTACTTGTCGACCTTGATATCGACTTCCTGGTACAGCCAGAGTTCGCCTCGGAGTGGAAGGATCTGTCGAGCAATCCAACGGATAATCTCGGCGTGATCCCCATCCGGCACAGCCTTCACCCCCAGCTTCCCGTACAGAAACTCCAGCGTTACCGTCTCCCCCGAATGCCTGGCGAGCTGTTCGAATTCCGCTGAGAGCATTCGAGGCCGATCCGCCATGGCCGGTATCAGGTCCTCCTGTTCTGCTCGGCCGGACGGTTGATGCACCGATGCAGTCACCGATACGCCGCACGCGTCGGGGAGCGGCTGGCGGTCGCGCACCGTCAGCGTCCTCGGACAATTCTGCGCAACTTCTCGACCCGGTGTTGGATATCGCGTTCGCCACCGTGGTCGGTCGGGGTGTAGTAGTCGCGGCAGACGATTTCGTCGGGCGGATACTGCTGAGCCAAGACACCGTCCGGATCGTCGTGTGGGTACTTGTAGCCCTGGGCGTTGCCGAGGGCGGCGGCTCCCGCATAGTGACCGTCACGCAGATGTGCTGGGACCGCACCCGCCTTGCCCGCCGAGATATCGGCGAGCGCGGCGCCGAGCGCGGCGGGCACGGCACCGGATTTGGGGGCCGTGGCCAGGTGGATCGTCGCGTGGGTCAGGGTGAGTTGGGCCTCGGGCATCCCGATCAACTGCACGACGTGTGCCGCCGCGACCGCGGTCTGCAGCGCCATCGGATCTGCCATGCCGATGTCCTCGCTCGCCGAGATCACCAGGCGGCGGGCGATGAAGCGGGGATCCTCGCCCGCGCTGAGCATGCGGGCGAGATAATGCAGGGCCGCGTCGACATCCGAGCCGCGGATGGATTTGATGAAAGCGCTCACCACGTCGTAGTGCTGGTCACCGGCACGGTCGTAGCGGACGGCGGCCTTGTCCACGCTGGCCTCGACCAGATCCACATCGACGGTGCCGTCCAACGAGGATTCCGCCGATGCCTCCAGCGCGGTGAGCGCCCGGCGCGCGTCACCACCCGCGATCCGGACGATATGCTCCAGCGCGGCATCGGTCACCGTGTACGCGCCGTCGTAACCACGCGAGTCCGCGAGCGCACGGTCGAGCACCAGCCGGATATCGGCTGCGGTGAGCGACTGCAATTGCAGTACCAGCGAACGCGACAACAGCGGTGAGACCACCGAAAACGACGGATTCTCGGTCGTCGCGCCGACCAGCAGCACGATTCGGTTCTCTACCGCGGCCAGCAACGCGTCCTGCTGGGTTTTGGAGAAGCGGTGCACCTCGTCGATGAACAGCACGGTCTGCTCGCCCGCGGTGAGACGGCGGCGGGCCACATCGATGACCGCGCGCACCTCCTTCACACCCGCCGACAGGGCCGACAACGCCTCGAAGCGACGACCGGTGGCCTGCGAAATCAACGAGGCCAGCGTGGTCTTGCCGGTTCCCGGCGGCCCGTACAACAACACCGACGCCGCGCCCGAACCCTCGATCAACCGCCGCAGCGGTGAGCCGGGGCCGAGCAGATGCTGTTGGCCCACCACCTCGTCCAATGTCGCCGGCCGCATCCGCACCGCCAGCGGCGCACCGGCATCGCGGCGCACCACACTGTCGATGGAGTGTCCGGTCGGCACCTCGTCGCCGGGCACGTCGAATAAGCCTTCGCTCACGTCGAGCACGTTACCGAGAGGGTCCGACAGCTCCGGGACGTGTGTCGACTTGCGAGACGCCACGCGATTCCAGGAGCAGAATTTTCTCGCGACAGGTTGTCGATTTCCGTCGAGCTCGCTCGTCGGAACGATACGACGGCCCGACCGGCGGGTCGGCGCAACCCGAAGGAGCGAGAACATGAGCCAGTACCTGGTGCTGATCTACGAGGACGAGAACGCATACGCGACCGCATCGGAGCAGGTCATGGGCGAGGTGTACCAGGCGCACGTGACTTTCCAGGAGATCGCGGGCGACGCGGTGCAAGGCGGCAACGCACTTCAGCCGACCGCAACCGCCACCGCCATCCGGCAGAACGACAACGGGGACTTCACCGTGACCGATGCCCCGTTCGCCGAGGCCAAGGAGGCACTCGGCGGCTACTACCTGATCGAGGCCGCGGATCTGGACGCCGCGATCGCCATCGCCAAGCAGGTGCCCGCCCGGTTCGGCGGCGTCGAGGTGCGCCCGATCATGACCTTCGACTAGCCCTGTGCCGATCGATACCGAAGCGGCCGCGGCCGTCGAGCAGGCGCACCGTCGCGAATGGGCCTTCGTGCTCGCTGCGACGGTGCGCCTCGTCCGCGACTTCGACCTCGCCGAGGAATGCGTCCAGGACGCCTATGCACGCGCACTCACCGAGTGGGCGGCGCATGGCGTTCCTGTCAAGCCCGGCGCCTGGCTGACCACCGTCGCCCGCCGCCGCGGCCTGGATCTGCTGCGCCGCGACTCGGCCATGCGGCGCACACTGCCGATGCTGATTACCGATCAAGCCGAGGACACCGCTGATCTCGCACTCGCGGAATTGGATTCGACCTCGGCCATTCCCGACGACCGGCTGCGTCTGATCAGCACCTGCTGCCACCCGGCCCTGGCTCGCGAGGCCCAGGTCGCGCTGACCCTGCGTCTGGTCTGCGGTGTCACCACCGCCGAGGTCGCCCGCGCCTTCCTCACCAGCGAATCGACCATGGCGGCCCGGATCACACGCGCCAAGAAGAAGATCGCGGTAGCGCGCATTCCGTATCGGGTGCCGTCGGTGCGCGAGCTCCCGGAGCGCCTCGACGCTATCTGCGCGGTCATCCATCTGCTGTTCACCACCGGACACACCGCGCCGTCGGGTGACGCGCTGGTGCGCGCCGATCTGGTCGACCGGGCACTCCAACTTGCGCGAATGATGCATGCACTCGTCCCGGACGACCCGGCGGTCACCGGCCTCCTGGCCCTGATCCTGCTCACCGACGCGCGCCGCACCGCCCGCGTGGACGCCGAAGGCCGCCTGTGCACCCTCGAACACCAAGACCGCTCTTGCTGGGATCGCGAGGCCATCGCCGAGGGCATCGCCTTGGTGAAAACCGCTCTGCCACATACGGATCGATACACCTTGCAGGCTGCCATCGCCGCCGTCCACGATGAGGCACCGTCCTGGGCCGAAACGGACTGGCGCGAGATCACCGGCCTCTATGTATTGCTACTCCGAATCTGGCCCTCACCGGTGGTGCGCCTCAATCACGCGGTGGCAGTTGGCCTTTCCGGCGAGCCGACCCGAGCCCTCGCCCTGCTCGACGCCCTCGCCGACGAACCCTCACTCGCCACCTATGGGTATCTCGAAGCCTCCCGCGCGGAGTTCCTCACCGAACTGGGCCGCACCACCGAAGCCGCCCGAGCCTACGAATCCGCACTGCTCCTCACCGAAAACACCATAGAGCGAGCCCACCTCGAATCCCGCCTGTCCGATCTCACGCCCTGACACCCATTGCGGATTCCACGTCGGACGCGGAGTCCCTGGCCCGCAACTCTTCTCACGTTCGCACCCCTCCGATACCCCCTTTATCAGGTGTGCACTCGCGACGAGGGGTCCGCAGACGACGAAGTCATGGCAAACACCCTCGCAACCAGGCCGCCTATTCTTCGGCCTCGGGATCTCGCACCTGCGGCGAACCCGCCACCGAAACCTACTCCGACCAGCGCTCTTCGAGCATCGCCGACACGTCCTCGGCGAAATCACCGACCGAGTCGTCCCCGGTGCAGCGCGCGTCTTCCGCCAGGGCGGCCCAGCGGTTGATGAGGGCTTCCGAACGCGGGACCGAGAGGCCGTGCTCGCGGGCGGAGGCGATGCGGGTGTGATCGGCGGGCAGGAACCAGTAGGTGGTGAGCCAGACCCAGATGAGGCGGGCTTCCAGGATGCGTTCGGCGAGTACGGCGTCGTCGGCGAGAGCGGGCCAGACGCCGACGACCTCGGCGCGCCACGCCTCGACCATTTGCTTGGCGCGTTCGCGGGACAGTTCGAAGTCGCAGAGGCAGCCGGGGAAGGACACCAGCGCGTAGGCGATATCGAGGGTGGCGTCGCGGTAGCCACCCCATTCGTAGTCGAGGAAGCGGGCGCCCTCGTCATTGAGGATCACATTGTCCGGGCACAGGTCCGAGGGGCTGAATGCGCGGAAGCGACCCGCCGAGAACAGGCGATTACCTCGGACGATCCGCTCGGCGATCTCACCGGGCACCTCGATGCCGAGTTCGCGCTGCAGCATGCCGGGCACCTCGGAGATGGCGGCCTCGGCCTGTTGCGCGATGCCGTCGACCCGGTGCACCACATCCACCCGGCGCAGCAGCGCGACGAAATCCGCCTCACGCCCGACCGTTGCCGCATGCATCCGACCGAGTGCCTGTGCGAAGGCCATCAGCGCATTGCGAGTCGCCGGTTCGGCACCGGATTGCAGCACCTGCGTCAGCCGGGCGTTCTCCCCGAGATCACTCAGGACGAGCAACCGGTCCGGGAGGCTGTGCGCGATCAGATAGGCGCCGGGCCGCTGTTCACGGCTGAGCGCGGTGGTGAACTGATACGACACGGCCTCGCGTAGAAATGCGGAGTCGATGCTGGCGACGCCGGGCGCGAGACCACCCGTCGTGCGGTCCGCCGCGGATCCGCGAACCTGCTTGACGATGAGCGTCCGGGGCAGGGAGAAGGCGTTCTCTGAAACACGCACGCGTAGGACCGTCGTCCTACCACTACCGCTGAGTTCCATCGGATCGCTCAGCTTTACCGGAGCACCCATTCGCTTTGTGAGCAACTGCTGTGCTGCGGACACGACTTCGGCGGCGCGTTCGGCCAATAGTGCGGTCATCGCTAATCAAGCTACTCGCACCGGGTCACTTCTAGCGAGCGGTTACACAACCTTTCCGCGTCGTTCGGCGTGTCTGCGTCAAGGTTGCGGAACGGGCGCTGCTTGCTTGACACCATTGCGGCTGTCCGGTTTTCTCATCGTCAACTGCCGTGCGCCACACCGCAAACCAGTTGTGTCGAAAGGTCTGCAGACTATGTCCGACTCACCGTCGTCCACGCCGAACGAACCAACTGGCTCGCACCGAACGAGCGGCGGCGCGCCCGACGAAGGTGGCGAACAGCTCGCCGCGCGTCCGGGTCAGCACGAAAGTACCGATCCGCAACCGACGGAACCAGGCGCCGAGCACGGCAGGCACGAGATGGCCGGGCCCGCGGGCTACCCACAGTTCGAGGGGCCCGGTGCGGCGCAGTACGGTAGTGAACCACTGGAGCCGCCACCGCCGGTCGGCGCGCCTGGACAACCGGGACAGCCGACCTACGGTCCACCGGGAACCGGACCCGGTTCGGCACATCCCGGAACAATGCCCCCCGGTGAAATGCCGCCAGGAGTCGCCGCGACGCCTTCTGGCGTGGGCTCGGTGCAACCCGGCTTCGAACCGGCTGGCCCAGCAGCGCCTGGCCTGACGAAGCCCGGTACCATGCCGCCGGGTGCCATACCCCCTGGCGCAATGCCGCCTGGCGCAACACAACCCGGCACGATGCCGCCACCCGGCACCATGCCCCTGGGCGCTCAGCCCGACGCACCGACCTACGGCTACCAATCGGCCCCCGGCGCACCGACGACCCTCGATGTCGGCAACGCCCTGAGCTACGGCTGGGAGAAGTTCCGCGCGAATTTCGGCCCCTGGCTGGCCGTTACCGCGATAGGCGTGATCATCTATCTCGCCTTCGTGCTCATCGTCCAGGTCGTACAACCGAATTCGCTGTTCAGTCTGTTGCTGATCTTCCTCGTGGTGATGGTCGCGATCTGGCTGCTGCAGGCTGCCATGATCCGCGGCGCCCTCTACGAAACCGACGGCAATAAACCGACCTTCGCGTCCTACTTCCATTTCGTGAGTGCGGGCAATGTCCTCTTGACAGCCCTGCTCGCCTTCGCGCTCACCTGGATCGGCGCGGCGCTGTGCTTCGTACCCGGTCTGATCGCCGGATTCCTGTGCATGTTCTCGCTGCACTTCGTCGTCGATCAGGAACAGGGCCCGTTCGAAGCCGTCAAGTCCAGCGCGACGCTGGTCATCACGAATATCGGGCAGGCTTTGCTACTCGCCCTCGCGGTGCTCGTCATCACCTTCGTCGCCACCCTGCTGTGCGGCTTCGGACTACTGGTCGCCGGACCGGTGTGCACGATCGCGGTGACCTACGCCTACCGGGCACTCACCGGCGGCACCGTGTCCGTGTCCTAACCTTCGGTGCGCTGGGCGCATCCGCTCCCAGCGCACCGAAACCCCAGCCCCGTAATAGAATTGGCGATCACTTCGAGGGCATCGACCGCATCCACCACCACTGCTCGAGCCGGGTGATCGGTCCGCCTTCGCTCCCCGCCCGCGGGCGCAGCGCCAGCACGAGCACTCCGGCCATGACTACCAGCCGAACTGTTCCCACAGGAATGTCGCCAATAGGGTGATGATCATCGAGTATCGTTCCCGCGGCAGCCTCCGCTATTCCGAAACGGGACCCGCGTCGGCGCCCGCATGCTTCTTTTTCTCCGGTTTGAAGTCCAGTCCCGCTTCCTTGCGCTGCTGCGCGGTGATCGGCGCGGGCGCATCGGTCAGTGGATCTACACCGCCACCGGTCTTCGGGAAGGCGATGACCTCACGGATGGAATCCATTCCGGCCAGCAGCGCGGTGATCCGGTCCCAGCCGAAGGCGATGCCGCCGTGCGGCGGGGCGCCGTAGGAGAATGCGTCGAGCAGGAAGCCGAACTTCTCCTGCGCCTCGTCGTGCCCGATGCCCATTACGTTGAAGACGCGCTCCTGCACATCGCGGCGATGGATACGGATGCTGCCGCCGCCGATCTCGTTGCCGTTGCAGACGATGTCGTAAGCGTAGGCCAGGGCCGAGCCCGGGTCGGTGTCGAAGGTTTCCAGCGACTCCGGCCTGGGCGAGGTGAACGCGTGGTGCACCGCGGTCCATGCCGAATGGCCAAGTGCCACATCGCCACTCGCGGTCGCCTCGGCGGCGGGTTCGAACATCGGCGCATCCACGATCCACACGAACGCCCACGCGTTCTCGTCGATCAGACCGCATTTGCGCGCGATCTCGCCACGTGCGGCACCGAGCAGCGCGCACTGCGCCTTGGCCGGGCCAGCGGCGAAGAACACACAGTCGCCGGGTACCGCGCCGACATGCTTGGCCAGGCCCTCGCGCTCGGATTCGCTGAGGTTCTTGGCGACCGGACCGCCGAGCGTGCCATCCTCCTGCACCAGCACGTACGCCAGCCCCTTGGCGCCGCGTTGCTTGGCCCAGTCCTGCCAGGCATCGAGCTGACGCCGCGGCTGACTCGCGCCCCCCGGCATCACCACCGCACCGACGTACTCCGCCTGGAACACCCGGAACGGGGTCTCCTTGAAAAACTCGGTGCATTCGGTGATCTCCACACCGAAGCGCAGGTCCGGCTTATCGCTACCGAAGCGGCGCATCGCCTCCGCGTAGGTCATATGCGGAATCGGGAACGGAATCTCGTAGCCGACCAGTTTCCACAGCGCCTCCAGGATCTCCTCGGCGACCAGGATCACGTCCTCCTGGCGCACGAAGCTCATCTCGAGGTCGAGCTGGGTGAATTCGGGCTGGCGGTCGGCGCGGAAGTCCTCATCGCGGTAGCAGCGCGCGATCTGGTAGTACCGCTCGATACCGGCGACCATCAGCAGCTGCTTGAACAGCTGCGGGCTCTGTGGCAATGCGTAGAAGCTACCCGGCTGCAGCCGCGCAGGCACCAGGAAGTCGCGGGCCCCCTCGGGCGTCGAGCGGGTCATCGTCGGGGTCTCTACCTCGACGAATTCATGACGGGCCAGCACCGCGCGGGCGGCCGCGTTGACCTTCGAGCGCAGCCGGATGGCCTTACCCGGCGCCTCGCGGCGCAGGTCCAGATAGCGGTACTTGAGGCGGGCCTCGTCACCTGGCTGCTCGTCGAGCTGGAACGGAAGCGGTGCACTCTCGTTGAGCACCTCGAGTTCGGTGACGTTGACCTCGATTGAGCCGGTCGGCAGCTCCGGGTTCTCGTTGCCATCGGGTCGCCGCTCGACCACACCGGTGACCTGCACGCAGAATTCGGCGCGCAACTTGTGCGCCTGAGCCGCGGGTTCGCCCTCGCGGAACACCGCCTGCGCCACACCCGACGCATCGCGCAGATCGATGAAGATCACGCCACCGTGGTCACGACGCCGGGCCACCCAGCCGGTGAGGGTGACGGTCTGACCGGCGTGCTCGCTTCGCAGCGAACCAGCCAAGTGGGTGCGCAGCACGGGATTCCTTTCGACGAATGTGACACCGGCGGGGCGATCCGGTGCGGTTGCCATCGTAGTGAGACACATATCCCGAGCGGAAACCGATATCACCGCCCCGCGTGCGAAGCTGTATCAGCAGGGTATGACCGAGTCGTTCGGCACACGAGAAAGCGAAGCAGATGACCTTCAACGAAGGCCTCCAGATCGACCCGGATCGGGCTTCTTCCGGCGGTGGACCCGGGTTCGGCGGCAAGCTCGCCCTCGGCGGTGGTGCCGGCGGTCTCATCTTGCTGGTACTCGGTCTATTGCTCGGCGGAGATCCCGGGTCGCTGCTCGGACAGTTGAACGGCACCGAGAACAGCACTGTGCAGCCCGGCACCGCGGGCACGCCAACGCACTGCAAGACCGGCGCGGACGCCAACAAGTACGTCGATTGCCGGGTGGTGCTGACCGCACAGAGTCTCGACGCGGTGTGGGCGGCACAGCTGCCCCAGCAGACCGGCAAGAAGTATTCGAAGCCGAAACTTGTGCTGTTCTCCGGCGCCGTCTCCACCGGATGCGGCAATGCCACCAGCGCGGTCGGCCCGTTCTACTGCCCTGGCGACCGGACCGCCTACTTCGACACCACCTTCTTCCAGGAACTGGTCGACCGCTTCGGTTCCAGCGGCGGCCCACTCGCCCAGGAGTATGTGGTGGCACACGAAATCGGCCACCACATCCAGAATCTGCTGGGTGATATCGGCCGGGCCCAGCGGGATCCGCGCGGACCGGAATCCGGCGCGGTGCGCACCGAACTCCAGGCCGACTGCTACGCGGGCATCTGGGCCCACTTCGCCGACAAGCAGCCCGCCCCCGGCACCGACCAGCCGTTTCTGAAACCCCTGTCCGACAACGATATCCGCGACGCCCTCTCCGCGGCGTCCGCAGTCGGCGACGACCGAATTCAGCGCGCCGCCCAGGGCCGTGTCAACCCGGAGGCCTGGACTCACGGCTCCTCGGACCAACGCCAGAAATGGTTCCTCACCGGTTACCGGACCGGCCAGGTTCAAGCATGCGATACGTACTCGGCCGCCGACCTGAACAACCCGTCGGCATTGCGCTGATCGCCGACGGATGATCGACAGGAATTCGAGCGACACGACGCGCGCGGTGCGGGTTCCGGCCCGCGCGCTGGGATGATCGATACACCTCGATCACCGAGGCCAATTGGACTGTGGCACAGCGTAGATAGGGATTACATGCGGAGCACGAAGTCGGCACTGTTGGTTCTCGTCGTGGCACTCGCGGGTAGCTGGGGTGTCGCCTCGGCCGAACCGGCCGACACGCCACAACCGCCCGCCAGCGCCACGGCGCTGCTGACACTCACCACCATCCCGAGTGGTTGGTCGGAGCGCGTCGACCTGCGTCCGCTGCTGCAGATCTACGCCGACGGCCGCGCGGTCCAACAGCCCGACGCCGCATCCACCACCCGCGCCGCCGACGTCCCACCGCAGCGACTCTCCGGCACCATCCCCGTCGACGTCCTGAATGCCGCACTGGCGGAAACCAAATCACTCGCCGCCCTCGACCTCGGCATGCCGAGCGCGACCGACGAGGGCACCCAGATCATCGATCTGATGCCCACCCCACCCGACCAAGACGTCCATCTGCTCATGTACGCCCCCGACGCGACCGAGAACCTCACCCCCGACCAACAAGCGAACCGCAAACGCTTCACCGATCTCTACCGCAAACTCCTCGACGCGTTCACCAAAGACCACTGAGCCGGCCTCGAGAACGCCGGCGCCCCCGCTCGAAGGAAGAAACCGAGTGGGGGCACTGGAGAAATACGTCCGACTAGAACTGGTCCTGTTCGTAGTCCGAGCTGACCAGTTCATCCGGGTGGGTCGCACCGATGACGTCCGGGGTGGACTCACCGAGCGGGCCGGTGAGGTCGTCGTTACCGGTGCGGCTCTGGTACGGATCCACATTGCGCGAATGCTCGTCGTCGTTGCCGCCGCGTTGACCGGTAGCACCGGGGCTGCCGCCCATGAAGGAGCTCCCTGAGCTCGCCGCACTGGTCGACGTACCCGTGCCAAGGGATGTGCCGGACAGGCCCGAGACCCGGCTGATCGGCGAGACGCTGCTGCCCGGTGTGCCGGTCACCTTCTGCGTCGACGGCGAGCCCGAGGTGCTCGGCGAACCGGAACGGCTTCCGATGCCGGTGATGCCCGGGGTTCCCGTACTGGTGTGCCCCGAGGTCGACGCCGCGGTGGTGGACGTGCTCGGCGAACCGGAGGTGCTGGAACCGTCCAGCAGGCCGGCCGCATTGGTCGACGCGTTCTGTGCGACCTCCTGCGCCTGCGACATGATCGGCTCGCCCAGGTTCTGCATGGCCGCCTGCGCGACCTCCTGCGGCGAGGGGAGACCACTGGTCCCGAGCAGCTGGTTCACTACACCGGTCAGTTCGGCCGTCTTCCCGGCCAGATCACCGCGCGTCGCATTGGCGACCGCGACCGCCGACCCGAGATGTTCGGTCGCGGTGGCGATGAGTGCGGCCTGACCGGGCGGGGTGAGCGCCACCGGCACGAGTGCGGTTGCCTGCGTGGCGAATTCGCTCGCGATCCCGAGCAACTGCGCATTGCCCTGCTGCACCACCGCGGCGGCCCGCTGGGTCAGTTCGGAGATATCAATACCGCGCTGACTGGTGTCCTGCCCCTGGGTCTGCGCGGTCTTGCTCGCGGCCTGCGCCTCACGAGACGACTGGCCCTGCCAGAGTTGCTCGACGGTCGACAGACCGCCCTTACCGACCGACACCGCGGACTCGATGATCTTGGACGACTGACTGAGGATCGCGGTCGGGTCGAAGGCACCGATAACGCCGGTGCCGAAGCTGTTGAGCAGCTCGAGGATAGGCTGGAACAGCGTGTCGATGCCGGGAATCCCCGGGATGGACAGTCCCTGCATCAGCGCCGTGGCCGGATCGGACGGAATATTCGTCGCCGCCGCGGCCGCCCCGTGGTTGCTCGCCCCACCGAGGGCACCGCTGACCGCGCTCTGCGCCTGCTGCGCCGCCTGCACCACCGGTGCTACCGCATGGCTGATCGCGGTCTGCGCATCGGTCAGCGCCTGCGATACATCGGGCGAGACCGCGCCGGCGAGAATCGCGCTCGCGTCCGGCGTCGAATTGCCGTTGAGTCCGGGCATACCCGCAGGCATGGCCCCCAGTTGCGGCGAATCCTCGGTGATCTTGCGCGCGAGGACGAATTCGGGCGCCTCGATCGGCGGTAGATCCGCGGGCAACTGCGGCAGCGCCAGATCGCTCAATCCCCGTGACGCATTCTGCAGCGCGTCGACGGCGGTATTCTGCGTCGCGATCACGGCATCTTCGATGGCCACGCTCTGCTGGTCGGGTGCGATCACACCGGTCACGCCGGCATCCATCGGTTTCATGCCCCGCCTCCGACCTGGTTGGTGATCGCGCTCAATACGCCCGCGTTGCCGGAGTCGGTGGTGTCGAACGCGGCGGCCGCGGTGAAGGCGGACTTCGAGAGCTTGTCGTACTTGGCCGACAGATCATTGATGTCCTTGGCCTGCAGGACCTGTGCCGCGGCGAACGCCAACAGATAGTCGGCGCCGATCAAGCCGAATACCGGCGTGAGCGCGACAACGTTCTGCACGGCATCGAAATTCGCCGCCCCCGCGATCTCACTGGCGACCCCGGCATTCGTCGCCGCGAACGCTCGGACCGCATCGGTCTCCACCGACAGATCAGCCATCGAGTTGCACCCCCCAAATCGTCGTGAACTGCATTTCAGTGTTCATAGCGTCGATCAACATCTACTCCCTGCCCGCACCGGCAGTTCGGCTGCGATGGGGCCCCTGCGCTGCGGCGAGTCGGTACCGGCGCCGCTGCGGTTGCGCCCAATATAGCGGACCCCACCGGCTGGTTTCGAGCCCAACGGGACCACCGGAAAGTAACTGGAACGTGTTGCAAATTAGAACAAGTTCTATATTCTCGATCGCATGAAGGTCGCAGTGACCGGCGCAGCCGGCTACCTTGGCACAAATCTGCTCAGCCTGCTGGTCGAACAAGGACACGAGGTCACAGCAATAGATCGCGTCGTTCCGGAGCAGCGGACCGACCCGAACGTCACATGGGTTTCCGGCAACGTCCTCGACCCCGAATCCATGCGCACCGTGCTCGCCGGCGCGGAGATCGTCTACCACCTCGTCGCCGTGATCACCCTGGCCGAGCAGCACGACCTCGCATGGAAGGTCAATACCGAGGGCGTGCGTGTGGTCGCCGAGGCGGCACTGGACCTCGGCGTGCGCCGCATGGTGCACGCGAGCTCCATCCATGCCTTCAACCAGTACACCTGCGGCGGCCGCATCGATGAGACCTCGGTGCGTTCCACCGATCCGAGTCTGCCCGTCTACGACCGCTCGAAATGGGCGGGCGAGGTCGAACTGCGCACGGTGATCGAGCAGGGCCTGGACGCGGTGATCTGCAATCCCACCGGCGTCTTCGGCCCGCTCGACTACAGCACCCCGCTGTCCAGAATCAACCGCACCCTCAAGGACGCGGCCCGTGGCCGCGTGCCCGCGATGATCGGCGGCGGCTTCGATCTCGTCGACGTGCGCGACGTCGCGAAGGGCCTGATCCTGGCCGGAGAGCGGGGTCGGACCGGCGAGAACTACCTGCTCGGCGGATCCATGATCTCCATGCTCGACCTGTGTCGCACCGCGGCGGAATGCGGCGGCAAGAAGGGGCCGAAGTTCTCGATCTCCCCCAAGGTCGTCAACGGCTTGATTCCGGCGCTCGCGCCGATCGGCAAACTGCTCAAGACCGACATCGTGTCGAAGGCCGCACTCGGCGCGCTGGTCTCCGCCCCGATCGTCGACCACGGCAAGGCGGAGCGCGAAATCGGTTATCGGCCAAGGCCCATCGACGAGACGGTGCGCGATCTGGTCACCTTCTTCACCGATCCGAAGCAGCTCAGCACACCGGACACCCGACAGCCTGCTTGACACCACTTAGAACACATGTTCGACTGATTGGGTGCGGTGGCAAAACCAAACCCTGGATGCCGACGACGGCGCCCTGCCCGGTCTCGACCGGGCGGGTTTCGTGCGCACCGTACAGACCCCCGAATTCGAGGGCATCACGTTCCACGAGGTGCTGTGCAAGAGCGCGCTGAACAAGATGCCGGAGTCGTCGAACCTGCCGTTCCACTGGACGATCAATCCGATGCGCGGCTGCTCGCATGCCTGCCGCTACTGTTTCGCACGCCCCACCCACGAGTATCTGGATCTGGACGCCGGCCGGGATTTCGATTCGCAGATCGTGGTGAAGACCAATATCGCCGCGGTGCTGCGCAAGGAACTCGGCCGGCGGTCCTGGCATCACGAACCCGTCGCGCTGGGTACCAATACCGATCCGTATCAACGAGCCGAGGGGCGATATCGGTTGATGCCCGGCATCATTCGCACGCTGACCGATTCCGGCACGCCGTTCTCCATTCTCACCAAGGGCACCCTGCTGCGCAGGGACCTGCCGCTGCTGACGGCGGCGGCACGCCAGGTCCGGGTGAGCATCGCCGTTTCCATCGCGATTCTGGATATGGATCTGCACCGCAGCCTGGAGTCCGGTACTCCGTCACCCAAGGCGCGGTTGGAGATGGTGCGAGCGCTGGCCGATGCCGGGTTCGAGGTGAACGTCATGGTCGCGCCGGTAATTCCATATCTCACCGACGGCCGCGCCCACCTCGACGCACTATTCGCCGCGATCGCCGAAGCCGGGGCGGTATCGGTGGTCGCATTCCCGATGCATCTGCGCGGGGCCACCCGCGGCTGGTTCCTGAGCTGGCTGGCCGAGGCGCATCCGGCACTGGTGCGCCGCTACCGCCAGCTCTATGGCCGCGGCGCCTATGTGACACCGGAATATGCGTCCTGGCTACGCGAGCGGGTGCAGCCACTGCTGCACCGACACGGCCTCACCCGCGAGCACACCTCGGAGCCGCAAGCACCACCATCGACACCGCTGCCGAACGACACGCAGCTGGCGCTCTTCGCGTAGAGCATTTCACAAGCAATTCCCGCACACGGCGGAGTAGGTTGGCCAATGGCACCTCCCATCGGACGAGGAAGTGAAGCAGGCATATGGTTTCCGACCAAAGTGATGTCGGCACAGCGAAATTGGAAAAGGTCGTAATTCGGTTCGCCGGGGATTCCGGTGACGGAATGCAGCTCACCGGTGATCGCTTCACGCACGAGGCGGCGGCATTCGGCAACGACCTCGCCACCCAGCCCAACTTCCCGGCCGAAATCCGGGCGCCGCAGGGCACACTTCCCGGCGTCTCGTCCTTCCAGATCCAGATCGCCGACTATGACATCTTGACCGCGGGCGACCAACCCGACGTGCTGGTCGCGATGAACCCGGCCGCGCTCAAGTCCAATCTGGAGGATCTGCCGCGCGGCGCCACTCTCATCGTGAACACCGACGAGTTCACCAAACGCAATCTCGGCAAGGTCGGATACGCCACCGATCCGCTCGACGACGACACGCTGAGCGATTTCGTGGTCCATCGCGTGCCGATGACCTCACTCACCCTCGGTGCGACCGAATCCACCGGTGTCGGCAAGAAAGACGGTCAGCGCGCGAAGAATATGTTCGCGCTCGGCCTGCTGTCCTGGATGTACGGCCGTCCGATCGGCGGGACCGAACGCTTCCTGCGCGAAAAGTTCGCCGCGAAACCCGATATCGCCGAGGCGAATCTGCTCGCCTTCCGCGCGGGCTGGAACTACGGCGAGACCACCGAGAGCTTCGCCACCACCTTCGAAGTGGCCCCCGCCAAACTGCCACCGGGCACCTACCGCCAGATCACCGGCAACACCGCGCTCGCCTACGGCCTCGTCACCGCGGGACAACTGTCCGGGCTGCCGGTATTTCTGGGCACGTACCCGATTACGCCCGCCTCCGATATCCTGCACGAACTCAGTAGGCACAAGAACTTCGGCGTCACCACCTTCCAGGCCGAGGACGAGATCGCGGGCATCGGCGCGGCCCTCGGCGCTTCGCTCGGCGGCGCGCTCGGCGTCACGAGTACCTCCGGTCCCGGGCTGGCACTCAAGAGCGAAACCATCGGACTCGCGGTGATGACGGAACTGCCGTTGGTGATCGTCGATGTGCAACGCGGCGGTCCGTCCACCGGATTGCCGACCAAAACCGAACAGGCCGATCTGCTGCAGGCACTCTACGGCCGCAACGGGGAATCGCCGGTCGCCGTACTCGCGCCGCGCTCCCCCGCCGACTGCTTCGCCACCGCGGTGGAAGCGGCCCGCATCGCGCTCACCTACCGCACGCCGGTGCTGTTGCTCTCCGACGGCTCGATCGCCAATGGCTCTGAGCCATGGTCGATTCCGCGGGTCACCGAATTGGAGCCGATCGATCCGCGCTTCGAACCCGAGGCCGAGGATGGCACGCCGTTCCAGCCCTACTCCCGTGATCCCGACACCCTCGCCAGGCCGCTGGCGGTGCCCGGCACCGCGGGCCGCGCACATCGGATCGGTGGACTGGAGAAGGCCGACGGCAGCGGCAATATCTCCTATGAGCCCGGCAATCACGAACTGATGGTTCGCCTGCGGCAGGCCAAGATCGATGGCATCACCGTCCCCGACATCGAGGTCGACGATCCGGAGCGGCGGGCCGAACTGCTGTTGATCGGCTGGGGCAGTTCCTTCGGGCCGATCGGCGAGGCCTGTCGCCGCGCCCGCCGCCGTGGTGTCCCGGTCGCGCAGGCGCATCTGCGATATCTGAACCCCTTGCCCGCCAACCTCGGTGCCGTACTGCGGAGCTATCGAACGGTGGTCGCGCCGGAAATGAACGGCGGTCAGCTGGCCATGCTGCTACGTGCGAAGTATCTGGTGGATGTGCAACCGTGGACGAAGATCGCGGGCACGGCCTTCTCCGCGCAGGAACTCGTCGGGGTAATCGATGCGGCGCTCGATGGGTCGATCGAGGATATGGAACACGATAAGGCCTTCGCGGCACGGTCGCGGGCCACGTACTCGACTGGGGGTAACTGATGACCATCGTCGAAACCTCGCTCGTCGGAACCGATCTGGGTCTCACCGGACTGTCCGGAGTGCCGTCCGCGGCCGGGCCGCAGAAGGTCAAGGACTTCACCTCCGATCAGGAGGTGCGCTGGTGCCCCGGCTGCGGTGACTATGTGATCCTGGCGACCGTGCGCGGCTTCCTCGCCGAACTCGGATTGCGCAGGGAGAATCTGATGTTCGTCTCCGGGATCGGCTGCTCGAGCCGGTTCCCGTACTACCTCGAGGCCTACGGCATCCACTCCATCCACGGCCGCGCTCCCGCCATCGCGACCGGACTCGCGGTCACCCGGCCGGATCTGTCGGTGTGGGTGGTGACCGGTGACGGTGACGCGCTGTCGATCGGCGGCAACCATCTGATCCATGCCCTGCGGCGCAATGTGAATATGACGATCCTGCTGTTCAACAACCGGATCTACGGACTCACCAAGGGCCAGTACTCGCCCACCTCGGAACCGGGCAAGATCACCAAGTCGACGCCGATGGGCTCGGTCGACCACCCATTCAATACGCTCTCGGTCGCGCTCGGCGCGGAAGCCAGCTTCGCCGCACGCGCATTGGATTCCGATCGCGCCTGGCTCACCGAAGTGCTGCGCGCCGCCGCCGAACATCGCGGGACCTCATTCGTCGAGATCCTGCAGGACTGCCCGATCTTCAATGACGGTTCCTTCGATGTGCTGCGCAAGGGCGATGCCGAATCCCGCCTCATCCCGCTGCACCACGGTCAGCCGATCCGTTTCGGCGCCGATGGCGAATTCGCCGTGGTGCGTGCCGGTTTCGGGCTCGCGGTGGTGCGCACCGACGAAGTCGACGAGTCCGAGATCATCGTCCACGACGCCTACACCGACAATCCGGAGTACGCCTACGCCCTCTCACGCCTGTCCGACCAGGACCTCGGCCACGTGGTCACCGGTATCTTCCGCAATGTCACCCGGCCCACCTATGACGACGCGGTGCGCAATCAAACCGCCGTGGCGCGCGAACGCAAACCGGTACAAGAGGATTCGCTGCAATCCCTGCTCAACGGTTCGGAAACCTGGACCATCACCTAGGCAGACCCAGCCGATCGGCGAGCGTGCCGAGGATGCGATGCAGGTCGGCACGCTCGGCGGTGGTGAGATCCGCGGTGGTCTCGGCGTCGATCGCGTGCGCGGCGTAGAGACATTTGCGCAGTAGTTCGTGGCCGTGCGAGGTCAAGCTCAGGTTCTGACGGCGGCGATCCTCCGGATCCCGCACCCGTTCGACGGCGCCGAGAGACTCCAGGTGGTCGGCCAGCGCGACGACCAGACTCGGCGCGACCCGCAGTGTCCGCGCCATCTCCATCTGCGATGTCGGGCCATTGGCCGCCAGCACATTCAGCATCCCGGCATGCTTCGGCTTGAGCCCGAGAGTCGAAACATCGGCACTGAACCGGTCGGTCAGGAACGCACCCAGCAGTCCGAGCCGGAATGCGATGGTCTCCGGCAGCTTCTCCGCCTTGACGTTCTTCATAGTCAGCATAATACTGTCGCTAAACCATTCAGACTTTGAACGATTTAGGGAGTGAATGATGCACCAGCTCACCCGATCCGCAATCATCGTCAATGCGATCGGCGCGGGCGTCGCCGTGGCATTCAGCGTCGCGGCGCTCGTCGACCCGACCCTCGCGATAACCGGCACCGCGAACTCCCCCGGTGTCGACCTGTATGCGCAGGCCTACGCAGCCCGCGCCATTCCCTTGGGTGCCGCGCTGCTGCTCAGCCTGACCAGCCGCCGCAAGCGGGCGCTGTTACCGCTGCTGACCGTGTCCGGCGCGGTACAGCTCGGTGACGTCGCGATCGGTGCCACCCACGGAATTCCAGGCATGATGGTCGGCGGCAGTGTGCTTGCGCTCATCCATCTCGCCACTGCGGGTCAATTGGCCCTCGGCAGGAGCCGCGCCGCCACGGCCGCAGCCTGAGCGACGACCTTCGGTACACATTGCCGACGCCGACCCCATCTTCGCCCGCACCACAGGCGGGCAATCCGAGCACGAGTCAGACGCGCTTGGCGAATCCGAGGTCGACGACGGCGTCGCGCTCCTGTTCGAGTTCCGCGATGCTGGCATCGATGCGGGCGCGGGAGAATTCGTCGATTTCCAGGCCCTGGACGATCGAGTATTCGCCGGCTGCACAGGTGACCGGAAACGAGGCGATGAGGCCTTCGGGAATGCCATACGAACCGTCGGAGGGAACAGCCATGGAGGTCCAGTCGTCGGTCTGGGTGCCGAGGGACCAGTCATGGATGTGGTCGATGGCGGCACTGGCCGCGCTGGCGGCCGAGGATGCGCCGCGGGCCTGGATGATGGCGGTGCCGCGCTGTTGAACGGTGGGGATGAAGTCCGCTCGCACCCAGTCCCGGCCCACGAGGTCGAGGGCGGGGCGGCCCGCGATGGTGGCGTGGGTGATGTCCGGATACTGGGTCGCGGAATGGTTACCCCAGATGGCGACGCGGGCGATATCGGCGGCCGGCGCGCCGGTCTTCTTGGCCAGCTGCGCGATGGCGCGGTTGTGGTCGAGGCGGGTCATCGCGGTGAAGCGCTCGGCCGGCACATCCGGGGCGTTGCTCATGGCGATGAAGGCGTTGGTATTGGCCGGATTTCCGACCACGAGCACCTGGACGTCGGCGGCGGCGCTGGCATTGATCGCCTGGCCCTGTTCGGTGAAGATCGGGCCATTGGCGGCCAGCAGATCCGAGCGCTCCATTCCCGCGGTGCGCGGGCGGGCACCGACCAGCAGCGCGACATTCGCGCCCGCGAACCCGACCCACGGATCGTCACTGATATCGATCGACTCGAGCAGCGGAAACGCACCGTCCTCGAGCTCCATCGCCACCCCCTCCAGCGATGCCACCGCCGCCGGAATCTCCAGCAACCGCAGCCGTACCGGTGTCTCGGACCCCAGCAGCGCCCCGGACGCGATCCGGAACAGCAGGCCGTAGGCGATCTGCCCCGCACCCCCGGTCACGGCGACGGTCACAGGCGCGGTCCGAGCAGCGGTGCGCACGAGAAACTCCTTGCGATAGGCGGGCACTCGATCCCTAACCCTAACGACTCTCACGGCCCCCGAACCTCAGTGGTGAGCTACGTGACAATCGGCCCGTCACACCCATCCACCCGGCCCAGTCAACGACAAGCGCACCGAACCCTGCGACATCCGCATCCGATCGCAGGGACGAATCCCGACAGTGCGCAACTGGTCAGCGCATCACCTAACCCTGCATCGCGCGCAATCGCGCCTGGCACGCCGATTCGCGTGTCGCGCGATCCGATCCACGCATCAACTCAGCCCCGCGACTTCCTGGTCGGTCAGGACGATCGGCGAAACGTAATCCTTCGCCCGCGCCAGTCGCACGGCACGGTACAGCGGCCGCGCTTCCAGACCGGCGTCTCGCGCCTCGGCGCGCAATTGCTGGACGAGCATGGTCGAAACCGATACCGCCGCAGCGAGTTCGCTCGCGGCCAGGGCATCGGCCAATTTGCGGAGGCCGAGGAGGTGCAGTTCGCGACCGCTGCCCGCATCGGTGTACATCGCGAGCGGGACGACCTGGGAATCGACGCCTGCGGTCACCCGCAGGACGATGCGACTCAAACGGGCCGGAAAGACCAGGATTTCGACGCCGTTGGCGGCGGCGATATCCACCTGACGCTCGCCGATCACCCGCCGCGCGTGAATTGTGGTCCCGGCCAACCACATACGACGTCGGCGCAAAGCAATGGCGTAGGCCACGGTGGGCGCGCCGACGACCAGACCGATCGGGATCGCGATCGACCACGGCACCAGCAGCGCCGCGAGCAGCGCCGCGCCGATGCCAACCCCTACCGCGGCGAGGGCGAGTCGCCGCAGCATGGGTGCGTAGGTTTCGGGCGCGACGAGATCGAGTCCGACCGTCGGAACCGGTTGGGCTGCGCCGGGATTCGTGGGTTCTACAGGCACGGCTGCCCATTCGTCGTGGTGCGGGTGTACCCCGGCAACGTACTACTCGCCCGAGCGCAGGGCGGCGGCGACGGCGGCCACCGTCTCGTCCAGTGGGATCTGACGCTGTTCACCGGTGGCCATATCCTTCAGGCCGATGGTGTTCTCGGCCAGGTCACGGTCACCGAGAACCAGGGTGAATTTTGCGCCGGACTTGTCCGCGGCCTTCAGCGATCCTTTGACGCCGCGACCACCGTAGGCCAGATCCACCCGGATACCGGCCGCCCGCAACTGTGCCGCGAGCACGACCAACCGCTGCTTGGCCGCATCGCCGAGTGATACGCCGTAGACCTCACACCGCGCCGGATCGCCCGCCGACTTGCCCTCGGCCGCCAGCGCCAGGATGGTGCGGTCCACACCGAGCCCGAATCCGATGCCGGACAACGGCTGTCCACCCAGTTCGGCCATCAGCCCGTCGTAGCGTCCACCGCCACCGATACCCGACTGCGCCCCGAGCCCGTCGTGGACGAATTCGAAGGTCGTCTTCGTGTAGTAATCCAGGCCGCGCACCATCCGCGGATTCACCACATAGGACACGCCGAGCGCGTCGAGATACCCGAGCACCTGCTCGAAGTGCGTTTTCGCCGACTCCGAAAGGTGATCGATCATCAGCGGCGCGTTCGCGGTCATCTCGCGCACCTCGGGCCGCTTATCGTCGAGCACCCGCAGCGGATTCAGCTGCGCGCGCCGCTTGGTCTCCTCGTCCAATGGCAGCCGGAACAAGAACTCCTGCAGCAGCTCTCGATACTGCGGACGGCAGGTCTCGTCACCGAGGGAGGTGATCTCCAGCCGGAAACCATCGAGCCCCAGTCCGCGATAGCCGGCGTCGGCGATCGCGATCACCTCGGCATCCAGTGCCGGGTCATCGATACCGATCGCCTCGACGCCGACCTGCTGCAACTGCCGGTACCGACCGGCCTGCGGACGCTCATAGCGGAAGAACGGGCCCGAGTACACCAGTTTCACCGGCAACTGCCCGCGATCGAGCCCGTGCTCGATGACCGCACGCATGACCCCGGCGGTGCCCTCCGGCCGCAGCGTGACACTGCGATCGCCGCGGTCGGCGAAGGTGTACATCTCCTTGGTCACCACATCGGTGGATTCACCGACGCCGCGTGCGAACAAGGCGGTGTCCTCGAAGATCGGCAGCTCCACATGCCCGTACCCGGCGAGTCGGGCGGCACGGATCAAGCCGTCGCGCACCGCGACGAACTCGGCCGAACCGGGTGGCACGTAATCCGGAACCCCCTTCGGGGCGGAGAAGCTGCTGGTCTTGGTCACGATGGTCCAGTTTCCACCACCACGGCCCCTCGAGTCCAACCGGTTTGCCGCCAGCGGTTCGTACAGCGTCACCACTGGTCGAAATGGCCTGCTGAGCAGTCTCAGGAATAGATGGCACAATCCAGTGCCGTACGTAACGGATACGGGAGGAACGTGGTAGTGCCGAGCAACGAACAGCGACGGGCAGCGGCGAAACGCAAGCTGGAACGCCAGCTGGCCAACCGCGCCGATCGGGCGCGCAAGCGCAAGCGACTCATGATCGCCGGATCGGCGCTCGGCGTGGTGGTCGTAGCGGCAGCAGCCGTGGGCGTCTACTTCCTGACCAAGAGTGACGAGAAGCCCGCCGCCATCAGCTGCGACTACCTCGACAGTCAGAAGCCCGCCGACAAGCAGGTGAAGAAGCCGCGCACCAGCGGCATCGAGAACACCGGCGACAATGCGAGCCTCAGCGTCAGCATGGAGACCACCCAGGGCCCCATCGGCCTGACCCTGGACAATGCCAAGGCGCCGTGCACCGTGAACAGCTTCGCCAGCCTCGCCGGTCAGGGCTACTTCGACAACACCAGCTGCCACCGCATGACCGCGGACGAGGGCCTGAAGGTACTGCAGTGCGGTGATCCGACCGGCACCGGCACCGGCGGCCCTGGCTACCAGTTCGACAACGAATACCCGACCAACCGCTACAACCCCGCCGACCCCGCATTGCAGAAGCCCATGGATTACAAGCGCGGCACACTGGCCATGGCCAACGCGGGACCGGATCCGATGACCGGCGGCGGCACCAACGGCAGTCAGTTCTTCATCGTCTACGGCGATTCGCAACTGCCACCGAACTACACCATCTTCGGCACCGTCGATCCGGACAGCATGGGCACGCTGGACAAGATCGCCGCGGGCGGTCAGGACAATTCCAACGGCCAGGGCGACGGCAAGCCCAATCTTCCGGTGACGATCCAGTCGGTCCGCATCGACTGAGCCGACCCTTTCCAGCGACACGCAAGCAGTCGCCAGCGACACGCCCGATCCGGATACTCGCTTGGTTCGGGCCCGCTGCGCACAATGGGCAGCGGGCCCGAACTGCACCCATGATCAATCCAGGGTAGGCGACCCTAATCATTCGGTAAGGGTGCGCTAAGACCGGAGATCCTCCGAAGCTTTCCCCCACCCGCCGGAATTGTGCGTTATATGCTGTTAAGCGGCACGCCCGCACGGTTGGTGCCGAGATTTCTCGGGTAATCTCGAATAAAGGAGAACGCGTAGCGTAGTCATCCCCTGACCGGACGATCCCCACTGGGAATGCCACGCGACGAGTTCTCTGGGTGTCCACGTTTGCAGGCGGGGCACCGACGCGGCGGACTACAGTTCGACGTGGCGGCGTCCGTGACGAAGCACCACAACATCCATAGTGATCACTGCAGCATCGGGGAGCAGCCATGTCCGAGGAACTGGACGACATCGGCCGGGAAACCGCGGCCATGATGAAGACTATGTTGCAGCTTGCGACCCTGGTCGCGCTGCGGACCCGGGAGCGTGGTCAGAAAGAAGCCGAAGCCCGCGTCAAGGTCACCGAGGCCCGAGTCAAGGAGGCCCGGGAACTTCAGATCCGTGAGGCCCGCGACGCCAAGGCCAAGGACCCACGCAATCTCGAACTGGCCCGTATGGTCGAGAAATCGGTTCCGGCCAAGGGGATTTCACTGGAGAAGGATCGTTTCTCCGCACAGGCCGAGGCCAGCCGGATGGCCGCGACGGCCTCCGCTCAGTCCAAACCGCTCATCCGCTACGACTCCCAGGAACGTCGGCAGGCGATCGCGGCGCATCTCGCCCGGATCGGCATCGCGCCGGAGCTGGCGGCGGTGCGGATGCTGATCGAAGTAGGCCAGGGCCAACCGCCCGAAGAAGCGGTACGTCTTCGCGACGAAGCCGCGCGCGCGGCTGCCGCACGAGGTCGAGAACAGGACGCACGCGGTTTGGAACGCGTCCGGCAATAGCTTTCCCGGCACCGGAAACCGAATACGCCCGCTGAAATCAGCGGGCGTTTCGATGTTTTCGGCCTCTCAGATGCGGAAGTCGCCGATGGTCGGATCGCCGAAGAGCCCCTGGGCGGGGGACTTCAGCGGCAGCGGGCTCAGCATGTCCTTGTGTCCGTTGCGGACACTGCAGTACTTGAACGGTCCACGGGGATCGAAGAGTTTGGTCATATGCGGATCGGCGTGATCGAGAAACCAGATGCTCAATCCGGTGCTCGGCTCGAGGCGGTAGTGCTCCCAGGCGCGCCAGAGCGCATCTAGTCGCGCCACGGCCTCGGCATGCTTCCACCACTCCGGGCACCAAACCGTTTCACTGATGTCGGTGACCTGACGCCGATACACCAGGCTGAGGTAGTTCTCGACGAACTCCACCACATTGGTGTAAATCATCGGCTGTTGCTGCTGCTCGGTCACAGCTCCACCTCGCTAGCGTTCGGCTCCGCTGTGACTGGCCGTGCTGTGTCTATGGTTTCCTCGCTACGCTCGGTCACAGTGGCCGAACCTCCTCGATTTGACCGTATTCGGGTGGCGGAGCAGGCTTGGTCAGGTTGGGCGAGCCGAACAGGTCGGCGATCTCGGTCTTACGCCCCGGAAGATGGTGCGAGATCGACTTCTTCACATCGTCAGCGTAGTCGCCCTCCCACCAGGGCACGGTGCGCACGAGCACCGCGGGCTGGCCGGAGGTGAACACGATCGCGCGTCCCTGCGGCAGGGTCGCCAGCGCGTTCACGGTGAATGTCTTGGACGAGCCGAGTGAGCGCGAATAGCTCTTGCCGCCTTTGGATTCCGAGACCGAGGACGAGATCGCATCGTATTCGCCGATCGCCTCGGAGCGGTCGCGCAGGAAGTTCATATCATCGACGCCGGGACCGAGCACCTTGATATTGGCCGCCGACCACAGCGCCAGCATGCCGTCGTCACCCCAGCAGCGCGCGCCCTGGGCCCAGGACTGCAGCACCGTCATCACCACGATGCCGCGTGAGCCGAAGTGACTGTACTGCTTGGGCAAATCCTTCCAGCGCACCACATTGGCCGCCTCGTCCAGGACCGCGAGCATGGGGATCGGCAGCCGTCCGCCGGGCGAATGCGTTGCCTTGCGCATCGCCACATCGACCACGGCCTCGGTGAGCGCGCTGACCAGCGGCGCCGCCGAACCACGGCCCTCGAGCGAGAGGCTGTAGAGAGTACCGTTGTTCTCGATGAATTCGAGTTCGTCGAACTGCATACGGTTGTCGCCCGGCAGGATCCACGGGTGCACATTCGACAGCTGCAGGCAGCGGATCATCTTCTTGGCAGTGCCGAAAATGCCGCTCTTGGTCCGCGGATCGGCGTTGTACTGCATCGCCAGACCCGAGGCGGTGTAGTGCTTGCTCGCATTGCGCAGCAACTCGATCGGCTCGGAGTCATTGGGGTTGGTCACCCAATCCCAGACCTGGACGATCGGACGACCACCGAGCGCCGCGGCCAGGAACAGTCCGGCGAGCAGGTCCTCGGCCTCGGGATCGAAGAACACATCGCTCTTGGCATCGGATCCGTTGTCGGCGTCGGCGAAGTGTCCGGCCAGCCGCGCGGCCCGCATCTCCGCACCGTCGTGATAGGCGTCCACCCAGGCCAGTGGATCCCAGAACCAAGTGGGCTCCTCCCCCGCGACACCCTGTGGATCGAAGACGAAGGTGCGACTCCCCTTGGCCTCGCGCACATCTCGGGTCGCGTCGACCACATCGCGCTTGTTCGAGGTGGACAGCACGGGTCCGATCGCGGTCAGGATGGCCGGAATCACCCGGGAGGTCGATTTGCCCTGTCGTGGACCCCAGATGTCCAGGTGCAGATCCTCATAGGAGCCGTAGAGCATCACCCCATCGGCGACGCCGATGCCGATCGGCACACCCGGACTGTCGTTGTAGCCCAGCCGCACGCCGAGCATATCGGCCTTGGCCCGTACCCCGGCCTCGGTGAGTGACTTGATCGCATCGCCGCTGCCCATCACATCGGCCTTCTCGTCCACGGCGAGCCGCCCGACCGACCGAATTGCCGCGAGCCGCTTGCGCACCACCACATAGGCCACGATCGCCGCGATCACGAGCAGCACGATCACCGTGGAAGCGCGCGGCCAGTGCAATTTCCCCCGGACCAGATCGGCGACGATCGCAATCGGGTTGATCGGAATGTCCTGCGGGGTGACAGCCATCGCGTTGCCGAGATGCAAGGCGATCCACAGGGTTCCGAGGGTCGCGAAACCGGCGTAGATCATGTAGAGGGTGATATCGGGTCCGACCGCGGCCGGATCCTGCACCTTCTTCTTTTTCGCCATGTCTGCCTCCTGTTAGGACCTAGCTATGTGGTTGTCGCTGGTGCGGATTCAGCGGAAAGCATCGAGCCGCCAACCTTCCGACATGCGCACCACGGTCGCGATGACCGTCGTGGGCGGCAGGGATTCCTTGCGCCCGTTCGGGTAGACGACCGTTTGCTCGATCCCGATCTTGAACTGTTGGATGTTCGGATCGGCGCTCGCGGGCGGGCGCTCCCCCGACGCGAAGGCGAAGGCCTCGATATGTGCCTGCGCCTTGGCCCAGTCCGCCCACTGCAGCGTCGCCTTCGGTGTCTCGATTCCGGTCGGCGTGCTATCCAACATACGGATCAGGCTGGGGCCCAACCATTTCCGCGCACGCGACAGCGACGCGCCCTGGGCCTCGGTGGCGGGCTGCCAGGAGTAGATCTCCTTCAGCGCGGCCACCGCGACGCCGTCGGGCGTCACCGGATCGGGTGCGGGCACCCCCTCCAGCAATCGGGTCGTGGACGCGGGCGGCTGCGGTGCACCGGAACCCGACTCCCGATCCGAGCTGGCGCACCCCGCACCCAACATCGCAACGCTCACCACCAGCATCACCACCAGTTTCGCGCGTGCAGTGTCTGACATGCGACGTTCGCGGGCTCCTTCGTGGTCACGCGCCGCTACCGCTTCCGGGTCCGTCGCTCGCGCCGCCGTATTATTCAAGGCTAGCCGCCGGAACCGACACTTGTGTGGTCCAATCGACGCACGTGCTTCGGCGTGTTCGCCTGCCGCGGTTGCGGTTGTCGTCACAGCACCCTCCTCCCGCGGCCGTCACCCGGCACCGCGACCTCGGTCACGCCACTGGAATGCCCGTATGCGGCGGGCACGGATTGGATCATGCGGCCACTGCCGGAATAGATTCCGACCTCGGCGGGGCCGCGCGGGCCGAATGAGCTGAACACCAGATCACCGGGTTGCAGCTTGCTCAGTGGGACTTCGAGGCCCGCCTCCCACTGCTGTTCGGCGGTCCGCGGCAGCGTCACCGTCCCCGACGATGCCGCGAACACCGCGGCCGAAGTCAAGCCTGGACCGTCCATACCGCCGCCGCTCGGCCCCTGCGGGCCGCCGCCACCCCAGACATAGGGGGTACCGAGCCACTGCTGCGCGGCCTGGACGACCTGAACGCCACCCGCACCCTCCTGCGGGGTGAAGCGGCCATTGGAGCCCTGCGCACGATATTGCGGTTCCATCGCAAGGATATTCGCGACGTAGGGCTGGGTTTCGGCATAGTGTGCGGCCACCTGGTTCGGCATACCGCCGGAGGCGAGTACCGCACCCTCTCCTGCGTTGTAGGCGGCCAGGGTCAGCGCGACGACATCGCCCTGTACGCGGCCCGCGGACTCCCACGCCATGATCTTGTGCGCGAGCGCGCACATATAGCGGCCCTGACCGATGATCGCGTCACCGTCATCCCAAACGCTCGCGACGCCGTTGCCATCGGCATCGATGACATAGGGCTTACCGTCATCGGGATCGATACTGGCCGCCGTGCCGGGCAGGAACTGGGCCAGACCCTGCGCACCCGCGGGCGACGCGGCGCCGCGCCGGAATCCGGACTCCTGCCTGCCCTGTGCGGCCAGCAGCGACGGGGTGATCTGCGGGCAGATGGAACCCGCGCGGCGATACCAGATTTCGAGTTCCTGCGGCACCTTACCCGCGGCCAGCGCACCGCCCGGGGTGCCGAAGCCGCGATTACAGCGCGGATCGGACGAGAAGGCCTGCGCACCACCGACATCCGGGGTCGGTGCCCCGTCGAGCCAGGGCAGCGGGTCGATCTGCCGACCGCCGGTGAAGCGTCCGCCCGGCACGATCTCGAAGTGCAGGTGCGGGCCGCTGGATTCGCCCGCCGAGCCGACCTGTGCGATGGGCTGACCCGCAACGACCGTATCGCCGACGCGCACGTGCACGCCACTGTCCCACATATGGCCGTAGACGGCCGAATAGGCGCGGCCGTTGGTATCGACCGAATCGACGACGATCCAGTTGCCGAAACCCGAAGCGGGACCGGCGGCCACGACACGTCCGTCGGAGACCGAGTAGATGGTGGTGCCATCGGCCGCGGCGAAGTCGACACCCTTATGGGTGCCACCGCGCGCGCCGAATACGTCCGACACGGTGAAGGTACCCGCGGCCAACGGCAGCGTCCGGCGGATCGGACCGATGCCCGCGGCCAGCGACGGTGCACCGGTGGCGGTCGAACGGGCTCGGGTAGCAGTCGGATTGCCGGTGGTACTCGTGGGCATCGGCGTGCCCGCGACCCGGGAATCACCCGGCGCGTAGCCGCCGAGCGGCGCCAGCACACTCGACGATACGAGCACCGAGGAGCCCTCACAGGCGTCGTCCACGGCGGGCATCACGATGACCACGACCAGGGTCATCAAACCGAGTACGCTCGCCAGGGCCAGGTAAAGGACCGAACGCCCGGTCACCGCATCCCCGGCAGCGCCGAACGACCGCGGGCCGAACCCAGGAGATTCACGTTTGCCGCCGGGATTCGTTGAGAGTGTCGGCCAGAGTGCGGTTCATCTCCGCGGCGGCGGCCAGTTGTTGTTGTAACAGTGCGACTTTGCGGCGCAGCGCCGTCGCGTCCAGGCGCTCCAGACTCGGTCCCTCGGCGGCGCGGACCCAGTTGCGCACCGAGTTGGTATGCACGCCGATCTGCTCGGCGACCACCCGGCACGCCTCCGATTCGCTGCGTAGCTTGCCGGTGAGCGCAATGACCTGCTCGACCGCGGCCTTGCGCACTTCCGGCGACACCCTCCGATAGGACCGGTGCGGCATCATGCACCCCACCTCCCACAGCGGTCCGCCGGTCTCGATAACAGTTCGAGCCACCTCATGCGGCACTCCCACTGGGGGAATCGCCACCGCGCGAAGTCGACTCGGTGAACTCGGAGAAGCGCTGGTTGGTTTCGTGGATCCCACTCTCCTTCTCGGACAGGGTGAATTCCATATGGAACGGGATGCCGGGACGGCGATCCTCACCGATCTTCAGCAGGAATTTTCCGGTGCCCGGCGGCGACGGGCGCAGCTGACCAGGTTTGAGTGCCTCGCCCGTCAGCGCCTGCGGTGCGGACCATCCGGTCACCATCTCCTCCTCGGCGGATGTGAACGGAACCACGCTGTCCAGGCGCTTGATCTCCTCGCCGGGCAGCGCGCCGAATATCTTGGCGCGCGCGCGTTCGAGAAAGCCGAGCGCCTTCGCGATGGCGGCTTCCGATCCCAGTGCTTGCAGGTCCTTGATGGTGTGGCTGATCATGATCAGCGCGGTGGCGATGGTGCGCTGCAGACGAGTCAGCTCGTCGACCCGGTCGACCATGAAGTCACCGAGGCCGAGCACCTGCCACAGCTCGTCCATTACCACCTGGAAATAGCGCTGCTGGCCGAGTTTCGCATCGGCGAGCACATGCGCGGCCTCCACCGAGGCGAAACCGTCGGCCCAGCAGGCCAGCATCACGGCGGCCTTGAGCTTCTTGTCGCCGGTGGGGATGTGGGATACGTCGATGCATACCGCGACCGCGCTGGTATCGATCGGAACGCTGGTCTGCCCGTTGAAGATCGCGCCGAACGGGCCCTGAGTCAAGGCGCGCAGCGAGCGGCGCAGACCCTTGATGGCCACCTGGTATTCGTTCGGATCGTCGGCACCGGCGTCGAGTTGCAATTCGTCACCACCGGCGACGATTACCTCCAGCAGGTTCTCCATGATGGGCGGTTGGTCGGGCGTGTAGCCGCTGCCCGGCCGGTAGAGGATGCGCAGTGCGGTGGAGATCAGTGTCTCCTCGTAGTCACGCACCCGCGCGCCGCGTACGAGTTCGACCAGACCGGCGATGAGCGTAACCTGGCGGGCGCGTAGATCCTGCAACACCTGAAGTTGCAGTGCCGGAAAATCGTCCAGCATCGGCACGACCGAGCCGAGCACACCGGCGGCGAGCGGGTTGAGTTTGCCGTGGCCGTAACCGAGGTCGATCACCTGGCCACCGACCAGTTCGACCAACTTGCGGTAGTCCGGTTTCACGTCGGCCAGGATCAGCGGGGTGATGCCCTGTGCGATACCGCCGAGCACGATCCGGCGCACCAGCGAGGATTTACCGAAGCCATTGAGCCCCAGGACGAAGAGGCTGGGCGCGGTGATGAAGCTGCCGCGCAGGAACCAGTTCATCGGGTCGAAGCAGACCGGGGCGCCGGTATGCAGATGTGAACCGAGCGGGGTCCCGATCAGCGGCGCACCCGCGCCGACCGACCACGGCCACAGACCGGCCACCTGAGCGGTAGTGGCCCGGTATTCGACCGGGCGGCCCACAACATTCATCCGGCCGCCGCCGGGACCCAGATAGCCGCGATCGGTGAGTTGCGCTGTGCTGCGGTCGAACCCGTCCTCGAAGACCTGTTCGGCACGGGCCGCATAGTTGCGGCGGCGGATATCGTCGGTGCGGACCCGGAAGGTCGCGAAGGCCGCACGCAGGCCGGTGCCCTCACGGCTGATCTGTTCGAGTTTGGCCCTGGTCGCATCGTCGAGCAGCGGTGGACCGGACTGTTTGCGCTTGTCCGACCTGGCCTTTGCGCGACGAGCGGCCTTATCCATCTGCGGGGTGCCCATAGCGCGGTCGGCGGTGTAGTCGATCTTGGCCGCGCGCTGTGCCTCGCGACTCGTCCGCGAGCCGTTGCGTTCCGGTCGTGCCACGCGTTTCCCCCGTACCGATCGTTGCGGTGCGCCATCACGCGGTCGAGCGGTCCTGGCGCCGTCTGGACGTCCACGCTCGGCCGAAGTCCGTTCACCCCGGCCGTTTTCGAACCTGGCACGGCCGCGGTCCGGATGCGGCCGATCGGCACGGCCACCGTCCGCGGCTGCGGCGCCGGGTCGCGCCCGTCGCTCGGCCGCATCGCGCGACGGTCGCCGCTCCCGATCGAACGTTTCGCCGATGCCGGTCCGCTCGCCGCCGCTCACCCGTGCCGGGCCTCGCCCGGAGCGCCGATCCCGGTCGGGCATCTCCTCGATGCCAGAGCGCTCGACCCGGCCCCCGGCGGACCGCTGAGCGCGTTCTTCCGCAGGCCGCTCCCATGCCGCGTCCTCCGGGCGCCGCTTGCGGCGCACCGGCACCTCGTCCCGCTCGCGCACGGGTGGCTCGTACTCACCTGCCATGTATTGCTCACCCCGCCAAGGCTTTCGGAATTGTCGCGTGCTCCGGCAGGATCACCCCGCAGCCGAGCGAGGCCGCGAAGGCCGCCGCCTGGTAGCGGTAGCACCGCCGGATCTTCAACCGCGCCTGTGTGGACAGATCGCGAGTAATGGCTTCGATGCGCGGCAGATCACCGCGCAGGGGCTCGGTGATGGTCACCAGCGCCCCGAAGCGGGTCACACCATGACCCCGGGCTTGTTCCTCACGGGCTTGCTGGGTGGCGCCCACCCGCAGGGTCGCGGCCGCCGAGACGACACCGCGTTCGCTCTGCTGGGCCACCAAGGCGTTCTTGAAATCGTCGTCGACGATTTCGGCCGCGTCGGCCGCCGAATGCGGACGGTACACGATGGCGATACGCTTGCGCGGCACTTCGGGATTCGGCGCGAGCAGCCGCTGCAGCACTCGCTCATCCACCGCGCCCTCGGGTGCGGCATCCATCTCCCAGGTGACCGAGCGGCCACCGTCGTGCACCAGGTGATCCCACTTCTCGTCGTGCGAAACCGGTCCGGCATCGGCCCAATCCAGACCGTGCCCTTCGGGTTCGCCCGCGGCGACCTCGAGATCGGCCTGTGAGGCCGGATCGTAGCTGCGCCGGATGAACGAGATGACCTCATCGGCCGACATCGGCTGGGCACGCACGCCGGCCTCGGCCAGTGCGGCACAGATGCCGGGGAGCCTGCGCCCGATCTCGACCGCCTCCTCGGCCGGATTCCTGCGCCGCTCCGCGGTAGTCGCCTTGAAGGTGATCGCGACGCGCGGCAGCAGTTGCACCCGTTCCTGCGGCAACTCGGTGGCGAGTTCGTACATCACCTGCTGCGCCAGCTCCGGCGCCTCTGGACGGGTAATGGTGGAAACCTCGGTGAGCAGCCGGTTGCCGGTCTCGGGCACGGTATCGATCACCGGGACGACGGCGACGATGTCACTGGTCTGGCCGACCGAGGCGAGGAAGGTGCCCCAGGCCGACACCCAGCGGTCGATGACCGGCTGGTCCACCGCCTCGTGCCCCTGTGGCCATGCCCGCAGAACCACTGTGTACTGGGCGAATTGCGGTAGGTGGATCATGCCGAAGCTGTAGCCGCCCGCATCGATGCCCTCGTAGAGTTTCGACGGCGCAAGCAGACCGGGTAGGCGCGTGACACCGCCCGGAATCCGCGAGAACCGGCCACCGCGATACACATGCTCGCCGCGGTTGCGTGAGCGCATCCAGTTGAACATCATCAATCCGTTCTCGTATCCGGAGCGGCCCCCCGTCCGCCACACCAGTGGAACCATCACGACAACGCCGGTGCCACCCACGATCAGACCCCACTTGAAACCGCCGACCATGGCGCAGATCAGGGCCGTGATCACGACGACGAAGCCGATGACGGTCTCTTCCCAGCGCAGACCGAAAAGGCCTGCGCTGCGCGGCTTCTGCCACAGACCGTACGCCCGGCGCTCGTAGATATCGCTCGTCGTCATCGTCATCGCGGAATGGTGCTCCTCCCGAGGTCGGGCGAACGGTTCGCCCAGCGGTCGCCCGCCACATCACCCATGGCTTCATCGGCTCGGTTCAGCGGCGCGGTCGCCGCGCGGGCCACGCCGATCGCACCCGCCGCCCTCGACGCACCGGACGGTACTCCGGACCCGCCCTGTGGGACGGAGGCGCGCGGAGGTGCGCCCGCTGGTGCTCCGCCGCCACCACCGCCACCGCGTGGCGGGGCCGGGCGCGGCGCGCCACCGCCACCGCGTGGACCGCCCGCGCCTCCCGGTGGGCGCGGACCTGTCGAGGTGCCACCGACGTAACCCGCCGAACCCGGCGCGGCGCCCTTGACCGAGACGGCCTTGGTGCCCATCGCACCCAAAGCGCCTACCGCGAGCAAGGTTCCACCGGTCGCGGTGAGACCGGAGCCACCGCTACCCACGATCGCGACGGCGGGCGTGACCAACCGCATCAGCGCGGGCAGCACGAACGCGACACTGCACAGCAGCACGATGGCGACGAGCATCCGTTGCGCCTGTTCGCCTTCGGGCAGTCCGCCGGTATCGGTGAGCGAATCCACATGGCCCGCGGTGGTGAACGCGATCATATAGACGATGGCGGCCACCGGCTTCCAGAGCATGAACGCGATGATCCAGCCGATCAGCTTCTGATACGACTGTTTGCCGATATTCATCCCGGATGCGGCCGCCGCCAACGGCAACACACCGGCCGCGATGATCAGCAGGCCCTGACGCACGATGGCGAGCACGATCTGCGCCAGCGCGCCGAGCAGCCCGACGATCGCGATGATCAGCACCAGACCCGGCGAAAATGCCTGCAGCTTGCTGGTTTTCACCATCAGCTCGGCCAGATCCTTGGCATTGCCATTGGTCGAATCGTTGATGATCCACTCGGAGAAGCGATCCGAGGCCTGGGTGCCCGCGACGATGACCGCGCCGAGCATCCAGGAGCTGAAAACCACCCGCGTGAACATGCGGAACGATTCGGCCGCCTCGTTCATGGCGGCGCCGCGTCTCGCCTCGGCCAATCTGGCGCCGGACAGTATCACCGACGCTATGAGCAGCAATATCTGCGCCTGATAGGTGTAGTCGTTGATCTTGACGAACAACGAACCCGAATCGCTGGCCGCCTCGTTGGGGACCTTCATCCAGAACGTCAGCGCGAGGATGATGGCCTCGCCGAGACCGTTCATCAGCGAATCGACGACCTTGCCGAAGGTCGAATCCCAGGCCTTGTCCTTGATCGCGTTCGCGGTGCTGCCCGGATGCGAGGCGACATTGCCCGCCTTGCATACCGCAGACGCGGCGTCACCGAGCGAAACGCCCGGCAGCCCTACGTTGTCGAGAGTGTCGTGCAGTTCATTACACGTCTCGTCGAAGCCGTAACTCTGGCCGTAGGCCACCGTCGGCGTCGCGATCATCACCGTGAAGATGACCGCGAATATCGTGAGTACACGCCTCACCATTGTGTCCACCCCTCGATGCTTGGCAGGGAATCGATCTGGACTTGCTGCTGTCCGCTCACGGCCGTGAGCTTCCAGTCACCGTCGCGCCACATGACTGCCAGGCGCATGCCGACCCATGTTGGTTGGCCATCAGTTGTTTCTCGGGCCTTTCTCGCAAACTGGATGGTCGCGGAATCTGCGGTATAGCTCTCGATTCGGAACGCATCCGAAGCGAACAGCAAGGGTCTCAACTTGTCCGGCAGTCGATCCGAGACTCTGCCCTCGGCCACGAGTCGGTCGTAGTCGGCCAGGTATTGCGGGGTGACCTCGACCAGCCGCAAAAGCAGATCGCGATCACGGGGGTTGGCGTTGGTGCGCCAGTAGATCTGTTCGGCCGCCAGGGCCGCGCCCCGAGGTGTATGTGCGAAGCCGACGGCGGCCTTGCCATCGATGCGCGCCGGGCCGTCGGAGGTGGAGAAGCGCACCACAGGCCCGCCGAATACGCGCTGCCACACGCCTTGGCCGCTCGCGGGCTGCGGCGCAGCGGTCTGCCAGGTCGGTGCGTCCGGCTGCTGCTGCAGCGCCGGATTCTGTTCCAGCGCAACGCCGGTGCCGTTATCGGGCACATCGACTCGGCGGCCGAACATATCGGTTTCCGGGTTGCCGAAACCGGACGCGGCGGTATCGGGCACATTCTCCGAGCTCGTGCCCGTCTTCGACACCTGGTCGCCGCCAACGGTGTTGTCCCGCATGGCGATCACGGTCACCAGGACCGCGACGACCACCGCGAGCACCGCGCTGACGCCGAGCATCGCCAGTGGCGAGCGGTTCTGCGCCGGACCCGATCCGGGCCCCAACCTCACCATTTCGTCCACCCGTTCAGGGATTCGACGTACTCGGGCTGCGTGTTGTTGGTGGTGGCGGGCTTGAGCCGCCAGTCCCCCGCATCCCACACCATGACCAGTCGCAGAGCCACCCACAGCGGCTTCCCATCGGCCGACTGACCGCGCGACGCCAGCTGGATTATCGCCAGATCATCCGCGTAGTTCTCGACCTTGAACGCATCCGAGGCAACGAAATACTTGGTCACCTTTTCCGGCTGCTGTCGCGGAAGTTTGTCCTGGGACAGGGCCTTGTCGTAGGCGGCGATCTGCTGGGCCGAGACGCGGACCTGGCGGACATAGAGGTCGCGGTCGGCGGGGCGGGCGTTGAGGCGGTAGGTGATCTGGGCCGCCGCGAGCACCGCGCCCTGCGGTGTGTGCGAGTACCCGACGGCGAGACCGTCTTCGATGTGGGTCGGTCCGTCGGAAGTGGAGAACGGGACCGAGGCGCCGTAGACCCGCTGCCAGCCGTGTGGTGCGGTGGTGCCCTCAGGCGCCGCGGTCAGCCAGTCCCCATCCGATGGCTTGCGCTGCCGGGTCGGATCCTGTGGAAGTGGTTGTCCGGCAGGGTTGTTCGGGATATCGACGCGCCTGCCGAGAATATCCACTTCGGGGGTCGCGAAGCCCTCACCGCCGGAGTTCGCCGCGGCGGCGGCCTTGTCACCGCCCGAAGCCGAGTCGTCCCGGCTCACGTATACGAAGATGCCGACGACCACGATCAGCACCAGCGCGGCAGCGGACGCGATGACACCGAAGGAGACGCGATCGCGCGTGTACGACTCCTTCTCGCTCACTTCGGTGCCTCCAATTTCACTATGTCCGTGGGCAATTCATCGACCGCCTCGATGGGGCGGGCAGTCGAGTCGAGATCCGGCAGCCGTAATCTCCAGTCGTTGCCGAACCATTCGACTGTGGTGTGATTCACCGCCTTCGAATTGTCCGAATATTCGGTATAGACGTCTACGGCCGAGGCCGCATCGGTGTACCCGGTGATCTTGTACCCGAGCACTCTCGGCGCGTATTCCGGCGCGGCCGGACCGGCGATCGAGAGCTGGATCCGGTTGACCGCCCACTCGTCTCTGGCCTTGCTCGGCACCACCTCTCGGCGCACGATGTCCGCCCATTGGCTGTCGGCGGCCACCGACAGTCGCACCGTGTGCACGATCGCCGCCAGCGCCGCACCGATCGGGGAACGCTCGAAACCCGTTGCGGCGCCGTCGGATATTCGCTTCGGCCCCTGGTCGGCGCTCGGCAGTGCGACGCCCTGGAACGGCTGCCACCGCACGTGCGTCGGTGCGGCCGTCAGGTTCGGGCCGGAATCGCCGTCACCGCCGCCGCAGCCGACCGCGGACAGCAGCAGGGCAGCGCCGAACGCACCGGCCGCGGGCTTGCGCATGCCGCGCCGCCACCCGCCAGGCCGTTCCCGCGGCTCGACAATTTCGCGCGACCTGCAAGCAGTCGCCAGCGGTGTGGAAATCATCCCAGGGCCGTTTCCATCCCGGTTCACGTCGGCAGGAACGCCAACGCGATCCCCGAGGCCGTGCTCGCCACCGCCGCCCCGAGCAGACTCATCAATACGCCGTGCGAGGCGTCGTTCATCGCCAGATCGCTCCGGAACGCGATCCACAGGCGGCCGGCGGAGACGATCATCCACGCCAGGCACACCAGCAGCACGAACCAGAGCAGCCAGTTCAGCAGCTGCATCAGCGGTTGCAGCACTTCGGCGGGCATCTGCTTGTAGGCAAGCAGTTCCGCCGCCGACATTCGCACGGTGGCCATCGGGTACATCAGGTTCCGATGACGGCGTTCATGATGGTGCCCGCGCTCGTCGCGACGACGCCGCCGATCATGGCTCCGGCCACCATCTTCGGCGATTCGAGCCCACCACCGGTCCACTTCTCCCACGCGAATTTGCCACCCGCGTAGGTGATTCCGCAGATACCGGAAAGCAACACGAACCAGGTGAGGTAGCGGACCAGCTGCAGGATCTTCTCCGAGCCAGGAGGCGCCTCCGGTGTCGGGTTACCGACCTGAGCCAGCACAGTGCCGTACGTGTCCTGCACGGCGAGCAGAATCATGCTCATCGGCTGCCTTTCTTGGTAGTGATGGTCAACGGTGGCCCTCCTCGAAAGATGCGCTGCTGTCCAGGTTTTCACGCACGACCGCAACGATATCGGCTCCGAGTTCGCGGATCTCCAGCGGAACTTCCTCGAGCGGGTCGATCCTTTTCTTCTTCGGCGGCACCTCGTCGCCCGGGTGCCAGATCGGCAGGCTCTCCGGTTCGACGAGGGTCCACTCCTCGTACCACGGGACCTGCCACACCTGACCGGCCAGGGAGCCGACCACATCGCGATAGCGGCGGATCTCGGCAGGCATACGGCCGGGGCGGGCCGCGACGGTGATCAGTCCGAGGACCTCACTGGAACCTGCGAATCCCGAATGATGTTGGCGCAGTAGGTCATGTGCGCGGGTGAGTCCGGCGATGGTCTCCCTGGCCACCAGGACGACGAAGGGTGACTCGCGGTCGAAGACGCCGGGCCAGCGGCGGCCCGCATCGGCCGCGGGCGCAAGCACCCGTGCGAGGGTGCTGGCTCCGGCACCGCCGTGCACACCCAGCAGCCAACACAGCGGCGCCCGGCCGACGCCGGGTACGGGACGGTCCCAAATGGGCGCGCGACGAGACTCCGGTGGGGCGACCACACCGGCCTGGGCGGCTTGGGACTGACGACGAAGTTTCATGGCGGCCGTCATGATGCCACTCCGGCGAGCAGCCGCCCATAAGCCCGGCGCGTCTCCGAAGCCAGCGACGCGTGGCGAACGAGTTCACCGCGTGCCAGATGCGGATCGTAGGGAATTTCCCTGATATCGCGGACCCAGCCGGAAAGGTGTTCGCGCAAATGGTCGGCAACATGCGAGTCCGCGCCAGGAAGCTGGTGCGAGACAACGATTGTGGTATCGCCGACGATACCGCCGCCCTGCCCCTCTGCCGAGTCGCCGAACTGGTCGTCGAGCCATTCCAGGGTCACCCGCAGCCGATTCGCGGCATCGGCCCGCGCCGGAATGGCAAGTATCAGAGCGACATCCGCGTCATCCAGCAGGGGCCGCAGCTGCCGTCCGGCAATCGGGTTGCCGCCGTCGTAGACAGCGGTGTACCCGGCGTCATAGATCGCGCGCGCGACTGTGAGATATGTGGCACGCCGCCGCAGCGGCGCGGCGTCGCGCCACAGCAGTCCGATGCCCGAACTCGCCTGCGACAGACACTCCTTCAACGGCGCCGGTTCATCGTCGCCGCGCCCGTACAACCACGATTGGAGGCTGATCGGATGCAGGTGTTCATCGGCCCCGCGCAGCGCCAGATCGCTACCCGCCGCCGTGGCGTCCACCGCGACCGTCGAGGTGCCCGTCATACCGAGTTCACCGGCCAAACCCAATGCCGTGGTCGTGGTTCCCGCACCACCACAGCCACCGACCACCAGAATCGAACGCTGCGCCGGTTCCGCGGCGTCGTTGTCACCGCGCTTACGCCGCAGACGCACCACCGGAGCCTTCGAAGGCGCGTGCCGGTCCGATGGGTCACCCGAATCGGGCGCCTCATCGAGCCAGCGGCTCCAGTCGTCTCCCATCGCTATCAGCTCTCCCTGTTCATCCGACCGCGATACTCGAAATGAGCGTCCGGCCGTCGACCACCGCCGTGGTCACGGTCTGCATGTTGTACGTGGCGGGCGCGCCGCCGGGTCGGTACTCGGTGATCTCGACCGAATACCGGTTGTCGGTGATCGTCTGGATTCGCACGCAATGCGTGGTGCCAAGCGGAATGGTGTCGATGCCGTGCTGAATCACCGTGGCCGAGGAGATATTCGAATCCGGTGCGACCAGCGCCCGGACCTGCTCACCGGAGCGTTCGACGTAGTAGGCGTATTGGAATGCCAGGATGGCGTCCGGCCCGGAGCCCGTGCCACCGGATTCGGCGCTGCGCACGACGCGGTCACCACGTTCGGTCGGGCAATCGGCGATGCCACGGGATTGGACACTGCCCGCGGTGAATTGCATGGAGGGCACGACCGGCGCGGCGGCGCGATCACCGGACGAGCGCAGGAGGAACAGCGCGCCCGCGGCGGCCGCGGCCAACAGCAGTACGGCCACGACGAGCACCACGATCACCCGAGTCCGGCGCGCGGCCGGATGATCGCGCGCCTCCTGACGCAGCGCGCGCGTCGCGCGTTCGGACCGTTCGCGCGGAACGTCGGCGTAGTCGTCCTCCGGCCACGGGAACCGTACAAGTTCACCGTCACGCGGAACGACGTAGTCGTCGTCGGGACCGGGGGCGCGTCCGGCCACCCAATCCGACCACCCACCGGTGAATTCGCTGCGGTTGGACGCCAGATCGGCGGGCACCTCGTTGCGCGCACGCATCTCGTCGGGATCCTCTTCGCGAATGTAGTGCGGATACCGGGGCGCACCGTCCTCGTCACCGGGTTCGCGCAATCCCGGCTCGTCGGGCTGCGAGGCCACCACCTCGGTCTCCGGCTCCAGTGTGCCGTACCAGCGCGACAGCTGTTTGTACGACTTCAACATTCCCCCATTCCCACAGAGCGAGGCACGTACATAATCGGACCCTCTCTGCGATCAGTTCGTGGAGAACGGGTAGGTGTTGTTCAGGGTGCCGGGTACCACGGTGGGCGGAGTCGACGTCGCGCCGCCGGATGAGGTGCCATCGGCTCCTGTCCCGAACGGAAATTGTCCCGTACCGGACGAATTCGGCGTAGTCGACGCGCCGGAACTTTCTCCGAAGAATCCAGTGCTCGATTTCGAGCTATCACCGATAGGCACAGCTCCGCTGCCGAATTTATCGGCCAGATCGTATGCCACCGCGGCAAACCAGTCGGCGACGAATCGAGTGGGCGCGTCACCGGTGGCGGTGACCGCGGCCGTGCTGTATGCGCCGTGGCGCTGCACGGTATCCCAATATCGCACCCAGGTGGTCAGATTGAGCAGTTCGCTGTTATCGGTGATGTTCTGCACGACCGCGTCGAAGGCCTGGCCGACCAGCCGGGCACCGGTCGTGGGCGGCACCAGCTGCGGAATCGCACCCAGCAATTTCGTACCGAACAGCAGGATTCCGGAGACCGGATCGGTTAGACCCGCGGTGGCGAGTTGGCTGATATCGGCCGAATTGATAACCGACTTGACCACCGCCACGACCGCGTTCAATCCGATCATGCCGACCTTCGACAACGCATGCAGTGCCGCGGGCATATTCACCGGCGTGCGCGGATCGGCGGCATCGGCAAGACGCTGCGAAATCGACTTCTTCGGTGAAATAGACAAATTCGCGAGAGTGTTGCCCTGGACGTCTTCGTCGACGACTTCGGTCGCGGTCTTGATCGATGTATACGCCAGCGCCTGGGAAATCGACACCAGTGACGCGATCGGATCGCCACCGCTCAGTTCGGACTGACCAGCGATGGACGCCACGGCTTTGAGGATCGGCGCGCCCTCGGGCGCATCGCACGCGAGATCGCCTGCGGCACAGAAACTCGCGACACGTCCGGTCAGCGCGGCGAAGTTGGGGGCCTTATCGCGTTCCGGACCGATACCGCCACCGCGCGCGGGCTCCTGTGGCAGTGCCGCGATGGATGCGATCCGGTCCCCCGATGTGCCCGGCGCGGGATCCGGGGTCGCCTTGCCCGGCGAGCCGGGAAACAGCGGGGCACCGGAATTGCGGGTCGGATCGGCGAACAGTGCCACCGCTGCGACCTTCTCCGGCGGTATCACGCCGTGGCCCTGGCCGACCTCCTGGGCGAACATCGAGGCCACATGCGCGCCTTGCGAATAACCCACGATCGCGAAGCGGGTCCCGGTGCAGCGGGCCGCGACATCCTGGGCCATCGAGCGCAGCCGGATCAGTCCGCCGATCACCGACTCCGCATAGGACACCGTGCCACCGACGGTAGCGCCACCGAAGCCGGATTCGTATGGGACATAGGCGCGGTCGACCAGACCGGGATCGGCCTTGGCGAGCATCGGCAGGAAAACCGTGGAGAGCATGCCGGTATCGGTGGTCGGCGCGGCATCCGGTGACGATTCGCCGGTGCCCTGAATTCCCAAGGCGTACAGTGCCGGACAGGTTCCGATCGTGATGTTCGTCGTCGGACCCGCGGAATCGGACGGTTCCGCCACGGCGGTCCCTGCGGTCGCCACAGCAACGGCGAATGCGATCAGCATTCCCGAGATCCGTGCCGTGTAGCTCACCATAGCCATCCGCAATCAATTCGTGTTGCCGCAGCTAACCTAAACGCCATGAAACGCAATAGACCGTAACAGATTCCGGCTCCTACTGCGGCTGCGACGAAAAGTTTGCGCGAACCGCCGAGTGGCGCATGGCAGCTCACGGCGCGCCATCGTGGAATATCCGACAAGTTTCCGGCGACGAAAATCGTCCCGCAACCCGTCGGCGACCCTTCGATGATTCGAATCATCAACCTGGACATCGCATTCCGGCGGATCACCGAACCGCGCGGACACGCAACCGCAACGGCAGGTTGCCCAGCAGCGTGCGCCGATGCCTCGTGTCCAGCGCGGTTGACGCAGCGGTCTAGGTGGCCGAGGTCACCCGGTAGACGTCGTAGACGCCCTCCACATTGCGCACCACATTCAGCAAGTGGCCGAGATGTTTGGGATCGCCCATCTCGAAGGTGAACTTGCTGATCGCGACCCGGTCACCGTGCGTGGCGACCGAAGCGGACAGGATATTCACCTTCTCATCGGCCAGCACCTTGGTCACATCCGAGAGCAGCCGGGTGCGGTCGAGTGCCTCGATCTGAATGGCGACCAGGAAGACCGAGGACGGCGATGGCGCCCACTCCACGTCGATGATGCGCTCGGCCTGTTCGCGCAGCGAACCGGCGTTGGTGCAGTCGGTGCGGTGCACGCTGACCGCACCGCCGCGGGTCACGAAGCCCATGATCTCGTCACCGGGAACCGGGGTGCAGCACTTGGCGAGCTTGGCCACCGTGCCCGAAGCACCGGGGATCAGCACCCCGGCGTCACCGGTCACGCGCTGCCGGCTCGGCGTCGTCGACGGGGTGGAGCGCTCGGCGAGCTCGTTCTCCACATCACCGATGCCACCGAGCTGCGCCATCAACCGCTGCACGACGTGATGCGCGGACACCTGATGCTCGCCGACGGCGGTGTAAAGCGTGGAGATATCGGTGTAATGCAGTTCGTGCGCGACGGCGGTCATCGCGTCCACGCTCATCAATCGCTGCAGTGGCAGCCCGACGCGGCGGACCTCCTTGGAGATCTGCTCCTTACCGCTTTCCAGGGCCTCTTCGCGGCGTTCCTTGGCGAACCACTGCCGGATTTTGGCCTTGGCGCGCGGCGAGACCACGAAGTTCTGCCAGTCGCGGCTGGGTCCGGCGTTCTGTGCCTTCGAGGTGAATACCTCGACGACCTCACCGTTTTCGAGCTGACGCTCCAGTGCGACCAGGCGGCCGTTGACCCGCGCCCCGATGCAGCGGTGCCCGACCTCGGTATGCACGGCGTACGCGAAATCGACCGGAGTCGACTTCTGCGGCAACGTGATCACATCACCCTTCGGGGTGAATACGAAGATCTCCGGTGACTTCAGGTCGAAGCGCAACGACTCCAAGAATTCGGCCGGGTCGGCGGCCTCCCGCTGCCAGTCGAGCAGCTGACGCATCCACGCCATATCGTCGACTTCGGTGGAGTCGTTGGAATGCTTGCCGCGGGTCTCCTTGTAGCGCCAGTGCGCGGCGATGCCGAATTCGGCGGTGCGGTGCATGTCCTGGGTGCGGATCTGCACTTCCAGCGGCTTACCGTCGGGACCGACGACCGTGGTGTGCAGCGACTGGTAGACCCCATAGCGCGGCTGGGCGATGTAGTCCTTGAATCGGCCCGCCATCGGCTGCCACAGCGAATGCACCACACCGACCGCCGCATAGCAGTCGCGCACCTCGTCACACAGTATGCGGATGCCGACCAGGTCGTGGATATCGTCGAAGTCCTTACCCTTGACGATCATCTTCTGGTAAATCGACCAGTAGTGCTTCGGGCGCCCCTCGACGATCGCGTTGATCCGCGACGCCGCAAGTGTATTCACGATCTCCGCGCGTACCCGCGCCAGGTAGGTATCGCGCGATGGCGCGCGATCGGCGACCAGGCGCACGATCTCGTCGTACTTCTTCGGGTGCAGGATCGCGAACGCGAGGTCCTCCAGCTCCCATTTGACCGTGGCCATACCGAGGCGGTGCGCCAGCGGCGCGATCACCTCGAGGGTTTCCTTGGCCTTCTTCGCCTGCTTCTCCGGGGGCAGGAAGCGCATGGTGCGCATGTTGTGCAGGCGATCGGCCACCTTGATCACCAGCACGCGCGGATCGCGCGCCATGGCGATGATCATCTTGCGGATGGTCTCGGCCTCGGCGGCGGCACCCAGGTTGACCTTGTCGAGTTTGGTGACGCCGTCGACCAGATGCGCGACCTCGGCGCCGAAATCCTCGGTCAGCTGTTCGAGCGAATAGCCGGTGTCCTCCACGGTGTCGTGCAGCAGCGCCGCGACCAGCGTGGTGGTGTCCATGCCGAGCTCGGCGAGGATATTGGCCACCGCGAGCGGATGGGTGATGTAAGGGTCACCGGACTTGCGGAACTGGTGGGCGTGGCGCTCGTCGGCCACGTCGAAGGCGCGCTGCAGCAGCGTGAGATTCGCCTTCGGATACAGCTCGCGGTGCACGCTGGCCAGCGGTTCGAGCACCGGTTTGACCGCCGCGATACCGCGCTGGCCGGTCATGCGCCGGGCCAGGCGGGCGCGCACCCGCCGCGAGGCGGAGGTCGGGACCGCCGCCGCGGTCCCCGGCTGCCGCACCGGTACGGCGTCGCCGCTCGGCTGCGGTTTCGGCGTCGTCACAGCCGGGGTGGCCGCACCATTCGACTGCGGGGCGCCCGCCGATTGCTCGACATTCGCCTCGCCCAGATGCTGAGTCATGCCACCACCTCTCCGCGCCGCGATCGGACCACAGTAGCCGAACGCTGCAACCGCCCAGACCACAACTTTAGTCCGAGCGCAGGTCACCTGCCCGACCCGAGGTTGCCGAGTCGGAAATGCCCCTTGTGCGCGGATGAATCGCGGCGCCCGGATCGTCTGCGGGGTTAACGAACGCCAACCTGCGAAAAGTGCCCCCTATCTGCTGGTAAAGGGTTCGACGGGCTGACGGAGGCGGGATCGGCCGTCGAAGTCCGGGTCGAGGGGGGCGTTGAAGATATCCAGCACGGTCGGGGTGATATCGACGAGAGAGAAGCTGGAACTGGTCGCGCCCGCGAGGAAGTTCGGGCCGCGGGCGATGACGAAACTGCTTGTCTCGTCGGGGGTTTGACCGCCGTGGCCGCCCCTGGGCCGGTGGCCGTGGTCGGTGGTGACCAGGATGGTCCAGCGTTCGGCGGAGTTGGCGCGGGCGCGGGCGTCCACAGCCGCGACTATGCGGCCGACGAGTGCGTCGATGCGGGTGATGGCGTCGCGGTACTCACCGGACGCGCCGCCGTGCTGGTGACCGGCGCGGTCGACCTGGTCGAGATGGGTGAAGAGGAAGTCGGGGGCGTATTTGGTGACGGCGGTGACGACGCTGTCGGTGGTGGCGGCGTCGGTGGCGCTTTCGTTGTCGTCATCGGGGATGAGCGGGGTGGAGATGACGACGTCGGCGCGCGGATCACCGCTGGCCGTCATGGTGGCGATCTGATCCCAGGTGGCGATGGACTGGGTTTTCAGGGTCGGATCGTGGCGTTCCAGGCGGGTGAAGACCGTCGGATATTTCGCGAACGGGGTGGCGTCGAAGTTGTTGTCGGTAATGCCGTGTTTGCTGCCCCAGACGCCGGTGAGCACGGTCGCCCAGGACGGGCCGGAGATGGTGACGTGCGGCGCGATGGAGGTGCGGCCGAGGGTGCCTTCGGCGCTGAGCCGCAACAGGTTCGGCGCGCGCACCTCCTCGATCTTGCGGTACATCGTGCCGTCGAGTCCGATGAGGACGACCTTGTCGGCATGGGTGGCGGCCCGCGCGCGGCCGGCGGCGAGTGCGGTCGAAACGGCCGCCACGGCAACGGCGCCGGAGAACAGTTGCCTGCGTGCGAGGTACGTGGTCGCTGCGGTTCGCGCGCTCATATCCCGAACGATCCGGTACGACAGGGCCCCTTCGGTAGCGCACCGAGTGAGTGTTCATGGACGTTTCATCAGCCTCGCCATCGCCGGTCGCCTTGCTGAACAACCACTGAACTGTCGATAGCCGATAGCTATTCACACTGTTCACGGATGCGTATCCGGGAGGTGAACAGAAACCGATCGACACGCCGGTCGGTGAGCCGCCGAAGATCCACGAGGTGCACCGGGTCTCGCCGCGGACCCGAGGGTATTTTCTACCGCATGACGATCGCCCGGTCGCTGCTGCTGTTCGCCCTTGCCGCACTCGCCGAGATCGGCGGGGCCTGGCTGGTCTGGCAGGGCTGGCGTGAACATCGCGGCCTGCTCTGGATCGGCGCCGGCGTACTGGCACTCGGCGCCTACGGGTTCGTCGCCACCTTCCAGCCGGACCCGAACTTCGGCCGCATCCTGGCCGCCTACGGTGGCGTCTTCGTGGCGGGCTCGCTCGCCTGGGGCATGATCGTCGACAAATTCCACCCCGACCGCTGGGACTATCTCGGCGCCACGCTCTGCCTGCTCGGCGTGGCTGTCATCATGTACGCCCCACGCGGCTGACCATGTCGCACGGAAGGCATTGGTGCGGTGGGCTATTCGTCGGCGGCGAAGGCCCAGACGGCGGCGGGGCGGCCGGTGGCCTTGACGCGACGGCGTTCGGTGGTGCGTTCCAAGCCGGGGATGGCGGCCAGGGTGCGGTTCAGGTTCGCCGGGTCGGGGCGAGCGCCGAGGACACTGGAGCTGAGTTCGACTGCACGGGTCGCCGGGAATTCGTCACCGGTCAGCGCTCTGGTGAAAGCCATATCCTTCCAGAGCAGACGGGCCAACAGCGCACGCGCGGCATCGACGATGCGATTGTGGTCGAAGGCCAATTCGGGTACCGCATCGAACGAAACCCACTGCGCGGGGCCATCGTGTGGCCCGATCACCGCCCACATGGCAATGGACAGCGTCGGCCCGCGCGGGTCGCGGTTCGGCTCGTCGAAGGTCACCAATTGCCCGACTGCCCCGATCGCGGACTCCGGCACGCCCAACTTGGTGTACACAGCCCGCCGCGCCGCCGAGACCAACCGCTCCCCCCGCCCGAGCAGCACCCCCGGCAATGCCAACCGCCCGGTGAACGGCGCCATCTCCCGCGGTGCGATCCCCACAGTCACCCCGGCATCGTCGGCCCAGAACCGCAATGCCACCACATCAACCGAAACCACGGATTGCTCCACGCCAGCCCATCCTGCCCCACCCCGGGCGGTCCACACGGAGTGGCACACCGTCGAGCCACCGTGTCCCGTTGCGCAGCGGTGCGGTCGCGCGAATACACGCCGGTCGCCGCGCCGGTTCACTCGAGTGCATCCCGTCTGTCCGTATCCCATGTCAGCACTTCCTCTCGCGAGCCGCGTTTTAGTTCAGAAGACTAAAACTAGGCTTCGTCAAGAATCCGCTGGTCAGGACCAAGATCAGCGAGCTAACCGGACCTGCTCAGGCTCCTTGCCGCTCGCGCTTGCGCGCTTCACGCGCCAGTGCCCGGTCGCGCTGCTCCTCGAACTTGAGCACATCCTTGCCCAGCTGCTCCAGAAATAGGCCGAGCTCCTCGCGGGCTTGTTCGCCACGGGCACCGAAGTCGTTGCGCTCGAAGATATTCCACTTGCGCAGCACCGGCGTGATGACCTCCTCGAGGTGCTGGCGCAGATCGTAGATGCCGTGTTTGGCCATCAACACGCTATTGCGACGCCAGTTCGGCATGCCCGCGCCCGGCATCTGGAAGTTGCGGATGATCACGGAGATCGCTGCCAGCGCTTGATCAGGGGCCAGGTCGATGGCAGCACCGCACAGGTTGCGGTAGAAGACCATGTGCAGGTTCTCGTCGGCGGCAATGCGCTGCAGCATCCGGTCGGCGACCGCGTCATTGCAGACCCGGCCGGTATTGCGGTGACTGACCCTGGTCGCCAACTCCTGGAACGTCACGTAGGCGATACCGGGCAGGAATCCGTGGTCGTCCACGCCCGTCGGGTGCAGCACCCCGGTGGTCATGCAGTCCATCCGGTCATGTTCCAGAGCCACCGGGTCCACGCCACGAGTGACGACGAGATAGTCGCGCATGACGGTCCCGTGCCGGTTCTCCTCGGCGGTCCACCGCCCTACCCAGGTACCCCAGGCGCCGTCCTGGGAGAAGGCTTCGGCGATCAGTCGGTGATAGGACGGCAGATTGTCCTCGGTCAGCAGATTGGTCACCATCGCGGCCCTGGCCAGTTCACTCAACTGGGATTGCGCTGGCTCCCAGTCGATTCCGCCCATCTCGGCGAAATTGCGGCCTTGATCCCACGGCACGTACTCGTGCGGGTGCCAGTCCTTGGCCATCGATAGGTGACGGTTGAGATTTTGTTCGGCAACGGGTTCGAGTTCGGTCAGCAACTCCAGCTGTGTCAACGTTCGTGTCACGATCGGATTCCTGTCATCGGATCAGGGGCTCTCTTCCAGGGTGCCCCGATTGCCGGTCCGTCGAAATCCCCTGCGACGAATTCGCTCGCCGGAGACACAACGGCTCACTACTGGCTAATCGCGAAAATGGACCGATCCGGTATCACCGCGGACGGCGTGACGAACAGTGACGCTGCGGGTCCGCTGTACATCGAGGTCGCGATCCAGCAGACCCGATCCGCATCGACGACCGGGTGCTCGCGCAGCGCCTGCACGGCAGCGACCGCGTGTGGCAGGCATGCATCGGTCATGGTGAAGGATTCCAGCCCCGCGACCGCACCGGCATGCGTATGGGCGACCTTGTCGAGACGCGATACCGGGGCTGGCCAACCCCAGGCAATATCCGTGAGCGGCATGTTCGAGCCCGTCGTCAAATCAGCGTCGAAGGGTCCCCCGGCTGTCCAACGCGGCGACCGGAGCTCGCGCGCCGTACCTGCTGAGCCCGATCCTGTTTCCGCTGGCCCAGCCACAGGAGAGCCACGGAACGTGAGGCCGACCGGGTACGAGTGACTGTCCCGCGACGGGCTCAGGCGGTCGAGACCAGAGCCACCGCGCCGACCGTCTCGACAATGCAGTAGAACCAGTTGGGATAGAAGGCAGTTCGGTCATCGAGCACCGCGGATGCGATGCGGCCGAATGCCATGCCACCCAGTGCGACACCGATGGTGACCATGATTCCGGTACGCAGGGCCCCGTCGTTGGTTGCCGCGACCGCCAGCATCGCCGCCATCGCGAGACCGAACCCGCCATAGACGGCACGGACCTCGTAGCGCGCCTCGGCTTGCTCGAGACGAATGCCGAAGGGGCTGATCAGCGCCGCGGGAGCCGCGAGGGCATACACACCCATCGCGAGGAAGAACACGCCGACGACAATATCGACCGCAATTGCCAAGGGAACCTCCTGTTCGAGTCGGAAGGCCAGCTTGCTCGGCCAGAGCGGGTAACCGCTTCCACAAACGTGCGGTCAATCCCCGTTGTAGCGCAGCGAGCGCCAAGCCTCGATCGCCCAATCCAGTTGCGTCCCGGGAACACTGATCGTGACCAGCAGCAATTCACCGTTGCGGCGACTGGCGATCCCCTGCACACCCACCTCGGCACCGTCCTCCGAGGGCAACCACCATCCGTCACCGGGCCCGCCGCTGACTGGTTCGCCGCGATGACCCGCGGTCGCGTTGGCACCGTATTGCAGCATCGCGGCCGGCGGCGGCCCGGTTTTCGAATCGCCGACGTGCAGGATGGTGATCTCGATCTGGCGGGTGCCATCCCAGGCCCACCACCGATCACCGTCCCAGCCGTAGGTGAAATCGCCGGGAATCTGCAAGCTCCACCCGGATATCGGTGTCGTGTGCACCGGGCGTCGGCGGTAGCCGAGCGGCACCGGGACCGCGGTGGCGGCCCGCGCGGGCAGATCGGCGGGCGCACCCGCCGCGGTCGCGCCAGAAGCACCCGCCAGCAGCAACCGTAATTCGTGCCAAGCCGCCCACGGCAGCTCCAGCGCAGCGTCCAGCCGGTGCGCCTCGGCCAGCAGTGCATCGGCCTGGTGCAGTGCGGGCATGTCATCGGCATCCGACGGCGCTCGCCAGCGCACGTCGTTCCACATGATGCCCATCGCGGTATTGCGAATCGTGGGTGCGGTCCACCCGTCCTCCCACCACGGGAAGAATGCGCGCGCGGCCGCCTCGTCGCCATCGCGTACGGACCGGAACCAGTCGCGATCGCGCGGCCCCAACCAACTCGCGGCCAGCCCGTCGTAGTCGAAACGGTCACTGCCGAGCGACAATCCGATCGAAACCCAGGCGCCCTCCGCCGGCACCTCGGTCAGCACCGTCTCCGCGAGACTGCGAATCCACACCAGATAATCGCGTTCGACCTCGGCGCGGTCATCGCCCAACCCGAGCGGATCCTCGGTCCCCTCGTCCCACACGATGTCGAATCGCCGCCCCATTTCGTGCAGCACCGCCGCGACATGCCGGTGGTAGCCGGGACCGGCCGACGCACAACCCGCGCTCACCACCACCTGACCGTGTGCCGCACGCAGATCGACCGGTTCGGCCGCCGGATGCAACACCGCCAGCAGGCGATCTCCGGAGATCTCCACCGATTTCCGCAACGGCGCGGACGTGGCGGTCCAGCCGACCCGCGCACCGGCGGGGCCGGTCCGCAACCACTCCCCCACCTGATCGAGGAAGTCCGCGGTGGGCGCGCGGCTTACCCCCGCCGCGTGCAACTCGATTCCCATGGATACACATCCTCTGTCCGCGTTCCGGCGGCGAAAGTCAGGACCCTACACCTACACTGCCGACGTGGACCCGGTGATGCGGACCCGGGCGATCTGCCTGGCACTGCCCGAGAGCAGGGAGCGGCCGTAAATCGGGCACCGCGGCTGGATCGGTGTGATCCCGATCGGACGGAGAGCACCGAGATCATTCACCACGCACACCGGGAGGTCGGGCCGAAAAGGCTGGTGGCCCAGCTGGACTGACGGCTACTGCTCGACGAGCCGACGACAGCCGTCTCGCCCGCCGGGCAGGCCTGCCGTATCGAGCCAGCGTTCGAGTTGGCCGAGCTGCCAGAGATCATCGATCTCCACCAGTACCGCGAGGAACGACAACTGGGCGGCGGACAGCTCCGATCCGACACCGATCCGATCCGGAAAGGCTCTGTGCAGGAAGGAGATACAGTCGTAGTGCACGGTGCTCGGATTGGCCGCCCACGCCGCCTCGATCGCGGCGGGCAAGAGCGTCTCGAAATCATCGACCCGGCTGACGAGTTCACGAATGACATCGTGGCGGAGCCAGCCGTCCTGTCCGGGCAGATGGCGATCGAACCACCGATCGATGAGCTCCGGATGCTCCAGCGCGGCCAGCAGTTCATCGGTGGCGCGCTGCTCGGCGGCGAATGCGGGCGCCAGCGCGGCGCAGGTGCGCACGCCGGGATGCACATCGGCGAGAAGTTGTTCCGGACGACCACCATTGAGGCCGGAAATCCGCGCGGCGGTGGCTCGTTCGACCGGATCCGACATGGCCGGCGCGATCTCGTCCAGCCGCTGCAACAGCACGACCCGCTTGTCGGCATGGACCGGATGCGCGGTGAGTTCGATCAGCGCCCGCAGCGCTGCCATGCGCACCGCCACATCCGGATCGTCGACCAGCGGCTCGACCGCATCGATCACGCCGGGCACGACCGCGCGACAGGCGATCTCATCCCTGGCCCGCATCGCCGCGCGGAATACGTGGTCATCGATGGCCGCCAGCAAACCCGGCGGCGTCGGAACATGTTCCACCAGCAGGGCATTCGCCGGATCAGGCCCCAGTTCCAGCAGTCCGGCACGCCGATTCGCTTTGACGCGCTGCAGATCCTCCTCGGTGCGGCCGGGTGGATAGGCCTCGGCATACAGCTGCTCATCGGAGATTCCCGAACAACACCCCAGCGCGAAGACCTCGAGGTAGTCCAGCAGCGCGACCCGCAACGGTCGCGGGCCGGGATCCCACGGCAGTATGTCCTCGACCTTCATCACGGTATGCGGGCGCGCCAGCAGTTCGGCCACGATCGCGACGAACGGCGCGGTCGCGGAGTACACACTGCCCTGATGCAATAGCGCGGCGTCGAGGTAGCCGACCGCGTCGATACAGGCTTCGGCGTCGCCGTCGAGCAGCGCCCGCAGGTGCGCCGGGGCATCCGCCGCCGGGCCGTAAGCATGTTCCAGTTCGGCCCAATCGATATCGGCTATCGCCCGTAACACCGGATCCATCGGATTGATCATGCTGCAGCCGAGCACGTCGATCAACTCGAGCGAAACACTTGCGTTACCGAGCGGACCTACGGTGCCGATTCCAGATGATCGCCGATCAGCATGGTTCCCGGTCCGCGCTGCGCACCGGGACCGTGCCGCCAGTACACATTGTCGGCGGTGAGCGGCGCGCCGCAGTCACGGCAGACCACCACCCCGGATGTCGGATGCCCGCAATCGCGATGCACGACCAGCGCGGGCGGCCCCGCGGGCCCGGCGAGCCATTTATCACCCCACGAGATGAGCATGGTGAGCACCGGATACAGATCGCGCCCCTGCTCGGTGAGCACATATTCGTGGCGCACCGGATTCGTCTGGTACGCCCTGGCCTCGACGATCCCATCCTGCCGCAACGCATCCAGACGCGCGGTCAGGACATTGGAGGCTATGCCCAGATCGCGGCGGATGTCCTCGAACCGGTTCACTCCGACGAACAGGTCGCGCAGGATCAGCGGCGTCCACCGCTCCCCGACCACGTCGAGCGTTCGCGCGATCGAGCACACAATGTCGGACATGGCAGCTTTGGGCACCCGCCCATCCTAGTCCATTGCTTTTTGCAAGGTACTCCGATACGTTGCGAAGCGTCGAAGGAAACCGCATATGAAGGGGTGATCGAGACGATGCCGGATGCTGTGGCGCGGTTCCGCGAGGCGACCGAAACCAGCGATTTCGATGCGCTGATGACCACCCTCGCCCCCGATGCCGAGTTGACCTCGCCGCTGTCGGGCAGGTTGGTCTTCCGCGGTCACGCAGATCTGCGCATTCTGCTGACCGCGGCGTACGGCAGCCTCGGCCGACTGCGCTGGACCGAGCAGATCGGCGCAGGTGCGCGCCGAGTCCTGTTGGCGGAGGCGGCCGTCGGACCGTTCCGGATGACCGAGGCCATGGTCCTCGAATTGGCCACCGACGGCCGCATTCGCCGACTCGAACCACATCTGCGACCATGGCTCCCGCTGACCCTGCTCGCAGTGCTGCTGGGGCCGCGCCTACTTCGTCACCCGAGCGTCATGCGGCGCGCGCTATCCCGCTTCGACCAGCCCGTCGCCGGTTAGTTCGAGACGCCTCGTCACCCCGATATCGTCGAGGAAACGGGGGTCGTGACTGACGACGATCAGAGCGCCCTCGAAGTTGGCCAAGGCCTGGGTGAGGTGGTCGAGGCTGGGCAGATCGAGGTTGTTGGTCGGCTCGTCGAGCAGCAGGAGCTTCGGGGCCGGATCGGCGAGCAGGAGCAAGGCCAGGGCCGCGCGGAGGCGTTCGCCGCCGGACAGGGCCGACGCCGCGACGTCGGCGTCGGCACCGCGAAACAGGAACCGGGCCAGTTGGGCTCGGATCTGTTCGGCAGCGGCGTGCGGTGCGGTCGCGGCGACATTCTCGAAGACGGTGCGCTGTTCGTCGAAGATGTCGAGGCGCTGCGGCAGCATCCGCCACGGCACCTGTGGTGGTGCGGCGGCAATGCGGTGCAGCAGTGTGGTTTTGCCAGCGCCGTTGCGTCCGGTCAGCGCGATCCGCTCCGGGCCGCAGACCCGCAATGTCACCGTCGGACCGCAAGCCAATTCGACCTCCTCGATATCGATGACGTCCTGGCCCGGGTAGAGCCGGGTGTCCGGTAGGTCGATCCGGATCTGCCGGTCGTCGCGCAACAGATCTTCGGCCTGCTGCAACTGTTCCTTCGCGGTGTCCAGCTTTTCGATGTGGTTATTGCGCAGCTTGCCCGCCGACACCTGCGCCGCCCGCTTGCGTGCACCCATGACGATCTTCGGCTCGCGTTTGTTCTCGTACATCTTCTGCCCGTAGCGCGCTCGGCGATCGAGTTTGATCCGCGTCTCGACCAGTTCCCGCGACTGTTTGCGAACGTCACTGCGCGCGTCCCGGATCGCGGCGCGCGCCACCTCCTGCTCCGCTTCGATGATCCGCTCGTATTCGCTGAAATTGCCACCGAACAAACGCAATTCACCCTGGCGCAGTTCGGCGATGGTGGACATGCGCTCGAGCAGCTCGCGGTCGTGACTGACCGTGAGGACGGTGCCGGAGAACTGAGCTACGACCTCGTAGAGGCGTTGGCGGGCAACGTGATCCAGGTTGTTGGTCGGCTCGTCGAGCAGCAGCACATCCGGATCGCGCAGCAGCTCGGCGATCAGGCCGAGCAGCACCGTCTCGCCGCCGGAGAGGGTTTCGAGGCGACGGTCCAACTGTTCGGTCGAATCGGCGAGGTAGTGCAGGCCGAGCCGACCGAGCAGCGCGATGGCACTCTCCTCGACATCCCACTGCGCGCCGACGACCTCGAAGTCGGATTCGTCGCCGACGCCGGATTCGATGCGGTGCAATGCCTTTCGCGCTTCGTCGATGCCGAGCACCGTGTCGACGCGCTGGCCGTCGCCGAGTCCGAGATCCTGACGCAGATAGCCCAGCCGCCCGGTGACCGTGATCGAACCGCGCGCCGGTGGCAGCTCACCCGCGATCAACCGCAGCAGCGTGGATTTGCCCGCGCCGTTGCCGCCGACCAGGCCGACGTGGCCGGGTCCGAGCACCGCATCCAGACCGTCGAAGACGGGGGTGCCATCAGCCCAGGAGAAAGTGAGATCGGAAAGAGAAAGATTGGTCATGTAAACCCCAGAGGTTGCGCGGGAATGCGGCGCACAGGATGCGGGCCGCCCGAGTGGCTACCTCATGAGAGCAACGACATGACTCCGATCAACGGGGATAAGACCCGTCTAGATTAACCACATCCACGGATGTTGTGCCACTGATATTCGAATCACGTTTCGCCTGAACGCGGCGGCGGCTCCGAGCCGCGCCAGGATTCGCACTCCTCGCACCCATTTCGGGTCGCGGAGCAGACATGATCGTTCGACGTCTCGACCGGAAGGGCAGCACCGGCCGCGGACAACTGCCCGGCCACCACCAACTCATGGATTCGCCACGCCTGATCCGCTCCTGCCCCCTTGCGGCCCATCCGCAGCGATACATCATCCACAGCATCGACGGTTCGATCCACGTCGTCCGCTCCGCTTGAACGGATTCACGAAAGTTCCACCGGCGACCGCGGGTTCGGCGATCTGCGGCGAATATGCCTGATAGACAACTACTGTCGCGTCATCATACGAAGCCCGAATCCGGCGCATCGGCGCGGAAACAACCACCCGGCGAGCCTGGCGGCCGGCAAACCACAGACGAGCGACCTAGATGCGCACCACCGAGGTCAGCGGATAATCACCTTGGCGATCACGTCCGTTGAGGAAGCCCAATTCCAGAACGACTGCGGCCGCTATGATTTCGGCGCCGGCGGCCTGGAACAGATCCGCGGCGGCAGCCAAGGTGCCACCGGTGGCCAACACATCGTCGAGCAGCAGAATGCGCCGCCCCTTCAACTCGACACCGTCTGCGGGAATCTCGAGCGATGCGGTGCCGTACTCGAGACTGTATTCACGCGAGATGACCGGCGGCGGCAACTTCCCGGCCTTGCGCACCGCCAAGACACCGGTGCCCAGCGTCGCGGCAACGCCGGCTCCGATGATGAATCCGCGAGCGTCGACGCCCGCGACCAAGTCGGCATCGGGCGCGCACGCCGCGAGGCAGTCGATAACGGCGCGGAAACCCTCCGGATCGGCAAAAACAGGCGTGAGATCGGCAAAGCGAATGCCGGGAGAGGGGAAATCGTCGCGCCAGCGGGTCAGGCGTTCGACCACTTCGGCCGCCTTACCTGTCCGCTCGGCTAGAACGTCGTCCGATTCCACCGCAGCGTGCTTGCTCATCGACACCTCTCCATGGTTACTCACCCACCAACACCTGTCACCGCTTCAACACCCAGCGGTCCATGTTCCAGCCGGTGCCCGCCTGGGTGGGACCGGCTATGCCGTTCTGCAGACCGTTGCCGAATGCGATGGTGCGAGGCGTGACGAACAACGGAATGCTCGGCATCTCCGCCCACAGCAGGTTCTCGGCCTCGGTGCGCAGATTCAGCGTTGTGGTCGAGTTGTCGTCGCCCGCAAGCTGATCGGTGATCGAATCGTAGCGGCCGTTACCGAAGCGACCGAAATTGAGCCCGCTACCGGTGCGCAACGCACTGGTAGCGGCCACACCGGTCTGGGATCCGGCCGGACCCGGCGCCGATGCGGTGCTGCCGAGGACGGCGTCGACTTTGCCCTCGGTGAGCTGGGACGGCGTGAAATCGGGGGACCCGGCGTCCACCACATTGATACCGGCCGGTTTACATGCGTCCGCGATCATCTGCACGGTCTGCGTGCGCCGATCGTCCGGCTGCACATATCCGATCCGAATGGTCGGCTTCGCCGCACCGGCGGCCGCGGCCGCGGCGGTGGCATCACCGCCGCGGTATTTGTCGGCCGCACCGATCACATTCGGATAGAACAGCGAATCCTGCTGTGTGATACGGGAATTCAGCACCGCGGTGCCGAGTCCGATCTTCGGTGCGTCCTTGGCCCTGCCGAGCTTGTCGAACAGGTCCTGCCGCGGCACACAGAATGCGAAACCCCGCCGTGCGTCGGCGGAAGCGAAGACTCCCGAAGTACCCAGCACCAACTGCTCGGCACCGCGCGCCGGGACGGTTCGCACCGAAAACCCACCCAGATTGATGTCTTTCACCGATCCGGCGCCGATATCGACGACCCCGACCGCATTGTCGCCGACCTTCGCCTTCAGATCGGCGGTCTTCGGATACACCACGATCCGCCCGGTCTCGGGCTTATTGCCCCACCAGCGCTTATTGGCTACCAGGACCAGACCGTCCTCGGCGGAGTAGGAATCGATCCGATACGGACCCGACGAAGGGAACCGCGAAGAATCGATCTTGTCCGTGCCGATCGTCCACCCGTTGTTCCAGAAGTCGGCGATCCGCTGCAATGCGGCCTGATCACCGGACTGCACGGCCGTCACCACATTCGGCACGTTCGCCACCCGCGCCGCCACATGCGCGGGCATCAACTCACCCGCGGTGAACAGGTTGCGCCATGGCAGGTAGTGGTGGTCGGCGCGGAATACGACGGTGGCGTCCTTGGATCCGGGCTGACAGTCCACCCGCTCGATATCGGCGTAACCGGCGGTGCTCGCGGCATCGAACAGCGGAACCTGGCCGGGCTTGTTGTAGCGGCCACTGCGCGCGGCCCAGGCGAGCACCAGATCGTCACATGACGTCGGCACCCCGTCGGAGTACACCCCGTCCGGATTGAGCCGGTACTGCACCGTCTGCGCCTCACCCGGCACCTCTTTCGCGGTGCCGACATCGGTGTCCGCGACCTGCTGACCGTCCGGTCCGGTGTAGAAGAACCCGGTCAGCACCCGCGCGAACACCGCATCCGAACCGCTGCTCGCCCCGAGCGTGGTGCCGCCGTTGTAGCTGGCGATCACCGCGTCGACGGCGTAGCCGATGGAGGGTACTTGGTTCTGGCTGGAGCACCCGACCACCACCGTGGCCGCGACGGTGCCCGCAGCCACCGCTTCGATCAGACGTACCGCTAGCGACTGCTTCATATGTGCAAACCCCTGCCGTCGGCTGTCAGTGCCTGCGCTTGTTTCGCTTTCCGCTCGGTCGGGCGCCCGGACGCGGAGTCTGTCCGGCTTCCCGCACCGGACGCGCACCCAGCTCCCGGCCGGTCGCCGCGATCGCACGCCGCTCGGCCTCCGCGCCCGCACGCGCCGACGCCAATCCGGCCCGCTTGTTGAGCACCTTCTTGGTGTGTACCGCGACCGGACCCCACCGCTCCTTGATCGACACCAGCAGCGGCACCGCGAAGAAGATCGACGAATACGCGCCGACGATCATGCCGACCAACTGCACCAGCGCGAGATCCTTCAGCGTGCCGACGCCGAGCAACCACACCGCGATCACCAGCATGCCGACAATCGGCAGAATGCCGATAACCGTGGTGTTGATCGAACGCATCAACGTCTGGTTCGCCGCGAGATTCGCCTGTTCGGCATAGGTACGCCTGCTCGTATTGACCACACCGCGGGTGTTCTCCTCGACCTTGTCGAAGACGACGACATTGTCGTAGAGCACGTAACCGAGGATGGTCAACAGACCGATCACCGCGGCCGGTGTCACCTCGAAGCCGACCAGTGAGTAGATCCCCGCCGTGACGATCATGTTGAAGAACAGCGACGCGATCGCCGCGATCGACATATCCCGTTCGAAGCGGATCGCGATATAGACCATGGTGAGCGCGATGAATACGACCAGCGCGATCACCGCCTTCTTGGTGATCTGGCTGCCCCAGGTCTCGCTGATCTCGGCGATGCTGATGGCATTGCGCGAGACGTTGCCGTCCCTGTCCTTCGGCTGGAAGGCGTTGAACAGCGCGGTCTGCAGCGCGTCGGTCTGTGCGGCACTCAGCGTGTCCGAACGGACCTGGATCGTCTCTGCCGAGCCGGACCCGACCTTCTGCACCGTCACCGGGGCGTGGCCGATGGTCTGGGAGTAGATGTCCTCGACCTTCTGCGTGGTGGCCGTCCCCGCCGCGGGCATCTGGATGCGTGATCCGCCCGCGAAATCGATGCCGAGGGTGAATCCGCGAATTCCGATGCTCAGCAACGAGATCAGCACGAAGGCCGCGGTCAGCGCATAGTAGAAACGCCGCCGACTGACGATCTTGAATCCGCCGGTACCGGTGTAGAGGCGCTCGAAAACGCTGTGCTTGGGCGTCTCGAAATCGTTCACCTCATCGGCGAACGGCTCGAGGGTCGAGTTCGGCCCACCCGTCACCGGACCGCCGCCCCTCATGGAATCGCTACGCGATGCTGTACTCATCGTGCCGTCTCCTTAACCAGCGCCTCGCCGGCCCTGCGCTCCCTGGCCACTTCCTGAATCGCACCGAGCCCGTTGACCGACGGCTTCGCCCAGAACGACGAGCGCGAGGCCAACATCATCAATGGCGCGGTCACCAGATAGAGCACGATCACGTCCAGGACGGTGGTGATACCGAGCGTGAACGCGAAGCCCTTCACCTGACCGGCGGCGAGAATGTAGAGCACCACCGAGGCGATGAGGCTGACGGTCTTACCGGAGAGGTTGGTGCGCTGAGCCCGCTGCCAACCGCGCGGCACGGCCGAACGGAAGCTGCGACCCTCGCGCATTTCGTCCTTGATGCGTTCGAAGAACACCACGAAGGAGTCGGCGGTCAGACCGATACCGATGATCAGACCGGCAATACCGGCCAGATCCAGTGTGAATCCGATCCACCGGCCGAGCAGCACGATGATGCCGTACACCGCGACACCCGAGGCGATCAGCGAGAATCCGGCGAGGAAGCCGAGCATCCGGTAGTAGAGCAGGCAGTACAGCAGCACGACCGCGAGACCGATCGCACCCGCGAGCAGACCCGCGCGCAGCGAGGACAGACCCAGTGTCGCCGAAACCGTCTCGGCCTCGGAGGTCTGGAACGACAGCGGCAGCGAACCGTACTTCAGGGTGTTCGCGAGTTCCTTGGCGCTGGCCGCGGTGAAGCTGCCGGAGATGGTGGTGCGACCACCCTGCTGCGGCCCCGACTGCACAACCGGCGCGCTGACCACCTTGGAGTCGAGCACGAATGCGACCCGCTTGTTGATGTACTCACCGGTCAGCGAGGCCCACGCATCGGAACCACCGGATTTGAATTCGAGGTTCACCTCGTGGCGCGCCTGCTGCTGGTTGAGTCCGGAGGTGGCGTTCTTGATCTCCTGGCCGTCGATGCGGCTCTTGTCCAGCAGGAAGATTTCCTTGCCGTCGGTGGAGCAGGTGACCAGCGGCAGATTCGGATCGTCGTTACCGGCGAGCGGGTCGGACTTATTGCAGTCCATCGCGGCAATCGCGGCCTGCTGCACCGCGGGATCGGCGCTCTGCCTGGTCGCCTTGGCGTCCGCGATCTCCTTCTTCGCCTGTTCCTGCGGCGTCAGACCGCCGGGCGGGGCCGGCGGCGAGGTCGGGGCCTGCGCGGGGAAGACGCGCGGCTGCGGGGTCGACTCCGCAGCGGGTGCGGACTCCGTGGTCGGCGTCGCCTCGGTGGTGGGCGCGGGCTGGGTCGGCACGGCGCCGTCGGGGTTGAGCTGGGTGGTGTCCGGAACCGTGCCCGGCGTCGCCGTCCCCGCGGTACCCGACGTCTGCGACGATGCCTTACCACCGACCGCGGGCACCGCCGACAGCACCGGCCGGATGTAGAGCTTGGCGGTCGTCGCCAGCGCCTTGGCCTGGCCACCGTCGTCACCCGGAACCGTGATCACCAGGTTGTCGCCGTCGATGACGACCTCGGAACCCGAGACACCGAGGCCGTTGACGCGGTTCTCGATGATCGTCTGCGCCCGGCGCAGGCTGTCCTGGCTGGGCTTGCTGCCGTCGGGGGTACGGGCGGTCAGGGTGACGCGGGTACCACCCTGCAGGTCGATGCCGAGCTTGGGGGTCGGGGAATGGTCACCGGCGAAGAACACCAGCGCATAGATCACGGCCAGCAGCACGGCGTAGACGCCGAGCAACCGGAGCGGATGCGCCGATCCCTGGGAAGGTGGCACAGTTCGTCATCTCCTAGGCGGAAGTCGAAGGTGGAACGGTCGGGCGCGCACGGCCGGGCACCCGGACGGATGGCCCGCGGCGATCTGCGCGCGCGGGCTGGTCCTTTCGAGCGGCCTGCAAGCAGTCGCTACGGAGGCCAGCGGAACCGGTCAGTCCTTGGTCAGCCGGGTTTCGGTCTGCTCCGCGGACTCCTCGACGGGACCGGTCTCGGCCTCGTCGGTCACGGTCTCATCCGTGGTTTCGTCCTCGGTGCGCACGTCACGGATGGCCTGACGCAGCCAGGTGGTGATGACGTCCTCGGCGATCTCGAGATCGACCGTGGTGTCGTCGAGATCGACCACGGTGCCGTACAGACCCGACGTGGTGGTGACCTGATCGCCGACCTTCAGGCTTTCCTGCATGGTCGTGACCTTCTCGGCCTCGCGCTTCTGGCGACGCACACCGAGGAACATGGGCACGAGCAGGGCTACCAGTAGGAGCGGAAACAGAAGTTCCATCGTCGAAGTCAGTCCCTAGTCTGTGGGTGGTAGTGGGCTATTACCCCAACAGTCTGCCAGCTCATGTCGGCACCACCACACCGGCACACCCTTGACGTACCGGAATGCGGGTCTCGAGCGACTCCAGGACAGCACGAACCCCCGCGACCGAGCGACGATCACGGGGCCGCGCAATGGGTGTCTAGGCGATCTTGCCGTAGGTGTAGTCGTCGAGCGGGAAGCTCACCGCCTCGCGGTGGGCATTGACGGTGCTGGTCGGGCGCAGTAGCGCGGCCTCGCCGTGCGGGTTGAAGTAGTAACTGCGCGCGGTCGCGCAATCGCCGCCGTAGAACACCGAGGAACCCAGCTTCTCGGTGACGCGGTCCAGGAACCGGGTATTCGCCTGCTCGGTCACCTCGAAGGTGGTCTCGCCGCGCCGGAACATTTCACCGAGTAGCCGACCCATGTGCTTCATCTGGGCCTCGATGGTGGTGAAGTAGGACAGGCCGCTGTAGGAATACGGACTGTTGAGGCTGAGGAAGTTCGGGAACTTCGGCACGGTGATGCCCTCGTAGGCCTGGAACCGGTTGTCGCGCCAGAACTTTCCGAGATCCACACCGTCGCGGCCGATGACCTCGATGGCCGGGAAGTTCACATCCCACAGGTTGAAGCCGGTGGCCAGGATCAAGGTGTCGATCTCGGTCTTGTGTCCGTCGGCGGTGACGATGCCGTCGGCCTCGATGTGATCGATCGAATCGGTCTCCAACCGGACATTCGGCTGATTGAACGTCTTGAAGTACTGGTTGGAGAAGGTGGGACGCTTGCAGCCGAAATCGTAATGCGGGGTGAGCTGCTTGCGGATTTCCTTATCGCGCACCTGAGCCCGCAGATGCGCCTTGGCGAGTACGCCCGCGGCCAGATTCATCGGCTTGGCCTGCTTGAAGTGCAATACGCCGATCACCATGAGCGCCTCGAGCAGACTGGTGTTGACCAGCCGCGCGGCCTTCTGAGTGGCGGGCACCCGCGCGAACAGCCGCTGCACCGGCGCGGGAATCGCGGTGTCGATCTTCGGCACCACCCAGATCGGGGTGCGCTGGAACACCGTGAGTTCCTTGGTCTTCTTCGCGGCCTCGGGTATCAGCTGCACGGCAGTGGCACCGGTGCCGATGACGGCGGCCCTGCGGCCGGTCAGGTCGAAATCGTCCTCCCACGCGGTGGTGTGGATGATCTTGCCCGCGAATGAATCGATGCCGGGAAACGGCGGCGTGTAGGGCTGGGACAGGAAGCCGGTGGCGGTGAGAAGATAACGGCCGGTGAGGGTTTCACCGCCGTCGATGGAGACGACCCAATGCTGGTGCTCCTCGTCCCAGCGGGCGCCGTCCACCACGGTGCCGAAGCGCATCCGGCGGCGCAGGCCGTATTTGTCGGCAACATGGGCGGCGTACCTCTTGAGCTCCCGGCCCGGTGCGAACAGGCGCGTCCAATACGGGTTGGGCTCGAAGGAATACGAGTAGGTCACCGAGGCGATATCGACCGCGAGACCCGGGTAGTGATTGACATGCCAGGTGCCGCCGAGGTCGTCCTCGCGCTCCAGAATGACGAAATTGCTCAGCCCCAGCCGGTCGAGCTCGATGCCCGCTCCCATGCCGCCGAATCCCGCACCGACCACGACCGCGTCGTATTGAGGCGCCACGTCGAACCTCCTGCTTAAACATTCCATCGGGAATGTAGGAACCATCCCTCACGGAATGACACATCATTCCGTTTGTGAACACCGTATCATCGGAGACGTGACGAAGCCATCCACGCGTGCGCCCCGCCCAGCGGCCGGAAATGCGATCCAGCGGCGCAAGGCCGAGCTGCGGCAGGAAATCATCGATACCGCCTTCGTCTGCTTCGCCGAGAAGGGCTATCACGCCACCGGCATCGCCGATATCGCCAACGAACTGGGCATCGGCCACGGCACCTTCTACCGGTACTTCAGCAATAAGCGCGAGATCATCGACGTGGTCATCGACGATCTGGCCACCCGCATCATCGAGGCGCTCGGCACCGACAACGCGCCCGACGCCGCCACCTCCCTTGACGAATACCGCGCCCAGATCGATCGCATCGGCACCGCACTCACCCGAATCCTGGTGGACGATCGCCGGGTCGCCCAACTGCTGCTGTTCCACGCCACCGGTATCGATGACGAACTGACCACCCGGCTCTATGGCCTGCTCGATATGGCCGACGCGCTCACCGCGGGCTATCTGTCGCACGGCGTCGAACTCGGTTATCTGCGTGCGGATCTCGATACCAAGCACACCGCCAAGGCGGTGACGGGCATGCTGCTCGCCGGCATCCTGCACGGGCTGCGCAATCCGGACGAGGCCGCGGTGCAGGAGTTGAACGAGGCAATCCGGCGGCTGCTGATCGACGGTGTGCGCAAGGACTGAAATCCGGCAGATCTCCGGCGGCTAGGTGAGTCGATTCCGGCTAGGGTGAGTTCCGGATCGACCGGCCCACGGGGGCAACACGTGTTCGGCAGAGACCGCCTAGTTCGAAAAATCCGCATTCGACGCGAGCAGGGCAGCGTACCTGGAACAATGTCGCAGGTGACCCCCGATGACGTGAGCCGAATCCACTTCGCCATGCCACCCATGGGGCACCGCGGTTACCACGCCGATGAGGTCGATGCGTTCCTGGAACTGGTCTCGGCGACATTGGCCGGCCAAGGCGTGCTGACCGCCGACGATATCCGCCATGTCGCCTTCGACGTCCCGCGCTTCGGCGGCCGCGGTTACCAGGCCGATCAAGTCGACGAATTCCTGGACCGGGTCCGCATCGAACTGGAGTACCGGCAACGCGGCGCCCGCCCGGTCCCCGCCGGTGGCAACGGCTCCGGTCCCGCCGCGCTGCTCACCCCCGACGATGTGCACCGTATCCAGTTCACCCAGGCCGCGGTCGGCCGCCGCGGCTACGACACCGAAGAAGTAGACGCCTTCCTGGACCTGGTCGCCGCCACTCTCGCACATGGCAGTCACGGCAGCCTGACCATTGCCGACGTGCGCGCCGTCCGCTTCACCGAGGCCCGCCTCGGCACCCGCGGCTACGCCCGCGACGAGGTCGATGCCTTCCTCGATCTCGTCGTCACCGCCCTCGAAAACAACCACCGCTAACTGGCCGCAACGCGGCTCCAGGGTTCAGTCGAAGAGGTCGAGGGTCGGGTGGGGTTCGCGGCCGCGGACTTCGATGGAGCCGAAGACGAGATCGGGGGGCGGCACGAGACCGAGGTGTTCCCAGGCGGCGGCGGTCGCGACACGGCCGCGCGGGGTGCGGGCGACCATGCCCGCACGGACGAGGAATGGCTCGCAGACCTCTTCGACGGTCGCGGCCTCCTCCCCCACCGCGACCGCGAGCGTCGAAACACCAACGGGCCCACCGCCGAAGCTGCGGACCAGCGCGCCGAGCACGGCGCGGTCGAGGCGGTCCAAGCCGAGGACATCCACGTCGTAGACCTCGAGTGCGGCCTGGGCGATGGGACGGGTGATCATGCCGTCGGCACGAACCTCGGCATAGTCGCGGACGCGGCGCAGCAGGCGGTTGGCGATACGAGGAGTGCCGCGGGAGCGGCCCGCGATCTCGGCGGCGGCATCGCGGTCGATGGCGACGCCCAGGATATGGGCCGAGCGCTGCAGGATGCGCAGGAGTTCGTCGGGTTCGTAGAAATCCATATGGCCGGTGAAGCCGAAGCGATCGCGCAGCGGTCCGGTGAGTGCACCGGAGCGGGTGGTTGCGCCGACCAGGGTGAACGGCGCGATATCGAGCGGAATCGACGTTGCCCCGGGGCCTTTCCCCACGACCACGTCGACGCGGAAATCCTCCATGGCGAGGTAGAGCATCTCCTCGGCGGGCCGGGCGATCCGGTGGATCTCATCGATGAACAGCACATCGCCCTCGACCAGATTGCTCAGCATCGCGGCGAGATCGCCCGCGCGTTCCAGCGCCGGACCGGATGTAATGCGCAGTGCGGTACCGAGTTCGGCGGCAATGATCATCGCCATACTGGTCTTGCCGAGGCCGGGCGGACCGGACAGCAGCACATGGTCCGGGGTGCCGCCGCGCTGTTTGGCGCCGCGCAGCACCAGCGTGAGCTGTTCACGGACGCGCGGCTGGCCGATGAAATCGTCCAGGGATTTCGGGCGCAGACTGGCCTCGATATCGCCGTCGGATGTGAGATAGCTTGCACTGACCTGGGATTCGGCGTCCGGTTCGGGATCGTGATCCATGACGTCTTACCGATTCTTCCCCAGCGAACCGAGCGCGGCCCGCAACGCGATCGAAGTATCGGCGGCCGAGTTCTCGGCGAGTACCGCATCGACCGCGGGTTCGGCCTGTTTGATCGGGAATCCGAGTCCGACCAGCGCCTCGACAACCTGCTCACGCACCGGCGTGAGCACCGGCGTCGGCGTACTGCCGGGCGGACCCGGCTGTACCGGAACGAGATTCACCTTGTCACGCAACTCGACAACCATGCGCTCGGCACCGCGCTTCCCGATGCCGGGCACCCGGGTCAGCGCCGCGACATTGCTCTCCGCCAGCGCCTTGCGCAACGCCTCGGGCTCGAGCACCGCGAGCACCGCCATGGCCAGCCGGGGGCCGACTCCGGAGACTGTCTGCAGCAGGCCGAACAGGTCACGTGATTCGGTATCGGCGAATCCGAACAGCGTCATCGAATCCTCGCGCACGATCATCGCCGTGAACAGCCTGGATTCCTCGCCGCGGCTCAGTGTGGACAGCGTCGCCGGGGTGACATTGAGCCGGTAGCCCACGCCCGCCGCCTCGATCACCACATGATCGAGCGCGATCTCGAGCACCTCACCGCGTACCGACGCGATCACCCGCGCACCACCTTCCGTTGTTCGGCAAGCCGCTGTGTGTACCGCCGCTGCGCCTCCGCGGCGCGCGCCTCGGCCTCGGCCATCCGCGCCATCAGCGGCGCCCGCCAACAATGACAGATAGCCAGGGCCAGCGCATCGGCCGCATCCGCCGGTTTCGGCGCGACCTGGAGCCCGAGGATACGCGTCACCATCGCGGTCACCTGAGCCTTGTCCGCGGTGCCGTTGCCGGTGACGGCGGCCTTCACCTCGCTCGGGGTGTGGAAGGCCACCGGTATCCCCCGCCGCGCGGCCGCCAGGGCGATCACGCCGCCCGCCTGCGCGGTCCCCATCGCGGTGCGCACGTTGTGCTGTGCGAACACTCGCTCGATCGCGACGGCATCGGGTTCATGCGTGTCCATCCAGCGTTCGGCGACGTCGGCGACGCCCATCAGCCGGTGTGCCAGGTCCATATCGGCGGGGGTGCGCACCACGTCGACATCGAGCGCCGTCACCTTCCGCCCCAGCCCGCCCTCGACGATGCTGAGGCCGCACCGGGTGAGTCCCGGGTCGACGCCCATCACCCGCACACGATCCCCTCTCGAAGGCACGAACAATTGTTCGAGAGTCTAGTGGACACGGCGCGCGCCCTGCACCAAGGACACGGTGCCCGTCCGGGATTCGGGTGGTCGCGGGTCAGTCGAACGTGTGGTAGCAGCTCACGTACGCGTAGCTGCCGGAATCCGAATCCTCGACGATCACCTTGCCGTCCTGCAGGATTCGGCAGGTCACCGTGCCGCCGCCGGAGCCACTGACGCTCGCCGACACCCGGCCGGTGCGGACGTATCCGGTCACGGTCACGGCCTTCGTCCACGGCAGCGGTGAATCGTTGGCATCGGTGGTGTCGAAATCGCCACTGGTGTAAGAGATATCGGCGGTGCCGGAGCCGGTGATCTCATAGGTTATCGAGGTTTCCTTCTTCGACTCCCTGTCGATCCGGTAGGCGATGGATCCGAAGACTGCTACGCAGCCGCCGACGGTGAGCACTATCGCCAGGAAGACGCCACCGAGCACCCACGGCCACACCGGCTTACCCTTGGGCGGCTGCGGCGGATATCCCGGGTAGCCCTGATACCCCTGCCCCGGATACTGCGGATACTGCGGCGGTGGTTGATAAGTCATGTGCACCCCTCCCGAATCCATGCACGACCAGCTATTGAACCTTACCGGACAAGACTGTTCGGCGTCCGGTTCACCTGTGCGGTTATCGACCTGCGCTCTACCAGCGTTTCAGGGAACCCAGGTTTGCTGGAGCGAATTCACAGGCTTTCTCGAGGAATGGTCTCGACAATGCCGTAGGTGCCCGTAGTCCGTGCCCCGCTCGCCGCGCCCGCGGCCCCCGTGACACCGCCGCCACCACCGCGGCTACCTTCGGCGAATCTGAATCCGAACTATCAGAACGGCTTTCATCACGGCATATCGCTGCTGCACGGCTGGCTGCCGGTGACCGTCGAATTGGTCGGGGTGGCCGCATTCATCCTGGCGATCGGCTGGCGGACCCGGCGCTGGCGGTTGGTGCTGCTGCCGGTCTGCGTGGTACTCGGCGCGGCGGGTGCGGTGGCGGCGTGGGCGTATGTGAACAATCAGGGGCTGGCCTCGGATCCCGCCCCGGTCGAACTGTGGGCCTGTGTCGGCATCGCGGTCGCGGCGATCGCGATAGCCGCGCTCGGCTGGCGCAGTGCCAGGTGGTGGCGACGCGGTGTCTCTGTGCTCGCCATACCGCTGGCGCTGTTGAGCACCGGCATCGTGCTCAATCAGTGGGTGGGCTACTACCCCACCGTGCAGTCCGCGTGGAATGCGCTCACCGCGGGTCCGCTGCCGAATCAGACCGATATCGATGCGCTGCCCGGACTGCGCAATACCGATGTCTCGACCGGCAAGATCGTGCCGGTGCGAATTCCGGACGCGGGCAGCGGCTTTCCGCATCGCACCGAATACGTGTACCTGCCACCGGCCTGGTTCACCGGTCCGACGCCGCCGACGCTGCCGGTCGTCATGATGATCGGCGGCGAATTCAACACGCCCGCCGACTGGATCCGCAGCGGCCAGATCATGCCCGAGGTGGACAAGTTCACCGCCGCCAACGGCGGACGCGCGCCGATCCTCGTCTTCGTCGACTCCAGCGGCAGCTTCAACAATGACACCGAATGCGTGAACGGTCCACGCGGCGATGCCGCCGACCATCTGACCCGAGATGTGCCCGCCTACCTCGAATCGCGGTTCGGTGCCTCGGCCGATCCGCAGAACTGGGCGGTGGTCGGCTGGTCCATGGGCGGAACCTGCGCGGTCGATCTGGCGGTCATGCACCCCGAATTGGTGCGTACCTTCGTCGACATCGCCGGCGATCTCGGCCCGGCCTCGGGTAATAAAGAACAAACGATCCGAAGGCTTTTCGGTGGCGACGCCGACCGCTGGGCCGCCTTCGATCCGCTCACCGTCATGGCCGAACACGGCCCGTACACCGGCATGGCGGGTCTGTTCGACGATCTCACCCCGCCCAAATCCGGTCCGGGATCCCATGGCGCACATCAACAGTCCGCGGCCGCCGACGACGACGCCGTCGGTATGGGCGGCCACGACGGAGTTTTCGACACCGGTGAGGTCGGCGCCGCGGAAAAGCTGTGCGACGCAGGCCACGAAGTCGGCATCGACTGCACCATCCACACCACCCAGGGCGGCCACACCTGGCAATTCGCTTCGGCCGCGTTCACCTCGTCGTTCCCGTGGATCGTCGCCCGCGTGGGTCTCCCGGTGCCCGACGCGACCTGAAACCGATTGCGCGGTCGATGAATCGGGTTTCGGCTCAGCCGAGCACTTCGGCCGGCGCGACCGACTCCGCACGAAAGGTTCGCCGATAGGCCAGCGGCGATACGCCGATGGAATCGTGCAGGTGTTGGCGTAGTGAGCTGCCGGTGGCGAAGCCGACCTCGCCCGCGATGCGGTCCACGGTCAACTCGGTCGATTCGAGGAGTTGGCGGGCGCGGAAGACGCGCTGTTGGATGAGCCAGCGCCCCGGGCTCATGCCGACCTCGTCGCGGAAGCGACGAGCGAAGGTGCGCTTGCTCATTCGGGCCTGGGCGGCCAGATCATCCATGGTCAAAGGCAATTGGAGATTCGCGAGGGCCCAGTGCCTGGCGGCCGCCGTCCCCGGCGAAGTCGACGGCGGCACCGGCTGCTCGATGTATTGCGCCTGGCCACCATCACGCCACGGCGGCATCACGCAGCGACGCGCCACCGTATTGGCGACCGCACTGCCGTGGTCGCGGCGCACCAGGTGCAGACAGAGATCTATGCCTGCCGCCGCGCCCGCCGAGGTGAGCACGTCGCCGTCGTCGACATAGAGGACATCGGTATTCAGTCGCACCCGAGGAAAGGTGCGCCGGAACAGTTCCGCCACATTCCAGTGCGTCGTCGCGGGACGACCGTCGAGCAATCCGGCGGCGGCGGCTACGAATGCGCCGGTACAGATCGACACGATGCGGGTGCCCCGTCGGATACCCGCGAATGCCGCGGCCACCGGCGGCGGCAGTGTGCCACCGAGCGCTATATCGATATCGCAGGCCGGGATGACCACGGTGTCGGCGGTCGCCAGCGCCCGACTGTCGTGCTGGACCGCAATGGCGAAATCGGCTCGGCTCGGCACCGGTGCGCCATCGATCGAGCAGGTGCTCACCTCGTACCGATCCGCGGCGGTGCCGAAAACCCGGCTCGGAATGCCGAGCTCGAATGGATATACACCGTCCAAAGCGAGCACGACCACCCGATGTCGCACCGATTGCTCATCCGAGGTAGCCACCATGGCGCGATTCTATCGAATAATGGCAATTGTGCCATTTTCTCGCATTGCCGCCGACGGCAGGCTGAACGACATGAACGACACCACCATGCGCGCGATCAGCCAGGATGTGCTCGGCGGCCCCGAGGTCCTGACCGAAGTCGAACTGCCGATTCCCACGCCCGGCCCCGGCGAGATTCTGGTCCGGGTACGAGCGGCCGGTCTCAACCCGACCGATTGGCGGCACCGCGGCGTCGCCGGACTCTTCCTCGGCGAACCGCCGTTCGTACTGGGTTGGGATGTATCCGGCGAAGTGGTCGCTACGGGCATCGGGGTCACCCTGTTCGAGCCGGGCGACGCGGTCTTCGGCATGCTCCCGTATCCCCATGGACACGGCGCTTTCGCCGAATACGTCGTCGGTCCCGCCCGCGCGTTCGCCCCGAAGCCGGTGAATCTGGATCACATTCAGGCCGCCGCCATCCCCCTGGCCGCGCTCACCGCCTGGCAAGCCCTCATCGATACCGCGAAACTACAAGCCGGACAACGCATCCTGATCCATGCGGCGGCGGGTGGCGTCGGACACTTCGCGGTTCAGATCGCCAAGGCGCGCGGCGCGTACATCATCGGCACCGCGAGCGCGGCCAACCACGAATTCCTGCGCGAAATCGGCGCGGACGAGACGATCGATTACCGCACCATCGATTTCGTCGACGCGGTCCGCGATGTCGATGTCGTGCTGGATTCGATCGATGATGAGAACAGCGTGCGCTCGCTGCGCACACTCCGCCCGGACGGCTTGTTGGTCTCGCTGCGGGCTTTCGGGGCGACCGAATTGGCCACCGAGGCACAGCAATTGGGCGTCCGCGCCGCACGCATGCTGGTCGAGGACGATCACGCCGGTATGACCGCACTCGCGGAACTCGCCGAATCCGGTGTACTGCACCCGGCCATTGCCGGGGTCTTCCCGTTTACGGCGGCCACAAAGGCGCACGCGCTCGGTGAAACCGGTCGCACCGTCGGCAAATTGGTGCTCACGGTGCCGTGAGCGAGAGTCAGCGTTTCTTGCCGCGGCCGATCAGAATGTCGACACCCCACCAGGTCAGGCGTCCGGCGATCGCCACATATAGGAAGATCGCGAAGTACACCAGGCTCGCACCATAGTCGGCAGCCCAGCCGGGCATCCGGTTCACCGTCGCGAATGCGGCGATGAGCAGGGCCAGTCCCATCGCAACCGCGAGTGGGGCGAGAGTGACGTTCAGATCGATCGAATCGCCGGGATGCTTGTCAGCCAGGGATCGACTCATGATGACTGGTCTCTTTCCGGTCGGGGCAAGTCCTCGGTGCACTGGAGCCGGATCGGGTAGGCCGCGACGCTTTGTCGCAACCCTCGATTCTTAATCAGCAGTCGAGTCGCAATTGTTACACCGCCGAGATCACCTGCCCCGAACACGGGAACTACAGTCGGCTGACTTTTAGCAATCTTCAGCCGACCGCATCGTGACTCTCGGCCATCACCCCGGGTCGCGGCATCGGAATTCCCCCAGGACAGCACGGATCTTCGGCCACGTTTGTGGCATGCATCACATTCGGGACCTACCATCCGAAGGATGAGCAATGTTGTGAAGGCTGTCCTCGAAGGTGGGCCGAAAGACTTGCCCACTCGCATCGTTCCGATCACGCCGCCCGGCGTCGAACTCAAGGTCGAATTCCGCGGCGGATACGAGCATTTCAAGGTCACCAACCGGGAGGCCGATACGCCCGAAGGGCGGCTTCCGGTCTACGAGTGGTCCGATCGGACACGAATCGCGGAATAACCAGCCCGAGCCGGGTGCGAAGTGCACTCGGGGCGGTCCGCATGTCCGCGAACCGCCCCGAGGCGCTGGTCGATGACGTGCCGCGTCAGTCCTGCTCCAACTGGGCGCCGATCTCATCGGAAATGTCCACCATCGGATGCAGTGACGTTCTGTACGTCATCGAGACCCCTACACCGACAATGCCCCGTCAGTCCTGCTCCAACTGGGCGCCGATCTCATCGGAAATATCCACCATCGGATGCAGTGACGTTCTGTACGTCATCGAGACCCCTACACCGACAATGCCGCGTCAGTCCTGCTCCAACTGGGCGCCGATCTCATCGGAAATGTCCACCATCGGATGCAGTGACGTTCTGTACGTCATCGAGACCCCTACACCGACAATGCCGCGTCAGTCCTGCTCCAACTGGGCGCCGATCTCATCGGAGATGTCCACGTTGGTGTAGACGTTCTGTACGTCGTCGCTGTCCTCGAGCGCGTCGACCAACTTGAACACCTTGCGCGCGCCGTCGATGTCGACGGCTACCGATACCGACGGCTGGAAGCCGGATTCGGCGGAGTCGTAATCGATTCCGGCGTCCTGCAGCGCCTTGCGCACCGGGATCAGATCCGACGGTTCGCTGATGACCTCGAAGGAATCACCCAGGTCGTTGACCTCCTCCGCACCCGCGTCGAGCACGGCCATCAGCACATCGTCCTCGGACAGCCCGTTCTTCTCCAAGGTCACGACGCCCTTGCGGTGGAACAGGTAGGAGACCGAACCCGGGTCGGCCATATTTCCGCCGTTACGGGTCATCGCCACGCGCACTTCGCCCGCGGCGCGGTTGCGGTTGTCGGTGAGGCATTCGATCAGCACCGCGACACCATTGGGGCCGTAGCCCTCGTACATGATGGTCTGCCAGTCGGCACCGCCGGCCTCTTCGCCGCCGCCGCGCTTGCGGGCACGCTCGATGTTGTCGTTCGGAACCGACGATTTCTTCGCCTTCTGGATCGCGTCGTACAGCGTCGGATTGCCCGCCGGGTCACTGCCACCAGTGCGGGCCGCCACCTCGATGTTTTTGATCAACTTGGCGAAGAGCTTGCCGCGCTTCGCGTCGATCCCCGCCTTCTTGTGCTTGGTGGTGGCCCATTTGGAGTGGCCGCTCATTCCCTACTTCCTCCAGTCGACAGCACGTCTGATCGTGCGCACGGTACCCGCACCGGCCGGGTTGACAACTCTGCCAGCCTACTCGTCCGGTTACAGCGGCTTCCCGAGGGCGACTACTGGGCGGTGCGAACCAGATCGACGAACATCCGGTGCACCCGCAGATCGCCGGTGACCTCGGGATGGAACGACGTCGCGACCACCCGGCCCTGCCGCACCGCGACGATGCGCCCGGCCGCCGGGCCACTGGGCACCGTCGCCAGCACCTCGACACCCGCGCCGACCCGCTCCACCCAGGGCGCCCGGATGAACACCGCCCGCACCGGGCCATCGGTCAGGCCCGCGAACTCCAGATCGGTCTCGAACGAATCGACCTGGCGACCGAAAGCATTCCGCCGCACCGTCATATCGATCCCGGACAAATGTTGGGCATCGGGGCGAGTGTCGAGCACCTCGGAGGCGAGCAGGATCATCCCGGCGCAGGATCCGAAGGCGGGCATACCTTCCCGCAGCCGTGCGCGCAGCGGTTCGAGGAGTTCGAAGACCTCCAGCAGCTTGCTGATCGCGGTCGATTCACCGCCGGGCAACACCAGCGCGTCCACCGCGGCGAGCTCGGACACGCGACGCACCAGTACCGGTTGCGCACCGCATTCCGCGAGCGCGGTGACATGCTCGCGCACATCACCCTGCAGGGCCAGCACGCCGATGGTCGGCCGGTCGGGACTCTGCTGCGCACCCGTTGCGGGTGCGGCGACCGATGCGTTCACGCCACGAGCTTACGAGGCGGGTCGCTGTGGCTCCGCTCACGGTGGCCGTCAACGTTGCGTCAAGACCGGGTTCATATGCCCGAAACCGGTCGACACTCACACATGTGATTACCTTGTTGCCGCGCAAGGCGCCCGCGCCGCGTGCGGAAGCGAATACCGCGTCGGAGCGCCGGGGATTGACCGTATCGACCGGCTTGGCGGGACTCTCCCTCGATGCCATGGCATCGGTCTCCTACGGTCCGGAAGCAATCGTGCTGGTGCTGGCCACCGCCGGTGGCGCCGGACTCGGGATGACGCTGCCGGTGACCCTCGCGATCGCTGCCCTGCTCGCCGTGCTGGTCGCCTCCTACCGGCAGGTGATCGCGGCCTTCCCCGACGGCGGCGGCGCGTACGCGGTAGCGAAGCGGCACCTCGGCCACCGCACCAGCCTGGTCGCCGCGGCCTCGTTGATCGTCGACTACATCCTCAATGTCGCGGTCTCGATCGCAGCCGGTGTCGCGGCTCTGACCTCGGCATTTCCGGCGCTGCACGGGTACACGGTGTGGATCTGCATCGCGATACTGGTCGGGGTCACCGCGCTCAACCTGCTCGGCATCCGAGAAAGTGCGCGTGCCTTCATGCTTCCGACGATCGTCTTCGTCGCGGGTATCTTCGCCGTCCTTATCGGCGGGCTGATGCGCTCCGAACCAGCCGATGTCACCAGCGGTGCCGCAGCCATGGGCGATATGCACACCGTCGGAGTGTTGTTGCTGCTCAAGGCATTCTCCAGCGGCTGCGCGGCGCTGACCGGAGTCGAGGCGATCGCGAACGCGGTGCCCAGCTTCGCCAAGCCGAAGGTGAAACGCGCCCAGCGCGCGGAAGTGGCGCTCGGCGCACTACTCGGCATCATGTTGATCGGGCTCGCGGTGCTCATCGAGAAGTTCTCGGTGCACCCGATCGACGGTACGACTGTGCTGTCCCAGCTCACCGAGGCGGCACTCGGGCACGGAATCAGCTACTACATTGTGCAATTCGCGACGGTCGTGCTGCTTGCTCTGGCCGCCAACACTTCCTATGGCGGGCTCCCGACACTCACCCGGATTCTGGCCGACGACAACTGTCTACCGCACCGGTTTGCGGTCACCTCACCGCGTCAGGTGTACCGCTATGGCGTACTCACTCTCGGTGTGACGGCCGGGGTGCTGTTGATCGGGGCGCGCGGCAATATGAACGCGCTCGTTCCGTTGTTCGCGATCGGCGTCTTCGTCGGATTCACCATCGCGCAGATCGGTATGGTCCGGCACTGGTGGCAGACCAGGACCACGGGCTGGCACTGGCGAATCGCACTCAACGGTTTCGGTGCGGTGCTCACCTGCGTCGCCGCCATCGTCACCATCGCAATGAAATTCACCGACGGCGCGTGGCTGATCGTGCTGGTGCTGCCCGCACTCGTGCTCGGTATGGAGCGAATTCGCGACGCCTACATCAAAATCGGCGGCTGCCGCGGCAACGGCGTGATCCCGGACCAGCCCCAGGCCACCGGTACCGCGATCGTAGTGCCGATCTCCGAGGTCTCCGAACTCAGCCGCGAAGCGCTCTCGGCCGCCATGTCCATCGGCAAAGACATTGTCGCCGTGCATGTTTGTCTGCCCGACGAATCGGTGAAGGCGTTCACCAAGGCCTGGGAGGCGTGGCATCCCGAGGTCCGGCTGGTCCTGCTCGAGGACAGCGATGCCACCGTCGGCGGACCCGTCGCCCGCTATGTCCGCGAGAACTTCTCCGGCCGACGCAAGGTCGTCGTCATCGCCGAGATCGATCCGCCGACCGGCTGGGACCGGGTGCTGCCCAGTCATCGCAGTGATGAACTCGAACGCGAACTCCGTCGGATGGCCGACACCGTGGTCTGCCACCTGCGAGTCCAGGTGGTTTGAGCCCGACGAAGGCTCATCCGGCCGCGGTGGCGTAAGTCGGCCACACTCACTGCCACCGCTGGTCGAGCCGGGTCAACCGGTGAATTTGCAGCTCTGATAGCCGGTGCTCAGATAGGTGCCGGTGCCCGGGTTGAGGTAGGTCGAATCCCCTTGAGCGTCCGACCGCGCGTACAACCAGACGGTTGCATTCGTCTGATTGTCCGCCGCTCCCCGGCCGATGGCTATGTTGTAGGTGCGGTATTCGTCCGGATTATCGATCCGGTCCGAATAGCCTGATCCATTCTGGAAGGAAAAGCTCCCGACAGCCACATTCCTGCCTCCATTCTTGACGCATTGAAACCGTCGTTCCTGGTCGGCGACTTCTTTGCGCGGCAGTCTACGAGGCACCCCGAACGAATACATACCGTTCGCTATTTTCCATTACCAGGGATAGTAAGCGTTTGGACGCTCACTCCCCGCGTAATGTGCGAATCAAGCCCTCTTGCACAACTGCCGCCACCAACTCACCCTCGCGGTTGAAAATCTTGCCGCCGGTCAGTGCGCGACCAAAGCCCGCGGACGGCGACGACTGGTCGTAGAGCAGCCACTCGTCGGCACGGAACGGCCGCAGGAACCACATGGCGTGATCGAGCGAGGCGTTCTGGGTCGGCTCGTCGGGATGTGTCACCTTCGAGGAACCCAGCAGGGTCATATCGCTCATATAGGCGAGGGTGCAGATATGCACGACCGGGTCGTCGGGCAACGCATGCCGGTAGCGGAACCACACCTGCTGCGGAGATACCACGCCGTCGCGGCGGGTCACCACGTCCTGCGGCACGGTGCGGATATCCCAGTGCTCCCATTCCCGCATCGCCCACAGTTGTTCGGGACTCGTCGTGGTGCTCGCATCGGGCAGCTCATCCGGACCCTGCACGGACGGCATCTCGTCCTGGTGTTCCGGACCCGCGTCACCGACATGGAACGACGCCGACATGGTGAAGATCGCGGCGCCGTCCTGTACGCCGGTGACCCGGCGGGTGCAGAAGGAGCGGCCGTCGCGGATCCGCTCCACGAGATACACCGTCCGCTCTTCCGGATTTCCGGGCCGTAGGAAGTACCCGTGCAGTGAATGCACCTGGAACCGCGGTTCCACCGTCCGCACCGCCGCCACCAGCGCCTGGCCGGCAACCTGTCCGCCGAATGTGCGTACGAGCTGGGTCTTGGTGGACGCGCCACGGAAGATATCCCGCTCGAGCCGCTCGATCTCCAGCGCCTCTTCGATTGTCGCCATGAGGCCGAGATTATCCCGCGCGCCCACGCGGCCTCTCGGTGACCTCACGGCAATGGCCGCGTTCGCCGCCCAAAACCGGGTTCGACACCATCGTTTGATGGAATGGATCGGTGCCGCATTTCGATCCGATCACCCGGGACGGCCTCGTCGAACTCGTCAGCAGCCGCATCCTCGAGCAGGGCGAGCGGATGCTGATCGCCATCGACGGAGCCGACGCGGCCGAACCCGCGGCGCTCGCGGAGCGCATCGCCATCGCATTGCGTGACACCGGCCGCGCCGCCGCGGTCATCTCGCTGCACGACTACATCCGCCCCGCCTCGCTGCGCATGGAATTCGGCCGCACTGACGAAATGTCTTATCGCACCGCCTGGTTCGACTACGCCGCACTCGACCGCGAAGTCATCCGGGCGCTGCGCCACGACGCCCGCTGGCTCCCGGCGCTCTGGGACGAGCACCGTGACCGCTCGGCCCGCTCCGCTATCCGCACCGCCGCCCCCGGGACCGTCTTGCTCGTCGCGGGTCCGATGCTTTTGGGTCGCGGTCTCGACTTCGACCTGACCGTTCACCTCGACATGTCCGAACCCGCGCTCCACCGCCGCACCCCACCGGACGATCGATGGACCATCCCCGCCCTCGTCGGCCACGACCGCGACAGCGCCAGTACCCCAACCTTTTTCATCCGCTGGGACCATTCCGATCGGCCGGCAGTCCGCATAGACGACACCGCTCGTCGGTAGGTGTATCCAGCCGAGACCACTGGCCGCCCCTCCTGGCAATTCTGTTGCGTGGGAGACGTCTCCGGACTCGGGCAGGTCATATAGTCGAATGCGCATATCTTAGTATCAACATGCCAATTGCGGAATCCCATAACTCGTCGGGAGCAGCCCGCGACGGACGCGAATCTCTCGGAAAAGGTGGGGATATTCGCGTTGAGAAACGCAGCGAGGCGGCGAGCAAATGCTCGCCGCCTCGAATCATCACTCCCCCGGCCGAACCCACTGCGGCCGGAATCAGAGATCAGCCGCAGGCCGTCGACTGCTGACCGAGGTTGGTCAACATGGTGCAGGCCCAACTCTTTTCGACCTTCCACTTGCCGTCCTCGGCGACGAAGGGCACATCGACAATGTTCTCCTGGCCGTTGACGGTGAACTTCGCCTTGGCATTGAGTGCGTCACCGTAGGCGTTCACCTCGGTGACCTCGGCCTTGGCGCCCGCCTGCTGGAAGGCCTGCGCCAAGCGGTTCGGCAGTTCCGGATCCGCCTGGGCACCCTGCACCAGATCCACCTTCTCCGAATTCGGCACCGACGGGTCCAGCGCGCGGAGCAACTGGGCGTTGAGGTCGGCAACGCTCGGGGTCGGCGGGAGGTTCGCATTCGACTTCGTGACGCTGGTCGAGGTCTTGGTGGGCGTGGTCGCGGTCTTCGAGTCATCGCTGCCACACGCCGAGAGGCCCAGCGCGGCCACGGCAGCCAGACCCGCGATCGCGATACGTCCGGTCTTACGAAGCTTCAACTGATCATCCTTTGCCATTCGGACAGGTCCGTGACCCCGACGGTGCCGTGCCAACTGCCCGCACGGCCGCCGATGTGCACCGAATTCCGAAGCTAGCCATCAACTCTGTGGCGGGCATAAGACAACGATGAGGGCAGCGACAGCTTCTCCCACACACGATCACCCAGTACGAGCAGCGCCCGCGGCAGGATCCCCTTGCCGCGGGCGTCGAATCAGTTCAGCCTGGCGCCGAATCACCAACCACGCTCGGCCAGCCGGTGATCAACCGGCAGCTCCTCGACATTGATGCCGACCATGGCCTCGCCCAGACCGCGCGAAACCTTGGCGAGCACATCCGGGTCGTCGTAGAAGGTGGTCGCCTTGACGATGGCGGCGGCGCGCTCGGCCGGGTTGCCGGACTTGAAGATGCCCGAGCCGACGAAGACCCCCTCGGCGCCGAGTTGCATCATCATCGCGGCGTCGGCGGGGGTGGCGATACCGCCCGCGGTGAACAGTACGACCGGAAGCTTGCCGGTCTGCGCGATCTCACGCACCAGTTCGTACGGTGCCTGCAGTTCCTTGGCCGCGACGAACAACTCGTCCTCGGGCAGTGCGGACAGCTTGCGGATCTCGGCGCGGATCTTGCGCATGTGGGTGGTGGCATTGGAGACGTCACCGGTGCCCGCCTCGCCCTTGGAGCGGATCATCGCCGCCCCCTCGGTGATCCGGCGCAGCGCCTCACCGAGATTGGTCGCGCCACAGACAAACGGCACGGTGAAGTTCCACTTGTCGATGTGGTTGGCATAGTCGGCGGGGGTCAGCACCTCGGATTCGTCGATGTAGTCGACACCGAGGCTCTGCAGGATCTGCGCCTCGACGAAGTGGCCGATACGCGCCTTGGCCATGACCGGAATCGAGACGGCCGAAATGATGCCGTCGATCATGTCCGGGTCGCTCATCCGGGAGACGCCGCCCTGGGCGCGGATATCGGCCGGAACACGCTCCAGTGCCATCACCGCGACCGCGCCGGCGTCCTCGGCGATCTTGGCCTGCTCGGGGGTGACGACATCCATGATCACCCCGCCCTTGAGCATCTCGGCCATCCCGCGCTTCACGCGGGCGGTGCCGATGGTGTTGGTGGTCTCGGGCGTGGTCACGGCAAACTCCTGAGTCATGTGCGCCAATCGGGTCGCTTGGAAGTAACGTCACCGATTCTAGGCAAGCCGATCAGGCCACTTGATAGCCAGTTGGACACCACTGGCCTTGCCCCGACCAGCGGGTCCACGCGTGGTCGGTGGCGACTGGACCGGTCGGGCGGTGCTCGGGAGCCGACATCTGCGGCGCGAACCCGGATCCAGCACGGGAACGGTCTTCGCCGGGTCGACGAATTGCTTCGCCGCCCCGGCGAACACCGGGTTTCGTTCTAGAGAGGGCCGATCACCAGTAGCTGTGCCCAGTACTCGGCGGCGCCCGGACCCAGCAACGGCAACAGGAAATCGAACAACAGGTAGGACATGTACTGCTTACCTTCCACACGCCAACGGACCATCTCACTGCAGTGGAAGTACCACCAGAACTCCCAGTAGCGCTCCCCCCAGCAGCACTACCCAGGCGGCACCGATCCAGTCGCGACGCTATCACGATCGTGAAACACATCACAGTCGAAAGATCCAGCCCCACATGCCGATCGAGGGTGATCGGCCAGAGCACCGATTGCGCGGGAACCCGGGTAGTCGAGGACAGAGCGGGCGTTCCCGGCAATTCCGCTCACCGAATGGACCGCACCGCGGGATCGGAATCGCCCGATGCGGCCGACGCGGCTTCGGGGAGCAACTGGTCCAGGTGATAGGGGTAAACGGTCTCGCCGGTGTGGTCGAGCGCGACGATATCGGAGCCGGTGCACCATTTGTTGTCGGTGATGCTGCGTCGCTCGACCGCGGTCAGATTGCCCGGGTTGGGGTCGAAGGCCGGGACGCGCAGAGCGAAGAACAGTTCCTCGGCGCGGATGAGTTCACCGTCGAACGGGAATACCGCGACCCGCCGCCAGATCGGACCGCGCAGGGCGGTTGGATCCGCGGTGTATCCCGTCTCCTCCCACAGCTCCCGCACCGCGGCACTGCGCAGGGTCTCCCCCGGTTCCACGCCACCGCCGATGGTGAACCAGAAGGAGACCTCGGGCGTCTTCGGGTCGTTGCCACGCATGAGCAGCACGCGATCCTGTTCGTCGAGCAGCACCACACGCGCCGACGTGCGGACGGTATCGACGGCCAGGCCGGTCGAAGCGGCCGGGGTGGCACGTTCGCTGATCTCGAAATACGTCGGCAGTGGTGCGGTACCACCCAGGTGCAGAATGCGGACAGGGCGGCGGGTGCGCAAGGCGAGGGTGTCGCGCACCGCGTCGTTGTGGAAGCGGCGCGCGATCAGCACCCGGGCCTCGGCATCGGCGAGCTCGGCGACCTGCTGTGGACGCAATTGGGCGATATCGACCGCGGAAAGCGCTGCGGAAAGCTGATTTTCGATGGTTTCGCGGTCGGCGCGGCCCGCCCGCTCAGCCCGATCGGCGAGTGCGGTCAACCGTCTCGCCTGCTCGACCAGCGCGGAATCGGTCGGACCCGCGATGGCCACGGCAATCGACCTGGCCACCACCGCCCGCCGCGCCAGTGCACCGTCGAGGGCCTGCCAGGACTGATCCGACCGCACATGCAGCCGGTCGAGCCGGTTCGCCGTCGAGGCCGCCCACAGACCGATGGCGACGACCACCGCCGCGATGAGCGCGAGTACGAGAACCGTTGTGGCGGAGAAGGTAATCATCAAGCAGCCCTCACCGTGCTATCGCCGATATCGTGACGCGATCCACGCAGCGCCCACCACTCGATCATCCGGCGGCCCGCACGCGCGTATCCCCCACCGTAACGGTTTCGTAGACCCGCAGGATCTGTTCGGCGACCACCGGCCAGTCGTACTCGCCGACCACCCGGTCGGCGGTGTGGATCTGGGCTTCGCGGCGCACATCATCGGTGAGCAGGGTGTCCAGCGCGGCGGCGAGTCGAGCCGAATCCCCCACCGGGACCAGCATTCCCGCCGTACCGTCGCGCAGCACCCGACGAAAGGCGTCCAATTCGCTTGCCACCACAGCGGTTCCGGCCGCCATCGCCTCGATCAGAATGATGCCGAAGCTCTCACCACCGAGATTCGGTGCGACGTACACGTCCGCGCTGCGCATCGCCGAGGCCTTCTCCTCGTCCGACACCTGGCCGAGGAAATGCAGGTGCCGCGCCAGCGGCCCGGCCTCGCGGCGCAGTCGGTCCTCGTCACCGCGCCCGACAATGAGGATCTCGACATCCGGATGTCGGCGTACCAATTCGGGCAGCGCGCCGAGCAGGACCTCCATCCCCTTGCGCGGTTCGTCGTAGCGGCCGAGGAACAGCACCGTCCCACCCGCGCGCGGATAGCCGGGCAGCATCGGGGCACGCGCGAACGCGGCCACATCGACACCGTTGGGGATCTCCACCGCATCCGAGCCGAGCGCCTCCACCTGCCAGCGCCGTGCCAGCTCGGAGACCGCGATCCGGCCGCTGATCTTCTCGTGATATGGCCGCAGCACCCCCTGAAAGGTGCTCAGCACCAATGATTTCGTGGTCGAGGTGTGGAAGGTGGCCACGATCGGCCCCTCGGCGATCTTCAGCGCGAGCATGGACAGGCTCGGCGCGTTGGGTTCGTGGATGTGCAGCACATCGAAGTCGTTGCCGTCGATCCAGCGCCGAATCCTGGTGTAGGCCATGGGGCCGAAGGACAACCGGGCCACCGAACCGTTGTACGGAATCGCCACCGCGCGACCGGCCGACACCACGAAGTCGGGTAGCGGCGTGTCCTCCGATGCGGGCGCGAGCACGCTCACCTTGTGGCCGCGCTCGATGAATACCCGCGCCAATTCCACGACGTGGGCCTGCACACCACCGGGGACATCGAACGAATAGGGGCAGACCATGCCGATTTTCATGGTGTCTTCTCCCCGTTGGCGCTTTTCATCCCGGCCTGCGCCGCGGCGATCCTGGCTCGCCGCGGCGCCGAAAGGTCCTGCTCCCATTGTGGCTGCAACATATGCCAATCGGCCGGATGCTCGGCGATATTGGCCGCGAACCGGTCGGCCAGTGCCTGGGTGGTTGCCGCGACACCGCCCGAAACATCCAGCGGCGCTTCGGTCTTCATCCCCCAGCCTTCGCGACCTTCGGCATCGACGGTGAACCAGACGTGCACCGGGATCAGCGCGGCGCCGGTCTCGATGGCCAGCTTCGCCGCACCCGCGGGCAACCAGGTGCGCTCGCCGTACATGGTCACCGGGACACCCTTGCCGGTCAGGTCCCGCTCACCCATCAGGCATACGACATTGTTCGCGCGCAGGCGGGCGGCCAGCGCGGTGAACGGCGGCTGCTCACCGCCGGTCAGCGGGAACACCTCGAAATTCAGGCTCTCTCGGTAGGCGACGAAGCGCTCGAACAGCGACTCCGGCTTCAGCCGTTCGGCAACGGTCGCGAGGGTGCCGCTGTGGTTGACCAACCAGACCCCGGCCGCATCCCAATTCCCGGAGTGCGGCAGCGCCAGCACCACACCGCGCCCGCGCGCCAGTGCGGCATCCAGATTCTCCACGCCATCGACGGCCGAAGCGGTCAGTGCCGAGTGATCCATCGTCGGCAGCCGGAACGCTTCGCGCCAGTAGCGAGCATAGGACCGCATACTCGCGCGGATCAGCTCGTCGGGCACCTCGGCGGGTGTCACAGCGAGTACGCGAGCGAGATTGCGCCGCAACTGATTCGGCTCACCACCGGCACGAAAAGCGCGATTCGCCTTGTCCGCGACCCGGTTACCGCCCCAATCGAACGCGCGCCGTGCCGTCGATTCGGGCAGCGCGCGCACCACCCGCCAACCCACCGCATAGGCCCAATCCGTCAGTCCGGACTTGATCCGCGCGCCGACGCCTTCGGACTCGGAACTCACGAGGGCGACTCCGTCGCGTCTGCCGGATTCTGCGGCGGCGCGGGCGGAATGATGTCCCGCGCGCTCGGCGAATTCCGGACCGCCAATACTCGCTGGAACACCGTGATAATGCTCAACACCGCCAGAATCCACATCGCCACGTGCACGGCCCAGGTCAGCCATTCGATCCCCCAATACCCGCCGATACCGGTGAATCCGGCGCCGACCAACACAATGATCAGCCGATCCGGCCGCTCGATGAGTCCACCGTCGGCGGATAGGCCACTCGCCTCGGCACGCGCCTTCGCATACGAAATCACCTGGGAGGTAACCAACACCACCAGCGTCGCGAAGAACAGCGGCTTACTGTTCTCGTGATAAACCGCCCACCAGGCCAACCCGGCGAAAATGGCGCCGTCGGCGACGCGGTCACAGGTGGCATCCAGTACCGCACCATATCTTGTGCCGCCACCGCGCGCTCTGGCCATGGCGCCGTCGAGCATGTCGAACATGACGAACAGCCAGATCACCATGGTTCCCCAGAACAGATGTCCGGTCGGGAACAGCGTGACCGCGGCTGTGATCGAGGCGACGGTGCCGATCAGGGTCATCGCGTCGGGGGTGAGTCCGGTACTGACAAGCGCTCTGCCCAGCGGCGCAGTCGCTTTGGAGAACGTCTCGCGGCCGAAGAAGCTGAGCACGCTACTCGACTTCCTTCCACGCGGCCGAAAGCAGCGCCCGAGTTTCCCGCAGCAACTGCGGCATGACCTTCACTCCGCCCACAATGGTGATGAAGTTGGCGTCCCCGCCCCAGCGCGGCACGATGTGCTGATGCAGATGGTCGGCGAGTGAACCACCGGCCACGCCACCGAGATTCAAACCGACATTGAATCCGTGCGGGCGCGAGACCCGCTTCATCACCCGGATCGCCTGCTGGGTGAAGGCCATCAGCTCGGCGCTTTCCTCCAGCGTCAGATCCTCGAGGTTGGCCACCTTGCGGTAGGGCACCACCATCATGTGCCCTGGGTTGTACGGATACAGATTCAGTACCGCGTACACGTGCTCGCCTCGGGCGATGACCAGACCGTCCTCATCCGACATCTTCGGAATATCGGTAAATGGATGGCCGGTCGTGTCTTTCGGATTGACGGTCGCGGCCTCGGCGATATAGGACATCCGGTACGGAGTCCACAACCGCTGCAATCGATCCGGCTCACCGGCTCCGGTATCCACGATGCTCCCCTGCTCGTTCGAGCCCCCGTTCGATTCCGCGAGCCCGTCCGGCACCGTGCGCTCAGTCATGCTCTGTCCGATCCGGTATGAGCTGGGACCCTCCGTGGTTACGCAAACTTCCTCCTCCGGGCCCTGACCACTCATTCCGTGCCCTTCACCACAAAACCCTCGGCGGTCGGCGAGGCGTTCTTCCGGTCCGCGATCCATGCGACGATCGTGGCCACCGCGGCGGCCACCGGCACGCCGTTGACCTGGGTGCCGTCGCGGAAGCGGAAGCTGACCGCACCCGCGTTCACATCGCGCTCGCCGGCCAGCAGCATGAACGGGATCTTCTGCGCGGTGTTGTTGAAGATCTTCTTCTGCATCCGGTCGTCGCTACGATCGACCTGCGCGCGAATGCCCGCGTCCTGAAGCTGTTCGATAACCGAATCCAGATGCGGCGCAAAAGTTTCCGCGACCGGGATGCCGACGACCTGGACCGGGGAGAGCCAGGCCGGGAAGGCGCCCGCGTAATGCTCGGTGAGCACGCCGAAAAAGCGTTCGATGGAACCGAACAGGGCGCGGTGGATCATTACCGGCCGCTGCTTGGTGCCGTCGGAGGCGGTGTATTCCAGGTCGAAGCGCTCGGGCAGGTTGAAATCGAGCTGGATGGTCGACATCTGCCAGGTGCGACCGAGCGCATCCTTGGCCTGCACGGAGATCTTCGGGCCGTAGAAGGCGGCGCCACCCGGATCCGGGACCAGTTCCAGTCCGGAGTCGGTGGCCACCTTGCGCAGGGTCTCGGTGGCCTCCTCCCACATCTCCTCGGAGCCGACGAACTTCTTCGGATCCTTGGTGGACAGCTCGAGGTAGAAGTCGTCGAGGCCGTAGTCGGCGAGCAGGCCGAGCACGAATTGCAGCGTGCTGGTCAGCTCGGCGTGCATCTGCTCCTTGGTGCAGTAGATGTGCGCATCGTCCTGGGTCATACCGCGCACCCGGGTCAGACCGTGCACGACACCGGACTTCTCGTACCGGTAGACCGAGCCGAATTCGAACATCCGCAGCGGCAGCTCCCGATAAGACCGACCGCGCGAGCGGAAGATCAGATTGTGCATCGGGCAGTTCATCGGCTTGACGTAGTAGTCCTGGCCGGGCTTGCGGACGGTGCCGTCCTCATTCAGTTCGGCGTCCAGGTGCATGGCCGGGAACATGCCGTCCCGGTACCAGTCCAGGTGACCGGAGACCTCGAACAGATGCCCCTTGGTGATGTGCGGCGTATTGACGAACTCATAGCCCGCGGCGACGTGCCGACGACGCGAGTACTCTTCGAGTTCCTTGCGGATGATGCCGCCCTTGGGATGGAACACCGGCAGACCGGAACCGAGTTCGTCCGGGAAGCTGAACAGATCCAGTTCCAGGCCGAGTTTGCGGTGGTCGCGACGCTCGGCCTCCTCGAGCAGGTGCAGATGCTCATCGAGCGCCTCCTGCGACTCCCAGGCGGTGCCGTAGATGCGCTGCAGATCCTCGCGGTTCTGGTCGCCGCGCCAGTAGGCGGCCGAGCTGCGGGTCAGCTTGAAGGCGGGGATGAACTTGGTGGTCGGGATGTGCGGGCCACGGCACAGATCGCCCCAGACCTTTGCACCGGTACGCGGGTCCAGGTTGTCGTAGATGGTCAGCTCTTTACCGCCGACCTCCATGACCTCGGGATCGTCGATACCGGACTTATCGCTGATCAGCTCGAGTTTGAACGGCTCCTTGGCCAGCTCGACGCGCGCGTCCTCGACCTCGACCACCCGGCGCGAAAACCGCTGCGCGCCTTTGACGATCTTCTTCATCCGGGATTCCAGCCTGGCCAGATCCTCGGGGGTGAACGGCCGGTCGACCTGGAAGTCGTAGTAGAAGCCGTCCTTGATGGGCGGGCCGATGCCGAGCTTGGCCTCCGGGAACTCCTGCTGCACCGCCTGGGCCAGCACATGCGCGGCCGAATGACGGATCACACTGCGACCGTCCTCGGTATTGGCGGCGACCGGCTCGACCTCGACATCGGTGTCCGGAGTCCAGGACAGATCCTTGAGCCCTTCCGCATCGCGCACCACGACGACGGTGTCCGGCCCCTTCGTCGCCAGCCCGGCCTCGCGCACCGCGGCACCCGCCGTCGTCCCGGCCGGCACCCGGACGAGGGCGACAGGGCTGATAGGTGCTGAGGTGGTCACGGCGAGAGACTCCTTGGCGTTCGCTGGCGGGCGTGTTCCCGCGCTGATGCGGGCGGTTGCCCACAGGTCATCGTCGGAGGCGTATTTGCTCCGGCGCGACCATGCTATCGGCACCCTGGCGGCCCCGCGTCGATGGACTCGGATCGCCGCGTCGCGGGTCGGCCGGTGTCGAATGGGCGAGACCCGAACGTGACATCCGGCAATCGGTTCGGTCACGCGACCGCATTTCGGCACACGTACGCGAAAGTGCACGCTCAACCCCGGCGCGAACTGCGGAATACCCGGTGTGGCCGCCGAATAGCCTTGCGGCCGATCAGCTTTCGGTGGCGAGCTGGGCCAGCAGGGTGGCGCGTTCGGCGGCGGGCCGCTTCGGGCAACTGGTGCACATTTCGCAGCCCGGCACCTCGAAGACCAGGCAGCACGAAATCCGGCGGACAAAGGATCGCCCCTCGACGGCCACGAACCGCGGTACCGGCAGCTTCCCCCCGACCTCGCTGGCAAGCCGGACCCCGGCCTCGGGATTCCCCGCATCGAGGGCCCGGTTCCCGATGGCATCGGCGGCAATCGCCCACAGCGACGGCACTCCCGCGCCGGAGACCGCCGCGACCGGGCCGATCACCGCGGCCAAGGTCTCCCGCAAGGCGCGCGCGCAGGCACGACCGAGCGCGGCGTCGGACTCAGAGGTGTCGTTGTCGCCCGGTGCGACCTCGGGACCCCGCTGTACCGCAACTGCGGCGGGATGGATGTGGACTCGTTCTATGCCGCCGTCCGGACGAACCTCGCAATCGAGGCGGTCCAGGTACGGTTCCGGCGCGGGATCCTCGTTGGCATAGGCGCACGCCAGCTGTTCGACCAGTGCGGATGCCACCATGCACCACCAGAGCGTGCCGGAGACGCGCGGTTCGGTGGTGCCCCAGGAACGGCCCATTTCCGCGATGCGCGCCGACAGCCAGTCCGGCTCGGTCAGGGTGCGGCCGGGGACGGTGTTCACCAATTGAGGGGACTGTGTAACCACTGCCATTCGACTCCGATCCAGCCGCCGACCAACCCGAATGTTCCCAAAACCCACAGTGTCGCGACGACCAGCGCGAAGGTAGCCGCCGCCGCGAACACCCGCATGGCCGGACCCCGTGCGGTGTACCACGCCATACCCTGCCGGTACCTGTCACGCAGCCAGCCCAGTGCCCGGCGCGCCCAGGCGAATTCGGTGGCGAGAATGCCAAGTCCGGCGAATACGATCGCCCAGCCGGGTCCGGGATAGGGAATCGCCAGGATTCCCATGACCAGCACCGCGATGCCGACCACCGCGACCCCGATCCGGTATGCGAGGTTGAGCGTAGGTCGCGTGGCCAGTCGGGTACGGAAGGCGCGCCAACCCGCGCGCCTCGGTTCGGACTCCAACTCGACACTCATCTCCACCAGCGTACGAGCGCGAACGACTGGCCCGGACCCGCCCGAGCGAGTCGGGCGGGTCCGGCAATCATTCGGCTCAGACGAGTTCCGGCGTAATGCGCGCACCGGTGTCGTCGATATGGGCGAGCCCGTCCACGGTCACCTCGATCACGCGCGCGCTGGCGATATCGAAGAACAGCCCCGATACCGTGACCCCGCGCTCGACCATCGCCGCCCGCACCGCGGGATGCCGGTGCAGCGTTTCCAACTGCACGGCCACATTGACCATGCTCAGCTGGTCGACCTCACCGAATCCGGCGGCCGCGGCCGCCTGCGCCACCGGGTGACCGAGCCGGAACCGTTCCAGGCTCGGATGCGCATGCGCGAGCCACGGCCCGATTCCGGGCCCACCATCGGTGCCGGAATGCAGCGCCTTCATCGCACCGCAGGACGAATGCCCGCACACCACGATGGACCGCACATTCAACTCGTTGAGCGCGAAGACCAGCGCGGCCTCCACCGACGCGTCACCACTGTCGGGCACCAGATTGCCCACATTGCGCACCGTGAACATGTCGCCGGGACCGCTGTTGGTGATGACGTTCGGAACCACTCGGGAGTCCGCGCAGGTCAGGAAGAAGGTGTCGGGATCCTGACGGTCCCGCAGTTCGTCCAGATGCGGCCGCACGACATGGGCGTGGCTGCGGTGGTAGGCGGCCACACCCGAGGTCACCCGGTCGGCAGTCTCGTCGTCGCCGCGCCATGGACCCAGAATTTCGTCGAGCACCGCGCGCCCGAATCCGCGGGCGGGCGGACCGGAGGTAGCGTGTGCCATCCGCGCACTGCCGATTTCCACGAAATCTACGGTGCCGCCGCCACTTTCCTGCTGCCGCACCCAGTCCTCGATAGCCTCGAAGGCGGCGTGATCGAGGAAGTCGACGGTCATCTCGACTGTAACGTCCACGCCCGCAGGCACTTTCGCGAATTCCGCGGACAGCTTCGGCAGCGCCAGGAAGGTGCAGGAACCGTCGATGGTCAGCAACCAACGCGGCGAACCGAGAATCGGCTTGGCCGCCACGGCAACTCGCACGACACGCCACAACAGCAGCCCGAAAGCCAGTGCCAGACCGATGATTACGCCTTCCAGCAAGTTCAGGAAGACCACGCCGACCATGGTAACGGCGTAGATGATCAGATCACCGGTGCGCCTGGCCAGCTTGATGTGCGCCAGCTTGACCAGCTGGATACCGATGACGATCAGCAGACCCGCCAGCGCGGACTTCGGAATCTGTTGCACCACCCCGGCCAGCGCGACCGAGAACACCAGAATCCAGCCGCCGTGCAGAATCGCCGACGCGCGGCTGCGCGCACCCGCCTGCACATTGGTGGCACTGCGCACGATCACACCGGTGACCGGCAGACCGCCCAGTAGTCCGGAGAGCACATTGGCCGAACCCTGACCGATCAACTCGCGGTCGAAATTGGTGCGCTTACCGGTGTGCATCTTGTCCACGGCCACCGCCGACAGCAGGCTCTCGACGCTGGCGATGAGCGCGATGGTCAGAATCATCAGCGCCACGGCGGACCAGTTGCCACTCGGGATCTGTGGCAGTCCGATCGCGTCGAACAGCGAGCCGTTCAGCACGATTCGCTCGGCCTCGAACGGCAGCACCAGCGACAACACGGTGCCAACCAAGACGGCGACCAGCGGTCCCGGCACGACCTGCACCTTGGCGGGCACCCGGCGCCAGCCGAGCATGATCGCGATGACAATCACGCCGATGATCGCGTCATCGCCGTGCAGCGACAACAGTTGCGATGGCAACTGGGTGATGTTGTTCCATGCGGAACTGTGCGATGACCCGCCTAGTAGGACGTGAATCTGTTGCAGCGCAATGGTTATGCCGATACCGGCGAGCATTGCGTGCACCACCACCGGCGCGACGGCCAACGCGGCCCGCGCGATCCGACTGAGCCCGAACAGAATTTGCAGCACACCGGCCGCGACGACAATGAACGTGGTCGTTCGCCAACCGAATTGATTGATGGATTCGGCGACAACAACGGTCAGGCCCGCCGCTGGCCCGCTGACCTGTAGCACCGAACCGCCGAGCGTGCCCGCGACGATGCCGCCGATGACGGCGGCGATGAGTCCGGCGGCGACGGGCGCGCCGGAGGCGACCGCGATGCCGAGGGACAGCGGCAACGCGACGAGGAAGACCACGACAGAGGACGGCAGGTCGTGGCGCAGGATCGATGTCAGACGCTCGGACAGAGGTTCGGAACTGCGATGGCCCTTGCCCTGTTCAGTGGGCGATAACGGGGGTGCGGCTACAGCGCTGTCAATAGCCATTGACTTCTCCTTCGCCGACTCGGCGCGAACGCCGAGGTCGGTTGACGATCAAAATGTCCAGCAGGGCATAGACCGCGAACCGGCATCTCGCGGTGAAGCAGTTCCCGACACGACGACGGGTCGAGAGGTAAATCGTGTTAAGGCTATTAGTAAAGGCTTAGCAAAGCCTGAGAAGTTGCCGCAAAGTGATCGAATCCGGACCTCCGAATCGGTGTGAAATGTGACACATCCGTGCCGAGTTCGCCTGTCGGGCCGAATGATTCGGCCCGACAGCCCACGACTAGACGGGTTCGGCGGCCACCCCTCGCACATCGGCCAACTCGTCGAATACTTCGACCGTCAGCTCGTCGTCGAACTCGGCGATGCCGTCCATGGTCACCTCGATGACCCTGGCGGTGGCGAGATCGAAGAACAATCCGGACACCGCCACACCTCGCTCCGCTATTCCGCGCCGGACCACAGGATGGGCATGCAGCCGTTCCAGTTGCAATGCCACATTCACCATGCCGAGCTGGTCGACCGGGCCGAATCCGGCGAATGCCGCGGCATCGGCGACCGGATGTCCGAGCCGGAATCGGTCCAGGCTGGGCCGCGCGTAGGCGAGCCAGTCGCCGAGCCCCGGCCCCGTGCGCACCTGCCGATGCAGTGCCTCCATCGCCCCGCAGCCGGAGTGCCCGCAGACCACCACCGCCCGCACATCCAGCTTCTCCAGCGCGTAGATCAGCGCGGCCTCCACCGAGACATCGCTACCGCCGACCGGAACCAGATTGCCCACGTTGCGCACGGTGAACAGATCCCCCGGCCCGCTATTGGTGATGACATTCGGCACGATGCGAGCATCGGCGCAGGTCAGGAAGAACGTGTCGGCGTCGGGCCGGTCGCGCAATCCATGCAGATGCGGACGCATCAGATGGGCGTGGCCGCGGTGGTAGGCGGCGATACCCGCCGCGATCGGATCCGCCCGATTACCCGTCCGCCGCCACGGTCCGATGACCTCATCGATGACCTGACGCGAGCGCCCACGCTCCGGTGGTCCCGCCACCGCGGTCGCCATCCGCGCGCTGCCGATCTCGACGAAATCGACTGTGCCACCGGCGGCCTCACGCAGACCGGCCCAGTCGGTGATCAGCTCACAGGAGGCGTGGTCGAGGAAGTCGACGGTCATCTCGATGGTCACATCCACGTCGGCGGGGACCTTCGCCAGTTCTGCGGTCAGCTTGGGCAGCGCGAGGAAGGTGCAGGTGCCGTCGATGGTGACCAGCCAGCGGTGCGCCCCGGGTACCGGTTCGGCGTGGATCGCCACCCGAACCACCCGCCACAGCAGCAGGCCGAAGGCGAGTCCGAGCCCGATCACCATGCCTTGCAACAGGTTCAGGAACACCACACCCAGCACCGTGACCACATAGACGAACAGGTCGCCGGTGCGCCGGGCCAACCGGATATGGGCCAGCTTCACCAGTTGTACGCCGATGAGGATGAGCAGTCCCGCGAGCGCCGCCTTGGGAATCTGCTGCACCAGCCCGGCCAGCGCGACCGCGAAAAGCAGGATCCACACGCCGTGCAGCACCGTCGCGGCCCTGGTGCGCGCCCCCGCGTGCGCGTTGGTGATGCTGCGGACAATGACGGCCGCGATCGGCAAACCACCGAGCAGACCCGACACCACATTCGCCGAGCCCTGTCCGATCAGCTCACGATCGAAATTGGTTCGATGGTCGGGCCGCGACTTGTCCACCGCGACGGCCGACAACAGGCTCTCGATGCTGGCGATCAAGGCGATCGTCACCATGACCGTCGCGACGGCGAACCAACTGCCGGACGGGATCGCGGGCAAACCGATGGAATCGAGCAGCGACCCGTTCAGCACGACCCGCTCGACGTGGGTCGGCAGTACGAGCGACAGGATCGTGGCGACCACCACCGCGACCAGCGGCCCTGGCACGACGCGGATCGAGTGCGGCACAAACTTCCAGCCGATCAGGATGACGATCACCACCAGACCGACGAACAGATCGCCACGATGCACCGACATCAACTGATGCGGCAACTGCGTGAGGCTGGCGAACGACGAACTCAGCGAGTTGCCGCCGAGCAGAATATGGACCTGTTGCAGCGCGATGATGACGCCGATACCGGCGAGCATCGCATGGACAACCACGGGGGCGATGGCGAGCGCGCCGCGCGCAACGCGACTGAGCCCGAACAGAATCTGCAATAGGCCCGCCCCGATGGTGATGAAACAGGTAGCGGCCCAACCGAATTGGTGCACGCTCTCGGCGACGACCACGGTGAGACTGGCCGTCGGCCCGCTGACCTGCACGGCCGAGCCACCTAGTAGGCCGGCAACGACACCACCGACGACGGCGGCGATGAGACCAGCGGCGACCGGGGCACCGGAGGCGACGGCGATGCCGAGCGAAAGTGGTAGTGCGACAAGGAAAACCACGACGGAGGCGGGTAGGTCGTGGCGGCCGACGGCGGCGAGACTTGCTGGAAGACTTGCGCGAATCGGCGACGTCCGTGGTGCGGGATCGGTGTCGTTGGACATTATTCTCCTTCGCCGAAACGGCGTGGAGCCGATCGGTTCATCGGTCGAACAAGTACTGGCATCGAAAGCGAGCGGCGGGCGAAGCTTTGTCGAGAACGCGGTGCTACATGTGCTCTGCGTGAAGCGGCTTCGTGGAGCCTGACCCCATGATGCGGAGGCCAGCCGCAATAGTAAAGAGTTAGCAAAGCGCATGGAAAGGTTAATGTTGCGAATGTGGCCAACCGCTATCAAAATGTGATCTAAGTCACAGCATGACAAAGCCGGGCCCGAGGAGGGGTGATCGTAGATTCGGCGAACTCCGCGCCGGAAAAAGAAGGCCGGGCGCTTGCAGTGCACCGACCTGGTTCGAATGGGTGGTCCCAGCTGGTTTCGAACCAGCGACCTTCCGCGTGTGAGGCGGACGCTCTCCCACTGAGCTATGGGACCGAACTCGGCATTCGAGCGGCGGCGGAGCAGCCGTTCGAACGAGATGGAACCTTAGCACGCACCACCGGCGTCCCACCAAATCGCCACCCCGGCAGTGGTGCTCGGCCGCCCGGCTTCGTAACCGTCGTTCGCGCGGGCTCGTGAATCGCGAAGCGGTGCAGCAGGTCCCGGAGCGGCCGTGCACATCGGAGGCATAGCCGTGGATCGCCCTTCCGAAGCGGCATGGACTCGCCGGGTCATGCCATCTGCTCGCGGTTTCGACTTCGATCCCGCGCGGCGGCGCCGTTGGTTACCACCGCCCGGGAAACCAGGTACCGACGTTCCCCGCCCGATGGCGAATTCGGATGCGACGCAAGCGAAGGTGGGCTCCAGTCGATCCGGGCAACTTTGCCCCCAGATGCGCCGACCCCACCTCGCGAACAACACCCGCGTAATTCAACTTCAGGCCGTTCTACCAGCGGATTTGTAGGTTGCGCCGAACGTCGGCTAATGTTCTGTCTCGCACCACGGAGGGCCACAAGCCCCCCGGAGATGCAAATGCGGATGTAGCGCAGCTGGTAGCGCATCACCTTGCCAAGGTGAGGGTCGCGGGTTCGAATCCCGTCATCCGCTCGAGGAGTAGGGCCAGGCAATACTAAGCCTTCCCCCTTCGCACGGTGGAGTGGCCGAGTGGTGAGGCAACGGCCTGCAAAGCCGTGCACACGGGTTCGATTCCCGTCTCCACCTCGCGCGATTAGCTCAGCGGGAGAGCGCTTCCCTGACACGGAAGAGGTCACTGGTTCAATCCCAGTATCGCGCACCACCGTAACCTCAGGTCAGCCCCGGTTTTCACCGGGGCTTTCTTGTGTCGTGAACTATCTGTGAACTGACGGGCTATGTGTTCGATCTCGTGAGATTGGTGTCAGCGGATAGCCGTTGCGGCGGATCGTTGGTGTCATGAACAGCCCAGCATCGAAACGCGGTCACGTCCGCGTTCGGGTTCGAGTCGACCTGCGTGGAAAGCTGCTTTTCGCAGGTCACGTGCATATTTTCCGCTTTCGGTGCGGTCGCAGTGGCCGTACCGCAGAATGACCGCTTGTGGAGATCGTTCGTCGAGTTCGGGCGCTGCCACGTCACATCTGGCGATTTGTACAGACGTTGCCGCATCGTGTCCGGGTGTTCGTGGGCCGGACACCATTGCTGGCAGCCGTGACATTGGCCGTAGCCGGAGGCATGGCCATCGCCGGAATCACCGGATGGATCGCGGCACTGACGCTGGGCATCAAGGACGAACCCGCCGCCCCACTCGACATAACCAAGCTCGCGCTCGTCGTCGCCGGTGGTGTCGGCGGCGCAGTCGCCTTGGTCGTCGCCTATCGCCGCCAACGCGATCTCGAACAAAACCGATTTATCGAACGGTTTGGTGCCGCGGCCGCCCAGCTGGGCTCCCCCTACACCGCGGTCCGTATAGCCGGCGTCTACGCCATGGCCATCGTCACCGACGAATCCACCGGACCCCGCCGCCAGCAGTGCATCGACGTGCTGTGCGGCTACCTGCGTCTGCCCTACTCCCCTGACACCGGCGCCAACCACCAAACCGGCCGAGACCGCAAGGACACCTCGACCACCGACATCGCGATCGAGGACCACTTCCAATACCTGCAGAACGACAAAGTCGTCCGCCAAACCATCGTCCGCGTCATTGCCGACCACCTTCGCGACCACACACACAGCTGGTCGAACTGCAACTTCAACTTCACCACAGCCCACCTCGAGGACGCAGACTTCAGCGACGCGACGTTCTCTGGTGACATCGACTTCGTCGGGGCGACCTTCTCTGACAAGACCATGTTCAACAACGCGAAGTTCTCCGGTGACGCCAAGTTCGTCGGGACGAAGTTCTCCGGCGTCGTCGGGTTCATCGGGGCGACGTTCTCCGGTGACGCCAGGTTCGACAAGGCGAAGTTCTCCGATGACGCCTGGTTCGAGGCGAAGTTCTCCGGCGTCGCCAGGTTCGACGAGGCAAAGTTCTCCGGTGACGCCAGGTTCAACGGGGTAACGTTCCCCAGCAGCGCCAGGTTCGACGAGGCGACGTTCTCCGGCAAGGCCAAGTTCGACGAGACGACGTTCTCCAGCAAGGCCAAGTTCAACAAGGCGACGTTCTCTGGCGAAGCCAGGTTTGAGGGGGCGACGTTCTCCCGCGTCGCCTGGTTCGACGAGGCGACGTTCTCCGGCGCGGTTTCCTCGTTCCGCAAGGCGGACTTCGGTTCTCGCGCCGTGTCTTTCGACCACCCTCGCCAGTGGGGGCCGCCGCCACCTGAATTCGACTGGGATAACGATCCCAGCACCAAACCCACCAACGTCGCGCCTACACCGTGGCCCCCTGTCCCGGCACCATAACCTAATCGCCGCAACCAGTCGGCGTGAAAATCTATGTCCAGCATTTCGTTGTTCGCGCGCGATATCTACCGGGACCTAGGACTCTATGGCCTCAAACAGGCCGTCACAGACCTCACATCGGATTGCGCCGACCGCGTATACGCTCAGCGATACCCGAATCTTCCGGCCGCATTCGCATTCGGCCGACAACCCGTTGTTGTTGGACTTGCGTCCGCCCCGTCGATCAGGCTCACGGCGACGGTAGGCGACCAGCGCCAACGCCAGTTCGTCCCGGTACATCTCCTCCGTGGGACCCGGCACGGTGGTTAGGGACCATCCGATTTTCGGGTGCTTCGTGAGCGTGAGCCCCAACTCTTCGCCGATCATACGGAACCGTTCGTTGTGCCAGCGGCCCTGACGGCTGGTGTCCTTGATGTCGCGGGCGACAGCGACGCCGTGGGCAGCCTCGTGCCCAGCACTCAACCGCAACGATCCGCACCCAACCCAACCACTCCCCCTACCCAACAGAACCTTTACCTACCAACCCTTTCCACCGCCCCGCCCCTGACTTCTCCCAACTCCGCCACCCACCGAGATCACCAAATATGCAGCGAAGCGTGTATTTGGTGATCTCGGTGGGTGGCGGAGCTTCAACTCTCGAGCCGCTGGCCAGGGGCGGGACGGTGGAAAAATCGGCTGCACAACTCGGACACCGATCTACACGCGTTTCGCGCAACTGTTGCAGCTGCGTCCAGATCTCTGCCGAGCGATTGCCACAACTGTGTCATCTGATGCCGATCGAATGCCGACTATCTGCGTCCGAATTGATCTGCGCCGCTGGCGGATTCGATCCAATTGGGACGAGGCAGACGCCAGTGCTACGCCGTTGCTAGGGTGCCCGTCGCGTCCACGGCAAGGTGGGGGCGCGCGATGGTACCGGCGCCCGCCCCTCGCGACCGAGGGCAGTTGATGCCGGGCAGGCGGGGCCTGCCCGCAGCGCCGCGCGCCCCCACCCCGCTTCTATGATCGAACGGTTGGTGTCGCGTAAACATGTTCGGACGAGTTCAGGGACGGCCAGGTATTTCACCGTCGTGTCCGGCATTAGGGCAGCGTGGCGGGCGCACCGCGTAGCCGGGACGCAGTATCTCGAGTACATCCAGAAGTGCGCTGACTGAGCGCTCACCCGCTGGATCGTAGAGATCGAGTGCATCGACCGGTCGATGCTCAGCTCGACGTCGCGCATCTTCGAACTCTTTGACCACCTTGCGCCAGCGCTCATATGCGGCTTGCTTCGACGTACCACATGCCGCTCCCACCTGCTCCCATGTCGCGCCCGCGAATCGCGCCGCCGCAACCGCGCCGCCTAGATCCATGTTGGCCGCGCACCTGATTCGCAGCTTGGTCAGCTCGAGATGCAGACCATCGAACCGTTCGACACTTCCCGCGCCATCAGTAGACAAATCGGGATCATTTGTAAACTGACCAAGCAGTTTCTTGGCAAGCTCGTCGCATTTATCAATCATTGCTAAACCGAGAACGGTTGCTGCTTTAGCAATCGCTTGAGCATCAGGGGTCTGCAGGAGCGGGTCCGGCCCCTTGGGCTGCCTGTTCGTCATATATAAAGGATTCCTTGACGCAGCTAACCTTGTCAAGGAATCCTTTACCGCCAGAAAGTTCCGATTTACCCAGCGTGTCGATTTGACGAACATGCCCTTCCGTATCAATTTGTGATTTACATCATAAGTTTGCTGTGATCTTCCTTACAGCAAACTTTGGGTTTTTGCTCTTGGTGAGCCCGAATTAACACCAGCTTAAGGCTTCAACCTGCGGGTTAGCTAGCACGTAGCACTACGCGGTCAGCAAATTTGTCCGATTGTTCTAGACGAGAGGCCCGCTACAGTTTCAGGCAGCGTTGCAGGTGGGAGTCGACGACCCAACTTCAACAAGAGTGGTAACCGATGCGTGATCCGCCCCCGTGCCAGCAGGGGCGGATCACGGGTTCTCGACAGCTGCCGTGACGCGTCCGATTACCGCTACTATCCGGAGCTGTCATTGTCGACGATATCGGTTGCTGCTAGTTCAATCAATCGAACATGTCTATTCGAAAGTTCTTCTGCAAGTGCAAGTGTGCGTGCACACTGCGCTTCACTCCTCTGCACCTGTGATGGTTCGGAGGTCTTCCGTGCTGGATGAAAGGCAGGTCAGCCCACGGCTTGCGAATGTGGCCACTGCTGGTGATCTCGCCATCGCGCTACGACTCGAGTGCCGCAGGAGAGGGCTGAGTGTGTCGGAGGTCGCACTGCGGGCACAGCTGTCAGCTTTCATGGTGGAAAGCATCCTGATCGGCGCCTACATCCCGCGTAGCAAGAGGTCCTACCTTGCGGTGCTGCGCGCAATCGGGGTCGACGACGTGCGGTCGTGGGAACGGGCGTGGCGGCGTGTTAGGTACAACACCATCCGTGTTCAGCAACAACAGGTCCTCATCACCGGTGACAACGCCAACATCAACGTCGTCAACCCGTCCAGAGGATCAGCACAGCCTGAACTGGAAGTACGACGCCAGACATTCTTCTACGAGTTCCTCCGGCAGGCACTCTCTCAAGCCGAAAACACCTTCCGAATCAGCATGATCTTCATGTCCGCGGGCGCAGTGATCCTGCTAATCGGCGCAGCACTTGCACTGACGAACGCAGGAAAGCAGGACGGGAACCACACGCCAATTGTGACCAGTTTGGGCGGGGTCCTTATCGCCACCTGCGGCGGTGCCTTCACCATTCACGCCAACCGGGCGCGGAACCACCTGACGAAGCAAGCCGACTTGATCTATCAGAACATGCAGTCCGACCATACCCTCAAGCAGGCTCTTCAGTTGATAGACCAAGTTGAAGACAAGGACCTCCGTGACCGTCTCAAGTGCATCACCATCGTTCGAGTACTCGGTATGAACGAAGAACCCATCAACGTCACAAGCCATTTCTTGTCGAACCAGATCGAGCCTTCGGGAGAATCCGAATCGAACTAGCTCAAGGTTGTTCACTCGGACCCAACGGCTGACGTAGGCGAGGTATCTGTCCGAGTGGCAGTCATTCCAGACAGCGGACAGGGTCGGTCTGGTAGAAAAAACACGGAGTCCGTGCCAGGTACTAGCTGGCACGGACTCCGCTTGTTTCTATTCAGTTGGTATTCGTTCTGTCCGGAAAGATCAGCCGAACAGGGTCAGCTGATGCTGGTGGGCTTGACGGGACCCCGTCGATCGGTCTCGGACCGGACCACAGGGGTCAGGTCAGGCTCTCCGGTCGCAGTCATCCCGATAGGCTTTCGCGAGCCGCTGCACCTTCGACTTCGATATGTCGTAGTCGATGGCGATCACGTCCCACTTCGCACCCCGGTCGTACTGCTCTTGGATTTCCCGACCGATCATCAGCTCTTTGCGGCTCACCGGTTTCTTGTTGCGGGCCATGGTTTACTCCTGCGACTGACGGCCGTACACCACGAATGGGCGCTACCGCCACTTCATGTGTGTCGTGCCGAGCCGTAGATGCGTACTTCGCTGCTGTTCGAGGCGAGACACCCAACACTTCAGCGATCTCGGCGTATGACCGGCCTTCGGCACGCATCGCAACTGCGCGAGCGACCTCGGCCGGATCACGCCGAGCCGAACTCTTTCGTGTTGGACTCACGACGATGGCAGCCGGTTCTGACGCTTCCGGCTCGGCAGCGTCGATTCGTTCCGGCGCAAGGACAGTTACTGCCCGTGCCGGTTCCGAATCCTGTTGCGCTGCACGGAACAGCACAGCTATGCCGTGCGTGTCCACCAGCAGTGACACCGGAGCCACCGCCGCGACCAGAGCCGCAGCCCACCACGGCAGTTCGCTGCCCACCAGCGCGGCGTGCACCGAGTTGCCCGTGATCGACACCAGCGCCGTTGCGGCCAGCACCCACACGAACCAGCGCCGTTGCGGGTTCGATGCCAGCACCAGCGCCGATACCGTGGCTTGAATGATCGTGCCGTCCACGATCACCGGCCACAGCCACGCCAGATTCTCCGGTGTGTGTGCCATTACCGCCAACTCACGCAAGGCTGCGAAACTCAGCGTGAATGTGGCAAATCCGATGGTCACGATGCTCACCACCGCGAACCGTCGAACCCACCGCATCCCCGCCGACCGAGCCTGCCCGCTCATGCCAGTGCCTCCGGCCGATCGGTGAACACGGTCCAACGGGATTGGATCGCGTCCACGATCTGCTCGTCCGCGGTGTCACCGGTCGGCCCGTCTAGCGGATCGGGCCGCTGGGCGCCGCGGGCTATTGGTCGGGGAGATGGTCGGAGTCGCGTTGGCAGGTGAGGTCGGTACCGGGGAGGGTGCCGTCACGGAGGTAGGTATTGACGATGTCGTTCACGCAGCGGCTCAGGTCGGAGTGGAGGACGCCGTGAACGCGGGTGTCTGCCAGTGTGATCATTCGTGACTCTGTCAGGTCCCGGTGCAGTGCCACGCCATTCTGGTAGGCGGTGCGGGTGTCGCGGGTTGCCTGCAGGATCAGGGCCGGTGTCGGGTTGTGCACGGAGGTGGGCGGCTCGATCGGGTCCGGCCAGAACGCGCAGGCGGTGATGTTGTTGGCGAACGCGCCGAACACCGGTTGACTAGCCCGGACACTTTCGATATTGCGGCGATACCAGGCCGGATCTCGGGGTGCGGCCTTGTCGCCACACAGGACCGCGGCCATACCCGAGGCGGCCAGCGGAACAGGACCGCTGATCTTCGCTTTCAACGGCTCGATGTCGACGGGCAGGCCGGACACTGCGTCGGATACGACCCGCACGGTATCGGCGAGGGTGGCGTTCTTCAGCGGATTCGACAACAGCGCCATCATCATCACCGGGATGGTGTGTTCATCGAAGAGATAGCCGTTGCCGATGATCGGATGCGAAGCGGCACGTCGGATCATGTCCTCGACAAAGGCTCGGACCTGCGGTCCGCTGGTACCGAAGTGATAGTCGTCGTCGTGGCGGGCCGCCCAGATCGCCCAGTCGTCGAGCCCGGCCTCGTTGACGGCGCCCATGTCCTGGTACGTGCCGATCCAATAGCGGTCCGGGTCCATGGCGCTGTCCAGCACGATCCGGTCACTGTGTTGAGGGAACATCTGCGTGTACACCGCGCCCAGGTAGGTGCCGTAGGAGTCGCCGTAATAGCTGATCTTGGGTTCCCCGAATGCGCTGCGGATGATATCCATGTCCCGGGCGGTATTGCGGGTGGTGATGTAGCGGGCCTTCTCTGGATCGGGTGCGACGCAGGACGCCGCGAGCGCTGCGGCCAGGGTGGTGTCGCGCGCGAAGCCGAAGGCGTCGAAGCCGGCCGAGAACAACATGGTAGGCAGCGGCAGCGCACAGTTCATCTGGTCCGATCGGCCGATACCACGCGGGTCCATGCCGATCAGGTCGTAGCGGGCACGGACATCCGGTGTGAGTTGATCCTGCAGGTCGGCCATCATGCTCAGGCCCGGACCGCCGGGGCCACCGGGGTTGGACAACATGATCCCGCGTCTGCGGGCCGGGTCGGTGGCCGGGATACGCGAGATCGCTACGGTCAGCGTTCGTGCGTCCGGTCGGTTGTAGTCGAGCGGAACGACAACGCCCGCGCACTGAGCGCCCGCACCGTCGAGCACCGCATCGTCACACGGCTTCCAGTCCAACTCCTGGTGATAGAAGGACTCCAGCCCACCCGGGATGTCATCGACCGGATCGGCGCTTGCCGATCCCACGGGCAATGTGGCTAATGCGGCTGCCGAAATAACCCCCAGTACGAGCCATCGAATCCACAGTATCGGCATCGCATCTCCTTGCCCGTGACCTCCGTGTACGCATCCCTGATTCCGCCGCACAGCCATTTCCGGGGTCTCGAACCTGCACCATACTGGCGTTTGCTGAAACCGGCTCGGCGATGCAGAGGTTTTCCGGAGCGTCACCGATATTTGCCCCGGTCACATCGGTGTTACGCCTCCGACATCAGGTTTTGCGGTACGGACCGACGCGCACGAATCACCGACTTGCGCGAAAGCAACGTATGCCGAGCAATTGCCCGTCATGTCGAGGCCAGGCACCCGCGCTGGCATCGGCTCGGTTCGGTGAGCCTTCCGCTCCTTTTGGGCGGCCTCAACGGTTGTTTGAAATTTTCCCGCTGTGGATGCGGAATCGTTATGCTACCGTGACCGCAATTCAATGTGATGTGGGGGCGATGCGGGCCAGAGCGCGTGCGCGTCGGATAGATGGACGCGGGAGGCGTGATGGAATCCAGGCATATGTTGTCGACATATCGGAAAAATGCTTGCCGCACAGTGCGTTCGGCTGCCGATGTGTCTGGTCCGCCGATCGACGGCGCGCCGTGGCAACCAGCGATGTGGTGGCGGATCGGCCGGCAATGGCTTGCGATCCTCACGCTCGCCATGATCATGCTGCCGGCAGCATTGTCGATGCCGGTCGCGGGAGCCGCAGTGCTGCCCCCTGGTGACGATCCCTTCTATGCCGCACCCGCCGATCTCGCGTCACATCCGAACGGCGCGGTGCTCGGGTCGCGGACGATCCCACTGCTCGGTCTGCCGATACCGGTGGCGGCGTGGCAATTGCGTTATCGCACAACCGATTCCGAAGAGCATCCGCAGTTGGACGTGACCACGGTGCTGGTGCCACCGATGCCGTGGAGCGGGCCGCGGCCGGTGTTGTCGTACCAGGTACCCGAAAACGCCCTCGACACTCGATGCGCGCCGTCGTCCACGCTGCGCGGCACCGACCTGGCGAGCACCATGCAGGATGCGCCGTTCATCGCGGACGCACTGCGGCGGGGATGGGCCGTCGTGGTCAGCGATTACGAAGGGCCGCAGTCCCGACTCTTCGACGGTGTGACATCCGGGCGTGGCGTCCTGGACGGAATCCGGGCCGCACGGTCCTTCTCGCCAGCCGGCATCGATGCCGCGAGCCCGATCGGCGCCTGGGGATACTCCAGCGGAGCCTTCGCCACGCTGTGGGCCACACAGTTGCGTCAGGAATACGCACCAGACGTGCGATTCGTCGGCACCAGCGCCGGCGGAATCCCTACCGACATCCCGGCCGTGGCACAACGCGCCGACAGCGCCGCGGGGGCGATACTGATCCTGCTCGGGCTGGCCCGCAATGAACCCGACTCCCGGTTGGCCGACTTGCTGAACGACCGGGGCCGCCGCGCGCTGCTCACCGCAGACACCTCCGGCTGCGGTGCGGATCTGGCGCAGGAATACTCCGACATCCACGTCGATGACCTCGCCACGGTCCCGAACCTGCTAGCGCAGCCCGCATTCCGCAACGCCGCCACGCCCAATGAACTCGGCCGCACCACCCCCGACACCCCGCTGTATCTGTACCACAGCGTCGCCGACGAGAAGATCCCCGTCGCCGGCTACAGCGCCCTGGTCGATACCTACTGCGCTCAGGGCGCCACCCTCACCGCGATCCACTCGCTGTTCCCGACGCACATGGGAGCCGCCGCGGGCGAAGCCTTCGGCGGCATGAACTTCCTCGCCGACCGCTTCGCCGGCACCCCACAAGCCCCGGGGTGTGTGGTGCAGTAAGCACCGGCCCCACCAAGCCGAGTACAACGCACACCGCCGTAGCCGACGGATATCGGACCAGGCTGCAGACACCGGCGACCGCCGCATGGAGTCAGCGCGCGATATCGACCAGTGTCCGCACGATCATGAAGATGGCGGCCAGGCCGAAGCAGGCCAGGCCGGCGACCCATACCGTGAACATCTGCCGCATCGGTATCAGGTTGCCGATCCAACCGGCGTCCAGGTCCGCGATGTCCTGTTGCGACTCGAATGCCATGCCATGTGCACCCCAGTCTCCCGCATGGAGTTCCTGCTGCTCGAAACGTTCCAGCCAGAGCGCGTCCTTGCGGCCGGAGAGGCGATGGCTCGCCATCAGCATGATCGAGATGATCGAGACGATCAGGGCGAGCAGCGACGAGGCGATCCGCGCGACGGAGTCGGTCCCGGCGGCCATCGAGATGCTGAACAAGAAGGCCTGGGCGGTCAGACTGATGGCGGGCACCTGCCAGAGCAGATTTTCGTATTGCAGATGTCGGTCAGCCACAATCTGGTACAGCAACCCGAAATCGGGCGACCGCCGCGAAGATGGCTCGTTCACAAAGGGTACTGTGGCACAGCCGTGCGAACCCAGCACAGGTTTTCACTTCCCGGATGTGTCCGTCGGTCATCCGCCCGATCAATCGTGCCGACTACTCGGTTGTTCGTCCGGTCCGGAGCGGGCCAGGATGAGGCCGCTGACCACGAGCACCCAGGCCGGGAACACCAGGGCCACCCACATGCTCGTATCGCCCGCGATCAGGAGCGCCAGCGCCAGCAGATAACTCAGGCCGGCCAGCCAGCGGGGCATCAGCCTGGTCTTCAGCCAGATCGTCGCGAGGGAGATCATGAATACCGCGGCCATGCGCAGCGCATACGTCTTGGTCGCCGAAAGCACGACCCGCTTGCCGAAGTTGATCAGCTCGGCATGAGCGGCCGGGTCGGCGGCAACGGAGTTGCTTGTCACCATGCCGGCGGTGACGGCGGTCGCGACGAACATCATCGCCAGGAACAGCAGCCCGCTGCCCAGGAATACCGATAAGAAGAACCGGTCTTCGTAACGGCCGAATCCATCGCGTACGACGCCGATAAACCAAAGGAAGCTTATACCGACAAAGGGCATCAGCACTGTCGCGGTAGTAATCGCACTCCGTTGGCTCGCCACCCAATCAGTCGAATCCTGACCACCTTCCGGCATTCTGGTGCGAATCAAGATGATCACGGTAGCGAACAGCACCGCGAAGACCACTCCCGCCAGTGCGGCGGCACGCGGCGTTGACAACTGGCGCAGCGCCGGCGCAGGCTTGGTGTGCTGCGGCGGTATCGACATGACGTCATCCTGTCAGAATCGGATGCCCGGTGGCCGGGATTTCGCCGTATATGGCCGACGGGGTCCGACGCTGAATTGCGCGTCGATGAACTGGAATCGTCGAATACTCCGCCGGGAGGTACCGAAGGCGAGCTCGACTCGCGATAGCAACCGAAAAGCGTTCAGCCACACCAATGCTCACAAACGTGCGACCGATGGATGTCGACCTGGCCTCCGCGACATGGTGACTTCAGGTTCTGCCCGTTGACGAGGTTCTTCGACGATACAGGCCGCGTGCACACGATGGTTTCGGTGTCGGGCTCACTGCGAGGGCGAAGGTAGGTGAAGACATGGCAGCAACTGACCGTGACTGGAGCAAACCGGCGGCGATGGCCATCCCCAAGGAGGGCTATTTCGAGCTGCAGCGAGGTAGGTACGGCCCGATTTTTCCACGAACGCCGGCCTGTTACGGATTCTCCATCATCGCAAAGGTGAAACCCGGTCGAGAAGAAGCCATTCGCGCATACGGCAAGCAGATCGAGGACGCGGTGGCAGCCAGCCCGGATGTGTTGGCGCCGTTGCGGCTGCATTATCTGCGGTGGGTGTTGTTCGACGTCGGCTCCGGACTGCATTTCCAATATCAGGGCATCTTCGACACAGATTTCGACAAGTACACCGAGGACGCCGTGATGCTGTTCACCCAGACCGGTATCAACACCGTTTTCACCAACCTCGAGGGGTTCCCGGAGGACTGGCAGGAAAATCCGGATGCGTTCGTCGAATTCGTCCGAGCACACCAATTTCCGAGCTTTCTCGAGTACGGCGAGTACCCCTATGTCACCGCCGACGAGATCAAGAAAGCGCTGCGGCTGAAGGCGGCGTTCTCCGACATGCTCGATCAGATGCAGTGACCGACACCGATGCTTGAATTCGACGATATCCAGCACATCTTGCTCACACGCACCCCGGCGATGACCGGCCGCTACGAGTTCATGTCCTTCGGTGATCCCGCCGGCGGCCGGGCTTGGTTGGCCGAGCTGGTCGATCGGGTTCAGTCGGCCGCGGACGTGCGCGCGACGATGGACAGTTCCGAGCGGTGGATCACGCTGGCCTTCACCTGGCGTGGGCTGCGCGCGCTCGGTGTGCCGGAGGAGGCGCTGGCCACCTTCCCCGACGAGTTCCGCGAAGGCATGGCCGCCCGCGCCGACATCTTGGGTGACACCGGTGCCGATCACCCCGATCACTGGGTGGGCGGGCTGGCCGGTGACGACCTGCACGCCATCGCGATCTTGTTCGCGCGCACCGATGCCGAACACCGGCGCTGCACCGAGCAGCACCGCAAGCTGGTGGCGCGCTGTCCGGGTGTGCGGGTGCTGTCGTTCCTGGATCTGAACGCGACGCCCCCATTCAATTACGCCCATGACCATTTCGGGTTCCGAGACCGGTTGTCGCAGCCGGTGATCGACGGATCCGGCGAAGAACCGACGCCCGGCTCGGGCGCACCGCTGCAACCCGGCGAATTCATCCTCGGCTACCCTGACGAGGAAGGGTCGCCGCGCGCGCTACCGCAGCCGGAGGTGTTGTCGCGCAACGGCAGCTACATGGCCTACCGGCGGCTGCAGGAACACGTCGGTGTGTTTCGGAACTATCTGCGCGAGCACGCGGACACCCCGGACGGGCAGGAGTTGCTCGCCGCCAAGCTGATGGGTCGCTGGCGCAGCGGCGCCCCCCTGGTGCTCGCCCCGGACCATGATGACCCTGCGCTCGGCGCAGATCCCATGCGCAACAATGACTTCAACTACAAAGAGATGGACCCGCACGGCTATGCGGTACCGCTCGGCTCGCATGCGCGGCGACTCAACCCGCGCGACACGGCGGTGAATATGAACCGCCGCAGGATGATTCGCCGTGGCGCCACCTATGGGCCTGCGCTACCGGAGGGTGTCCCCGACGACGGAGCGGATCGGGGCATCGCCGCGTTCATCATCTGCGCGAGCCTGGTCCGCCAGTTCGAGTTCGCGCAGAACGTCTGGATCAACGACAAGACCTTCCACGAACTCGGCAATGAACACGACCCCATCTGCGGCAGCCAGGACGGCACCCTGGACTTCACCATCCCCAAGCGGCCCATCCGCAAGGTGCTCGCGGGCCTGCCGGCTTTCACCACACTCAGGGGCGGCGCGTACTTCTTCCTGCCGGGTATCCGCGCCCTGCGATACCTGGCCACGCTCGACAGCCGAAAGGTGACATCATGAGCGCCCTGCCGTCGGCACGCACCTACAACCAGAACCACATCCCGCGCAAACACGATGGACGGCGGCGGATGAGCATCTACTGGACGTGGAGCTACCCGTGGGAAGCCCAACGCGATCCCGCCGAAATCTACAACCGCTTCTCCACGATGACCGAAGTACGCAACGTCACGTGGCCGAGCTACGAGACCCCCGAATACGACGCAGCCCATTTTCTACAGGGCATCGCAGGCACACTGGAGCTGTTCCATCGCTCGACGCTGGCCTTCCAGCAACTGGCCGGCGAGGCGACCGGTCATCCTGTCGCCGTATTCCAGCGCATCGATCAGGCCGGCTACACCTGTCCGATCGACGAGCGGATCCTGGCCGACACGGACACGCTGATGGTGTTCGGACTCGATCATGTCCTGTCCGAGCAGGAAGCCACACCCGACGAAATCGCCGCGATACGCCGATGGCTGCAACGCGAAGGCACCTGCCTGCTCTTGGCGCCGCACCACGACGTCGGCTACACCGACGACTACACGCAGCGACAAGTCGAATACGAACATCACGGCGATCCGCTGGTGCCCCGACAGCAACGATTCGGCCAGTACACCCGCTCGCTGATGCGAGCCCTCGATGTGCCGGTGGCCAACAAATGGGGCCTGCGACCCGCGGTTGTCGACGGCACCGCCGAGATCGCCGCGCTCACCGGCTTCCGCGATCTGGACTCGATCCGGCTGCTGGACAATGTCACCACATTCAACTTCCACCCCCATCTACCGCACTACGAGCTCACCGCGCCGGAAAGCAATTCACTACGTGTCCTGGGCCGCCAGCGCGTGGACCCCAGGCGACCACATCCCTTCACCGCGGCGGGAAACGCCGAATTCAACGCGCTGATCTGGATGCCACCCGACGGCGAGCGCGCGGGCGACATCGTGCTCGTCGACTCCACCAACTTCACCACACTGTTCGGTGGCACCGACAGCCTCGAGAACCTCTGGCACAACCTCGCCACCATGCCATGACCCAGTCGCCGACTGGCATGTCTCAGTCGGTGTCCGCTGACGGGGGTTGGGACTGGACTCGGCGGATCATGTCCACGACACCTCCCAATGGGCGGCCCTCACTGATCGTGATGACGGTTTGGGCGAGTTCGGCGCAGGTGTCGTCGACGGCTTGGCGGGCCCGGTCACGTTGGGCGGTGATGGTGGCGTGCAGGAGGGCGGTCAGCGCGACCGAGCCGTTGAATGCCTGCAGGGTGATCATTTTGGCGGTCAGGTCGAGGCCGGTGAAGGCCGGAAAGTCGAGGGTCACCGCGACGATGGCGACGGTCGAGGCGATCAGGGCACAGGGCAGGGCTCCGGCCAGGTGGAAGCGCATCGCCGCCCAGATCAGGAAGGGGAAGACCAGGAAGAGCAGGTTCGCCGACACCGCGGTGGCCGATACCGCGACGACCAAGGTGCCCACCGCGAGCGTCGTGGCCTCGAATACTCGCAATGGGCTCAGTGCCCCGGGCATTCGAAAATCCTTGGCGACCAGGATCAGCGGTGCGATCAGCAGCACGCCCATGGCATCACCGGTCCACCACACCGACCAGGTGCCCCAGAAACCGTGTGCGGAAACCGTACCGGCCAGGAGCAGGGTGACGGTGCCGATCGTCGCGCTGATCAGCGTGGCGGCGAGGGCACCGAGGAAGACGAGTTCGAGTACATCGCGGACACTGTCGAAATCGCGGTGGAACCCGACCCTTTTCAGCAACAGGTACGCGACCACCGGAGCCGCCGTATTACCGGCGGCGATCATGACGACGGCGGGCACATTCGGCCCGAGCAGGGCATTGACCGCCAGCGCGCCCAGCGTGATCCCCGGCCAGGCACGCAGGCCGAACAAGAACAGACATGCGACGGCGACACCGGTCGACGGCCACAGCGGCGTGACCTGGTCGCCGACCAAGGCCATCCGCAACCCCACCTCGGCAGCTGCGAAGTAGGCGACCGCCGTGATGCTGATCCACAGCGCCGACTCGGCCTGACTGCGGAAACGACCCACGACGTGAGCATAGAACCTTTCCACAGTGCGATCAGGCAATATCGCCCCCGGACGGACAGCGATGTCGAGTCGGGCGGATGCAGACGGGCCCGATTCGGCGGCCGATCGGTAGCAGGGGCCGGGTTGTCGGTGGTCGGCATTAGGCTTTGGCGCACATGTCGAGTGGAGCCGAGTCGTGGTCAGGGGTGCAGGTGACGGCAAGCGAGGCCGATGGGCGGGATCGGGTCGCTGACGATGCCGGTCCCGACGTGCTCGACGATATCGCCGGGGACGTGTCGTTCGATCTGGAGGAGATCAACGAGCTACTGGGGGAATTGATCGAGATGCGGGGGGATCGGCAGCGGCGCGATGCCGAAATCGTGGGGTTTCGGCTCGGGGTGAGCGGGGAGGCGCCGGAGACGTTGGCGCGGATCGGGGCTCGATTCGATCTGTCGCGGGATCGGGTTCGACAGCTGCACACCCGGGCGGTAGCCCAGATTCTGCGGGAAGCACAATCGAGTGACCATCGAGCCGCCGCGGTGTTCGCTGCGCGATATCCGGTAGGGGCACGAGACCAGCAGTTGGTGCGGGCGCTGCTGGTGGAGACCTATGCGACGGATACCGATCTGGCCGCGAATGAGTTGGCGTATCTGAAACTGCGGATGGCGGGGCATGCGGGTGCGGATGCGAAGCGGGTCGCCGGATATGTCATGCAGCGGATCATGGCGTGGCAGAAGAAGACGAACCGGCGGTTGGCGAAGCTGCACGAGCCGCTGGCGACGAGTGAGCTGGATTCATGGCTGGGACAGGTCGATTGGCCCGCTTCGGCACCCGGCCCCGCTCCCCTGCCGCTCACCTCGGTGCGCACGGTCGACGGCGATGACGAAGGCCGCGGCCGGTTCTACCTCGACAAGGTCGGACGCGATGTCGGATTCGATTCCGGCCTGGAGGCTCGACTGCTCCAGACGGTGAACGCAAGCGATCTGGTCGAGACGTTCCAGGAGCAACCGAGTGCGGTCGGCTTCGAAATAGACAGTGCGGAGCGAATCTACTACCCGACCATCGCCACACAGTTGGCCGATGGCCGTGTGGTCCTGATCGATGTCGAACCGCTCGGACATATCGGTTTCCACATCAATCGGATGAAATCGGCGGCAGGTCGCGCCCATGCGCATGCCAACGGCTGGGGCTGGCTGGTGTGGACCGGCAGCACGATCGGGATCCCAGATCTGTTGCGACGCAACGTAGCCACGCAGACCGACAGTCGACTCGGCGAGCTACTCGAGCGCGGCCCGGTGCATTGGTCCGCGCTTCGGCAGTTGCGCGCGGAGGTCGAGCTGGATCTGCTCGACCTGATCGCGCTGGTGCTGCGCAACGAATGGCGTTGGGACCGTGCGCCGTTCCGCTTGACCGGCCCTCACCCCACCTGAACCCGCCTCAGCGCACGAACATCGCCCCTGCGATGAATGTCACGATCAGCATCATCGCGCAGTAGGTGATCAGCTGCCAGTGACCGATTGTCTTCTGCAGGCTCACAATGGTGGCGCGCAGGCTGGTGTCGATGCGGTGGTGATCGTCGAGCTTGCGTCTGACCTCGGCCAGCGACTCCGCGCGCTCCTGCGCGGACTCCTCGGCGCGTTCCAGCCGGGTACCGAGCTTCATGATCTGTTTCTGCTTGTCCCGCAAGGTTTTTCGGGACAGCGCCAGAGTGGTGCGTTGGTTGACCAACTCCTGGCGCTGCCGAGCGATGACGCTGGCCTGCGTCCTCGTGTGGTGTTCCCAGTCGGTCACGGTGGCCCATCCTCCTGTCGTCACATCGCGGTAACCCCACGCGATTTCGCCATGCACCCAGCCGCACAGGAACTCCCGCAGTTCGTAGGGTTCCCGGCGCGGCACGGCGAGGACGCTGTTCGACGCGTCCAACATGCCGACTTCGGCCCGGTAATCACAGGCGGACGGTGCGAAGTCGGCGATGCCGAGCGCGGGCAGCTGCCCGACCCAATAGCCCGGCGGGCACAGCCAGAGCACGCCGTCACATCCGGAGGTACGCAGCCGCGTCGTATAGTGCTGCGCCGATTCGCGATCCAGCGGGCCGGTCCGGACCTCGATGGCGTACTGCCGCTCGCCGCTGCGCCAGAGGACGTCCACCGGGACCTCCCCCACCCGTCGGTCCACCTCCGCCACGTCCGCACCATAGGACGTGAGCCGACCGCACAGCCAATACTTCAGCCGCTGGATATCCCATTGCGCGGCGGCACATTCCGGACATGTGCAGCCGTATCCCCCGGCCCGCACCGCTCCGCCGGCGGGTGCGCGGCCATCCGGCACCCGGGTGTCCGCGCCGCGACCGTCCGACAACCCCAATTCGGCGAGCATCGCCCGACGCCCGCACGCCCGCTCGACGCGCTGCTTCGTTCTCACGCGACCTCACCCCTACCCAAAACCACCGCAGGTCAGGCACGACCTACGCCATAGATCAAGAGTGCGTCAGCTTTGGCGCGCCCGCCAGCCCCCTTTACCCCGCGCTCGGGTGCGCCACAACCCGCGAACACGCGTCAACCAGCCGATGTGTGCTGTCTCACAAGCGATTTCATTGCGACACGCGAGAGCATTGCCACAGTTATTCCGATGATTGATAGTTGCCGCCATTCCTGGGACACGACCGGACCCGGACCGATGCCGGCGACCCGGCGGAGGAAAGCCGTCGGGTAACCGGACGAAAGGTGCACAGCGCGGATACGGCAGGTACTCGAAACCGCGTCGGTACCGACCGACAGATAGAATCGGCCGGCCACGAGCGGAGTTTCGGGCAATACGGGGAAGAAGGTATGGGATGGACCACGACGAGCGGAGTGGCGAATCGATCGGCGCACTCTTGTCGAGTCTGGCGACGACCCTGCGCGAGGTGAGCGATAAGCTCGACGCGGTCGCCGCCCACGTGGACGACGATCGTAATCTGGCCGGCCGCTTGGCCAAGTTGGAGGCGTGGGCTTTCCGTACCGGGGAGGATGTTTCCAAGATCGGATCACGGCTGGAACAGGTCGTCACGGTCGAGCCGAGCGACGAACCAGCCGAGCCCGCACCGCGGATCCATTCGGAACCCATTCCCGTGACCAGGGAACGGCGCGAACCGATTCCATCGCGTCGGGACCGCCTCGATGCCGTCAACGGGCGGGCCGACTCCATGAATTCGCGCACCGAGACCGGACCCAACGATCTCCCGGACATCACGACCGTACTCAGCGAAACGCCGATCGGGCGCAACAACCGCCTCGACACCACCGGAACCAACGAGCGCCTCGAACCCCCGACCGGTCGCAACGAGCGCGTCACGCCGTCGACCGGACCCAACGGGCGCCTATCGGGCACGACGGGACGGCTGGACACCCCTTCCGGGCGCAACGACCGCCTCGAAGCGCCCGAAGACACCGCGCCTCGCCCGGCACGGACCGAATTCACCGCGCCGATCACCCGTACCGAACACCTGGAACCCTTCGGCCCCGCAACTCCCAACGATTCCCTGTCCCTCCCCTCGCGGACGTCGCAGCAGGTGCCGCCCGCGGTCCCCCCGGCCTACCGCGGCGAACCGCTTTCCGCACCCACTACCCGCCCTGATTGGCTCGATTCGGCCACACCGGCGGGCACCGAACCTGCCACGCCGACATACACCAACTCGCAACCCACGACAACGGGCGACCGGCTCGAATACGGCTCGATCGGTACGAGCAACGGCCGCCTGGAGCCGCTCACCTCCCCGCCCCGCAACGGCTACGAATCCGCAACGCGTCCCGACACCGGCATGACCGCGCCGCGCGCCGAGGACAATGGTGCGCCGACTCCCGGCGCACACCGCGCGGGCACCGGCGAGGACACCTCCCACGTCGACAAGCTGCAGGCGATGCTCGACGAACTCAAGCGCAACCCCAACGGCCCCTTCGGCCGCCCGGAACCGACCTCCTCGGCCAACGAACTACCCGGCGTAGACCCGAACTTCGCAATCCGCACCGAGGGCTGAACAACTCACCGGTCCGGCGATTCCAGCCCGGCGAGGGTGTCGCGGATCAATTCGCGGAACCATCGGTGGCCGTTGTCGGCGGTGTTTCGGGGGTGCCAGGCCATGGCGATGGCGATTTCCGGGAGGGGTAGGGGGATTTCGAAGGCACACAAGCCGAGTGCGGTGCGAGTTGTCGTGGTGAGGACGGCGGGGACGGGGCAGATCAGATCGCCGGAGCGCACCGTCAGCAGGGCGCTGGTGAGGTCCGGGACCGTGGCTACGACCCGCCGGGTGCGCCCGTGCAGGGCCAGGCGTTCGTCGATGGGCCCCCGGGCACGGCCGCGGCGGGAGATGCCGAGGTGGGCGGCCGCGGCGAACCGCGCCACAGTCACGCGGTCGGTGATCAATGGATGATCCGGTGCGGCGACACCGATCACGCGGTCGCGCAGTACACGTTGCACGGTGGTCTCGGGATCGGTGTGCTCGATGACACCGACCTCGATATCGACGCGGCCGTCGCGTAGCGCGGCGGTGCCTTCGTCGCGGTCCGGAAGCAGGTGCAGTGTCACGCCGGGCGCCTGTGCGCGGACGGCGACCAGCAGCGGCGTCGCCAGCTCGCCGAGAACCATATCGCCCATCTGCACCGCGAAGTCGCGCCTCAGTGTGGCCGGGTCGAGTGCGCCCCGCGGGGTGAGCAGTGTGCGACCCCGCTCCACCAGAACGCTTACCTCGTAACGCAATTCGAGCGCGCGCGGCGTCGGCACCAGATTGCGGCCCGCACGCACCAGCAGCGGATCGCCGAGCACGCGACGCAGCCTGGACAGCGTTCGGCTCATCGCGGGTACCGAGGTGTGCAGCCGGTCGGCGGCCTGGGTGACGCTGTTGGTCTCCAGCAGCGCATCCAGAGCAACCAGCAGATTCATATCCAGTGCATCCACGCACGGATTATCCAGAATGGAATGACTGGTCGCCAACATTGCATCGGCGATAATCCGCAGCGGCTTTCGCGGCGACCTCGACGGTGCTGTCCGGTCCCACTTCGGATGAACGCTCACCATCATGCGTTGCTGATGGCGCGCTGACCTCGTTCGACTCGAAAACCGCGGTCTCACTATGAAATTCGGCATGTTGCCAGCCGGCACAGACTCTGCTTCGATCCCGCATCCACCCGGCGACAGCCATCACCGGGGCCATTGGCTGGCGGGAGCCGAAAGAACCCTCCTCTGCGATGTCGATCGCACCGCACATGCGCCGTACGCACCCCTCGACGCCGCAGCCGAATACAGCACGCCAGCGTCGAGGAGCGCCCAGCCATCCCGGGGCGCACTACGGGCAATCGACCTACGGCGTGCGCTGTTCGGCCGAGACCGGGGGCGCCACCTGGTGCGCCGCCCTGAGCACCGGCCCCTTCGAGCGTTCCGCGAGCCCACGATACGAAGACGGCTTGATCATGCGGAACCATTGCGCAGCACGGGTTCTGCGCGGCAGCCGGAATTTGAGGTCGGCGAGCATCTCATCGATATTGTGGATCGAGAACGGGGTGATGGCGCCGCCATGGGCGTGATGGCCGCCCGTGCGTCCGGCCATCCAGCGCAGCCGCTCATCGACGTGCGCGGTCATCTCCTCCTGCGTCGGCAGGGCGAGGCGGCCGCGCAGCAGCGCGGCGGTCCAATGCGCGCCGACCTCGGCGCCGAGCGTGCTGATAACCGAGGAGTTGTACCCGACGAAGCTCAGATTCGGCACGCCGATCGGCAGGATCTGCCGGTACAGGCGGAAATTGCCGTCGTCGTCGGTGAGCTGACGCTGTACATACGGGGTCAGGAACGGCACCCGCTGATGGAAGCCGGTGGCACAGATGACGATATCGGCCTGCAGGGTCGTACCGTTCGACAGTCGCACCTGGTTCGCGGACAGCTCGGTGATGGTGCTGTCGCGGTGCACCGCGATCATTCCCATCCCCACCCGCTCGAAGAAATCCTCCGTGACCAGGCTGACCGTACTCTCCGCGATATCCTCGAAGCGCCCCTCCGGCACCAGACCGAGCTCACGCAGATGCGACTTCTTGATGGCAAGTTCCTGGATCACATCGAGGTTGCTGTCGCGGAAGCTGTGCCCGGAACCATGCAGGAACCGCTCGATCCGCCCGAGCTCCTGATAGCGGAAATGCGCCTCACCCAGCCTGGTCAACATCAGCCGCTCGTAGTCGACCAGCCCACGCGCCAACTTGCGGGGCATCTTCCACAGCAGTCGGCGGGCGACCACATTCGTCGAGGCCGCGACATGACTGACCGCCTCGGCGATATCGCAGGCCGACTTGCCATAGCCGACTACCACGACCGATTTGCCGCGCGCCCACTCGACATCCAGGAACTCCGAGGCGTGCCCGATCTGTCCACCCGCCTGCCGGAACTGCTCGACGCCGCGATAGTCGGGCACCGCGGGCTCGCTGAATATTCCGTTGGCGATGACCAGATGGTCACAGGAGGTGCGGTGGACGCCGCCGTGGTCGCGGATCTCCAGCAACCAGCCGCTGTCCACCGGATCGGCCGCGACCACCTCGGTGCCGAGGCGCAGGCTCTCGCCGAAGCCGAAGCGCCGCACGTACCCGTCGAGGTACTCCTGCATCTGCTGTCCGTCAGGCACGCGCGGATAGTCGTCGGGCATCGGGAAGTCGGAGAAGTGATATGTGTGCTTACTGTTTTGTGCGCGCAGGCCGGGATACCGGCGCGTCGCACTCCATACTCCGCCGACGTCTGGACTCCGATCGAATACCTCGACCGGAAATCCCTCATGGCGCAACACCTTCGCGCAGGCGAGGCCTGCGATGCCCGCACCTACGATCGCGACGCGGTTCCCGCTCGTCATGGCACGGAGATTACGTCGCTCGCGCGAATGCGGCAAAGCCTCGGTGCGATTTCACGGAGTTGAACGGGGGGTGACTACAATCCTGGCCTTGTCGCGCGGCACGGTGGTGATATTGCGCACCCGTCCGCGCTCGCGCTTCGCGCCCTCGGGCGGGGCGAGGGTGTAGCGGGACAGGATCTCGCGCAGCACCGTGGTGCCCTCCATCAGCGCGAATCCGGCACCGATGCAGCGGCGCACCCCGCCACCGAAGGGCAGCCAGGTATTCGGTTCCACCTCGCCGTCGAGGAAGCGTGACGGACGAAAGGTCCAGGTGTCGGGATAGTTGGCCGGGCTCCGGTGCGCCAGCAGAATCGAACAGCTCACCACGGTGCCCACGGGCAGATCCCAGCCGCCGATGGTCATATCCCTGGTGAGTTTGCGGACCGCGCCGGGAATGACCGTGCGCATCCGCATCGCCTCCTTCATGACGGCCTCGAGCACCTTGTCGTCGTCGGTGCGGACCGCTTCGTGGGCGTCGCGCTGTACCTGCGGACCGATCGACAGTTCGTGCAGCGCCCAGGACAGCGCGGCCGCGGTGGTTTCGTGACCGGCCAGCAGCAGCGTGATGAGTTGATCGCGCAGCTCCGGATCGGTGAGCGGCGGATCGGAGTCGGAATCGCCGCCCGCCTGCAGCAGCCGAGACAGCACGTCGGTGCGTTCGGCGAGATCGGGTGCGGTGCGCCGGGCCGCGATCTCGGCATACAGCAGATCATCGATGGCGGCCATATTCGCGTGGAAGGACCGCCACGGTGGATACCTCTGCAGCGCTGGTTTCATCAGGCCGAGGTACTGCAGCGGGCCGATATCCACGATGTGACCGAGGCGCGGTGCCAGCGAGGCCCGGATGCGCTCGTCGGTGACGCCGAAGACCACCCGCATGATCACCTCGAGGGTGAGTGCGTTCATCCGGTCGAGGGCGATCACCGTCGAACCGGGCCGCCAGCGGTCGACCTCCGCGGCCGCGATCTCGGCGACCAGATCACGGTAGCCGCGCAGGGCGGCGCCATTGAATGCGGGCATGAGCAATCGGCGGGCTCTGGCGTGTTCGGCCTCATCGGTCAGGAGCACCGAATGCGGGCCCATGACCGGCCCGAGGATCTGGTTGCCTTCGCCCGCGTGCAGGTCGCGTGCGTCCCCCGCGAAGATCTCCTTGATGTGTTCCGGGCGGGTGAACACGACAAGGTGCTGCGCGAACGGCGGGACATGCAGCGAGAAGACATCGCCGTATCGGTGCCGCAGTGGCGGCAGCAGCTGGGCGCGGTTGCGCATGTACAGCACGCCCTGCAGAAATGCGGGGATCGGCGGGCCGGGTGGATACACCGCAGTCATCGTTCCCTCCGCATCCGGCGCCGGACGCATCGTTACGCCGGGTTCTATGCACTGTTCCATAGTTTCCCGGCATGACGGAAGCCCCTGGGGCACAAGCCCTGATCAGGGGCATAGCCCAACGCTGCGCACACCGAACTCAACGCAGCGCGGGCGCCCCTGCCAATTCGACCGGCAGGTCGTGCAACCCTCGGATGAGCATGCTCTCCCGCCAACGCAGTTCCCCACCGTCGGCGGCCAACCGCAGATCCGGATACTGCTCGACCAATCTCGTGATCGCGATGCGCGCCTCCAGCCGGGCCAGTCCCGCGCCGAGGCAATAGTGGATGCCGTGACCGAAGGCAACGTGGCCGGCGGTGGAGCGCTGCGGGTCGAATTCCGCGGCGGCACCGAAGTGCCGTTCGTCGTGATTGGCCGAACCCAGTGCGACAAGCACCAGTTCGCCCGCGGGAATCTCGATGCCGCCGAGGGTGATCGGTTCGGCGGTGTAGCGCAACGTCGCGACATTCACCGGGCCGTCGTAGCGCAGCATCTCCTCGATCAGGGCGGGCACGGCCTCCGGATTGCCGTGTAGCGCACGATAGCGCGCCGGATCCGAGAGCAGGGTGAGCACGGTATTGCCGATCAGATTGACCGTAGTCTCGTGTCCGGCGACCAGGATGAGAAACACCATGGAGATCAGCTCGTCGTCGGTGAGGCGATCGCCGTCGGCATTGGCGGCGATCAGATCCGAGACGAGATCCGCACCCAGCCCCTCGGCCCGCCGTCGCGTGATCAACTTCTCGAAATAGTCGGCGATGGCATCGGTCGCGTGCCGGACCTCCTCGGGCGTCGCGGTCGACAGCTCGACGATGATGCGCGACCATTCCCGGAAATTCGCGCGATCGGCCACCGGCACCCCGAGCAGTTCACAGATGACGGTGATCGGCAGCGGAAATGCGTACTCCGACAACAGATCCACCCGGCCCACACCGGCCACCGCGATGCGTCCGAGGAGTTCGTCGGCGATCGCCAGCACACGTGGGGCCAGCGCATCGATCCGGGCCGGCGCGAAGGCGGGGGCGACCAGTCGACGCAGCCGGGCGTGTGTCGGCGGATCGGAATTCAACAGGTGGTAGCTGATCCGGGTATTCACCGCGCCGACACCGGTGCCATCGGTCGGCAGGCCACGGGCCTTGCGGCTGGCCTCGGTGCGTGGGTCCTTGCGGATGACCGGATGGCGCAACACCTCGCGCGCGACATCCAGGTCCACGACCAGCCAGGCACGGACACCGGTATTCAACTCGATGGGGTGTACGGGCCCCTCGGCGCGCAGCTCTTCGTAGAAGGCATACGGTGTATGAAAGAAGTCCTGCGGCAGCTTTCTCATTCGACGGCCCTTCCCGTTCGGGAGTTGTCTTGCGCCCCTTCGATAGTGGCACGCGACATCGAACTCGACCACCGCGCGCCGACCGTAGCGATCACATTCGAGCGAGGAACGACCTTCGCGCGCCGCATCCGACGAAAGGATGACCACGGCCGTTTCGCCCGGCACTGCGACGGCCGGGCCGATACTCTCCGCAGATGGGACCGATTTCTCCGGCCCTGCGCGGAGCCCGGATCGCGAATTCGTTCGCCTTCGGGTTGCAGGGCTTTTTCTTCGCGGTGGTGCTCACCGAACTGCCGCAGCAGAAGGATCGCTTCGGCCTGTCCGACGGCCTCATCGCGGGTTCGGTTGTGCTGGTTTCGATCCTCGCGGGAGTCGGCAGTGTGGCGGCCGAGCAGCTGGCCACGCGCTGGTCGAGTCGGGTCACGGTACGGATCGGGCTGCTCGGCATCACGGTCACCGGATGCGCCATCGCGCTGGCTCCGAATACGCCCGTGCTGCTGATCACCCTCGGGTGCTACGGAATCGCGGTCGGCATCGTCGACGCGAGCACGAATATGCAGGGCGTTTTCATTCAGCACGGGTACGGGACATTCATCCTGTCCTCGTTCTACGCGGTGTGGAGTGCCGGATCGATCCTCGGCGCGCTGTTCGTATCCGCCTGCGAGGCATTGGATGTCACGCTGCGCGAATCGCTGTTGACGGCGGCGGGCATTGTTCTCGTGGTCGGGTTGGTGCTCGGCCCACGCCTGCTCGACGCCGCGGCCGCCGAGTCCGGGCCGGCGGAGATGGCCGACAGCGAATCCGGAGCATCCGGGATGGTTCCGCTGCGCATGTACCTCGCCTTCGGCATCGCCGCCTCGCTCGTTTTCGCCATCGATCTCGCCGTCAGCAATTGGTCGGCGCTATATCTGAAGGAGGATCTGCTCGCCAGTTCGTCCACCGCGGCGTTGGCGTTGGCGGTCTATCAGTGCGCGTCGCTGGCTGCCCGGCTGAGCGGAGATCTGTGGGTCCGGCGGCTCGGCGGGCGCCGGGTGGTGCGCATCGCGGGCGCGGTCGGCGTGCTCGGGCTGGCCGTCGCCGTGGTCGCGCCCGGGTCTGCGGTCGCGATCGTCGGCTTTCTGATCGGCGGTTTCGGCACCGGCGTTGTCGCACCGCTGTGCTTCAGCGAGGCCGGACAGCTGACCAGCGGACGGCAACTCGACGCACTCATCGCACGCCTCAATCTGTTCAACTACGTGGGCACACTCGTCGGCGGCGGGCTCGTCGGCGCGATTGCCGCCGGATTCGGACATCGAATCGGTTTCGTCATTCCTGTGCTGTTCATGGCAATCGTTATCGGACTCGCACGTGTATTCCATTCCCGTTCCGAACCGGATGAACTTTCCGCTTCGAACCAAGGTCATGCTGTACTGGACACGTGAGTGAGCGGAGCGAACGAACCATGTGCCAGCGCACCTTGCGCATGCCGGAGCCGAGCGCCAGCGAGGCGTAGGCATGAGCAACATCCCAGTCACCGTCGACCGGGCCGGATTGTGGGACGCCGAGGCCCTCAGTGACGTTGCGGCCGCGACCTTTCCGCTCGCCTGTCCGCCGCACGCCACTGCGGACGATATCGAGATCTTCATTGCCGAGGTGCTCTCCGGTGAACGTTTCGGCGAATATCTGACCGACCCCACCCGCATCGTGCTCAAGGCGGTGGCGAACGGCGATATCGTCGGCTACGCGATGTTGCACTACGGGGATCCCGCCGATCCCGAGGTCGCCAAGGCCATCGACCTGCGGCCGACCGTCGAGATCAGCAAGATGTACGTGCTGCCCGGCCACCATGGCGCCGGTGTGTCGAAGGCGCTGATGAACGCATCGCTGGAGCGGGCCCGCGAGGACGCGGTTGCCGGGGTGTGGCTCGGGGTCAACCAGGACAATGTGCGCGCCCAGCGGTTCTACCTCAAGCACGGGTTCGAGCGGGTCGGTACCAAGACCTTCGCCGTTGGCAGCCAGTTGCATCACGATTTCGTAATGCGCCGGATCCTGTAACCGGATCAGGCCACGAACTCGACCAACGCCGCATGAAAGCTCGGATCCACCACGGCCATCAGATGGTCGCCAGGCACGATCCGCAACGTCGCGTTCGGTAGTGCGGCCGCCAGTCGATCGGGCTGGGCGGCGAACGGGTCCTTATCGCCCGCCAGTACCAAGCTCGGCATCGTGATACCGGCCAGGGTTTTTATCGGCTCGTCATCCAGGCCGGTCGCGACCGCCTCGATGGCATCGCGGTCGGCGCGCACCGCGTCGGCGAGAATCCGGAACATCATCGCGATCGGCGGTGCGCCCGCGCCGTCACCGCGCATGGCGGAGCGCAACTCGTCGATATCGACGACGCGCCGGTCGACGCCGCCACAATCCAGCACACCGGATCCGATGCCGCCGACGGCCAGTTTGCGCACCCGTTCGTCCGCACCCGCCACCAGCAGCGAAATGATCGCGCCCATCGAATAGCCCACCTGCACAACGCGATCGAAGCCCAGTTCGTCGTAGAGCGCATTGACGTCGCGCGCCATGCCCGCCCACGAATACCGCGCCGGATCACGGGGTTTCTCGGAACGACCGTGCCCGCGCGCATCCAGTGACACCACGGTGCGCCCGGCGGCCTGCAGGGCGGCGACCACCCCGGTGGCCATCCAATTGGCATTCGTATCGGCCACCACCCCGTGTTGCAGGACGACCGGGATGCCTTCGCCCTCCCACACGCGGTAGTCGAGCTCCAGCCCGTCCCAGGTCTTGAACTTCGTCATCACCGGATCGTAGCTCGCCTCATGCATTGACAAGTTCTAAATGTTCAGTCTTTACTGAACATATCAGTCCTTACGGAAAACGCAGGAACTAGAGAACTTACCGAAGGAGCATCATGACCACCGTCGCCATCCGCACCGAGGGCCTGACCAAGCACTACGGCAAGCATGTCGCACTCACCGGGCTGAACCTCGAGGTCGGCCAGGGCGAGGTGTTCGGGTTTCTCGGACCCAACGGTGCGGGCAAGTCGACCACCATCCGCATCCTGTTGGACCTGATCCGACCGACCGCGGGCCGGGTCGAGGTGCTCGGCGCCGAACCACGCGGCGGTGGCGCGCAATTGCGCAGGCGCATCGGTTACCTGCCGGGTGAACTCGCGATCGAGGGTCGTAATACCGCCCGTGACCTGCTCACCTTCCTTGCCGACCTGCGCGGTGACGTCGCACCGAAACGGATCACCGAGCTGGCCGATCTACTCGATCTGGATCTGTCGAAGAAAGTCGGCGCCATGTCCAAGGGCAATAAGCAGAAGGTCGGCATTGTCGCCGCATTCATGCACAACCCGGATCTGCTGATCCTCGACGAACCCACCTCCGGGCTGGATCCACTACTGCAGCAACGCTTTCTGGATCTGGTCGGCACGGCGAAGCGCAATGGGCAGACGGTGTTCATGTCCTCCCACATTCTCAGCGAAGTACAGCAGACCGCCGATCGAGCGGTGATCATGCGCGCCGGCCAGCTACTCGGCACCGAGAATGTCGAGGATCTGCGCCGGCGTTCGCCGCGCTCGGTCGAATTGGTCTTCGGCGAAGATTTTTTCGGTGACGACTTCGCCGCACTGCCCGGCGTGCGTGACCTGACCGTCGATGGAAGAACCTTGCGCTGCACCACCGAAGGCGAGGTCGACGGTCTGTTCAAGGTGGCCGCGAAATATCAACTGGTGAGCGTGCTGTCCACTGAGCCGGATCTCGAACAGATCTTCTTCAGCCTGTACGGCCGTTGACCGTCATCGCCCGAATCACTTATCACACAGGAGAATTCGCCATGGCTCGATCGGTCTTCACCCAGACACTGAAGGAACAGCGACGCGGCCTGATCGGCTGGTCGATCGGCTTCGCCATCATCCCGATGATGTATCTGCCTTCCTATCGGTCATTGAAGGAGCAGGGCTCGCTGGATATCAAGCAGAACAAGATGTACGACGCCATGGGCGTCAGCGATTTCGCCAGCGCCAGTGGATATTTGAATGCGACCGTGTACTCGCTGATGGGTCTGCTGCTGATGTTGATCTTCGCGGTCACCTTCGCTAGCCGTTCGGTGGTGCAGGAGGAGAGCGGGGTGCTGGATCTGCTTCTCGCACAACCGATCAACCGGACCAACCTGCTGCTGCAGCGATTCGCCGCATCGGCCGTGCAGATCACCATCGCCACCACCGTGCTCACCCTGAGCGTTGTCGCCGGGACAGACGCGGGCGGGCTGGACGTACCCACCGGCAATATCGTGGCCGCCAGCGCCGGGCTCGGATTGCTGGCACTGGTCGTCGGCGCGATCACGCTGCTGGTCGGCGCGGCCACCGGAAAGCGTTCGGTGACACTGGGTTCGGCATCGCTGCTCGCGGTGGCGGGCTATCTGGCCAATAACCTCGGCGGTGACTTCGTGCGCAAGCTGTCACCCTTCTACTGGGCCAATGACGGCGCGGCGCTGGTGCACGGCTGGAACGGCATCCACCTGCTGATGCTGGTCATTGTGGCCGCCGCCGCTGTGATGCTGGCGCTCGGCGCCTTCGATCGCCGCGATCTCGCGGTCTGATCGACCGATTCGGGGCGGGCCGACACGGTCCGCCCCGTTTACCGCTATCCGCATTCTGGAAGGGATACTTCTCCGGTGGGCACGACCGACAACGAGCAGACAACCGCACCGACTCCGGAACAGTTGGCATTCGTCGAGGATTTCGCGCTTGTCCTCGAGCGGATGGGCCTGGTCCGGATGACGGGTCGGGCTGTGGGATGGTTGCTGGTCAGCGATCCGCCGGAGCAGACCTTCGGCCAGATCGCCGATGCGCTGCAGGCGTCCAAGGGTTCCATTTCGTCGGCATTGAAGACGCTGGTCACCATGCGCTGGGTGGAAAAGGTCTCCAAGCCGGGCGATCGCAGGGACTACTACGCGATTCGGCCCGGAATCCTGCCAGAGCTGACCCGTCAGCAGAGCGGCATGTATACCGACCTCACCAATATGACCGCGCGCGGCCTCGCACTGTTCGACGACCCGAATGGTGTCCACGCCGAACGGGTCCGGGATATGCACGAGTTCTTCGTGTGGATGGGTAAGGAGCTGCCGGCGTTGATCGATCGGTGGTATGCGGAGCATCCGTGCTGAATCAGGCGAGCAGCTTCGCCTTCAGTGCGGCGATATCGCTGGCCGACAGCTGTAAGCCGGTACGGACATAGTTGTCGAAACTGCCGTAGCTCTGGCTCGCCTGGTCGAAGGCGGCATCCAGCCACGCGGCCGAGACGCCGTTGAGCGGATCATTCGGGCTGGCATTGCGGTACTGGTTGGACAGCAGATAGTCCTGCGTGACGGCATCGCGGTCCACGCCGAGAATGCTCAGCAGCACTGCGGAGGTCCAGCCGGTGCGGTCCTTGCCCGCGGTGCAGTGGAAGAGCACGGCGCCATCGGTATCGATGATCTCACGCAGCACCGACGCGAAGGCCTCGTTCGCGCCGGGCGCGGTGATGAATGCGCGGTACAGGTCATCACCACCCGTGAGGGTAGTGATCAAGGTCTGCGGTGGAGCTTGGCCGATGACGTCGTGCCAGTTCGCGACCGCACCCGTTGGCACGCGGTCGGCCGCGATGGTCCGCTCGTATACGGTGCGCAGATCGGCGACGACGCGGACCTGGCGGTCGGTCAGCACGGCCAGATCGGCCGGAGTCGCATTGTTGAGCTGACCGGTGCGGTAGACCAGCCCCGTGCGCACCCAGTGGCCGTCGCTGGTGCGGTAGCCGCCGGCGTCGCGGCCGTTCTGCACACCCTGCAGGTTCAGTGCGCGGTCGAAGGTGACCGGATCGGCGATACTGACCGGGTCGGCCAGTGCGACGCCTGCCGCCGGCCCGAGGGCGACGGTCAGTCCGGCGGCCAGCGCCACCGGCACTCGAACGTAACGACGGACCACGACTACTCCAATCATCCGCGTAACTGATTGCGGCCGGGCTCGGTGACGGCTAAGCCGCTACCTCGAAGCGCGAAAGCGCCAGCAGACGCGAGATCGCGCGCAGGTACTTCTTGCGGTACCCACCGTCGAGCATCTCCTTGGAGAAGATCTCGTCCAGCTTCGCACCCGAAACCGTCACCGGAACGCTCGCGTCGTAGAGCCGGTCGGCCAGCACCACGATCCGTAGCGCGACCGCCTGATCGGTCACCGGACGCACATTCGAAATGAATACCGACGACACCCCGGAGATCAGCGCGCCGTACTTCGACGGGTGCAGCGTGCTCAGATGCTCGAGCAGCGCGTCGAATTCGTCGAGCGTGGAACCCGTTGTGGCAGCGGCACGTTCGGTGAGCAGCTCCGGCGAGGTGGGTTCCGGCGCGGGCGGCAGATCGCGGTGCCGGTAGTCCGGACCGTCGACGCGCACCGCCTCGAAGATCGACCCGAGCTTCTTGATCTCGCGCAGGAAGTCCTGGGCGGCGAAGCGGCCCTCCCCCAGCTGGCCGGGCAGGGTGTTGGAGGTGGCGGTAATGGAGACGCCGCGCGCCGACAGTTCGGTCAGCAGCCGCGATACCAGCATGGTGTCGCCGGGATCGTCGAGTTCGAATTCGTCGATGCACAGCACGCTGTTCGCCGCGAGCCGCTCGAGGGCATTGTTGAAGCCAAGTGCGCCAACGAGATTGGTGAGTTCGCCGAAGGTACCGAAGGATTTCGGCGCGGGCGCGCTGTGGAAGATGGAGGCCAGCAGGTGGGTCTTGCCGACACCGAAGCCGCCGTCGAGGTAGAGCCCGGCGCCACTGACCGGTTTCTTCTTCCCGAACAGGCTCTTCTTGTTCACCGCCTGCTGGATCTTGGCGACCTGACCGGCGAAATCCTCGGCCTTGCGGACCGCGGCAGCCTGGGTCGGCTCCTCGGGATCGGGAATGTAGGAGGCGAAGCTGACCTCGTCGAACATGGGCGGTGGCACCATCTGGGCGACCAACTGGTCCGCCGGAACCTCCGGATGGCGATCGACAAGGCGCTCTTGCATGCTGGAAGCCTAATGACGTGGTGTGATCTTTCTTCATGCAGCGTATCCACAATGCGATCCAGCTCACAGGACTGAACCGGGACGAGCTCGCCGCCCTGTATGCCTACCCCGCCGGACTCCAGCATCCTTGGATCCGCGCCAATTTCATCTCCAGTATCGACGGCGCCGCCACCAGCGGCAGTGTCTCCGAAGGCCTCGGCACCCCGGCCGATAAGACTGTTTTCATGCTGTTGCGCCAATTGGCCGATGTGATCGTGGTCGGCGCGGGTACCGCGCGGGCGGAGAACTATGGTGGCGCCGGGACCGATCCGATCTTCCGACGCGCACTGCACGACCGCGCAATGGGTGGACATCGCGACGGCGCGCCGCCACCGATCGCCGTGGTCACCGCGAGCGCTTCGCTGGACCCGGGTGCTCGGCTGTTCACCGAAACCGAGGTGCCGACGCTGATCATTACGACCAGCACCGCACCGGAGAATCGCAAACAGCAACTCGCCGATGCGGGTGCACACGTGATCGAGGCGGGCGGTGTCGCCATCACCCCGCAAGGCCTGCTCCACGCGCTTGCCGACCTCGGACTGCAGCGCGTGCTGTGCGAGGGCGGTCCGCATCTGTTCGGTGAGCTGCTGGAGGCGGATGCGGTCGACGAACTGTGCGTCACCACCGCGCCGATCCTGGTCGGTGGTGCCGCCCGCCGAATCTCGCTGTCGGCACATGAGTTCCGGGTACCGATGGTGCGCAGGCATATCCTGCTCGACGACGACGGCACCATGCTGACCCGTTGGACCCGTTCATGAACGAACCGCACGAACCTGGCAGGCTGTAGCGCATGCGCTGGACTCGGGCCGTCGTGCTGGCATCGACACTCTCGATCATGATCGCCGGATGCGGTGCGGGACCTTCCGATCGCCCCGGCGTCGCCGTCGAGCGCGCGCCGCAGGGCGGAGCGGTTCCGCACCCGACCACGGTCATCGCGCCGCCGCCGGATGCCGGTGTCCCCAAAACCGATCTGACCTGGCGCGATTGCACCGCACCCACGCTAGATCTGCTCGGCCTCGGCCCCGCGCCGGCCGGCCTGATCCTGGACTGCGCCGAATACACCACGCCGATCGACTCGACCGGCGGTGTGCTCGGCAACTTCCGTACCGGCGCCATGCGGGCGCGGCTGGCGCAGACCCCGACCGACGTCGCACCGCTGGTCATCACCTCCGGCTCGGACCGCTCCTCCACCGCGACACTGGCCGGGCTCGCCGTGGGCGCCGGCAACGGGCTGCTGGCCGGCCGCCCGATCGTCGCCGTCGACCGGCGCGGCCTCGGGACCTCGCAGCCGATCGACTGCATGACCGTCGAGGCCCGCCGCGGCCTGGCCGACAACGGGCAATTCGGGCCGGGCGCAAGCGATCCTGTCGAAGCAGTGACCGGATACAGCCAGGACGCCACCATCGCCTGTCGTGACTTTCTGCAGCCGTATGAGGGCACCTTCGACGCACCGCACGCCGCCGATGACATCGAGCAGCTGCGCAGGCAGTGGCAGGTCGACCGGATCGATCTGCTCGGTTCGGGCAATGGCGCCAAGGTCGCGCTCAGCTACGCGCGAAAGTTCGGCGACCACCTGGCGCGACTGGTGCTCGATTCGCCGGAGGCCGTCGGCGCCGATGCCGTCACTCGCACCGAACAGCGCGTCCAGGGCGCGGAGGCCGCGGTTACCGCGTTCGCCCAGCGCTGCACCGGGATCAGCTGCTCCCTCGGCGCGGACCCACGTGCGGCGATCATCGATCTGGTACGCAAGGCGAGCAGCGGCGGCCTCGGTGACATCTCCGCGAATGCGCTGTTGACCGGAGTATCGGGCTTCCTCGCCGGTCCGCGCGATCAATCCGCGCATATCGCCGAACTCGCCGACGCGCTCTCGGCCGCCGGGCGCGGCGATCGCGGCCCGCTCGGGGCGCTGATCCAGCGAGAAACCGCCGCCACCGCGGGCGACGGTCAGTTCGTCAACCGCTGCACCGATAACCAACTGCCGCCGAGCCCCAGCAAGGCCAAGGAACTGGCGGACACCTGGGGTACCAAATATCCGGTCTTCGGCAGGTCGGCCGCGATCGGGATGATGGCATGTGTCGCCTGGCCGGTCAGTGCGGCACCACCGCTGCCGGAGAAGCTGGACCTGCCGGTTCTCGTGCTCGGCGGGGTCGCGGATCCGTTGGTCGGCGATGGCGGTCAAGCCTCGGTGACCGGTGCGCTCGGCGCCGCGGGCGCGCGTAAGGCCGCCATCGCCTGGCAGGGTTGGGGACATCCGGTTTTCGCCCATTCCGGTTGTGCGCAACGGGCTCTCACCGACTATCTGAAGGACGCCAAGCTGCCTGCTGACGGCACCGTGTGCCCCGCATAACCGAGCGCAGCGAGGGCACAGCCGGTAGGGGGAATGACGGAGCCGAGCGCTAGCGAGGCGCAGACATTCCCCCTAATTCGGCGCGCCGGGGCAGGTCCCGGCAAACGTCGCGTGCGGATCCGGTGTACCGTGCCCCAGTGTTACTTCGACAGCTCGAGCCTCGCACCGCTCGCACCACCGCCGAGGTGATCAAGTTCGCACTCTGGCCCCTCGCGGTCATGACTGTGCTCAACCGGGTCTTCATCAAGGCAGTCAACGGGTTCATCACCGACGACTTCAAACCGGTCTACAACGCGTCGCTGGCATTCCTCAACCACCGACCCGTGTACACGGCGAATTACAACCTGGTGGATCCGCACTATCTGTATCCCCCGAGCGGCACCCTGATGATCGCGCCCCTGGCGCTGATCGATCCGGAGAAGTCGCGCTGGTGCTTCATCCTGCTGAATGCCGCCGCCATCATCCTGGCCTGGTATCTGCTGCTCAAGCTGTTCAAGTTCACGCTGTCGTCGGTGGCGGCACCGGCCCTGCTGCTGGCCATGTTCAGCTCCGAAACCGTCATAAACACACTGGTTTTCACCAATGTGAACGGATGCGTGCTGCTGGCCGAGGTGGCCTTCATCATGCTGCTGCTCGCGCGCCGGGATCTGTGGGCCGGTGCGATATTGGGTTTGAGTATCGCCGTCAAACCGACGCTCGCACCGCTGGTGCTGATCGCGGCGGCGCGCGGACAGTGGAAGGTGTTCTATACCGCGATCGGTGTCCCGGTGGTGCTCACCGCAATCGCCTGGCCGCTGTCGAAAGACGCCGACAAGTTCTTCACCAGGACAGCGCGCTACATATTCGAATCCCGGGACTACTTCAACAGCGCGATCGTCGGCAATGCGGCGTATTACGGTCTGCCGTTGTGGCTGACCTGGGGTATCCGGATCATCATGGGCATCGTCGTCGCCATCACGCTGTGGCTGCTGTACCGGTACTACCGCGAGGACGAACTATTCTTCGTGACCACCTCCTCCGGTGTGCTGATGACCGCGTCGTTCCTGCTGTCCTCACTGGGGCAGATGTACTACTCGATGATGCTGTTCCCCCTGCTGATGACGGTGGTGCTACGCAATTCGGTATTGCGGAACTGGCCCGCGTGGCTGGCGGTCTTCGGATTCATGTCCTATGACAAATGGCTCTCGGACCGCTGGCAGGGCCTCGGGCGCAATCTGGAGTATCTGCGCATCACCTTCGGTTGGGGTCTGCTGCTGATCGTCATCGCCTGCGTGCTCGTCGATCGGTATCTGGCGGCGCGACGAGAAGGTCGGCTGCAGCTCGGCATCGATCCGGAGTGGATGCGCTCGGCGCCGGATCCGCGGAATGTCGCCGAGGATGCGCCGCTGCTGGTCGAGCCGGAGACGGCCTACCAAAGCGCCCACGACGAGGCGACGAATGGCAGCGAACTGCAGGACGAACCGCGGGCCGGTGCGCTCAGTTAGGGATGGGGCATTCAGCGGCGGCGGCAGAAACCTATTAGCGTGGAGCAATGAGTTCTGACGCCGACACGTCTCTACCCGCGCCGCGGATCCAGCTGACCCCACAGGAGTGGAAGGCCAAGTTGAATCCGGAGGAATACGCGGTGCTGCGGCAGGCCGCGACCGAACGTCCGTTCACAGGTGAATACACCGATACCAAGACCGAGGGTGTCTACGCATGCCGGGCGTGCGGGGCCGAATTGTTCCGCAGCACCGAGAAATTCGATTCGCATTGCGGTTGGCCGTCGTTCTTCGACCCGGCGAAGTCGGAGGCGGTCATGCTGCGCTCCGACGACACACTCGGCATGCACCGGGTCGAAGTGCTGTGCGCGAACTGCCACAGCCACCTCGGCCACGTCTTCGAGGGCGAGGGATACAGCACGCCCACCGATAAGCGCTATTGCATCAACTCTATCGCCCTGCAACTGCACCCCTCGGGCAGTACAGCGGAGTAGAGCGACTACGGCGCCGAAGGAAAGATACGGACCGACCGGCTTGTTGCGCATGCCCCGAAAAACTGGGGCATGCGCGAGCAGCCGATGATCAGGGCAGCGCGGCGATGAGTTTTTCGATCTCGACGCGGGGGCCGGTGAAGAAGGGAACCTCTTCGCGGACGTGCAGGCGGGCCTCGGTGGCGCGCAAGTCGCGCATGAGATCGACGATGCGATGCAATTCCGGGGCCTCGAAGGCGAGGATCCATTCATAGTCGCCGAGGGCGAAGGAACTCACGGTATTGGCGCGCACATCCGGGTAGCCGCGCGCGGCCTTGCCGTGGTCGGCGAGCATCTTGCGGCGCTCGTCGTCGGGGAGCAGATACCACTCGTAGGAGCGCACGAAGGGGTAGACGCAGATGTAGTTGCCCGGATCCTCACCGGCCAGGAACGCCGGAATGTGGCTCTTATTGAATTCGGCCGGCCGATGCAGCGCCACATTGCTCCAGACCGGTGCGCTGGCCCGGCCCAGTTCGGTGCTGCGCCGGAAGTCCGCGTACGCCGACTGCAGATCCTCGACCCGCTCGGCATGCGACCAGATCATGAAGTCGGCATCGGCGCGCATCCCCGCGACATCGTAGATGCCGCGCACCACGACATCGCGCTCGGCGAGCCCATCGAAGAACGCCCGCGCCTCCTTGATGGCGGCCTCACGGTCGTCCCCCAGCACCCCCGGCTGCACCTGGAATACCGAGAACATCAGGTAGCGGATGGTGGAATTGAGTGCTTGATAGTCGAGTCGCGCCATGATTCCTATCGTGCCACTGCGGCCGATCGGTACCTCCGCGCGGGCCGTTCCGGAACCGGAAGCGGGCACCGGATCTGCGCGATGCATCGGGCAGGGGGTCCGGTCACCTGTGCGACTGCCAGATGTGGATGTGTTCCTCGGAACCGCTGCGTGCGCGTGCCGACCGCAGGATCAAGCGCGGCGGGCACCGGCGACGGTCGAGCCGCCCCGATGGGCACAGCGGCCAGCCGTTCGGGTCGATACCCGAACTCGTTGTGCACAGCGGGCGTGTGCAGCACTGCATCGCACCGAGAGCCCCGGTAGTCGCAGCGCGGATCAGGGTGTGGTGGTGTGGGTCAGGGTGGTGGCTATGCGGTGGGCGGCGGCGGTGCCGGAGGCTACGCAGGCGGGGACGCCAACACCATGGAGGTAGGCGCCCGCGATAGCGAGGCCGTCGAAATCGACTGTGATGGATTCGATTTCGGCGACACGGTCGAGGTGACCGGGGGCGTACTGGGCGAGACCGCCCGGCCAGCGTTGCACCGCGGCGGAGATCGGTTCGATGGTGGCACCGGTGACGGTGGCGAGGTCTTCGATGGCGGCCGCGATCAGGTCGGCGTCGGACCACTTTTGTGTGGAATCGTCGCCGAATTTGCCGAATGAGGCTCGGACGGCTGCTGTTTCGCGCTCGGCGAGGTGGGTCCACTTGCGGCTCGACAGGGTGAAGGCCTTGGCACGCAAGGGTTCTCCCGTGGCGACCAGGATGCCGGAGTTCTGTGGCAGTGCGGTGTCACGCGGGAGGGCGAGGGCCACAACGACAGACGAGGACAGTTCGATGCCCGCGGCCGCCGATGCGGCGGCGGGGGCGAAGGTGCGCAGCAGGTTCGCGGTCACCGGGGCGGGGGTCGCGAGCACCACCGCGTCCACCGCACCGACCGGTTCGAGTACCCAGCCGTGGGTCGCGCGGGTGAGGTGGGTGGCCGAGGTCGCGGTGATGAATTCTGCCTCGGATCGTGCGGCCAACGCGTCCAAGAGAACCCGGTAGCCGTCGCGAAGGCCGCCGAAAACCGGAGCGTTCGAGGGCGGCGGCAGGGCGGCGGCCACCGCCCTGGTGAGGCTCGACGCGCCGTTGTCGAGTGCCGTGGCCAGCGTCGGCAGTGCGGCGCGCACCCCGATGGAGCGCGAACTGCCCGCGTAGACGCCACCGAGCAGCGGATCGACGCTGCGTTCGGCGACCTGCGCGCCGAACCGGTCGGCGATCAGGCTGTAGACATCGATATCGGCGTCCGGATACCAGGCCAGCGGTCGCCGCGGCTCCGCATCGATCCGCTCGAGCGTCTCGGCATCGACCAACCCGCGCATCGTTTCGGCATCCGACGGAATGCCCATCAAGGTACGTTCCGGCAGCGGATGCGCGCTGCCCTGCGCCCACACCAGCGGTCGCAACCCCGCGGGCACCACCAACTGCGACTCCAGCCCCAGTTCGCGCAGCAGCGCGGGCACCTCCGGCCGCCGCCCGACGAACGCCTCCGCCCCGAGATCCAAAGGCTCCCCGGCCAATTCGCCGGTATACAGAATTCCGCCCAGCCGCGCCCCCCGATCGATGACCACGATCTCCGCCTGCGTCCCCAGCAGCCCCCGTAACCGGTACGCCGCGACCAGCCCGCTGATCCCGCCACCGACCACCGCGATTCTCATGTCGCGACCGTAACTCTCCCTCGAATCCGCACCGACCACGCCCCCTCGTCTTCGAGACCGAGCACACGATCGACGCCGGGGCGACAACAGTCGGTGTGGTCAGCCCTCGCCACCCAACTGCGCCCGGATCTCCGGTTTGAGCACCTTGCCGATCTTCGAGCGCGGCAGGTCCGGCCAGATCTCCACCTGCTTGGGAGTTTTCACCCCTCCGAGACGTGCCTTGGTGTGCTCGCGCAGTTCGTCGGCGGTGGCGGCATGCCCGACGTGCAGTTGGACGACGGCGGTGACCCGCTCACCCCATTTATCGTCGGAAAGCCCGATGACCGCGCAGTCCTGGACGGCCGGGTGAGTCAGTAGCGCCTGTTCGACCTCGGCGGAATACACATTGAATCCGCCGGTGATGATCATGTCCTTGGCCCGGTCGACCACATAGAGGTAATTGTCGGCATCCAGGTAGCCGATATCTCCGGTGTGATGCCAGCCGTAGCGCGACGCTTCGGCGGTCGCCTCCGGATTCTTGTGATATCCGGCCATGACCAGCGGACCCTGGACAACGATTTCGCCGCGCGCACCAGCGGGGAGCAAGCGACCCTCGGCATCCATGATGGCCACACGGGTGAGCGGGGTGGGTCGTCCGGCCGACGACAGTCGTTCGGTGGCGATCGAGCCGTCCGGGCGGAAGTGATCCTTCGGCGCCAACGTCGCGATCATCATGGGCGCCTCCGACTGTCCGAACAGCTGGCCCATGACCGGCCCGATCCGTTCCAGCGCCGCCGCCAGCCGGGCCGTCGACATCGGGGCGGCTCCGTACCAAAGACACTGCAGTGAGCTGAGATTCGCCGCCGGCAGCGCAGGATGATCCAGCAACATATAGATGAGCGTCGGCGGCAGGAAGGTGTGGGTGATCTGGTGCCGCTCGATCAGGGTCAGGAATTCACCGAGTTCCGGGGCGGGCATCACGACGATCTCACCGCCGAGGGTCAGGATCGGAAAGCACAGTACCCCCGCGGCGTGGGTGAGGGGCGCCAGCGCCAGATATCGGGGCCGATCTTCGAACGGATAACTCATCAGGGTCAATGCGGTCATCGACTCGATATTGTGGCCGGTGAGCCGAACGCCCTTCGGCCTCCCGGTCGTTCCGCCGGTGCCGACCAGCATGGCGAGGTCGTCGATCGGCTCGACCTCCCACGGATCGGCCGGACAGTCCCGCACCCAGTCGTCGAAACATGGCGCACCGGCGGCATTTCCATCCAAGCAAACCAGTGCCCGAAGCATGGGCAGCTGCGGTGCAATGGCGGAAACCAATGGCGCGAAGGCGGCTTGGAATATCAGGCAGGTGCAGTCGAAAAGGTCGAGTAGCTCCCGATTCTCCGCGGCTTCGTTGCGGGGATTGATCGGGCACCACACCGCACCGGCGCGGGCGATGCCGAAAACACAGGCGAAGGCCAGGGTGTCGTTCGCCGATAGGATCGCGACCCGTTCGCCGGGCCTGACCTCGGATCGCGCCAGCGCATGAGCGATCCGCCAGGACAACTGCTGTACGTGCGCATAGGTCAGCGTGTGCCCGTTCATGGTCAGGCACGGCGCGGTGGCACCGAGCGAGGCGCCCTTGTCGAGATATTCGGTCAAACGCACGGTAATCCTCTACGGAAGCTGTTGCGGGAGTGGTCGATTCGGACCACGGGCGGGCGGCTCCTGCCCGCCCGTGGTCCGCGGCGGGATCAACGGTGCACGGTCAGTACCGGTTCGCCGACCAGTCCGAAACCGCGTAGCACCCCGAGCAGTTCGCGATGCCCGAATGCCTGGCACGCCGAGGCGAACCCCGCTCGCTTCGGCGGTGCCTGCAGCAGCGCGTTCGCGGCAAACGCCTGCATCAGACCGGTCTGCTTGTAGTTGCAGTTCCCGTAGATCACGCAGTGGGCACGCGCCAGCGGTCCGGACGCGTGCACGGAATCGAGCGAGGTATTGACACGCGGATTCTCCCGCGGCGGCATTTCGTCCCGCACCAGGGCGGCCTGTTCGGCGAGGACGCGGTATTTCTCCTGCACCGGAAGGTCTTTCACCTGTTCCACGACCGCCTGCACGATCTGCGGCACACCCTGCATCAACGGCCGGTTGAATACACCACCGAGCACCTTCACATTCGCCACCCGCGGATCGCGCTTGAACCACACCGGATGCGAGGTGCCGCCCCAGGGCAGTGCGAGCCCGATCTCGTGCTGTCCGGGCACCACCACGTCGTAGAGTCCCGCGTCCGCGGGCCACTCCACATACTGGTTCTGCTCGAGGTAGTAGGCCTTGGACAGCGCGGCATTGACCAGAATCGTCTTCGTGGACGCGACCGTCGGGAAGCCTTTCCAGAAGACCTGGATATCGAGTGTGTCCAGGCCCGGGGTTTCCAGGCAGATATTCGCGGCGATCTCCCCCGTGGTGTACATCTGCGCGACGCCGGGCGCGAGCAGCAGACCCCGTGCGGCCATCTCGGCGCCGTACTGTTCATCGCAGTCGATCAGCCAATCCTGTTCGCCGGTGGTGTCGAGGTAGTGGGTCCCCGCGGCCACACAGGCCCGCACCACCTCATGCCCGTACTGCGCGAACGGACCGACGGTATTGCAGACAACGGCGGCGCCGCGAAACAGCTCGGTCAACGGTCCGACCTCGTGTGCGACTTCGACGACCTCGTGCTCGACGGTGTCGATGCCGGGAATCTTGTCGACCGCCTCCTGCAGCCGGGACTTGTCCCGGCCCGCCGCGACGAACGGAATGTTGAACTCGCGCAGGTATTCACATACCAGTCGGCCGGTGTATCCGGATGCGCCGTAGACGACGACGGGCTTATCGGTACTCATCAGATATCGAACCTTTCGTTGTCCAGAGAAGTCACATGCCCATGCCGCCGTCGACCGGCAGACCCGCACCGGTAATGAACCGAGCAGCGTCGGAGGCGAGGAACACCACCGCGTCGGCCATATCGGCAACCTCACCGAGGCGCCCCTGCGGGGTCTGCTCGACCACCGCGCCGACGGCAGCCTCCGCACTGGGGAACAATCCGATCCGAGCGACATCGTCGGCGAGTTGGGCACCCATCTCGGTCGGGACGAGGCCGGGGTAGACACAGTTCACCCGCACGCCGTAGCCGAGCTTTCCGGACTCCATCGCGGCGACCCGGGTCAGCCGATCCACCGCGGACTTGGTCGCCGAGTAGACCGAAATACCTGGAAAGGCGATCGTCGCGGCGACCGAAGCGATGTTCACGATCGCACCGCCCCGGCCCGCCGCACCACCCGGTCGCATCGCGCGCAACGCGTGTTTGATACCCAGCGCCGTGCCGAGCACATTCACCTCGAGCATCCGGCGCACCTGTTCCGGATCGAGATCGACGACGAGGCTGGTGATTTCGACTCCGGCGTTGTTCACTACGATGTCCAGGCCGCCTAGGGCGGCGACGGTATCGGTGACCGCCTGCGCCCAGCGCGCGTCATCGGTGACATCGAGCGGCACGAATTCGGCAGTCGCACCGGTCGCCCGCAACGCCTCGACGGTGTCCTTGCCGAGATCCTCCCGCACGTCACCGATCGCCACCGCAGCCCCGGCACGGGCCAGCGCCTCGGCCATTCCGGCGCCGAGTCCTCGCGCTCCGCCAGTCACCAGGGCGGTACGCCCGGTCAGGTTGTACCCACTCATCGGGCATCTCCTCCTCGAGATGGTCCATTCGACTTTCGGTCTCATCCGGCAGTCGGACCAGATGCGACGTGGATCACAGTGTGCTCGCATCTTTTACAACCGTCAAGATTTTCTCTGACAGTCGTCAAGTTTTTCTTACACACTCGTCAAATCTGCCGGTCACCTGATGCCGGTACCGCGATACACTGAGCCAATTCATACGATGCGGATGCGGTGACGGAGAGAAGCCACAATGACCGAAATCGTCGAGACCAGGCGGGATCGCATTGCCCGACGACAGGTCGACAAGTTCGGCGAGCGGCGCGCCCAGCTGGCCGACGCGGCCCTGCACACCCTTGCCGAACTCGGCTACGCCCGTACCAGCCTGCGGGAGATCGCGCAGAAATCCGAGTTCACCCACGGGGTCCTGCACTACTACTTCAACGACAAGGTCGAGCTGATCACGCAGGCGGTGCGACAGTACGAGCAGGTGTGCGTCACCCGTTACGACGACATCGTCGCCACCGCGACAACGGCCGAACAGCTACGAAACGACTTCGGCGCGGCGATGGCGACCACCCTGGACGCCGACGCACCACTGCACCGGCTGTGGTACGACCTGCGCAACCAGAGTCTGTTCGAGGAGTCCTTCCGCGATGACGTGCTCGAGATCGACAGTCACCGCGAGGAGATGATCCGCAATGTCGTGGACCGCTTTGCCGACCTGTCCGGTCACCCCCTCTTGGTCTCCTCGACAGCGGCATACGCCATATTCGACGGTCTGTTCCAGCAGGCACTGCTACACAAACTCGCCGGGCACCGCGATGCCGCCGACAATCTCCACACCGAGGCCGCCGGTCTGTTGGACGTGGTGACCGGACAGGGCAGGCCCTAGCCGATCACGCTCCGGCGCATCAGCTCTCATCCGCGGGATCGTCACGCATCGCCAAAGACGATCAGGTCCATATGATCGCGGGTGCGGTCGGCCGCGAAGTGGGCTTCCTCGGCTGCCATCCACTCCTGCCACAGCGGCAGTGTGTGCCTGCCGTCGCGTTCGAGACCTCGCACCAAGCACACCGCACGTGGGGTTTCGATCCATATCGCCAGCGACAGCCGATCGCGGACGGCGGCCCGTGCGGAGGAAACACCTTCCAATACGAGCACTCCCCCAGGCGCGACATCGTGCCATTCGGCCAAATCCCGTTTGTCCCAATCGAATCGCTGATAACGGCCCGGATGACCCCGCGCGATCGGCGCGAGCACCTGCTGTTCCAGGCGCGCCCACCACGGGAGTTCGTTGTTTCCGGCCGCGAAGTCGTCGGTGTGTACCACCCGCGCATTGCACCGCGCCGCCAAGGAAGCTGCGAAGGTGGACTTTCCGGCCCCTGCGGGTCCATCCACCGCAACCAGGCGAGTCGAACCGAGTCGCGGTGCGCTGGTAGTGACCCGACCCGCGATCTCCTCGATCGCCGGACTGCTGCCGAATGACATGGGTCGGCCGTCGGGTCCCGAGCCAGCACCCACGACTACTCGATCACAGTTCGTGGACGAGTTGCACCAGGGCGGTCAGCACCCCCGGATCGGTATCGGGCAGCACACCGTGTCCGAGATTGAAGATATGACCGGCCGCGCCCATGGTGATCGCCGCATCGGCCTCGTGCGCGATACGCCGCGCCTCGGCCTCGACGGCGGCGGGTCCAGCGAACAGCACGGCGGGATCCAGATTGCCCTGCAACGCTTTTCCGGGTCCGACCCGCCGCACTGCCTCGGTCAGCGGCACCCGCCAATCGACGCCGACGACATCGGCGCCCGCCTCCCCCATCGCACCGAGCAATTCGCCGGTCCCGACTCCGAAGTGGATCCGTGGCACCCCGGCCTCGGCGATCTCCACGAATACCCGCTCCGAATGCGGCAGCACGAATTCGCGATAGTCGGCCAGCGAGAGCGCACCGGCCCAGGAATCGAATAACTGCACCGCGTCCACACCGGCGGCCAACTGCGCCTGCAGGAAAGCGATGGTGATATCGGTCAGGACGCCGAGCAGCTCGTGCCAGGTCGTCGGATCGGCGTGCATCATCGCCTTGGTGCGCTCGTGGTTCTTACTCGGCCCGCCCTCGACCAGATACGACGCGAGCGTGAAGGGCGCACCGGCGAATCCGATCAGCGGTGTGTCGCCGAGCGCGTCGGTGAGCAACGTCACCCCGTCGGTCACCGCGCCCACTTCTTCGGGCCGCAACCGCGGCAGCGCGCGCACATCCGCGATGGTGCGCACCGGCGCGGCGATCACCGGACCGACGCCCGCCACGATATCGAGATCGATACCGGCGGCCTTGAGCGGAACAACAATGTCGGAGAACAAGATCGCCGCATCGACACCGTGGCGCCGGATCGGTTGCATGGTGATCTCACACACCAGCTCCGGATCGAAGCACGACTCCAACATGCCGACGCCCTTGCGCAGTTCGCGATACTCGGGCAAAGACCGACCGGCCTGCCGCATGAACCACACCGGACGACGGCTCGGTGCGGCGCCGGTGGCGGCAGCCAGGAACGGGGAATCGGTCAACCGGCGACGGGTGTGAGTGCTCATCACCGCCTATCGTATGCGGCCCACAAGGCCCGCTAGCGGCGCGCCTCCGACTGCGCCGGGCACGCAAGGTCTACCGTCGCTACCGTGACACCGCTCGACTTCCGCGACGGAGCCGCACCGACCGAAGGACCCAACGGCGAGCCAGCTCAATTTCGCGCCGCGGTCGATGCGATGGGTACCGCAACCGTGCATCCTCGAATCGAGCTGGCACCGATCCGACCCCCACAACGCCTGGCCCCCTTTTCGTACGCACTCGGCGCGGAAGTCAAACACCTCGAAACCAATGTGGTTCCGGTCGATTCCGAGGGCGACGCCTTCGGCAGGCTGATCCTGCTGCACGATCCCGATGGCGGCGAGGCCTGGCACGGCGTGTTCCGCCTGGTCGCCTACATCCAGGCCGATATCGATGCGGCACTGGCCACCGACCCGCTGCTGCCGGAGGTCGCGTGGAGCTGGCTCGTCGACGCACTCGAATCCCGCGGCGAACCGTTCACGGCGCTCGGCGGCACCGTAACCTCCACCAGTTCGGTGCGCTACGGCGATATCGCCGGACCACCGCGCGCGCACCAATTGGAGCTACGCGCCTCCTGGACCGCGATGACCACCGATATGCGCCCGCATGTGGAGGGCTTCTGCGAAGTGCTGGCCTATGCGGCCGGTTTGCCGCCCGCCGGAATCACCCATCTGCGACCGGAGTCGTATACCAGCAACGACCACACCTGATGGCCACGTAAAGTTCAGGTTTATGTCGGTAGCAGACGAGTCCGAGCAAAGCAACACGCCACCCGAAAGCACGGCGGAGCCGCTGCTCGTGCCTGCCGATGGTGTGCCGCCAGTGCTCGTCACCGCCCATGAAGTCGCCGATGCCGCCGCCCGGCTCGCGGCAGGCGCCGGACCGCTGGCAGTCGATGCCGAACGTGCCTCCGGTTTCCGGTACTCGGCGCGCGCCTATCTGATCCAGTTGCGGCGTGCGGGTTCGGGCACCTTCCTGATTGATCCGATTCCGGTCGCCGATGCGCTCGCACCGCTGGCCGCCGCGATCAACGATCTGGAGTGGGTGCTGCACTCGGCGGATCAGGATCTGCCCGGACTCGCCGAACTCGGCCTGCGCCCCGCGCGACTGTTCGACACCGAATTGGGTGGTCGACTCGCCGGTTTCGAGCGCGTCGGACTAGCGGCCATGGTGGAGCGGCTGCTCGGCCGGGCGTTGCGTAAGGGACACGGTGCCGCCGACTGGTCGACCCGGCCGCTACCCGACGATTGGCTGAACTATGCGGCACTCGATGTCGAATTGCTGCTGGAGCTGCGCGACGAGGTGGCCACCTCGCTCGATACCCAGCACAAGACCGACTGGGCCGCACAGGAATTCGAGCACGTCCGGATCACCGAACCCGGTACGCCGAAGGCCGACCGCTGGCGGCGTACCTCCGGCATCCACACCCTGCGCCGCACCCGCCAACTGGCCATCGTGCGCGAGTTGTGGAACACCAGGGACACCCTCGCCCGCACCCGCGATGTCGCACCCGCCCGCATTCTCCCGGATGCCGCGATCGTCGCCGCCGCGAATGCCGAACCGCGCACAATCGCCCAGCTGCGCACCCTGCCGGTGTTCGGCGGACCACGTCAACGCCGATACTCCCGTGACTGGCTCGCCGCCGTCGACCGCGGACGCACCCTCCCCGACACCGACCTACCGCCCCTGACCCAACCGTTCGAGGGACCGCCGCCGGTGAACCGCTGGGAGCGCCGCGATCCGGCCGCCGCGGCTCGGCTGGTTCGCGCGCGTGCGGCGATGGGCGAACTGTCCACCGAGTACGCGATTCCAGTGGAGAATCTGCTGTCCCCCGACCTGGTGCGCCGCTTGTGCTGGGACGGACTCCCCGACTACGACCACGTCGGCGAGCCGGACGACCTATCCGCCGCGATCGACGGATTCCTCAAGTCGGGCGGTGCCCGGCCTTGGCAGCGCGAACTCGCCGTTCCCCGGCTCGCCGCCGCCCTGACCCCAACCCCAGGCGAGTAGGCCGCGCATCGACGTTCAGGGCCTGGTCGAGACGGCGTTCTCGACGGTCTGCTCGAACACCTGCGGGCCATGCTCCATCGCCGCGCCGAAGGTGTCGGCGAGTTCGTACGGCAGCGTGTCGTGGATCCAGACGAAACGGCGGCAGTCGGCGCGCCCGGACGGCCTGAACCCGGCGGCACGCGCCGAACTCGTCGCGCTCAGCGCGGCGCTGCCACTGACCTTGGACGTGCCGGGCACCGCGCCCCGCTTGGTCCCGCATACCGGCGACCCGGTCGACCACACCCTGGCCACCCGGCTCGCCGACGTCGCCACCGCCGTCGCGGCTGGCACCGGGTCACGCCTGAAGACCCGCCGAGAACCGAGCTGCCGCTGGGCCTGCTACGACCATTCCCGCAATCGCGGCCGCACCTGGTGCTCCATGGACGTCTGCGGCAATCGCGGGAAAGTCCGTGCCTCCCGTCGTCGCAACGCTAGTCGGCGCCCCAGCGGCAAGCTCGCTCAGCGTGCGTCGAGCCAACCCGAGATGCGGCGGGCGATATCGGGAGCGGTCAGGCCGAGTTCCTCGTGTACCTCATTGCGGGAGGCGTGGTCCAGGAAGTGCTGCGGCACACCGAGATCGCGGGTCGGCACATCCAAGCCAGCGCCGCGCAACCGGGCCGAGACGGTGGAGCCGATGCCACCGTGCAGACCGCCGTCTTCCAGAGTCACTACGAGACGGTAATTTTCGGCCAGTTTGACGACGGTATCGGAAACCGGCAGCACCCAACGCGGATCGATGACGGTGACCGAAATACCTTCTGGCTCCAGCAGATCCGCAACCGCGACCGCGGTCGACGCAAAGGGCCCGACCGCGACCAACAACACATCACCACGCTGAGCTCGCGCCGAACCGCCCTCACGCTCGGGCAGCCGCAGCACATCGACCCCGTCGAGCCGCTCGACAGCCGAAATATCCTCGGCCACACTGCCCTTCGGGAACCGAATGGCGGTCGGCCCGTCGCTCACCGCGAGCGCCTCGGCCAACTCCTCACACAAGGTCGCCGCATCGCGCGGGGCCGCGACCCGCATGCCGGGAATGATGCCGAGCACCGACAGATCCCACATGCCATTGTGCGAGGCGCCGTCCGGGCCGGTGATTCCAGCGCGATCCAGCACCACCGTCACCGGCTGCTTCAGCAGTGCGACATCCATCAGCAACTGGTCGAAGGCACGGTTCAGGAATGTCGAATAAATCGCCACCACCGGATGCATGCCGCCGAGGGCGAGTCCGGCGGCCGAGGCCATCGCATGCTGTTCGGCGATGCCGACATCGAACGTCCGCTCCGGGAAGCGTTCCCCGAATGCGGCCAGTCCGGTCGGTCCCGGCATGGCCGCGGTGATCGCGACGATATCGTCGCGCTTCTCCGCATGCGCGATCAGCTCCTGGGAGAACACCGAGGTCCAACCGAGCGCCTTCGGCCCGCCGAGCGGACGGCCGGTCAGCGGATCGATCGGATCACAGGCGTGCATCTGGTCGGCGACATGGTTCTCTGCGTGCGCATAGCCGCGCCCCTTCTGGGTCACCACATGCACGACCACCGGCCCGCCGAAATCCTTGGCCCGACGCAGCGCCGCCTCCAGAGCGACGGTGTCGTGACCGTCCACCGGCCCGACGTACTTCAGCCCGAGGTCACTGAACAGCTCCTGCGGGCTGACCGCATCCTTGATCCCGGCTTTCACCGCATGCACCATCGAGTACGCGGATTCACCGACGCGCGGAATGCTCTTGAGAATCCGCTTACCCGCGTCCAACGCGTGCTCGTAGGCGGGCTGGGTGCGCAGCGCCGTCAACCGGTCGGCGAGGCCGCCGATGGTCGGCGCGTAGGACCGACCGTTGTCGTTGACCACCACGACAACGGGCCGGTCCGGTGCGGCGGCGATATTGTTCAGCGCCTCCCAGCACATGCCACCGGTGAGCGCACCGTCGCCGACGACCGCGACAACATGTCGGTTCTGCCCGGTGAGCGCGAAGGCCTTCGCCAGACCGTCGGCATAGGACAGCGAGGCCGAGGCGTGCGAGGACTCGACCCAGTCGTGGGCGCTCTCGGATCGGCTCGGGTAGCCGGACAACCCACCCTGCTTGCGCAGCGTGTCGAACTGATCCTTGCGGCCGGTGAGGATCTTGTGCACGTAGGCCTGATGCCCGGTGTCGAAGATCAACGGATCGGCCGGCGAGTCGAAGATCCGGTGTAGTGCGATGGTCAACTCGACCACACCGAGATTGGGGCCGAGGTGCCCGCCGGTAACGGCGACCTTCTGCACCAGGAACTCGCGGATCTCCTCCGCCAGTTCACCCAATTCGGCAACGGTAAGCCGTCGCAGGTCTTCGGGCGTATCGACCCGGGAAAGCACTCCCACCTGAACTCGCTCCCTCCGGATAGCAATCTGATCCGATCAGTCTACGGAGCCGCGCCAGCGGCGCCGCACGACAATGCCCCGCCACCAGTCGACTTCGCGTGGAAATGTGAGCCTCCACACGAATCGCCAGCCCATCCGAAGACACGCTCGGGCGGACGAGTTCGCCGATCCACGTAACGTTACCCAGCTTAGAGTGGACCTGTGGCCCTGCCCGAGCAGAAGGTTCCGCAAACGGTCGACCCCGGCGTCGTGGCACGCATCGTCACCGATGTCTACGAATTGTGCCGCACCGACGACTCCGGGGAACTCGCCGATTACATCCCCGAACTGGCTGCCGTACAACCCGATTCGTTCGGATTATGCCTGGCTACCGCGGACGGACGCGTCTACGGTACCGGCGACGTCGGCACCGAGTTCACCATCCAGTCGATCTCCAAACCCTTCACCTACGCACTCGCACTGGCCGATCGGGGCATCGCGAGTGTCGATGAACACATCGATGTCGAACCCTCCGGCGACGCGTTCAACGAGATCAGCCTGGACCCGGTGACCGAACGCCCACGTAATCCGATGATCAATGCCGGTGCGATCACCGCGGCCGCGCTGATCAACGGCCGCAACCCGACCGACCGCTTCGAACGCATCCGGCGCTGCTACTCCCGCTTCGCCGGGCGCGAACTCACCATGAACGAAGCGGTGTACGCATCGGAGGCACGCACCGGATTCCGCAATCGCGCCATCGGCTACATGCTGCGCTCCTTCGGCATCATCGAATCCGATCCGGACGAGGCGGTCGACCGGTACTTCCGGCAGTGCTCGGTCGACGTCACCTGCCGCGACCTCGCGCTGATGGCCGCGACATTGGCCAATAACGGAATCAACCCGCTGTCCCGCGAGCGTGCGCTGACCGCGGCCCTCACCGAACGCGTGCTCAGCGTGATGACCACCTGCGGCATGTACAACGCCGCGGGTGACTGGGTGACCACCGTCGGCCTACCCGCCAAGAGCGGTGTCGGCGGTGGCATCCTGGCCGTACTGCCGGGCCAGATCGGCATCGCGGTCTACTCCCCTCGGCTGGATGCACACGGCAACAGCGTGCGCGGAGTCGCGGCCTGCCGGGCACTGTCGCAGCGGCTCGAATTGCACTTCCTGCACGTCACCCGGTCCGCGCGCACCGCGGTCCGCGCCGCGTACACGGTGGCTCAGGCGCCGTCGCGGCTGCGACGTACCACTGACGAGTTGGACGTACTCGCCGAATACGGGCACCGGGCCCGCGTCTACGAACTGCACGGCGACCTGCTCTTCGCGGGTGCCGAACGCACGGTTCGCTCGATCGAGGAGCAGGCGCGCGAGTTGGAGGCACTGGTGGTGGATCTGCGGCAGGTCGGTGAGGTGAGCGAGATCGCGGTGCGGATGCTCGATGCGCTACAGACCGAACTAGCCGCGTCCGGATGCCGCGTCGCCATCGTCGACCCGGACAGCAAACTGGGGCACCTGGTCTCCAGCCTCGATCCGGCCGATCCGCGCGGGCGGGTGTTCATCGACCGCGATACCGCGACCGAATGGTGTGAGGACATCGTCCTCGACCACCATCGGCCCGCCGACGAACCGGTGTCCACCTCCCTGCAAATCGAGGACCATCCCACGCTGGCGGCACTCGCTCCGGACGATCGCGCCAGGCTGGCCAAGGATTTCGAGGTGCGCACCATCGCTCGCGGCGAGGTCATCACCGAGCGCGGCAGCACCCGCTCCGGTTTGTATCTGATTCTCGAGGGCCGGGTCCGTATCACCTTCGAAGGCGCCGATGCCCGGATCCATCGGCTGGTATCGCTTTCGGCCGGCATGTCTTTCGGCGAGATGCCGATGCTGGTCGGGACGCCGTTCGTGAACGAGGCACGCGCGGAAAGCGCAGTCCGCGTTGCGGTTCTGCGTCCGGAGCGGTTCGACGTGCTCACCGAGCAAGCGCCGACGCTGAAACTCGCGCTGATCGAGCGACTCGCCGCGGGTGCGTATGCGCAGATGGATGCGGCGGTGCGCGCGATCGCCGTGCGTGGCGGCGACTATTGACCGGTTTCGCCCGGACCGCGGGGGACATTTCCGAAACATCGACCGTTGCATCTGAAACCGATGAAGTCAGGAGAGGGCCGTGAGCAACAAGAAGTCCGACGACACCACGGGCACGGTCACCACCTTCGGATCCGGCCACGCCCGCGCCACCCCGGATCTGATGCGCGTCACCATTTCCATCGAAACCCGGGCCAGCAAGGTCGCCCTCGCCTACGGCCAGGCCGGTGCGCGCGTCGCCGCCGTCACCGATTCGCTGCGCTCCGATGGCGTTCCCGGCACCGACATCGCCACCAGCGGACTGTCGGTGCGCACCGAAACCGTCTGGCTCGAAGGCGGTGGCTCCAAGATCACCGGTTATGTCGCGACCACCGATCTCACCGTCGTGCTGCGCGATATCGGCGAAACGGCCGATCCGGGCCCCGCCACGATCATCGCCAACTGTGTCGACGCCGGTGGTGACGATGTCCGCCTCGGTGGCCTCACGCTCGGCTTCGCCGATCAGGAGAGTCTGCTCACCCGCGCCCGCGCTGCCGCTTGGGACAATGCGCTGGCCAAGGCCGAACAATATGCGGGCCGCGCCCGGCGCACCCTGGGACCGGTCCTCGAAATCACCGAGAACGCCGCCTCCGCGCCGCCCACGCCGCCTCGGCTCATGGCCGTGTCGGCCCCGATGAACGAGTCATACGGTGGCGCGCCGGTTCCCGTCGAACTCGGCGAATCCGAAATCTCGGCGACCATCCGCGCGACCTGGCAGCTCGACTGATCGAATTCTACCTAATGCTTGCTTGGGTATAGTGAGGGCTTCACCATATCTGCTCAGGAGTCCGCATGTCGTTCGTGCTCATCGAGAAACCGCGACCACAGGTCGCGCTGGTCACGCTCAATCGGCCGGAGCGGATGAATGCGATGGCCTTCGATGTGATGATCCCGCTGCGGGAGGCCCTCGAAACGGTCAGTGCCGATAACGAGGTGCGAGTCGTGGTGCTCACCGGCGCGGGCGACGGCTTCTGCTCCGGCGCGGATCTGCAGAACGCGGGCCCGATTCCCAATACCGAGGGCCTGACCAAGACCAGCGTCGCGCGGCGCTCGATGGATCTGCTCAACGATGTGATGATCACACTGCGGCGAATGAACCAACCGGTCATCGGCGCGATCAACGGCGCGGCGATCGGCGGTGGATTCTGTCTCAGCGTCGCCACCGATATCCGAATCGCGGGCGAGGACGCCTACTTTCGCGCGGCGGGCATCAACAACGGCCTCACCTCAGCGGAATTGGGCATCAGCTATCTGCTGCCGCGCGCCATCGGCGCCTCGCGCGCCTTCGAGATCATGTTGTCGGGCCGGGATGTCGATGCGGTCGAGGCCGAACGCATCGGCCTGGTCTCGCGTGTCGTGCCCATCGCCAAACTTCTCGACACCTGCTACGACCTTTCCGAACGGATTATCAGCTTCAGCCGCGTCGGCACCGAGCTCACCAAACGCATGCTGTGGAGCGGCATGGAGGCGGGCGGTTTCGAATCGCATATGCAGCACGAGGGCATGTCCCAGCTCTACGTCCGCCTCACCACCGACAACTTCGACGAGGCCATCCGGGCACGCCGCGACCGTCGGCCACCGGTATACGAGGACTGACCTCCACGCACGGCCGTCGATCAAGATCAGGTGGAGCTGGTGGCGGCGCCTTCTCGCTTGGGTTCAAGGGGACGATGCCGCCACAGTTTCCACCTGATCTTGATGAGGTGTGGGGGGTTTAGCGCTCGAGGAGAGCGAGGCATTCGACGTGGTGGGTGGCGGGGAAGGCGTCGAAGGTGCGGAGGTCGGTGAGGTGGTAGCCCGCCGACCGGTAAAGGGCCAGGTCGCGGGCGAAAGAAGCCGGATCGCAACCGATGTGGATGATTCGAGTCGGACCGCTGGTGGTCACGGCGGTGACGACGTCCTTGCCCGCGCCCGCCCGGGGTGGGTCGAGGACGACGACATCCGGGGCGGCGCTGCTGGCGTGTTCGGCCAGCCAGTGTTCGACGCGTTGGGCGCGCAGGTCCAGCCACGGCAGATCGCGCAGCGCGGCATTGCCGTCGGCGACCGCGGACCTTGTCGATTCCACCGCGAGCACCGAACCGGTCGGACCGACCTGTCCGGCCAACGCGGCCGCGAAGACCCCGACACCGCTGTACAGATCCCATGCTCGCGCTCCGAGACCGAGCCCGGCCCAGCCAGCGACCAGATCCGAATAGCATTGCGCCGCACCACGATGGGCCTGCCAGAACCCGGTCGCCGCGAGCTCCCACCGCCGCCCGGCCACATATTCGACCGTCCGACCGCTACCACCCATCACCCATTCGTCCCGAGCCGCATGCGTCGCCGCCCGCCGCGCCGCCGCCCGCCGCCGAACCCCCTCGCCCCCAACTGCGCCACCGAACTCATCACGACCCCGTTCCTGCCGCCTACCCCGATCACCACCGCGACTCCACTCGCCATCCTCCCCTGGTTCGGCACCACGACTCCGACCGACACCATCCCGGCCCCCGCCGACATCGTCGAAGCGCTGCCACCCCGCGCCACCGCGACCCGCACGACCACCCCGACGGGCGTCATCACCGTGCCCGCGTGCGCCGGTGTGCGGCCAGTCGGTACCACCGGGTCCGCGCTCAGCGGCACGACGTTTCCCGGCGCGGCGGTCCCCGCCGCGCGGCGAGGGCCGTTCGCTCCCACGCTCGGCACGACCCGCGACCACCGACGGGGCCAGCTCGACGATGTGTCGCATCCCGTCACCATCCACCGCGATCACCAGATCCGCACCGGGCGTCCACATTCGATCCGCGATGCCGTCCATCGCACCCGGAACCGGTTGGGGGCAGCGCAGATCGGTGATCACTTCGGTGCTGCGGTACCCGTGTACTCCGGCGCGGCCCTCGGCATCGACGGCCAGCCGGACGCGGGTGCGCCAGCCGCCGATGGCGTCGACAGGGTATCCGGCGATCGGCTCCACGGTGACATCGCGTTCGATTCCGGCGATACGACGCAACTGCTCCGCGACCACCGCCGCCTTCAGCTCCCGCTGCGCCGCCGGGGTGGCGAAGGAGAAATCACAGCAGCCCGCGCCACCGGGTCCGGAGACGGGACAGGTGGCGGGGACACGATCCGGGGACGGCTCCAGAATCTCGATCGCCTCTGCCCGGCAGAACGAACCCCCGCGATCCTCGGTGACCCGCACTCGAACCAGCTCGTCGGGCAGTCCATGTCGCACGAAGACCACCCGGCCCTCGTACCGCGCGACGCAGAATCCGCCGTGCCCTGGCGGCCCGAGCCGTACCTCGAATGTGTTCGAGCGCCAGTCGGTCACCCTTGGTCCTCGTACCCGCGTCGCACCGCGCCCGGCGCATTCACCACACCCGCCTGCCTGGCCTTCGCGGACGACGTCAACTGCCACGGCACACTCGTCACCATGACGCCGGGCTCGAACAGCAACCTGCCCTTGAGCCGCAGCGCGCTCTGGTTGTGCAGGATCTGCTCCCACCAATGTCCGACAACGTATTCCGGAATGAATACGGTCACCACATCGCGCGGCGAATCGCGCCGCACCCGCTTGACGTAATCCAGTACCGGCTTGGTGATTTCGCGATAGGGCGATTCGATCACCTTGAGCGGCACCGTGATATCGCTGCGCTCCCACTCCCGCACCAGCGCCCTGGTATCGGCCTCGTCGACGTTCACCGTCACCGCCTCCAAGGTATCGGGGCGGGTAGCGCGTGCGTAGGCCAGCGCCCGACGTGTCGGCAAATGGAGTTTGGATATCAATACGATCGAATGCGACCGACTCGGCAGCACACCGTCCCATTCGTGCTCGTCGAGCTCGCGAGAAACCGAATCATAGTGTCGCCGAATGAGTTTCATCACAACGAAGATCGCCACCATGGTGCAGATCGCGATCCAGGCACCGGCGAAGAACTTGGTGATCAGCACGATGACCAGCACCGTCCCGGTGGCACTCAGCCCGATTGCGTTGATCACCCGCGAGCGCTTCATCCGCGCTCGCTGCGACGGATCGGTTTCGGTGCGCAACAACCGGGTCCAGTGCCGCAGCATGCCGGTCTGGCTGAGCACGAACGAGACGAACACCCCGACGATATAGAGCTGGATGAGCTTGGTCACCTCGGCGCCGAACACCACGACGAAGGCGACAGCCGCACCGGAGAGGAACAGGATCCCGTTGCTGAACGCCAACCTGTCGCCGCGCGTATGCAACTGCCGCGGCAGGTAACGGTCCTGCGCCAGAATCGAACCCAGCACCGGGAAGCCATTGAACGCGGTATTCGCCGCGAGCACCAGGATCAGCGCGGTCACCGTGGTGATGAAGAAGAAGCCGATCGGGAATCCGTGGAATACGGTCTCGGCCAGCTGCGCGATCAAGGTCTTCTGGTGATAGTCCGCGGGAGCGCCGATCAAGTCGGATTCGTTGTGCGCGTAGACGACTCCGATCTTCTGGGCCAGGATGATGATGCCCATCAGCAATGCGATCGCGATACTGCCGAGCATCAGCAGCGTGGTGGCGGCATTGCGCGACTTGGGTTTCCGGAATGCGGGCACACCATTGCTGATCGCCTCGACACCGGTCAATGCGGCACAGCCGGAGGAGAACGCCCGCGCGATCAGGAAGGCGAACGCGAGTCCGTACAGGTGCTCCTCCTCGGCATTGAGCTCGAAGCCCGCCGATTCGGCGCGCAGGTCGTCGCCGAGCACGAAGATGCGGAACAGTCCCCACCCCAGCATCGCGAACATGCCGAAGATGAAGGCGTAAGTCGGAATCGCGAAGGCGACACCCGATTCCCGGATGCCGCGCAGATTGATCGATGTCAGCACGACGATGGCGATCACCGCGAACAACACCTTGTGCGTGGCGACGAACGGTATCGCCGATCCGATATTCGACGCCGCCGAGGAGATCGATACCGCCACCGTGAGCACATAGTCGACCAGCAGCGCGCTGCCGACGGTGAGCCCGGCATTGGGCCCGAGATTCGTCGTGGCAACCTCGTAGTCACCGCCGCCGGAGGGATAGGCATGCACATTCTGCCGATAGCTGGCTACCACCACCGCCATCACGAACGCGACGGCCAGACCCACCCAGGGCGCGTAGACATAGGCAGAGATGCCTGCCACCGAAAGGACGAGGAAAATTTCCTCCGGTGCGTACGCCACCGAGGACATGGCATCGGAGGCGAACACCGGGAGTGCGATTCGCTTCGGCAGCAGGGTATGGCCCAGCGCATCGCTACGGAAAGGCCTGCCCAGCAGCACACGTTTGGCTGCCGTCGTCAACTTGGACACTGGAGCGAGCATAGATCCCCGCAGGATGGAGCGCTCCCTCGGCCGGCTCCCGTCGTATGTTTGGTTGACAGGCAGAGGGGGAAGTTGGGCCATGGAAACATCTGGCGGGTACGGTTCCATGCCGGAGATAGCAAACTGGACGCCCCGCGGGCGTGAGCTCACGGCCCGGCTTGAACACAGTTTCCAGGAACGAGGTTGCGGTGTACGTAGTGATCATGGGTTGCGGGCGAGTCGGCTCGTCGCTGGCACGCGCCCTGGTCCGGGTCGGCCATGAGGTCACCGTGATCGACCGGGACCACAGCGCCTTCCTGCGCCTCGGCGAGGACTTCCCCGGCGAACGGGTGGTGGGCGTCGGCTTCGACCGGGATGTGCTGACCCGCGCGGGAATCGAGCGGGCCGACGCGTTCGCCGCGGTCTCCTCCGGCGACAACTCCAACATCATATCCGCGCGCGTGGCCCGGGAAATGTTCGGCGTGCAGCGCGTGGTCGCGCGCATCTACGATGCCAAACGCGCCGCCGTCTACGAGCGCCTCGGCATTCCGACCATCGCCACCGTGCCGTGGACCACCGACCGCTTCCTGACCACGCTGATCGGGGACGGCGGCACCACCACCTGGCGCGATCCGACGGGCACCGTCGCGGTAGCCCAGTTGACATTGCACGAAGAGTGGTACGGGCGCACCGTGCGCGATCTGGAGCGCAATGTGGGCGTCAGGGTCGCATTCATCATCCGGTTCGGTCAGGGCCTGCTCCCCGAGAGCAAGACCGTGGTCCAAGCCGACGACATCGTCTATGTCGCAGCCACCTCCGGCTCCGTCGGCGAGGCCGTCGCCTTGGCCGGCAAGCCCCCAGCAAGCGAGGACTGAAATGAAAGTGGCGATCGCCGGAGCCGGCGCCGTCGGCCGATCGATAGCCAGGGAGCTATTGCGCGGCGGCCATCGGGTCATGCTGCTCGAGCGCCAGCTCGACCACATCGACCCCGCCGCCATCCCGGATGCGGTCTGGGTCCATGCCGACGCGTGCGAACTGGCACTGCTGGAGGATGCGGGTCTGCAGACCTACGAGGTCGTCATCGCCGCCACCGGCGACGATAAGGCGAATCTGGTGCACAGCCTGCTCGCCAAGACCGAATTCGGCGTGCGCCGGGTGGTGGCGCGCGTCAACGATCCGCGCAATGAATGGCTCTTCGACGCGTCCTGGGGCGTCGATGTCGCGGTGTCGACACCGCGGCTGCTCGCCTCGCTGGTGGAAGAGGCGGTGTCGGTCGGCGATCTGGTCCGGTTGATGACGCTGCGGCAGGGGCAGGCCAATCTGGTCGAGATCACCCTGCCCAGCGATACCGCCTTGGCGGGCAAACCGGTCCGCACACTCACCCTGCCGCGCGACGCCGCCTTGGTGACGATTCTGCGCGGCGGCCGGGTAATCGTGCCGCAGCCCGACGACCCCTTCGAGGGCGATGACGAGCTGTTGTTCGTGACCTCCGTGGAGGCCGAGGAAGATCTGCGGGTGGCGCTGGCCACGCACGGCATCAAACCCTGACACCCCGACGGGGCTGATGCGGATCAGCGCCTTACCGACCTCAGGACGCGGCCGCGAGCTGGGCGCGCAGCTTGTTCAGCGCACGGTGCTGCATCACCCGAACCACGCCGGGACTGGTGCCGATGGCCTCGGCGGTCTGCGCCGCGGTCCAGCCGAGCACGATCCGCATCACCAGTACTTCGCGGTGGGCGGGTGCCAGGATTTTCATCAGTTCTCGGGTGGCCTCGCGACGCTCGGATGCGATCGCCCACTCCTCCGGACCGGCGGCGGTCGATGCCGTATCGGGCACCTCGTCGACCGGGTACATCGGGTGCAGCTGCGAACGCCGGAACGCGTCGGCCACCTTATTGGCCGCGATGCCGTAGACGAAGGCCAGGAACGACTTGCCCTGATCGCGATAGCGTGGAATGGCGTTGACGGTGGCCAGCAGGATCTCCTGCACCACATCGTCGGCCGTGACGTGCAGATGTGCGGTATTACCAAGGCGCGCACCGCAATACCGGCGCACGAGCGGGTGCACCAGCCGGATGATCTCGGCGATCGCCGGGCGGTCGCCCGCGGCCGCCGGAGCGATCAACTTATCCAGTTCGGCCGATACCCGACGGCTCTCCGAGAGGGCCGGGTTGTGGTGGGCTTGCTTCTTCGACAGTGCCGCAATGTTGTGCTCGGTAGCCAACTTCCGAGTCCTTCCTCGTCGATCGTGCTTTCTTGCTTGCACTGATCGTCTGACGAACTCGATGGCCCAACCAGGTACCCCAGGGTGGGGACTCCCCCACCTCCGGCGGCGATTCGTTAACACCCCAGCGAAATCGGGGTGGGAAGTCCTAGGCCGTTTCGGCGGCCGTACCCCGGCCCACCGGCAGATGTCCAGCCCGGCGCACCGCCCACACGGTGACGGCCAGCGCGACCGCGGTCAGCGGCCAGCCCATCGCGATGCGCGCGAAGGCCAGCCAGCCGGTGCGATCGGTGTCGTAGAGCTGTGACTGCACCAGATAGCGCGCGCCGAAGACGACCACCCAGGTGGTGGTCGCGAGGTCATAGAGGCGCACGACGCGGCGGTCGGAGCGCCATTCGGTGCCGTGGCCGTTGAGCACACCCCAGATCACGCCGACCAGCGGCCAGCGCACCAGCATCGACACCAGGAACACTCCGGCATAGACCAGGCTGGTGTAGATGCCGAACAGGAAGAAGCCCTTCGCCTCACCCATTCGATAGGCGATGAACGCGCATATGCCCACCCCGAGGAAGCCGGAGATCGCGGGCTGGATGGGGCTGCGCCGCACCAGCCGCCACACCAGAATCGCGGCCGCTACGCCGAGTGCCGTCCAGATCGCCGCGGTGAGCCCGGCAAAGGTGTTCACGGGCACGAAGACCAGTACGGGCAGAGTCGAGTAGATCAGGCCGCTGAAGCCGCCCAGTTGCTCGAGCAAGGTTTGTTCGGCCTCTTCGGTTTCCGCGTCGACAGAGCGATCCACGACGTCGGACGGGCCCGTCTCGATCGGCTCACGACCTCTGGTGTGGAGCTCGGCGGCATTCTCGTTGCTCGATGGCATACGTCAGCTGTTCTCACGCAATTCGTAGTAGGGGTTGTAGATCACCTTACGGCCATCCCGGTCACCCACTCGACCGCGGACGAGGATCTTGCGTCCCGGTTCGATACCGGGAATGCGTCGGCGACCGATCCACACCAGACTGATGGCATCGGTGCCGTCGAAGAATTCTGCCTGAACACTGGCGCCGACGGACTTCGGACACGCCTCGACACTGCGTAGTCGGCCGAGCATGGTGGCCTCCTCACCGCGCTGACAGTCCGAGGCCCGGCACGCACCCGACGCATCGGCCGATTCGGCGAGTTCCTCGGCGTCCAACTGATCGATATCCTCGGTCAGCCTGCGGCTCAGACGGCGAAAATAACCTGAGGCGGCGGATGACATGTGACGCTCTCCTGCGTGGAGCAAGACGACGTGGGTCACACGCCATCGGGGTTGTTCCGGTAACGACCGGCTGTTGGCCGTATACCCGCCACTGTAGATGCGCAACCCTCCCCCCGCTACGCTCGGACCGGTGTTCGACTCCCCACATTTCGCGCCGGGCCGCGGCGGCCGCGCCACGATCGCCGTTGCGTTGCCGGGAACCGGATCGGATGCCGACTTCGCACGCCGCGCCTTCGGACCGGCTTGCGCCGCACGCGGAATCGAATTCGTAGCCGTCGAACCCGACCCGACCGGAGTGGTTGCCGGTTACCGGGCGGCGCTCGATGCGGCCGCGAGGCGTGGCCCGGTCCTGGCCACCGGGATCTCCCTCGGTGCGGCGGTCGCGCTCGAATGGGCGGCTGAACATCCCGAAGCGGCAACCGGCGTGGTGGCGGCGCTACCGGCCTGGACCGGGCCCGATACCGCCGCCTGCCCGGCCGCGCTCAGCGCCGCCGCCACCGCGGCCCAGCTGCGTGCGGACGGTCTCGACGCGGTCGTGGCACGGATGCGCGCCAGCAGCCCGCGCTGGCTCGCCGATGCGCTCACCCAGTCCTGGCATTCGCAGTGGCCGCGGCTGCCGGAGGCACTGCAGGAAGCCGCGGACTACAAGTGGCCCGATGCCGAGCGACTCGGCACCGTCGAGGTGCCCGTCGCGATCGTGACCGCCGTCGACGATCCCGTGCATCCGCTGTCGGTCGCCGAGGAATGGGCCGAGCTGATCCCACGCGCCGAGTTGATCCGGGTCACCCTCGATGAACTCGGCACGAATCCCGCGATTCTCGGAACCGCGGGACTCGCGGTGTTCTAGTTCAGCCCGAGCTGTTGCATGGCGGAGCCGTCCGCACCGCGGCGCGGCTCATTCGGCATGCGCGGCGGGATCAGCGGCTGCGGGGTGGGCTGGACAGTGGCCTGCTGGGCGGCCATTGCCTGCTGCTGGGCCTCCACCTGCGCATGATGCGCTGCGGCCAGCTGCTCGGCCAACTCCGGCGGCAGCACGACGGCCAGCGGCTCGCGCACCGGCATCGGGTCGTCGCCGCGCCGGATCACGGTCTCGGTCAGGATGGCTCGCGCGGCCCGCACCAGCGGACTGCCGTCATCGGCGGCACCCTGTGGACCCGCGGCCACCAGCCGCACCATCCAGCGCGGACCGTCCACCCCGATGAAGCGCAGATCCGCGCCCTCGGTGATGGCGAGCAGTTCCCGGCCCCACGGTCCCGTTTCCACCGCGACCCTGGCGCCGTCCTTGCGTAGCGATTCGGCGAGATCCGCTGCCACCGAACGCCATTGGCCCGCCGACTTGGGCGCGGCATAGGCCGCGACGGTGAGCCGACCGTGTTCGGTCGCCAAGTGCACCGCCTGCGGCGTGCCGTCCGGGGTCATCTCGACCTGTAATTGGCCACCCGGTGGCACCGGCAGGATTACCGAACCCAGATCGAGGCGCTGATCGGAGACATTGTCCAGCAGCTCGGCCACCTCGTCGTAGTCGTACGGGCCGGATTTGGGCATCTCCGCGACGTCGTCATCGTGGTAGTCGTCATCGTCGTAGTCGTCATCGTCGTACTCGGATTCGTCGTACTCGGGCTCGTCGTCGTAATGCGCGGCGGCGTAATCAGCTGGGACGATCGGGTTCTCATCGGTGATCGGATCGATGATGGGGTTCTCATCGGTGATCGGATCGACGATGGGGTTCTCATCGGTGATCGGCTCGTCGTCGTAATCCGGGTCGCCATAGGCGGCGTACTCACCGTATTCGTCGGCGTATTCGTCGTCGTAGCGGTCCTCGGCGTACTCGTCACGTCCACCGGACTTACGTCTCTTTCCGAACATTCCGTCATGCCTCCTTGCCGAGTGTGCCCGCCTCGTCGGCCGGCGCGGCCAGACTCGCGTGGCCACCGCTCGACCCGTAACCGCCCGCACCTCGCGTGGTGTCGTCGAGTACGTCGACCTCCACGAAGTCGACCAGCTCCACCCGCTGCACCAGCAGCTGCGCGATCCGGTCGCCGCGGCGCAATTCGATCGGGGTGCGCGGATCGTGATTGATCAGGCACACCTTGATTTCGCCCCGATAGCCCGCATCGACGGTGCCCGGCGTATTCACCACAGACAGACCGGTTTTCGCGGCCAGTCCGGACCTGGGATGGATCAGGCCGACCGTACCGACCGGCAGTGCGACCGCGACACCGGTGCCGACCAGCACCCGCTCCCCCGGTTCGATGATGACGTCCTCCGTAGTGCACAGGTCCACGCCCGCGTCGCCGTGGTGGGCACGCATTGGCACGGGGATGCCGGGATCAAGCCGCAGCAAAGGTATGGGTGAAAGGGCGCTCATGACTGCGCCTCGCTGACGCTCGGCTCCGTCATGACCGCCCAGGCGGCTGTGTCTATCAGTCGCTCGCTACGCTCGCTCATGACTGCGCCTCGCTGACGCTCGGCTCCGTCATGACCGCCCAGGCGGCTGTGTTGATTAATCGCTCGCTGCGCTCGCTCACATTGCCCGAGCCTACGCGTACGCCCTCGACCTCAGTGAATTAGTGTTGAGTCGTGTCGGACCAGCCCAACCCAGTGACCATGGACGAACAACAGCGAAGCTTCGAGCCCTACCGCGAACGGCTGTGGGTGCCGCTGTGGTGGTGGCCGATCGCATTCGCCATCGCCGGGTTGCTGGCCGCCGAAATTCATATGGGCGCACCAGGTCTGCGCGCCTGGTTGCCCTACGCGTTGCTGTTTCCGGTGCCGGTGTGGGTGCTGTTGTGGCTGAGCCGCCATCGGGTGGAGGTCGCCCAGGATGCCGCCGGTATCCGCGAACTCCGCGCCGATCGCGCTTATCTGCCGGTGAATTTCGTGGCCAGATCGGCCACGGTGGCTCCCACCGCCAAGAGCGCGGCGCTGGGCCGCCAGCTCGACCCCGCCGCTTATGTCCAACATCGGCCATGGGTGGGGCCGATGGTGTTGCTTGTACTCGACGACCCGGACGATCCGACGCCGTACTGGTTGATCAGTACGCGACGGCCGGACCGGGTCTTGGCCGCGCTTGGCATACCTGGCTGAGGCCGGGCGTGCCGAGCGCGGGCTGACCGTTGATCTCGGGCTGGAGATCAGATCTCGCACCGGAGATCAGGCTGCACAGTCCATGCAGATCAGCTGACCGCCACTCTCACTGGCCAGCCTGCTCCGATGATGGACCAGGAAACAGCTGGAACAGGTGAACTCGTCGGCCTGCTTCGGGATCACCCGAACTGTCAGGACCTCCTCGGACAAGTCCGCGCCGGGAAGCTCGAACGACTCCGCGGTATCGGATTCGTCGATATCCACGACGGCGGACTGTGCCTCGTTGCGACGAGCCTTCAGCTCCTCCAGCGAATCTTCCGACACTTCGTCGGATTCAGTGCGCCTCGGTGCGTCATAGTCGGTTGCCATGTCGTCTTCCCCTCGTCCTTACTCCGTATATCCCGGACCGGGCCGCTCACACCGATCCCTCGGAATCGGAATGACCAGCACCGCCCCGCCGGTGGTGCACGTCACACGTACACCGGTCCCCTATCAGGGCGGATCATGCGGACCCACCTTTGATAGCGCTCGGTAAACGCAGGACATGCCCTTCTTGTTCCCGCGACCGACCACCGTTTTGGGCTGCGGTGTTTCGATCTGGGCCGCCAGACAATAGCGGACGCCACGGCAAAAGTCGCAATCAAAACACAGACGATTCGAAACTGAGGGGTAATCGACACCAACCGTGAGCTCGCCGAGACCTTACGCACTTATTTTTACCCACCCCGCCCGACTCCGCCGACCTGCCATCCCCCAGTCCCGGAAACACTTTCGTAGAGTGTGCAGGTGGTTTCACTCATCACCGAAGGCAGTTCAACGGATCGAACGGGTCAACCCTTCCTCCGGCGACGCAACCAGCCATGGTTGATCCTGGTCGGCGTCCTACTCCTGATCTGCACCGTGGTGTGGATCAAGGCCCTGACCACCGAGGACAGCAGCGGAACCGCGATGGCGTGCAATTCGCCGAGCCCGGCCACCGACGCCAAATCGCCCCAGCCGGCCCCGCTGGGTCAGCGGGTCGGCCAGTCGCGGCTGACCGATGTCGAACCGGCGCCACTGGCCTCGTCCAAGGTCCGCGTGCTCAACGCGAACAACAAGAGCGGTCAGGCCTCCCACATCGCCTCGGCGCTCGGTGATCTCGGCTTCGCGAGCGCACCTGGGCAGCAGTTCGGTAACGATACGGTCTATGTCAACGGCGACCTGAACTGCACCGGCCAGATCCGCTTCGGCGTGAACGGCCGACCGGCCGCCGCCTCGGTTCAGCTGGTCGCACCGTGCGCCGAGCTGATCGAGGATCAGCGCAACGACGACACCGTGGAATTGGTGCTCGGTTCGGTATTCGGCGAATCGCTGCGGCCGAGCCCGGACGCCGAGGAAGTGCTGAAGTCGCTGAAGAATCCGGCACCGGGCGGATCCCCGTCCATCGACCCCAAACTGCTGTCCGCGGCGCGCACCGCACGCTGCTGATCTCCCCGAAAACCGACCTTCATCGCCCCGGTGTGCCGCTTCGGCAGACCGGGGCGATCCGTTATTCAGGCGTCCGGGATCGCGTCGGTCGCACCGACGCGTTCGAGCAGCTCGATCAGTTCGTTCGCGACGCCCGGTGCGGCGGCGACGACCAACTCACCCGCCACACCTGGGCTGATCGCCGCGGGCAGGCGCAGCTGCGCACCCGCCTCCGCGGCGATCAAGGCGCCCGCCGCCCAGTCCCACGCGTTGAGTCCATGTTCGTAGTACGCATCGATCCGGCCCTCGGCTACAAAACACAGATCCAGCGCCGCCGCACCGAGGCGGCGGATATCGCGGATCTCCGGCAGGATCTGCGCGACCAGCTCCGCCTGCCTGGCCCTGCGGTGCTTGCCGTATGCGAATCCGGTGGCCACCAAGGCCATCGACGCCGATCGCACCGGGGTGCAACGCAAATGTTCCACGGTGCCGTCACCGGTCACCTTTGTGGCTCCCATCCGCAGTGCGGCGCTGTAGGTCGCCGCCCGCGCGACATCGACCACCGCACCGGCGATGGGTTGTCCGTCACGCACCGCGGCGACCGAAATCGCGTAGCCCGGAATGCCGTACAGGAAGTTCACGGTGCCGTCGATCGGGTCGACCACCCAGTGCACGGCGTCGCGGTCACCTCCGGCCAGGCTGCCGCCGCCACCCTCCTCACCGAGGATCGGATCGCCGGGGCGCACCTCGGCGAGCAGGCGCCGGATCAGATCCTCGGACTCGGTATCGACGATGGTCACCGGATCGGTGGGGTGGCCCTTGGTGTGCACGGCCCCATCGCGCGCGCCCTCCGGACCGAATACCTCGGGGCGGCGCGAGCGCACGTGCGCCGCCGCGGTTTCGGCGAGTTGGACCGCGATCCGACGCAATTCGGCAACATCCTCGGATGGCGTCGCGGTCGGGCGGGCGGTAACTGGCGCTGTGGTCTCCGGCATGCCCCCATGCCATCACACATCCTCGGCGAACGGGAACCGATGCCCGCCCATTACTCTTGTCGTGCACGACACAACGCCGTCGTCGGGCACATCACCGTATGCTCCGCGACCAGCCGGTGGTGAGCTCCTGTGCGGCGGCGCGTTCATGACATCGGCCAGTACAGGGAGCGAGGGAACGGCATGTCCGCTCGGGGGCACGCATTCGGCATCGATATCGGTGGCAGCGGCGTCAAGGGCGCCGCGGTGGATCTAGCCACCGGAGCGTTGGTCCATGAGCGGATCAAGATTCTGACACCGCATCCCTCCACACCGCGTGCGGTCGCCGATGCGGTCACCGAACTGGTCGCCAAGGCCGGTTGGGATGGCCCGGTCGGGATCACGCTGCCCTCGGTCGTACTGGAGGGTGTCGCGCAGACGGCCGCCAATATCGATAAGGCATGGATCGGCACCGACGCGCGCGCACTGTTCTCCGAGGCGCTCGACGGCCGCACCGTCACCGTGCTCAACGATGCCGACGCGGCCGGTCTGGCCGAGGATCGCTACGGCGCGGCAAAGGAATTCGAAGGTATGGTGCTGCTGCTGACCTTCGGCACCGGCATCGGCTCGGCACTGCTGTTCCACGGCACGCTGGTGCCGAATACCGAACTCGGCCATCTCGAAATCGGCGGCATGGAGACCGAACACCGCGCCGCCGCATCGATCAAGGATCGCGACGGCCTGACCTACGAGCAGTGGGCCGCCCAGGTCAGCATTGTGCTCGCCGGGCTGGAGAATTTGTTCTGGCCGAAGGTCTTCGTCGCAGGTGGCGGCATCAGCCGGGATGCCGAGCAATGGATTCCATTGCTCACCAACCGAACGCCGGTGATTCCCGCTCGGCTGGAGAACACCGCGGGCATCGTCGGGGCGGCCATGGCGATCGATGCCGGCATCGCACCGTAGACGCGCGGAGGGTGCGGCATTAGCCGTTGCCGGGATCGTGCCGTAGGTACCCTGGTTCGATCGTTACAATGGAACGTACTCCGGCCGCGAGCCGGAAACCCCAGACCCGGCGCTCCGCCGGTGAAACCCGACAGACCGCTCCGCCGGAAAACCACTCTGGCGTGACGCCGCACGAGACCGTCACGAAAGGGCGTACGTGGTAGCCACGACCCGTCAGACCGCCGAATCGGCCGATGCCGACTCCGCAGATGTAACCGAAGCACGGCCGGTCCGCAAGGCTGCCGCGAAGAAGGCTCCGGCCAAGAAGGCCGCCGCCAAGAAGGCTCCGGCCAAGAAGGCCGCCGCCGCGAAGGCGACGAAGGGCCCGGCCAAGAAGGCCGGACCGAAGAAGGCCGGTCCAGAGGGCGAGCCCGGCGACGAGAACCTCGAGTCCGAGGATCTCGATCTCGAGGATCTCGGCGATCTCGAGGTCTCCGAGGACGATCTCGCCGACGAGGCCGAGGAACTGGTCGAGGACGTCGCCGAGGAGGTCGAGGAGGGCGAGGCCGACGAACCGTCCGCCGCGGACAAGGCCTCCGGCGACTTCGTGTGGGATGAGGAGGAATCCGAGGCGCTGCGCCAGGCCCGCAAGGATGCCGAACTCACCGCATCGGCCGACTCGGTCCGTGCCTACCTCAAGCAGATCGGCAAGGTCGCACTGCTCAACGCCGAGGAGGAGGTCGAACTCGCCAAGCGGATCGAGGCCGGCCTCTACGCGGCGGAGAAGGTGCGCGAATTCGCCGAGCAGGGCGAGAAGCTGCCGGTCGCGATGCGCCGCGACTACACCTGGATCGTGCGCGACGGCAACCGCGCCAAGAACCATCTGCTGGAAGCCAACCTGCGTCTGGTGGTCTCGCTGGCCAAGCGCTACACCGGCCGCGGTATGGCATTCCTGGACCTGATCCAGGAGGGCAACCTGGGTCTGATCCGGGCGGTGGAGAAGTTCGACTACACCAAGGGCTACAAGTTCTCCACGTACGCCACCTGGTGGATCCGGCAGGCAATCACCCGCGCCATGGCCGACCAGGCCCGCACCATCCGCATCCCGGTGCATATGGTCGAGGTGATCAACAAGCTCGGTCGCATCCAGCGCGAGTTGCTCCAGGATCTGGGCCGCGAGCCCACCCCGGAGGAACTGGCCAAGGAAATGGACATCACGCCGGAGAAGGTCCTCGAGATCCAGCAGTACGCGCGTGAGCCCATCTCGCTGGACCAGACCATCGGCGATGAGGGCGACAGCCAGCTCGGCGACTTCATCGAGGACTCCGAGGCCGTCGTCGCGGTGGACGCGGTGAGCTTCACGCTGCTGCAGGATCAGCTGCAGTCGGTGCTGGAGACGCTGTCGGAGCGCGAGGCGGGCGTGGTCCGGCTGCGCTTCGGCCTGACCGACGGCCAGCCGCGCACCCTCGATGAGATCGGCCAGGTGTACGGGGTCACCCGTGAGCGCATCCGGCAGATCGAGTCGAAGACCATGAGCAAGCTGCGCCACCCGAGCCGCTCGCAGGTCCTGCGCGACTATCTCGACTGAGTTCGTTCTGCTCGCTTTCCGAAGCGCCCGCGCCCGACAGCGCGGGCGCTTCTTTGTATGCGACCGCCCTTCTCGTCGTCCCATCGGCCGGCAACTCTGCCCGCATTCGATCCGCCTGCGCTCCCGCTACTGCCGAATTCGACTGCACCCATTGGGGTTGTCCATTGTCTTGAACCGAATCGCTTCTGCGACAGACTCTTTCGGCACACATTCGCGCAATCGATCAGCCACAGTGCGGCAACCGGAACAGCGTCCGATCCGCTAACCAATTCAGGTTTCAATCAAACCTAAAAGTGACTGAAACCACTTGTGCGAAACCAGATTTCGACCCCCATCCCGTCCACGGCTGTCGTATCGTCTGACCCGCTGTTGTTTCAATCGCCGAATGTTCCAGTATCGGCAGTGGGGGTGTTGCGTGCTCGACATCTATCATTTCAGTTACGGTCTACTGACTCCGCTGCTGGCCTACACCATGTCGGTCACCGGATGCCTGCTCGGATTGCAGTGCGCCGCCCGCGCCCGCACCGGCAAGGACCGGATCGGCTGGCTGCTCGGCGCGGCGGTCGCCATCGGGGGAACCGGCATCTGGGTCATGCATTTCATTGCGATGCTCGGCTTTTCGATCCGCGGCTCCCAGATACGGTTCGACATTCCACTCACCCTGCTCAGCGCGATCACCGCGATCGCCATGGTCGGCATCGGGCTTTTCATCGTCGTCAAACCCGAACCGTCGCTGCTCGGCCTGCTGGGCGGGGGTGCGATCACCGGAATCGGCGTAGGGGCCATGCACTACATGGGCATGTACGCGATGAAGTCGAATGCGATGATCACCTACGATCCCCGCCGCGTCGTGCTGTCACTGGTCATCGCGGTGGTCGCGGCGACGGTTGCGCTCTGGTTCACGTTGCGGGTCAAGGGATTTTTCGCCACCGTCGGCGCCGCGCTGATCATGGGCGTGGCGGTCTGCGGTATGCACTACACCGGGATGTCGGCGATGCACGCGCACTCCGGAGATACCCACACCCCCGAAGGGGCCGGTGCTATGGATCTGATCGCCCCGCTGATCGTGGTGGCCAGTGTGGTCACCATGCTCCTGCTCATCAGCGTCAGCCTGACCGAGATCGACCGCAATATCGAACTGCCGCCGCTGCGCATCGCACCGCGCGCCAAACTCGATCCGCTACCGCCACTGCCACCGGTGGAGTCGGAGATAATGCCGTCCACGACCGCGTACTGGCCGACACGGACCGAGGTACCGCGCCCATGAGCACATCGAAATCGCCTGTGCGACGAGCTCACCGAGCGATGCGCACTCAGTCCCTGGTCGGCCAGTAGCCCGTCGCCCGCGGTCCGCGCGGACCGTCGTAGGCCGGATCTTCGACATCGGTGATGCCGATATGCAGTAGCAGCATCATGGTCACCATGCCGATGCCGACCGTCAGCGGCGTCAACAGTTGGGCCGCGCCCGCACCCGCGGGCGGGTGCATATGGTGGCCGTTCTGCACATGCATCGCGAGCATGCCGGTGTAGTGCATGCCGCAGACCGCAACGCCCATCACCGATGCCGCGCCGATGGTGGCGAGGGTGCCGCGGATATGCAGCGCGAACCACAACGCCGCCGTCGCGGCGATCACCGCGATCACCATGGACAGCAAGACGATTCGTCCGTCGTATTCGATGACCGCATCGGATTTCATCGCGTACATGCCGGAGTAATGCATAGCGCCGACGCCGACACCGGTGATCGCACCGCCGATGTACAAACCCACCGGCCCCAATCCCGGTAGCTGCGCGACCCGCAGCCCGATCCACACCACCGCCATCGCGATCACCGCGCTCAGCAGGGTGATCGGCACGTCATAACGGATCGACGCGCCATGGATCGAAAAGCCCAGCATGGCAATGAAATGCATAACCCAGATACCGGTGCCCCCGATCGCGACGGCCGCGGCGACGAGCCATCCGGCGTGGCCGCTACCGGCTCGCGCCCGAACCACACACCGCAGTCCCAGCAATGATCCGGTGAATGACATCAGATAGGCGAGTACCGGCGTGAGCAACCCGTGGCTGAAGTGGTTGATTTCCAGCACGCGAACTCCCTCGTTGGGCGGCCGTCGGCCGTCACAGCGACAGCACGAGCCCGCCCGCTTGTACAGAACCAGCAGGTAGGCGATTTACAGTACTACCATCCGCTAAATTTGTCATGGGATGAATCCGATCAGCGAGACGACACCCGCTACCGGGCGGCGATCGCCCGTTCTGCACGCATACCGAACGGTCTACTGTTGTCGAATCTCGTCGGCAGCCGCCCCTGGCAATCGATCAGCACCGATACCTATGGGGCACAATGGATCTCGTGGAATCGTCGGTCGACAACGTGCGCTCGCACGTTTGCAAGAACAGCCCGGCGATTTCGGCATGCATGCCGAGTCTCGTTGCGGCCCAGCGCCGCCGAGCAGGATCAGGTGCGGTCGCCGAGCAGCCTTGACCGAGCACCGGCATCCAACACCCGAGGCCGTCGAGTGAGTGGATATCGGAAATTCGGACATGCGGTTGCGACCGGTATCAATGCGACCGAGCAGCCACTCATCCCCGGCCGATGCGGCGATCCGGGATCGCCGACCGTCGCATTTGCCGCCGACTCCCGTCAGCCGATCTCTTGGTCGTACGACCAACTCTGTGGAGGCGGCGGTACCCGGGCGTGAATCGACCGTTCAGCGGAACGACCAGGTCAGGTGAGCCACGACACAGACCTGGCGGGTCTGCGGACAGAAGCGCGCGGAACCGGCAGACTTGTGCATTGTGGTTGCCCCCACTTTGCGCCGAATCCACTCCCCTTGGACGCAGACCGTCGATCTCGGTGACGAGTTGCGCGCGGTCTGGTCGTGGGCGCGTCGGCCCCACTTGCTGCGCCGACTGCTGCCCGAACTGCGCCAGCACCTGTCCGGCGCACCGGCCAGCACCGCCTATGCGTTCACCTTGTTCGTCACCTGGTGGACACTGCGCGGCGTCGGCGATTCGGTGGAGCGCAGGCTGATCTTCTCGGCCTCCACCAACCTCTACAACATGCAGCACAACCCGATCCAGGTCCTGGTGGCGTCGGCGTTCTGGACCCAGGGGCAATTTCCCTGGGTCACCATCGCGGAGATCCTGGTGGTCATGGGCTTCGCCGAACGCTGGCTCGGTACCAGTCGCTGGATTCTGCTGTTCGCGACCGGACATATCGGCGCGACGCTGCTCACCGTCACCGCGATCGACCATGCCATCGACCACCACGTCATCCCGGTGCGCGTGCAGTACGCGGCCGATGTCGGCACCAGCTACGGATTCACCGCGGTGCTGGCGGCCATGGCCTTCCACTTCCGCGGTGTGGTCCGCGCATTGTGGGCGGGTGTCATCGTCGCGGTCCTCGGCTCGGCGCTATTGATCGGACCGACCTTCACCGACTACGGGCATATGTGCGCGGCCCTGATCGGTTTGGCGGTCGGGCTCGTCGCATCGACGCTGTGGCGGCGCATCGAGCACCTACGCGCCGAACGCGAGGCGACCTCCGCCGCGCCGAGACCGGCGACGAATCCGCTTGCGACGCACCCGATTCCCATGGCCGCTGACCACACTGGCCCGAGTTTCCTTGCGGCGCAGCCGCTATCCGGTAGTGACGGCGGGTCTGAAACGGCGCTGCACCATGCCGATGATCGGTTCGACGACGCGAGCAGCGATCGGGCCGAGCACCGCCATCAGTAGTACATAGGCCGAGGCGAGGGCCGCGAGTTGGCCGTCCACCGCACCCATGCCCACCGCCAAACCCGCGATGACGATGGAGAACTCACCGTGCGCGACCAGGGCTGCGCCCGCTCGCGCCCGGCCCATCCGGCGGATGCTCTGTCGACTCGCCGCCCACCAGCCGGTCGCGACCTTGGTCAGCACGGTCACCACCGCGAGCACGATCGCCCAGCCCAGCACGGGCGGAATGGCACCGGGATCGGTGCTGAGTCCGAAGGCCACGAAGAAGATGGCCGCGAACAGATCCCGGATCGGTTCCAGCAGTTTGGTCGCCTCGTGCGCGGTCGAACCGGAGATCGCGATGCCGAGCAGGAACGCGCCGACCGCCGCCGAAACATTCAGCGCCGATGCCAATCCGGCGACCAGCAGTGCCGCGCCCAGCAACTTCAACAGGAATACCTCGCGGTCGGCACTGTCCACGATCGCCGAGACGTACCGACCGTACCGCAGCGCGACGACCAGAACGATGGTGACGGTAGCCAGGGCGAGACCGAGTACGGTCAACCCGCTCAGGAAGCTCGTACCGGCCAGGACCGCAGTGAGAATCGGCAGATACATCGCCATCGCGAGATCCTCGAAGACCAGAATCGACAGGATCACCGGGGTTTCCCGGTTACCGAGGCGTCCGAGGTCGTTCAGCACCTTGGCGACAATGCCCGAGGACGAGATGTAGGTGACGCCGGCCATGGTGATGGCGCCGTTCAGGCCCCAGCCGAGCAGCAAGCCGACCACCGCGCCGGGCGTCGCGTTCGCGACGAGGTCGACCAGGCCCCCGGCCCAGGAGCGACGCAATCCGGTCACCAATTCGGCCGCGGTGTACTCGAGGCCGAGCAGCAACAACAGCAGCACCACGCCGATTTCGCCTGCGATATGGCCGAATTCGTTCGCGGCGCCCAGTTCGATGAATCCGCCCTGACCGAAGGCCAACCCACCCAGCAGGTACAGCGGAATCGGGGACATACCGAATCGTGCCGCCACTCTCCCGAGCATGCCGAGGGCGAATAACACCGCCCCGAGCTCGATGAGGGCGAGCGCGGTTTCGTTCACGCTCTCACCCGTGCGTCAGGATCTTCGCGGCCGCGTCCAGACCGTCAGGCGTACCGACGACCACGAGTATGTCATCGGTGGTGAAGGTGAAATCCGGTCCCGGCGAGGGGTGTAGCTGCCCCGCACGCATGACCGCGACGATGGAAGCCTTGGTGCGCGTACGCATTCCGGTTTCGCCGAGGGTGCGGCCCTCGTACGGCGAATCCTCGCCGATGGGTAGCTGACGGGTGGTGATCCCGGGTAGGTCGCGGTGATCCTCGCGTAGCTTCGCGACCAGCTGCGGCGAGCCGAGCAGATTGGCGAGCACCGCGGCCTCGTCGGGAGTCAGCGGCACTTGCGCGGCGCAGGAATCCGGGTCATCGGGTTTGGAGACGATCAGATCGATGCCGCCATCGCGGTGATCGACCACACCGATCCGGCGGCCCGACCGTAGCTGGAAGTCTTTGCGTACCCCGATCCCGGGTAGGGCGGTGACATCGACATTCACACCTCTACCCTAACCGGCAAAAAGGGCTAACCGCCCACCAGGCCCGCGACCGCGCTGACCTTTCGAGCGACCTGCAGGCAATCGCTACGGGCGCGCAAGCACAATCCCGCGATCGCCGACGCCCAACCGGTGGCGCTGTCCGCATGCCGGGACAGGAATCCGTCGACCCGCAGCGGCAGCGGTTCGATCCGGGGCAGCGTCGCGGCGCGCGGGGTCCGAGCACGTGGGTCATCGGATCGACCGGGTCTCATTCCTTCGGTCGACCCGGGGACGCGGGTGCGTGTGCTGTGATGGGTCGATGCGGCAGCAGTGGGAGGCGTTGTCGGTGACCGCGCAGGACGCGCTGGTCACCGCCTTCGCGCTGGTGCTCGGCGTCGCGCTCTATCTGACCGGCCTGTTCGAAATGGCCAGTGATCTGAGTCGCCATCCGTCGCTGCCGGTGCGGTTCGGGGTGCTCGCGCTGATCTGCGTGGCGAGCTTCCTGCGGCGTCGCATGCCGATGTCGGCGCTCGGAATCGGGCTGATCCCGTTCGCTATCGATTTCGTGCTCGGTCCGACGGTGCCGGTCTGGCTCATCTATTCGGATCTGATCTACGCGGGCGTGCTGTATGCCTCGCCCGCGCGCTCACGCTTTCTGGTCGTGGTGTGCGGGATGGTGTCGGCCGCACTGACCGTACTGGCGCTGGCGCTAGGCGACTGGCGGGTCGCGGTGATCACCATCGCCGCGCTGTTCGCATTCGTCGCGACGCCCCTGTGGTGGGCGCTGTCGGTGCGCGGGCACAAGGATATCGCCGAGGCCGAACGCAAACGCGCACAGGCGATGACATTGGTCGCCGAATTGGATCGGCGCGCCGCCATCGCCGACGAACGCAAGACGATGGCACGCGATCTGCACGATGTGATCGCCGGACATCTGTCCGCCATCGCCATCCAGTCCGAGGCGGCGCTGGGGGTGCTGGCCCGGCAGGAAACCGATCCCACCGTTGCCGGGATCGTTTCGTCGATCCGGTCCAATAGCGTCGGCGCGCTGCAGGAGATGCGCACCATGATCGGTTTGCTGCGCCGCGACGACGGCGCCGAGGACGATGCGGCCGCGCCGCGCAAACTGGCCCAGCTGCCGATTCTCGTCGATGCGGCCCGCGCGGCCGGAATCATCGTGCGCGTGCGGGATTCGCTGAACGGGACAGCACTGCCAGGCGCGGTCGATCAGGCCGCCTATCGAATCGTCCAGGAAGCACTGACGAATGCCATGAAACACGCACCGGGACAGGAGGTCGATATCGACGTGCGCACCCAGGCAGCGGATTTGACGATCTCGGTGCGCAATCCCACGGTTCCGGTGCGCAATCGACCGACCGAGGACGCACGCCGCAGCGGTCTGATGAATATGCGGGAGCGGGCCGTGGCGCTCGGTGGCACCTTCACCGCGGGCCCCGGCGCCGACGGGTGGGAAGTCCTTGCCCGGCTGCCGATCTCGACGACGGAGGTGTCATGATCCGGGTACTGATCGCCGACGATCACAGCGCGATCCGGGCCGGACTGCGGATCATTTTGGAGACCGCCGAGGGCATCGAGGTGGTCGGCGAGGCCGCCGACGGCGATATCGCGGTGGCACAGGCCAAGGCGCTGCGCCCGGATGTGGTGCTGATGGATTTACGCATGCCCGGCGTAGACGGTATCACCGCGACCGGCCGCATCACCGACGACGGCCTGGCCAGAGTGCTCATCCTGACGACCTTCGATCTGGACGAGTACGTCTTCCGGACGCTGCGCGCCGGTGCGTCCGGCTTCGTGCTGAAATCCGCGTCGGGACAGGCACTTGTCGATGCGGTACGCGCGGTGGCCGCGGGTGACGGCGTGCTCGCACCCGAGGTGACCGCCGCAGTCATCAATGCGTTCGCCTCCACCGATGGCGAACCGAGCGCGCCCGCACCGCACGGACTCGACGAGCTGACCGAACGCGAACGCGAGGTGCTCGCCTGTCTCGGCGACGGTCTGTCCAATGCGCAGATCGCCGCGCGGCTGTTCATCGGCGAGACGACGGTCAAGACACATGTCTCGCGGGTGCTCACCAAACTCGGTGTGCGGTCCCGGGTTCAGGCCGCCATCGTGGCGCGTGAGGTCAGGGACCGGTAGGTCACACCTTCGGATAGTTCGGGTCGAGCGCGACGAAGGTGCCGTCCGGCCCCGGCTGATACTCGACCACGGCGGTGACCGCGCCGACCGGCAGCGGACCGTACAGATGTGGGAACAGCATCGATTCGGGATCGGTAGGCACGCCCGGTTCCCATTTCACCGGTGCGCCGACGCGGGCCGGATCGATGCGCAGCAGCACCATATCGCGGCGTCCGGCGAACAGTCGATTAGCGGGCAGATGCGCCTGCTGTGGCGTGGAGAGATGGATGAATCCGATCTCCTCGAACGACTCCGGGCGGTACTCGCCGGTTTGCCGCGCGGTCAGCCAGTCGGCGAGCGTGCAAATGTGAACGAGCGTGTGAGTGTCATGGATCACGGGTAATCTCCCGGTAGACAACTGGATAGGCCTGTTCGTGATCGTGGTCGAGTGGAGTTCGATACGTAACCAGTGATGTTCGCCAGTAGCGAAATCCCAGGTCGTGTTACCGAAAACACACTGAATCACTTCCGGGAACAAAGCCCCCGTCCCGAACGTCTGACAGAGTAGTCATACCCCTGCTGGGAAGTAGCGGTAGCGAGCCCGCGGAGTGACCACGGGCCCCACACCAGGTGAACGGACTGTAGTGCCGGGAGCCAGGACGGAGGAGTCATGCCAGGAACCCTGACAAGCACCCCACTGACCGCGGTCGATCGTTGCGACCGCTGCGGTGCTGCCGCACGAGTTCGTGCCGTATTGCCCGCAGGTGGCGAGTTGCTCTTCTGCCAGCACCACGCGAATGAACACATGGATCGCTTGCGTGAGCTCGAAGCCGTGATCGATACGGAATCGGCTCCCGCGCTCTGATCGGTCCTCGCGTCCCGACACAACAGCATCGAACAACAGAACATCGCTGATAGCCGACAGCGGGCGACTTCCAAGTCGCCCGCTGTCGGCTTTTCCACACCGTGCTCTCGCCGCGCCCACTCATGCCGCGCCCGGATCGGCAAGGATGCCGTCCAGCAGTTTCGCGAGACCGAAGGCGAAGGCGCCCTGCGGGTCCGACGGCGCTTGATAGCGTTCGCCTACCGCCGCACCGACTCGCGAGGCGATCGGGAACTCCTCGACCGACATGACCTCGGTCAGCAGCGGACCGTGCTGCTCCCACCACTGCGCGTCGGTCAGCTCCGCCGTACTGCGGATTCCGGCGATCACCATCCGGGCATTGCCGGTCGCGAATTCCGACAGCACCGCGATCACCCGATCCATAGCCAGATCCGATAACCCGATCCCCTCGATCGCGGCCAGCTGCCGTTCATAGCGGCGCATCCGTCCCGGACCGAGCACCAGCCGCCACGGTGGCACCTCCAGCAGCCACGGATGCGCGATCAGTTCCGCGCGGACCTGCCCGGCGATCGCGGCCATCCGGTCACGCAACGGGAGATCGGCCGGGATGGGCGCGTCCTCCAGTGCGACCGCATCGACCATCAGCACGGCCAAGGCCTCCTTGCTCGGCACATAGGTATACAGGCTCATCGGGCGCAGTCCCAATTCGGCGGCAACCGCACGGATCGATACCTTCTCGTACCCGTCCCGATCGGCGAGGGCGATCGCGGCCGCGATGACCGCATCGACGCTCACCGTCTGCTTCGGGCCACGCGCGCCGGATCGCGGCGGCACGGCATGTCGCCAGAGCAGGCTCATCAGCTGTTTCGCCTGGTCGGTCACATGGTCCTCTCGGAATTAATCCAGTACGCCGTACGTTGTTATAATACTCCGTACACCATACGACGATCTAGGGGACCGCTCTGTCCAGCACACAGGCCACGTACCTGCCCGACCGGCACATGTTCGCGCTCTGGACTTGGACCGGCTCCGCGCCCGGCCGCGCGCCCGATGGCAATCAGGAAACGCTCTCTCTGGCAGTTCCGACGGGTACGGACGGCGCGATCGAGGTCACCGATGTCGATTGCGCACTCGTCGATCCGGACGAACTGGTGAATCTGAACCTCGGTGACGGGGGCTCGTCCTTCCATGCTTGGCGCGCGGTACTGCTGGACGGCGCCGAACCGTGCGATGCGCGGACGTCAGCACACAACACATCTCGTCGGCAAGCCGACCGCGAGGCGGCGACTGATCCGGCGGGCGGCGTATCGCCGCTGCGCACACCGTCGCGGCCCGAGTCGGGACGTGGTGCAGGCGATACGTCGCAGCTGCCGATCGCGGCGCACGCGGTCCCGGATGCCGCCGGGACCGCGATCGTGTCCGCCGAACGTGCGGTGCGGGTGTTGCATGAAACACGTTGTGTCGGAACGGATTTGCGGGCGGAGCTGACAACGGATCTGCGGCCGTACCAGGTGCGAGGCGTGGGGTGGTTGCACGAGACCGTTTCGGCGCACGGCGGGGCGGTATTGGCCGATGAAATGGGGCTCGGAAAGACCGTGCAGACCATCGGGTTTCTGCTCGGGCGGGCTCGGAATCGAGCGCAGCTCGTGGTTTGTCCGACATCATTGGTCGGGAACTGGGCCCATGAGATCTCGCGGTTCGCGCCGGGGCTGCGGGTCGTGGTGTGGCGCGGGGGCGCGATCGCCGACGCGGCGGGGACCGTGGTGGTGACCGGATATCCGATGTTGCGGTTGCACGGCGGTGCGTTGGCCGATCGATCCTGGGCGACCGTCGTTTTCGACGAGGCGCAGGCATTGAAGAATCCGCGCACGCAGGTGTCCGAGGCGGCGCGGGCATTGACGGCGGAGGCGAAGGTCGCACTGACGGGCACACCGGTGGAGAACCATCTCGAGGAGCTGTGGGCACTGCTGAATCTGGTGGCGCCGCGGCTGTTCGGGCACCGTACGCAGTTCCGACGTCGGTTCGTCCGGCCGATCCACGAGGGTTCGGCGGCCGCGGCGGCCCGACTGCGGGATTCGCTCGAACCGGTGCTGTTGGCGCGCAAGAAGGCTCAGGTCGCCGCTTCGCTGCCCGCGAAGATCCACAGTGATCTGCTCTGCGATCTGACCCCCGAACAGGAACAGATCTACGACCAACTACTCGACAAAGCGATCGATGACGGCTTCGGCCATGGCGCGCAACGGCAGAGCCGGGTGCTCGCCGCGCTGACCGCCCTCAAGCAGGTCTGCAACCATCCGGGACTGATCACCGGCGAGCTCGGCGAATTGGCGGGGCGTTCCGGAAAGCTGGACCTGTGTGCCGATATCGTGGCCAATAATCTCGAAACCGGCGCTCCGACACTGATATTCACCCAGTACCGTGCCACCGGCGACCTGCTGGTCCGCCATCTGCACGAGCAGTTCGGCGTGCGGGCACCGTTCTTCCACGGTGCCCTGAATCAGGCCGAGCGAGCGGAGATCGTTTCAGGCTTCCAAGCCGTGGACGGTCCGCCCGTATTGATCCTGAGTCTGCGCGCCGCGGGCACCGGGCTCACCCTGACGCGCGCCGCCGATGTCATCCATTTCGACCGGTGGTGGAATCCGGCCGTGGAGGCGCAGGCTTCCGACCGGGTGCACCGCATCGGCCAGACGCGCACCGTCACCATCACGACCCTGACCTCGGGCACCACCGTCGAGGAGCACATCGCGGGCATGCACGACCGCAAATCCGCGCTCGCGGACCTCAACGATTCGGCGGGCATCGCCGCACTGGCCCGCCTCGACGACGACCAGCTGATCGAAATCCTGCGCCGCAAGAGGGAGAACTGATGGCGAACAACGAATTCGGGTATACGGCATGGGGTATGGACTGGGTCCGGCTCGCCGAGCCCCTGCGCCAGACCCGCCCCGACCCGCTGCTCCCCCGGGCGCGCAGCATTGCCCGCAACACCGGTGTCCAGGCGACCATCGAGGGGCGTATCGTGCGCGCCACCATCCACCGCGGTGGGCAGGCCTCGGTGACCCACCTCGAACTCGCGCCACTGCCCCGCCCGGCTGTCACCGCGATCGCCGAAATCATCCCGGACACAACAGTTCTCACCGATGAGATGCACCGGGCACTCGTCGGCGCCGGCACCAGTCCGGCGCCGAAGCCGGCCGGCACGGACTGCTCATGTTCGGCTCGCACCGCCCGCTGCGTACACGTCCTAGCGGTCTACTACGACATGGCCCGCCGCGTGGACGAGAACCCGCGCCTGACGCTGGAGATCCAGGGCTATTTCCAAGCGGCACCGGAAGATTCGACGGTGCCGGTCGAATCAGCCAGATGGACCCCGATCAACGCACTCGACACCGCGGACTACTTCGGGGTATCCGCAACGGCGGTGCGCTGAAAGAAAGGATCTCCGGCCGAACGACTCACGGTCGCCCGACGTCGAACGCGACCAGGTCGCGACGGCCGGGTAAGCCACAGGTAACCGCTGTCGGGCTGAGTGTGCATTGATCGCACTGATATGGCGACAACCGCCTGATTCACAGCAGGGTACAGGCTCGGTCTCACTCGGGGCGTCGCGCCCGGAAGCGGAAACTACTTGTGCCGGTTTCGATCTCGACATCGGTGAAGCCGACTCGCGTGAGCCGTTCGGCGGCGTGCTCCGGCGGTACCGGTACGCAGGTGTCACCGAGGTGCATCAGCCGGAATATTCGTCCATCGAGGCCGTCGCTGCCCGCGAAGACACCGCCGGGGTGCAGGACACGTAGGGCTTCGGCGAACAGAGCGTCCTGCGCGCCGGCGGTGGGCACGTGGTGCAGCATGGTGAAACACACAACCGAGTCGAATTGCATTGGCGGCAGGGGCATATCGGCACCGTCGCCCTGTATCACCGTCATGGTGGCACCGTGCCGGATGTGTAGCCGATCGACGAGCACGGGATCGATCTCGACACCGGTGAGCGTGCCGGTGCGCTCTCGCAAGGCTCGGATATTCGCACCGTATCCGGGGCCGATCTCGAGTGCGGACGCACCCAGGTCGAGGCCGGACAGCGCCCACGGGACGATCCGCGTCGTACTCGTACGCTCCCAAGCCGCCGACCGGCACAGCAATTTGTGGAAGTAGTTCATCGCCATGTGATTCACGCTAGGGGCGGCCGCTTATGACCACGACAGGCTACGGTGACAAGTTGTGTCGCGAAACGGCCAATCCCTGGTGCCCGGCCAACGCCGGATACCCCGTCAGCCGAACGGCGGATCCGTGGTACTGCCGGCCGCGATCGGCGATACCGCCATGGTCTTCGGGGCGGGCGTCATGTCCGCGGGCCTCTGGTTCGACACCCATGAACACCCGCAACACCAAATCGCCTGGGCGGCAAGGGGTGTCATCGCCGTCGAGATCGGCAACGGGTACTGGGTGCTGCCACCGACCCGCGCCCTGTGGATTCCGGGCGGCACTCGGCACCGGACCGGAACCACCCGGGGTGCGACCATGCGCGGCATCTTTGTGGCGCCCGATCGCTGCCCGGTGTCGTTGACCACTCCGACAATGCTTCGAGTGTCACCCTTGCTGCGCGAACTGTTCGACCATCTCACCGGGCCCGACACCGCGCTCGCACGAGCAACAGACGCCGATCGACTCGAGCCCGTCGACGAGCCTCCGATCAGCGTCCGCCCGCTCACGGACGCCCGAGCCGGCCCGGCCGCCGGGCAGACTCGGAACCCCGCCGACGCCATCGCCGCCGCACGGCGCGAGCGCGCCGAGGCGGTGGTCTTCGACCTGCTCGAGCCGGTCGATGTGATTCCCGTCGGCGCCCGCCGACCGATGGATACTCGAGCGGGACAGGTCGCCGATGCCCTGACCCGCAATCCTGCCGACCCGCGCACCCTCGCCGAATTCGCCGTCGACGCCGCCACCAGTCCCCGCACCCTGGCCCGCCTGTTCCTCGCCGAAACCGGAATCTCCTTCGGCCAGTGGCGAACCCAGATCCGCCTGGCCGCCTCCCTCCCCCTACTGGCCGAAGGCCTGCCGATCGCCCGCATCGCGGGCCGCATCGGCTATGCCACCCCCAGCGCCTACGTCGCCGCCTTCCGCCGCACCGTCGGCGTCTCCCCCGGTCGCTACTTCGCCGGATAACGTCCGCTCACACCGCGCCCGGAACCACTGGTGGACCCGACATCCGCTCACGGCCGCACGCAGCGCCAGAGGTCTCAGACCCGCAACCGAGCGACGAGGCACCCCGGCGGCCACGAGCCGACGCCCATGCCATCCCGATAACCTGGCGCACAACGAAAGTGCGTACCGCGCACAAGTTGCCGCCGATGTGCGGTGCTCACCGGATCTGCGCGGAGATCGCACGTCGGCGTCGACAACGGTCCCACGCTGCGGTCCGAGCGGCGGTGGCATCAGGCGTTAGTACCGCCGTCGACGGTGAAGGTCGCGCCGGTGATGCTGCGGCCGGCGGGGCTCACGAGGAAGGCGACGGTGGCGGCGATGTCGTCGGCGGTGCCGAAGCGACCGAGGGCGGTCAGGTCGATTTGGTGGGCGGCGTGGTCGCCGTCGGCAGGATTCATATCGGTGTCGGTGGAGCCGGGCTGCACCAGGTTGACGGTGATACTGCGCGGACCGAGTTCGCGGGCAAGGGCCTTCGTGAATCCGTTCAGTGCGGATTTGCTCAGGTTGTACAGGGTGATTCCGCCGAATGCGGCGCGTTCGGACAGGTTGCTGCCGATGCTGACGATCCGCCCGCCCTCGGTCATATGCTCGACCGCGGCCTGTGCGCCGATGAACGCGGCCCGCGCGTGGATATTGAGCGCGCGGTCGATCTCCTCGACGGTGAATTCCCCGAACGGCTTCGCCGGGAAGATTCCCGCATTGTTGACCAGCACATCGAGCCTGCCGAGTTCGGCCGCGGCTCGATGCACCGCCGCGACGACCGCGCCCGCGTCGGCGCTGTCGGCTTGGATGGCGATCGCGCGCCGCCCCACCGCTTCGGCCTCGGCGACCACCGATTTCGCCTGCAGTTCGTTGTGCTGGTAGGTGAGCGCCACATCCGCGCCCGCGGCGGCCAGGTGCCGGACGATCGCCGCACCGATCCCCCGGCTCCCCCCGGTCACCAGCGCCACTTTGTCCGTCAGATCCGACATCGCAACTCCTCCAAATTCTGTGTCGATCAGTACATAAATAGCTAAGCGTATGGGCGCCAACGGCGTCAAGGGGTATATTTAACGATCGACACAGAAAGGAAGCGGCCATGGCGGAACGTGGACGCCCACGCGCATTCGACCGTGAGGTCGCGCTGCGTCGCGCCATGGAGGTGTTCTGGGAGCACGGCTACGAAGGCTCGTCGATGAGCGATCTCACCGCGGCGATGGGGATCAACTCACCGAGCCTGTACGCCGCGTTCGGCGGCAAGGAGGATTTGTTCCGCGCGGCTGTCGGCCTGTACGGCGCAACCGAAGGCGGCTATACCGCCCGCGCCTTGCGCGAGGAACCCACCGCCCGCGCCAGCATCGAAGCCATGCTCCGCGACAATGCCACCGCCTATACCGAGCAGGACAAACCGCACGGCTGCATGGTCGTGCTGGCAGGCTCCACCTACACCACCCGCAGTGAAACCATCCGCGACTTCCTGGTCGAAAAGCGCCGCGAGACAACCGAAGACATCCGCAGCCGCCTGGATCGCGGTGTCACGGAAGGTGATCTACCTCCGGACACCGATACCGCGGCCCTCGCCAGCTTCTACGCCACGGTCCTGTACGGCCTGTCGATCCGAGCCCGCGACGGCGCCGCCCACACCGAACTCACCCAATCCATCGACTGTGCCATGGCCGCGTGGCCGACAGCGGCCATCGCGCGCTGACCGCCAGCGGGCATTTCAGCGCCAGCGGCTATTTCCGGCGGCCCAGCGGTTACTTCCGGCGCAGCGCGGCGATGCGCTCACCCAGTTGGTCCGCACTGGCCAGTGCCGTTGGCGGACCGCCGCATTCGCGCCGCAACTCACCGTGGATCACACCGTGCGGCTTGCCGGTGCGATGGTGGTGCATGGCGACCAGGCTGTTCAGCTCGCGACGCAGCTCACCGAGCTTATCGGCGGTCGCGACCCGTTCGGCGGCCGAAGCGACCTGCGGACCCGGATCGGGAGTCGCGGCCTCACCGCGTTCAGCGAGCTGCCTCGACTGACGTTCCCGCAGCAGCGCGCGCATCTGCTCCGCGTCCAGCAGTCCCGGAATTCCCAGATAGTCCGCCTCCTCGGCGCTGCCCGCGAAAGTGGCCGTGCCGAAGGAGGATCCGTCGTAGATGACCTGGTCGAGTTCGGCGTCGGCGGCGAGTGCGACGAAGGGCTTCTCGTCCTCGCCCGGCTCGTCCTTCTGCTTGTTCGCCTCGATCAGCAGCGCGTCCTCGAGGCCGTTCTGCTCCCGGTGCGGCTTGCCGATGACGTGGTCGCGCTGCAGCTCCAGCTGCGCGGCCAGATCGAGCAGCACCGGCACCGACGGCAGGAATACGCTGGCGGTTTCGCCGGGCTTGCGCGCACGCACGAACCGGCCGATGGCCTGGGCGAAGTACAGCGGGGTCGAGGCACTGGTCGCGTAGACGCCGACCGCGAGCCGCGGCACGTCGACACCCTCGGACACCATGCGCACCGCGACCATCCACGGCTGGGTGGTCTTGCTGAATTCGGCGATCCGGTCCGAGGAGGACGGATCATCCGACAGCACCACCGCGGGCCGCTCACCCGAGATGTGCTCCAGCAGTTCTGCGTAATCGCGGGCCCGCTCCTGGTCGGTGGCGATCACCAGACCACCGGCATCAGGCATACCCGTTGCACGCAACTGGCGCAGTCGGGTGTCCGCGGCGACCAGCACCTTCGACATCCAGTCGCCGGCCGGATCCAGTGCGGTCCGCCACGCGCGGGCGGTGTGTTCCGCGCTCAGCGGCTCACCGAGACGCGCCGAATACTCCTCGCCCGCACTGTCGCGCCAGTGCGCCTCACCGGAATACGCCAGGAAGACCACGGGCCGGACCACGCCGTCGGCCAATGCCTCCGCGTAACCGTAGGTATGGTCGGCGCGCGAGCGCGGGAACCCGGCCTCATCGGGTTCGTAGATGACGAACGGAATCTGGCTGTCGTCGCTGCGGAACGGGGTTCCGGTCAGCGCGAGCCGTCGCGTGGCGTCACCGAATGCCTCGGCGGTAGCCTCACCCCACGACTTCGCATCGCCCGCATGGTGGATCTCGTCGAGAATCACCAGCGTTCTGCGTCTTTCGGTGCGGACGCGGTGCCGGGCGGGATGCGAGGCGATCTGGGCGTAGGTGACCACGACGCCGTGATAGTCGCCGGATGTCGCGCCGGTCGCGTTGGAGAAGCGCGAATCCAGCTGAATGCCCACGCGAGCCGCGGATTGGGCCCACTGATGTTTGAGGTGTTCGGTCGGGGCGACCACGGTCACCTGGTCGACGGTGCGGTCGGCCAGCAGTTCGGCCGCGACCCGCAGTGCGAAGGTGGTCTTACCCGCGCCCGGCGTCGCCACCGCGAGGAAGTCCCTCGGCTTGGTGGACAAGTACTTCATCAGGGCCCGGCGCTGCCAGGCACGTAGCGAACCACCTGCGGAACCCGTGGCGCTCGATGTTTGCGAATCGCCCGGTGTTTCCGCTTCTCCCGCCACAGCGGCGCCACCCGACCCAGTCACGAAGACGACCCTAGCTGTCCCCCATGGCGTGTCGCCAAACCGACGCGGCGTGGGCGACGGGCATCACACACCGAACCGTGCGCCACGCCGTGTTCATCTGCTCCCCATCGACTCGATGCCATGGCAAACCGGAACAATCTGCTCGGATGCGCAATGCTGTTAGGCATCATGACCGACGAAAGTGCCCTACCGCGCAACACCCCGGGGACCGGCGACCAGCCGATCCACAGTGGCGGAGGCGGCACGGAACCCACCGCGTCGACCTACGCCCGCACCGCGGCGACGCGGGTTGCACATGCCACGCGACAGGGTGGCAAACTCGTCATGCGGGTGACGGTGAAGTCGTGGAACGATTCGATTTTCACCAAATCCGCGGCCGCGGCGTTCTGGCAGACGATGTCGCTGGCACCGCTGCTGCTCGGCGTGCTGGGCAGCCTCGGTTACGTCGGGGAATGGTTCGGACCCGACACCGTGCAGATCGTCGAGCAGAAGATCATCGCGTTCAGCCGGGACCTGTTCAGCCCGAGTGTGGTGAGCGATCTGATCGAGCCGACCGTCAGGGATGTGCTCGGTCGCGGACGCGCCGCCTTCGTCTCGGTGGGCTTCGTCATGTCGCTGTGGGCCGGATCCTCGGCGATGTCGACCTTTGTTGATTCGATCGTCGAGGCGCACGGACAGCAGGATGCCCGGCATCCGGTGTGGCAGCGCATCTTCGCCTTGCTGCTGTATGTGCTGTTCCTGGTGGTCGCGGTATTCCTGCTGCCGCTCATCGCGCTGGGTCCGACTTTGATCGGACGGGTGCTGCCGGAAGCGTGGCGCGAACCCGGGCTGCGGTTGATCGATTCGTTCTACTACCCGGGTGTCGGCCTGCTGCTGATCATCGGACTCACCACGCTGTACAAGCTGGCACTGCACAGATCGCTGCCGTGGCACCGCTTGTTCGGCGGGGCGCTGGTCGCTGCCGTGTTCTTCATGGCCGCCAGCGAGGGGCTGCGCCGCTACCTCGGCTGGGTCACCAGGACCGGCGTCAGCTATGGCGCGCTCGCGACGCCGATCGCATTCCTGCTGTTCACCTACTTCCTTGGCTTCGCCGTCATTCTCGGCGCGGAATTCAATGCGGCCGTGCAGGAATTCTGGCCCGCCCGCAGCACCCGCATCGACCAGGTGAAGGAATGGTTGTCCAGTCAGTTGAGCGGGGACGACTCCGACACCGACCAGGATGATCCAGGCACAGCCAAGCCCCCGAGCCCACCGCAGGCTCAGGGGCCGATCGAGCGGACAGCCGGCATCGACGCCGACGGCACCCGGACACGACTCAGCGCGCCGGGCGGTTCGTCATCGCGGGCGGGGTCTCAGCCCTTGCGCAAGCCGTCGTAAACCTTCTTGCACTCCGGGCAGACCGGCGAGCCGGGCTTCGGCGAGCGCGTCACCGGGAAGACCTCACCGCACAGCGCGACCACATGGGTACCCATGACGGCGCTCTCGGCGATCTTGTCCTTCTTCACGTAGTGGAAGAACTTCGGGGTGTCGTCGCCCGTCGTCTCGTCGGTGGTCGTATCCGGGCGAACCAGGGTGTCGGTACTCACGGATTCCATGATGCCGCATCCCCGCGAGCTCGGCTGCTCACGGTTGGTGTTCGTGCGGCTGACCAGGCCATGTGCGGTGCGCCCTCGACAGTGGAAGACTCAGGGTATGCAGCAGTACGGCGACACCCCCGACGCCGACGACATCGGCAGCGGTGATCGCCCCGACGTGACGATGCCGACGCCACCCCGCAAGTCCACCGGCTACTTCCCCGGCAATGACGAAAAGCACCCGGTGCTGATCACGGAGGCCGCGCCGTCGCTGGAGGATCAGCACCGCGCCAGGGTTCGCCGCTACACCATCATCATGGCGTTCCGCATTCCCTGCCTGATCCTCGCCGCGGTCGCCTACAGCGTCTTCAGCAACGCCCTGCTCTCGATCCTGATCATCGCCGCGTCGATCCCGCTGCCCTGGATCGCCGTCCTCATCGCCAACGACCGCCCGCCGCGCCGCAAGGACGAACCCAGCCGCTGGGACCGCCCCCGCACCGCCATCGAATCGCGCCCCCACCGCGCTATCGACTCCTGACGCGCTCCGCCCAGCCCGCCCTAGGTCCAGGTCCGGCCAGGAATTGACGCCCACCTCCACCACGCGGGCGTCGACACGACGATTCCGAGCTGGACAAGCGATCACCGGGCGACAGTTGAGGTAAACGTCGCGAGCGCTCCGCCATCAGCGCATTCTCGGCCCTGAGTTCAGGGGTGACGGCGGATGGTGGCGGACATCAGTGCCGCGAAGGCGCAGAGGGCGCCGGCGATGTACCAGGCGAGGTTGTAGGAGCCCTGGATGTCGCGGATGACGCCGGCACCGGTGGCAGCGATAGCTGAGCCGATCTGGTGCGAGGCGAAGACCCAGCCGAACGCGACGGGGCCGTCCACGCCGAAGAGTTCGCGGCAGAGCATGACTGTCGGCGGGACGGTGGCGATCCAGTCGAGGCCGTAGAAGATAATGAACACCCACATGCTCGGCTGCGTGTCCGGCGCGAACAGCGACGGCAGGATCAGCAGCGAAAGCCCGCGCAGCGTGTAGTAGCCGACCAGCAGGTAGCGGGGGTCGGCCCGGTCGGTGAGCCAGCCGGAGCAGATGGTGCCCGCCACATCGAAGATACCGACCAGCGCCAGCAGACCTGCGGCGGTGGTCGGCGGCATGCCGTGATCGTGTGCGGCACTGACGAAATGAGTTCCGACCAGACCGTTGGTCGACGCGCCACAGATCGCGAATCCGCCTGCGAGCAGCCAGAACCCGGGACTGCGCGCGATCGTGACCAAGACCGTCAGCGCGCGGGTCGCACCGCCGCTCGCCGGCACGCGCAGTCCAACTGTGCTGCCCGGTTCGGCACCGTACGCGGAAACACCCGCATCACTGGGGAAGTCACGGATGAACAGCAGGACCAGCGGCACCACCGCCAGCGCGGCACCCGCGACGATCAGCGAGGGCACCCGCCAACCGTGCGCATGCGCCACCGCGGACACCAGCGGCAGGAAGATCAGCTGCCCGGTCGCGCCCGCCGCGGTGAGCACGCCGGTCACCAGACCGCGCTGACGCACGAACCAGCGGCCGGTGATCGTCGCCACGAACGGCATGGACATCGATCCGACACCGACCCCGACCAACAACCCCCACGTCGCTACCAAATGCCAAGGCTGGGTCATGAATACGGTAAGCCCGCTACCCGCCGCGACGAGCACCAGTGCGCACGCCACCACCCGGCGGATACCGAATCGGTCCATCAGCGCCGCCGCGAACGGCGAAATCAGTCCGTACAACAGCAGATTCAGCGAGACCGCGGCCCCGATGGTGCCATGCGACCAGCCGAACTCCTCGTGCAGCGGATCCAGCAGCACACTCGGTACCGACCGGAACGCCGCCGCGCCCAACAGCGCGATGAATCCCACACCGGCGACGATCCAGGCGGGATGCAGCCGCCTCGGCACGGAATCGACAGCTACCGGAGGCGTCTGCAGTTCAGTCACCCGCTGAGCGTGCCGGAATTCCGCCCGTCGAACGAGTGGCCGGAATGCCATAAACCGCCAAGATCGTGCCAATACGGCCGATCCGAAACCGGCTCGACACCATCGCGGGCGACACCTACTGTGTGGCGGGGGCAAGCGACGGGAACTCCCTCTCCATCAGTGATGTGCGACACATCCGCGCCAACCGGGCGCGGGCGCCGCCGAATCACCGGAAGATGCGACAACCGCACACCGGTGGCGGCGCGGGAACTCCCGCAGGAAACAGGAGAAGACATGATTCGGTGGGTCTGGGCCTTCCTCGACCGCCCGACGCAACGTTTCGACCAATGCGCGACATTCTGGTCGACGATCACCGATACCCAACTCTCGCCGCGACGCGGTGTGAACGACGAATTCCTCACGCTCCTACCGGATCCCGCACTCTTCGCCGATGCGGGAGTCAAGATGCAGGCGGTGACCGGACTCGGCCGGGTCCACCTCGATATCGACGTCGACGATGTCACCGCCGCGGTCCGCATCGCACTAGACCTCGACGCCGAACTGGTCGCCAACCACAAGAGTTACGCCGTGCTGCGGTCACCGGGCGGTCAGCTCTTCTGCTTCACCCCCAGCGGCCGTGCGAAGGGCACTCCCGCCCCGGCCGTGCGGACTCCGGACGGCACTCTCACCCGTCTCGACCAGGTCTGCCTCGATATCGGCCCGACCGACCACGCCGCCGAAACTCGTTTCTGGACCACCCTCACCAACTGGGACCTGGCTCAGGGGCGCCTGCCCGAATTCGCCCGGCTGCGCGCGAAAGAGCCGATGCCCGTGCAGCTGCTGCTGCAGCGCCTCGGCGAGGACCGCCCCGCAGGCGCGCACATCGACCTCGCCTCCACCGATATCGATGCCACCGCCGCCTGGCACCAGTCCCTCGGCGCGACCCTGGTCGAGCGCCACGAGCGCTGGATCGTCATGTCCGATCCGGCCGATGCGCCCTACTGCATCACCAGCCGCGATCCGAACGCCGTCTGAGATCGCGAGCACTGTCGTCGTGACACGACGAGCACATTTCGGTTGCTGACGTGTCGCGGTGGCAGAGTACCGGTGTGCCTACCAACCAGACGACCACCGGATCGCTACTCACCGCGCTGTGCCCCGATCTGCGGTCCGCGCTGATCCGCGTCGGCTATGACGCCGATACGCTGCTGGAAGTGCTCGGCGCCGACGTGCACGCCGCACTCGGTCGCTCCGAACCGGTACCGGTCCGGCGGGCGGCTCGCCAGGCGGGCGCCCTCGGCACCCTGATCCGCCTGTTGCTGCTCGGTGACGCACTGCCCGAACGCGAGGTCGCGGCGGCACTGGCACCGGTGGATATCGACCGCGCGGTGGCCGCGGGGCTGCTCACCCGCGACGGTGACGATGTCCGCGCGGCCCTCGACCTGCGCCCGCTCGACGCGGGCGCAGGCACCCGTTGGATCCTGTCCGACCTCGACGATTCCATGTTCCGGCGCACCCTGACCGAGGATCATGTGCTCGGTGTCGGCCACGCCTCGCTGTCGCTGCTGCGCGCCACACCGACTCGCCCCGTCGGATCGGTCCTGGACCTCGGCACCGGCTGCGGCGTCCAGGCCGTCCACGCCGCCGCCTACGCGGCCAGCGTGTCCGCGACCGATGTGAACCCGCGCGCCCTGTGGCTGGCCGAGGCGACTGCCGCACTCAACGGACTCGACATCGAACTCCTGGCCGGTTCCTGGTTCGAGCCGGTGGCCGGTCGCCGCTTCGACCAGGTGGTCGCCAATCCGCCGTTCGTCGTCGGCCCCGCCCGCATCGAACACACGTACCGCGACTCCGGCATTGCTCTCGACGGCGCAAGCGAATTGGTGATCTCGCAGGCCCCCAACGTGCTTGCCCCGGGTGGCACCGCAGCGATGCTGGCCGCGTGGGTGCACGTGGACGGCGAGGACTGGCGTCAACGCGTCTCGTCGTGGCTGCCCGCACACGGCGTCGATGCCTGGGTGGTCCAACGCGATGTCGCCGATCCGGCTCTCTATGTCGGAACATGGCTGCGTGACGCGGGTTTGGATCCGCGCGATCCGGCCGCACAGGTGCGCGCCGAACAGTGGCTCGACGCCTTCGCCGCCGCGGATGTCGAGGGCATCGGCTTCGGCTTCGTCTATCTGCACGCTGTCGACGGTCCGACCGAACTGCTCGCCGAGGACCTGACACACGGTTTCGACGATCCGCTCGGCGCCGAGGCCACCGCCTATTTCGCACGCTCGGCCTGGTTGCGTCGCGTCGCCGCCGACGAAAATCTTGCCTGGTCAACACGTTTCGTGGTCGATTCCGCGACCGCGCTGGAACGGGTCTATTTGCACGGCGAATTCGGTTGGAACCAGCAGGTCGCGCGGCTGCACCGTGGCGATGGTCCGCGCTGGCAGCACGAGGTGGACGAGTCCACCATCGCGCTCGTCGCGGGAATGCGCGCCGACGGTTTGCCGTTGCAAGAGCTGGTAGAACTGCTCGCGCTCGCCGACGGATCGGGCGAAGTCACCGAGGAGTTCGCGGCCGACGCATTATCCGTGGTAGCCGGATTGGTTCGCCACGGTTTGGTGCGACCTGTGTAACGAAGCGGCAACCGCTCGCAACCCGCCGGACGCTTCGCACACCGGCTGTTCCGACAGGGTGGGGTTCTCAGGAACTTCTCAGACGCGAGTGACGGAAACCGCAGTTCAGAGCGGTTTATCGGAGCAATAGCGGGGAACTTTCTACCTGTCGGGTCCGTTGATCGGAGTGAGACACCACCGACAGGAGGCAAGTCATGACAAGCCCCGCCACCACTCGTGTGCGCACCAGCGATTCGGACCTCGACGCCCAGAGCCCTGCCGCCGACCTGGTACGTGTGTACCTGAACGGGATCGGCCGTACTGCACTGCTCACGGCAGCCGACGAGGTCGAGCTGGCCAAGCGCATCGAGGCGGGCCTCTATGCGCAGCATCTGCTGGAGACCGGCAAACGACTGTCGGCCACCCGCAAGCGCGATCTGGCCATCGTCGTCCGCGAGGGCCAGGCCGCACGCTCGCATCTGCTCGAAGCCAACCTCCGGCTCGTGGTCTCCCTCGCCAAGCGCTACACGGGCCGCGGTATGCCGCTGCTGGACCTGATCCAGGAGGGCAACCTCGGTCTGATCAGGGCAATGGAGAAGTTCGACTACGCCAAGGGGTTCAAGTTCTCCACCTATGCCACCTGGTGGATCCGCCAGGCCATCACCCGCGGTATGGCCGATCAGAGCCGCACCATCCGCCTCCCCGTGCATCTGGTCGAGCAGGTCAACAAGCTGGCCAGGATCAAGCGGGAACTGCATCAGCAGCTCGGTCGCGAGGCCACCGATGCGGAACTCGCCAACGAGTCGGGCATTCCGGTCGACAAGATCTCCGATCTGCTGGATCACAGCCGCGACCCGGTAAGCCTGGATATGCCGGTCGGCAATGACGAAGAGGCACCGCTGGGCGATTTCATCGAAGACTCCGAGGCCACCTCGGCCGAATCCGCCGTGATCGCCGGACTGTTGCACCACGATGTGCGTAGCGTGCTCGCCACCCTGGACGAGCGGGAGCAGCAGGTCATCCGCCTGCGCTTCGGGCTGGACGACGGCCAGCCGCGCACCCTCGATCAGATCGGCAAGCTCTTCGGACTCTCTCGCGAGCGTGTTCGTCAGATAGAGCGTGAGGTCATGTCGAAGCTGCGCAAGGGTGAGCGGGCCGACCGCCTGCGCGCCTACGCCAGCTGATTCCCGCGATAACTCGTGCCGGTGATCCCGGCACGTGCCCATGACGCCGGACCACTCCGAGGCCGGTTCGGCGTCCGGCTTGGTGACCCCCGAACGGTCACCACGAAACGCCGACCGGTGACCGCGCGTCCCGCCCCCTCCGGGTTCGCGCGAGCCGGTCGGCGAACCTCCTTCATCACCGAATCAGTCATCGACCGCGACGTTCTCCGGTGCGGCAGATTGCTGTGTTGGGCGGCCGACGGCTTGCGTGATCTGGAGTGGCGGTGGGCTGTGAGGACTCAGCCGAGGCGGCGGGGGCCGGTGTCGAAGCGACTGGGTTGAGGGCCGAAGCGGGCTCGGGCGTAGAGAATTGCGGCGGCGTTGGCGGAGGCGAGGACGGGGTCGAAGGAGAGTTCGCGGATTTCGGGGAGGTCGTCGAACAGGGCCGAGACGCGTTGGGCGAGTTCCACCAGGGCTGGTTTGTCGACGCGGGGGCTGGCGGGAGTGCCGGAGAGGAGCGGGGCGGCGCGAGGGGCGTCGATGAGGGCGGTCGCTTCATCGGCGGTGAGCGGGAGGGCGCGGTAGGCGCGGTCACCGAGGAGTTCGATGATCATCCCGGAGAGGCCGAATCCGATGACCGAGCCGAAGGACGGATCATCCTGCACCCGCAGCACACAGCCGACACCGGGGGTGGCCATCTTCTGGATGTGCACGGCGGGATCCCCACACAGTTCCACCAGATGCGAATAGGCCTGGCGCACCGCCTCCGGACGCCACAGGTCCAGTCGCACACCGCTGAGATCCGGTCGGCGCCGCCACATCTCGCCGGTCGCCTTGGCCGCCACCGGATAGCCGAGTTCCTCGGCCGCCGCTGCCGCCTCGTCGGCGTTGCGTACCTCGCGGAATTCGACGACGCGAATGCCATAGCACTCCAACAGATCCACGGCTTCCAGATCGGTGAGCCAGCGCCCGTCGGATTCGCGCATCAATCCGGCGACGAGCCGCTTGGCGCGGTCCGCATCAATACCCGCCGGACGGATCACCGTCGACACCGGTTTCGTGCGCCACTGCGCATACCGGTGCGCCCTGGCCAGCGCCCGCGCGGCGCGTTCCGGATCCGGATAGGACGGTATCGAGCCATGCGCCGCCGTACCGCTCGGACCGCGCACCGCCAGCAAGTTCGGAATCCCTTGATCGGCAACGAAAGTGGTGAGAATGGGTTTACCCGCATCGGGCACGGCCGCCGCGGCCTCGCGAATGGATTCGGCGAATCCGGCCATCGGCAGTGGCACCGGTGGCGCGAAAACCACAATCACCGCATCGATCTCATCCGAGCGCAACGCGGCGACCACCGCATCCAGATAGGCGCCCGGCGTCGCGTCCGGTCCCAGACTCACCGGATCGCCGAGCGACTCCGCGTCCACCACGCGCTCGGTCGGGCGCGGGCGCCGCACGCCGTCGTAGGGCACCGTGGCAGGCCGCCGGACCTCGAGCCCCTCGCCGCGTGCGGCATCGACAGCCAGCCAGTTCAACGCCGCACTATTGCCGATCACGGCGACCCGTGGCCCCGCGGGCAGCGGCTGATAGCCCAGCAGCGCCGCACAGTCGAACAGCTCCGAAATCGAGTCGACCTGAACGATTCCCGATTGCGCGAACAGGTCCCGCACGATGGATCGGTCTATATCGCCGGTCGGCTGGGCCCGCGCGGCCAATCGCCCGCTGCTCACCGCGACGATCGGTTTACTGCGTGCGACCCGACGCGCGATACGGGAGAATTTGCGCGGATTACCGAAGCTTTCCAGATATAGCAAGATCACATCGGTGGCGGAGTCGGTATCCCAGTATTGCAGCAGGTCGTTGCCCGACACATCGGCGCGATTGCCCGCCGAGACGAAGGTCGACAAACCGAGGTTGCGCGCGGCGGCCTCACCGAGGATGGCCGCACCCAACGGCCCGGACTGACAGAAGAATCCGATACGCCCGCGCCCTGGCAGCACCGAGGCGAGGGTCGCATTCAACGACACCGCGGCATCGGTATTGGCGATGCCGAGCGCACTCGGTCCGACCACGCGCATCCCGTGTCCGCGGGCCGCGGCGACCAACTCGTGTTCGGCGACGACACCGCCTGCGCCGGTCTCCCCGAAGCCCGCGGTCAGTACGACCAATCCCTTGACACCCTTGGCCATACAGTCGTCCAGCACCGAACTGATCGCCTCCGGCGGCACGGCGACCACCGCGAGATCCACCTCATCGGGAATATCGCGCACGGTCGGGTAGGCGCGCACCCCGCGCACCGAACGCCGATTCGGGTTGACCGGGAACACCGGCCCCTGGAAAACCCCGGACAGCAGATTGGCCAAGATCACTCCGCCGACCCGGGCCGGGCCCATGGTGGCACCGATCACCGCGACCGAACGCGGTGCGAGCAGATTGCCGACACTGCGCGCCTCCGAGGCGCGCTCACGCGAATCCCGCACCGAGAGCAGCGCTTCGGTGGGATCGATAGCGAATTCCAGATGCAGCACCGAACCGTCTCTGGCCCGCTCCACCTGATAGCCCGCGTCACGGAATACGGTGACCATCACCGTGTTCTCGGCGAGCACCTCCGCGACGAACGTCTCGATCTTGTTCTCGGCGGCCGCACCCGCCAAATGTTCGAGCAGGATCGACCCGAGTCCGCGTCCCTGATGTTCGTCGGCCACCACGAACGCGACCTCGGCGGCGCGCGGTCCGGAGCGGTCGGTCAGCAGTTCGTAGCGGCCGACCGCGATGATCGCCTCACCGAGTACCAGCAGCAGACCGACCCGATCGTGATGGTCGACGTGCGTGGAGCGGTAGAGATCCTTGGGCGAAATGCGCGGGTACGGACCGAAGTAGCGCAGATATCGGGAGCGATCCGACAGTGCCGTGTGAAACTGCTGCAGCCGCTCGGCATCATCGGGCGTGATCGGGCGCAGCCGCACCACGCCGCCGTCGGAGGCGAGCACATCGGCGAACCAGTGCTGCGGCGGCGGCGGTGGCACCGCTGGCGTGCTCGGAGAGTCCGGAACAGGCGGGTTCTCAGTCACGGGGGTCCTCTGGATCCAGGCCGAGCAGCCCGAAGGTGGCTCGGCGCGTAGCCAAAACGGCCGTATCGATAGCGCGTTGCGCACGGTCGGTCCGCGCGTCACCGGTCTCCCCGGTGCCGCCGGGACCATCCCATGGGTGGTAGGCGGTGTCACCACCGTCTCCCATGGAGTGGGGCGGGTCGACGGTCGGTGCCGCGGAGCGGATCATATCGATCCAGTCTTGCGGCACCGCGGTTTCCGGTGCGATGGTACGGTCCAGCGCGGTCGCCAACAGATGCGTCCACGCGCGCGGCACCACGCGCACCAGGCCGTAGCCACCGCCACCGACGGCGAGCCAACGACCTTCGGCGTATTCGTCGGCCAGATCTCGCATGGCGATGAAGGCCGCGCGCTGACCGTCGACGGTCAGTTCCATATCGGCCAGTGGGTCCTCGCGATGGGTGTCGACACCGCATTGGCTGACCACGATCTGCGGCCGGAAGGCCGCCAGCGCACCGGGCACGATCGCGTGAAAGCCACGCAGCCACTGGGGATCCCGGGTGCCCGGCAAGACCGCCAGATTGATCGCGGTGCCCTCGGCGGCGCCGTGACCGATCTCCTCCGGCCACCCGGTATTGGGCCACAGAGTGGCCGGATGCTGATGAATCGAAAACGTCAGTACCCGGGGATCACCGTAGAAGGCGCGCTGCACACCGTCACCGTGATGCACGTCGACATCAATGTAGGCGATCCGATCGAATCCGTTGTCCAGCAGCCAGGAGATGGCCACGGCCGCATCGTTGTAGATACAGAATCCGGCCGCCGAATCCGGCATCGCGTGGTGCATGCCGCCGCCGATGCTCACCGCACGCCTGGTCCGTCCCCGAGCGATCTCGCGTGCGGCGGTCAAGGTGCCGCCGACGATCACGGAGGCCGCCTGATGCATCCGCGGGAAGACCGGATTGTCCGGTGAGCCGAGGCCGTACGGCGGTGCGAGCGGCGCACCCGCGGGCGCTGTGGCATGTTCAACGGCCTCGATATAGTCGGCGGTGTGGATGCGTAGCAAATCAGACACTTCGGCCTGCTCGGGCACCAATCGCTCGACACCGTCTAGTAATCCGAGACTTTCCGCCAGGGCCATGGTGAACTTCAGGCGCGCCGGTTTCATGGGGTGCTCCGGGGTCCATGCATAGTCGAGGAAGCGGTCGGTCCAGACAACGGTCGCGGATCCCGCCTCGAGATCACCTTCGTCGAGCGGCGTGGACTGTTCGCCGTGCGGTGCAGTGGCCATGCTCGCAACGCTACGCGGGAAGGTAACAGCCCCGTTGGGCGTTCGTATGCAGTAGAAATACAAGCGAGAGCGAATACGGTGACAGGCCGTGCGCCGACAGAATTCCCACAGCGCAGTCACGGGTGTAGCGCGAAACCACGCGGCACGCGGGGGTGCCGACGTGCGTGGGTAGAATTCGTGCCGACGAAGGGGTAACAGGTGAAGGATCTGGTCGACACCACGGAGATGTACCTCCGTACCATCTACGACCTCGAGGAAGAGGGCGTAGTGCCCCTGCGTGCGCGTATCGCCGAGCGCCTCGAGCAGAGCGGCCCGACAGTGAGCCAGACCGTCGCGCGGATGGAACGCGATGGTCTGCTGCTGGTCGCCGGTGACCGCCATCTCGAACTGACCGAGAAGGGCCGCAGCATGGCGGTGGCCGTCATGCGCAAGCATCGCCTCGCCGAGCGGCTGCTGGTGGACATTATCGGGCTCGATTGGCAGAACGTGCACGCCGAGGCGTGCCGCTGGGAACATGTCATGAGCGACGATGTCGAGCGGCGGCTGGTCGAGGTGCTCAACAACCCGACCACCTCCCCCTACGGCAACCCGATTCCGGGCCTGGACGAGTTGGGCATCGCCCCGCCGAACGCCGCCGAAGAGACGCTGGTGCGGTTGTCGGATCTGCCGCACGGTCAGGTGCACGCGGTCGTGGTGCGTCGCCTCGCCGAGCATATTCAGACCGATCCCGAGGTCATCGGCCAGTTGCGGGAGGCGGGCGTGGTGCCCGACGCCCGCGTGACGGTCGAGACCAAGCCCGGTTCGGTGGTCATCACCGTGCCCGGCCACGCCGGTTTCGAGCTCTCGGACGAAATGGCCCACGCTGTCCAGGTGAAGTTGGTCTGAGGCGTGAAACTTCTGGTCACGGGCGGCGCGGGCTATGTCGGTGGGGTCTGCGCACAGGTTCTGCTCGAATCGGGGCACGAGGTCGTGGTGGTCGACGATCTGTCGACCGGCAATGCCGAGGGCGTGCCCACCGAGGCGCGGTTCGTCGAGGGTGATGTCGCGGTCGCCGCACCGGCACTGCTCGAGGCCGAATCCTTCGATGGTGTCCTGCATTTCGCGGCGCAGTCGCTGGTCGGTGAGTCGGTGCAGCAGCCGGAGAAGTACTGGCACGGCAATGTGGTGAAGACGCTCGAACTGCTCGAGGCGATGCGCCGCACCGAAACGCCGCGGCTGGTCTTCTCCTCCACCGCGGCCGTGTACGGCGAACCCGAACGGGTGCCGATCACCGAGGACGCGCCGACCCGGCCGACCAACCCATACGGTGCCTCCAAGTTGGCCATCGACCATGCCATCACCTCCTACTCGATCGCACACGGTTTGGCCGCGGCCAGCCTGCGCTACTTCAACGTCGCGGGCGCCTACGGCGGTCTCGGCGAAAACCGGGTGGTGGAAACCCATCTCATCCCCCTCGTTCTCCAGGTCGCCCTCGGTCATCGCAAGGCGATTTCGGTCTTCGGCACCGACTGGCCCACACCCGACGGCACCGCGGTCCGCGATTACATCCACATCCGCGACCTCGCCGATGCTCATCTGCTGGCCCTGAGCTCCGCGGAATCCGGCATCCATCGCGTCTTCAATCTCGGCAGCGGCACCGGTTTCTCGGTCCGCGAGGTGATTTCGGCCTGCGAGCGCGTGACCGGACTGCCCATCGCCGCACAGGACGCGCCGCGCCGCGCCGGCGACCCGGCCACCTTGATCGCGTCCAGCGATCGCGCCATCACCGACCTCGGCTGGCAGCCCAAGCACAATAACCTCGACGAAATCGTCGCCGATGCATGGGAATTCCTGCGCGACCTCGGTCCGCTGGCGCACAGCGCCAAATAGGCCGGTTTCCCGCCATCGAGTGCGGTCACATGGTGGTGCGGCCCATGCCACATCCACCATGTTAAGCGCCGACTCATCCGTGACCACCCGAGAACGCGAACAGGCTCACCGGACAACTGGCCCAAGGTCTATGCCGAGGTCCGCGGCGATGCCCAGCCCACAGTAGGCAAGGCGGCGCAGCGTATCCGGGCGCATCCCGGTGCGCAGGGAGATCTCGAGCAGACTCGCCATGGAATGAGCGGGGTCCGCTGCCAAGGCAGCTTGCAGCGCGACGCCGGCGAGCGGCCCGTCACCGCGGATGTAGGCGCCATAGCCGAGAAGTGTTGCGGCATCGGCACGGTCGCTGCCCGACAGTGCCTGTGTCAGTGCTACCCACAGAGTCTCCGCAGGGGCGGCGTGATCTCCGACGGCCAGCCCGAACAGCGCGTCACGCACCGTCCGATCACGCAGCACTGCGGCCAGTTCCGCGTATTCCCTGGCGGTGAGGGCCATACCGGATTCGATATTGGCGATCTGCCACAGCACATGTTCAAGTGCCCATCGATGATATCCATCAGGATCACCGCGCCGGACGGCCGCCGCGTACCGCTCGTGCGCGAGTTCGCGGGCACTGTCGAGATACCCCGCGACCTGCTTCGCCAGTTCCACATCCGATGCGACCAGATCGGTCAGCTCCGAACGGGTACCACGAATCGGCCGCCCCTCGAGCACATGCGCCACCGTCACCATCGATGTCGCCGGATCCGGCAGCTTCCCACGGTGATTCGTATCGAGCATGCTCCACCACGGCTGCTCCGCCTCGATGGCGCGCACCACCCAGGCACCCTCGAGGTACACCTCGGCCCGCGCCAGCCGCCGCGCGAATGCCGCTATGAGCGCGCCCCACGGTCCCGGGGTCCCCGTACCGTTTCGGCGTGTGCGCCGCGGTTCGCGCACTCGATCGTCGACGATTACCGCAAGTACTTCTGTCGCCCCCTCCGCCGCACAGATATGCGAAACACACTCCGCGTACGCCGCCGCGAGCCCGCGGCGACTCCCACCCTCCTGATCCAAATCGAACCGCACCACCGCATCGATGATCGGACTCTGCTCCGCATCGGTCGTGCCACGCAGCACAGCCACCACCAACGACCGCTCCGGCACAAATCCGACCATGGCGGGCACCGCGACTATCAATTCACCAGGATCATCGACATGCAGTGCTTCTCCCGAAAGCCGATCCCCGAATTCCGGGGGCGGTTCGGCACAGATTCCCGGGCGCGGCGCTGTCCCGAAACCTCGTGTGCACTGCGACGATTCGTCGTCGACGTCGGGGTCGAAGAAGGACTCCGAATCTATTCGGGCAGCAACCTTGTCCGTAGGCCACGTTCGATACGCATACGCCTCGACGCTGTCGCCGTCGATTCGCACCGCGCCGCCGGTATCCGCGGCGTCACTCGAATACTCGACATCACGCCGATCCGAGTCGCCGACACGCGCTGGGCGGGCGGACTTGCGGAGGTGAACGGTGGGGCTCGGGCAGAAACCGGTCCGGGGCGATGCGCCATCACCAGGATCTCCGAGGGCGGAAGCGGGGTTCGTGGAAGTCGTCATGCGTCGAGGATGCGCGCCCCCACCACGACGCTCCGTACGCTGACCTGGGGATATCTCGGGACCGAATTGTCCTGTGGAAAACATTGGGACTGTGGACGAATCGGGAACCGAATGCGGAAGCGGCGGCAGCTGTGTCGGTGCGACCTGCTACTGTCCGGCCGTGAGCTCCCGCCGCCGATCGGCGGAACCGATGGTATTCACCCCTTTTCGACCCTCCGCACCGCCGTCGTGAACAGTTCGTTCAACGCCGTCGTATCCGGCTTCGCATCGCCGAATGTCATGTACGTCACCGTGATTCGCACATCGGCGACCTGCCCGGTCAGCGTCTGCATCGACTGCGTCAACCCGGCCGTGCTTACCTGCGGCACCACCGTACGGCGCAGTGCGAGTGTGTCGTCGACATCGATCGGAGGCGGCGTTTGCAGTTCGGTGGTCACCGTCGTTGTCGCTCCCGCCTTGCTCACGTGCACCTGCTGACACCGTTTCAACTGCTCACGCAAGGCCGACAGCGGCTGCCCGGTCCTGGTCAATTCCACGGTCATCGTGGCGCGTGTCCGGTTGTCGGTACCCACCGCGACGGCCGTCTGATTCGAACCGAATTGCTGAGCGGGCGGGACACATCCATCGGGCTGCACTGTCGCACCGCGCCCGACCCCGGTCAGATCTCCCGCCGCCTGCGCGGCCGCCTCCGGTGGCAGCACGACGGCCTCGTACTCGGCCGGGAACTGCGCGGCATCGGGCATCAGCGTCGAAAGCTGTGCCGCCACCTGCTGGGTCCCGGTATTCGGTGCGGAGGCCGCTGGATGTCCGGTCACCGTCGACGAGCAGCCGATGAGCAGAACTGCTCCCGCGGCGAGGGGCACCCAACCCGATACCCCGAATCCGCGTGGCCCCCTGCGCGTCGAATTCGGCACAGTCACCGCACCACTGTGCCAAACTCCGCGTGCCCGCCCGCGCCGCCACGCCGATTCTCCGAGTGAGCCGCACGTGATCGCCACTGGTGACCGGGTCGGGAATGTGCGGGGCACCACCGATGTTGCCCTCTCTTGTGGGTCGGTGTCGCCCATGGCAAACGTGTGTCGGGGTCATGGGGGACAATGGACAGTGGTTGACCGCCGCGAATTGCCCAACAGGCCGATGAACCTGAAAGCTCGCATCGGTGAACCGCGCAGGAAGGAGACGCGATGGACCACGAGTCGCGAATGTACGAGTTGGAGTTCCCAGCTCCGCAGCTGTCGAACGACGATGGCTTGGGTCCGGTCCTGGTACACGGACTGGAGGGCTTCACCGATGCCGGGCATGCGGTGCGGCTGGCCACGACGCACCTGCGCGAGAGCCTCGAGAGCGAGCTGGTCGCCTCGTTCGATGTCGACGAGTTGCTGGACTATCGCTCGCGTCGTCCGCTGATGACGTTCAAAACCGATCACTTCTCCGATTACGCCGAACCCGAGTTGAACCTCTGGGCGCTGCGCGACACGTCGGGAACCCCGTTCCTGCTGTTGTCGGGCCTGGAACCGGATCTGCGCTGGGAGAAATTCACCACCGCGGTGCGGCTGCTCGCCGAACAGCTCGGCGTGCGACGCAGCATCGGACTGAGTGCCATCCCGATGGCAATCCCGCATACCCGCCCGCTCGGCATCACCGCGCACTCCTCCGACCGCGACCTCATCGCCGACCATCAGCGCTGGCCCGGCGAACTACAGGTCCCAGGCAGCGCGTCCTCGCTGCTGGAGTACCGGATGGCCCAGCACGGCCACGAATCGGTCGGCTTCTCGGTGCACGTGCCGCATTACCTCGCGCAGACCGCTTACCCGGAGGCAGCGCAGACCCTGCTCGAGCACGTCGCCGACAACGCCGGCCTGGAATTCCCGCTGGCCGCGCTCGGTGAGGCCGCCGCGCGGGTGCGCGAACAGGTCAACGAGCACATCGCGGGCAATTCCGAGGTCGAGACGGTGGTGCACGCGCTCGAGCGCCAATACGACAGCTTCGTCACCTCCCAGGAGCGCCAGTCGAGCTTGCTGGTCGGTGACGGTGAACTGCCCAGCGGCGACGAATTGGGCGCCGAATTCGAGCGCTTCCTGGCCGAGCAGGGTGGCTACGACGGCGGCGAGGGCGAACAGTCAAACTGACCCGATCACCCTGACGGCGCCGTAGACGGCTGCCCGTAGGGTGGTCGGAGTGGATCTGACCGAACTGCTCGAGATACCGGGAACCGACGCCGACGCGCTCTACGAATCGTTCGGGGCGTGGGCGGCCGAGCAGGGCACCCCACTGTATCCGGCGCAGGATGAGGCGCTGCTGGAATTGGCGTCCGGGTCCAATGTCATCCTGGCCACCCCCACCGGGTCCGGAAAATCCCTGGTCGCGGTTGGCGCGCACCTGTTCGCGCTGACTCGTGGCCTGCGCACCTACTACACCGCACCGATCAAAGCCCTGGTCAGCGAGAAGTTCTTCGCCCTGTGCGACGTCTTCGGCGCGGACCGGGTCGGCATGGTAACCGGTGACGCGGCGGTGAATCCGGAGGCGCCGATCATCTGTGCCACCGCCGAGATCCTGGCGAATATGGCACTGCGCGAGGGCGCGGCCGCCGATGTCGGCCAGGTCGTGATGGACGAATTCCATTTCTACGCCGATCCGGATCGCGGCTGGGCCTGGCAGGTGCCGCTGCTCGAACTTCCGCGCGCCCAATTCCTGCTCATGTCGGCCACGCTCGGCGAGGTCGACTTCTTCGCCGCCGATCTGGAACGCCGCACCGGCCATCCGACCGCCATCGTCGCGGGCACCGAACGTCCTGTCCCGCTGAGTTTTTCCTACGCCCGCACGCCCATCACCGAAACGCTGGAAGATCTGGTCACGACCAATCAGTCACCGGTGTACGTCGTGCATTTCACCCAGGCCGCGGCCTTGGAACGCGCCCAGGCGCTGACCAGCGTCAACTTCGCCACCCGTGCCGAAAAGGATGCCATCGCAGCGGCACTGGGCGATTTCCGCTTCTCCTCCGGCTTCGGCAAGACCCTGTCGCGGCTGATCCGCCACGGTATCGGCGTACATCACGCGGGCATGCTGCCCAAGTACCGCCGCCTGGTGGAGCGTCTGGCCCAGGACGGTCTGCTGAAGGTGGTGTGCGGCACCGACACCCTCGGTGTCGGCATCAACGTGCCGATCCGCACGGTACTGCTGACCGGCCTCACCAAATTCGACGGTGTGCGCACCCGCAGGCTCAAGGCCCGCGAATTCCATCAGATCGCGGGCCGCGCGGGCCGGGCGGGCTACGACACCATGGGCACCGTCGTCGTGCAGGCTCCCGACCACGAGGTGGAGAACACCCGGCTGCTGGCCAAGGCTGGCGATGATCCGAAGAAGCAGCGCAAGGTGGTGCGCCGCAAACCGCCGGAGGGCTTCGTCTCCTGGAGCGAGGAGACCTTCGATCGGCTCGTCGTCGCCAATCCGGAACCGATGGTGTCGCGCTTCAATGTGACGAACTCGATGCTGCTCAACGTGATCGCCCGCCCTGGCAATTGCTTCGACGCCATGCGCCATCTGCTCGAGGACAACCACGAGCCCCGCCCCGCACAACGCCGCCACATCCTGCGCGCCATCCGCCTGTATCGCGCCCTGCGCGATGCCGGTGTGGTGCAACAACTTCCGGAACCCGACGCACAGGGTCGCCGCGCCAGACTCACCGTCGACCTGCAGCGCGATTTCGCCCTCGACCAGCCGCTGTCCCCCTTCGCTCTCGCCGCACTCGAGCTGCTCGACAAGGACGCGCCCGGCTACACCCTCGACGTCATCTCCCTCATCGAATCGACACTCGAGGATCCGCGCCAGCTGCTCATGGCCCAGCAGCACAAGGCCCGCGGCCAGGCGATCAACGAGATGAAGGCCGACGGCATCGAATACGACGAACGCATGGAACTGCTGGAGGAGGTCACCTGGCCCAAACCCCTGGCCGAGCTGATCGAACCCGCCTTCGAGACCTACCGCGCCGGCCACCCCTGGATGTCGGAATTCGCCCCGTCTCCCAAATCGGTCGTCCGCGACATGATCGAACGCTCGATGACCTTCGCCGAGCTGATTTCGCACTACGAACTCGCCCGCTCCGAGGGTGTTGTCCTGCGTTATCTCGCCGACGCCTATCGTGCGCTGCGGCGCACCGTCCCGGAATCCGCGCGCACCGAAGATCTCGACGATATGACCGAATGGCTGGGCGAACTTGTGCGCCAAGTGGATTCGAGCCTGCTCGACGAATGGGAGCAACTCACCAACCCGGGCGCGGAGACCGATGCCGATCAGCTCGCTTTCGGCGCGGAATCGGTGCGTCCGATCTCGGCCAACGAACGCGCGTTCAAGGTGATGGTCCGCAATGCCATGTTCCGTCGCGTCGAACTCGCCGCGCTGCGTCGCTGGGAGGCCCTCGCAGAACTCGGCACCGGGCCGGACTGGGCGGCGGAGCTGGTCCCCTACTTCGACGAGTACCAGAGCATCGGCACCGGCCCGGACGCTCGCGGTCCGCAACTGTTCCAGGTGGCACAGCGCCCCGGTTTCTGGCAGGTGCGTCAGGTGCTAGACGACCCCGCCGGGGACCACGGTTGGGCACTGGCGGCGGTGGTCGATCTCGCCGAGTCGGACGCCGCGGGCGAGGTCGTATTCGACGAGGTCACGGTAGTCGCAGGGTGATCATGATCAAGGTGTCGTCAACGAGTTGGTTACCGGGGGCATCGCGCTGATACTCTCTCGCGCGGTGCCCGAACGACGGCCGACCCCCAAACGACGGAGAGTTCCCTTAGATTGACCGGTTCAAACCTGCCCGAATCGCCCTATCTGGTCATCCACCCAGAGCGGGTGCGCGAGAATTACCGCGCACTCCAGACCGCGGTACCCGGAGCCCGAATTCGCTTCGCGGTCAAGGCGAGTCCGGTGCCGGAACTCATCCGTCTGCTCGACGACCACGGGGCGGAGTTCGATGTCGCCAGTGTCGGTGAGATCGAACTGTGCCTGCACGAGGGCGTCGACCCGACCCGCATGTGCTACGGGAACCCGATCAAGAAGGCCGCCCACATCGCGATCGCCTACGCCGCGGGTGTGCACCGCTATGCCTTCGACACCGAGGACGATCTGCTGCGCATCGCCGAGTACGCGCCGGGCGCGGAGGTCGAGTGCCGGTTCCTGTCCTCGGCGCCACAGTCGACGACGCCCTTCGGCACCAAATTCGGCTGCTCTCCCACCGAGGCGCTGCGCCTGCTGATCCGCGCCCGCGATCTCGGACTGATCGTCGGTGGTCCGTATTTCCACGTCGGATCCCAGCAGACCGACCCGCGGGCCTGGCGCATCGGTATCGAACAGGCCGCCCGCATCGTGGCCGGGCTGGCAGACAAAGATATTCGGGTGCGGTCGGTCAATATCGGTGGCGGACTGCCCATTTCGTACGTCGAGGCGGCACCCGCGCTCGACGATGTCGGCGCCGTCATCGCGGCCGCCACCGCCGAATACCTGCCCGAGACCGCCGGACTCGTCGTCGAGCCCGGCCGCGCGCTCGTGGGTTCGGCGGGCACCATCCACGCCGAGGTCATCGGCGTGCGCATCGCGCCGGACGGACGGCGCTGGGTGTATCTCGACATCGGCCGCTACAACGGAATGGCCGAGACCGAGAACGAGTACATCGCATACCGCTTCGTCACCGAACGTGACGGAGATCCCGTGGACGAGGCGGTGGTGGCCGGACCGACCTGTGATGGCGACGATGTACTGTATCAACGCACGAAGGTCCTTCTTCCGACCTCGTTGCGAGCCGGTGATCGCATCCAGATCCTCGATACCGGTGCCTATACCGCGAGCTATTCGTCGGTGTCCTTCAATGGTTTTCCGCCCTTGACCGTTCATGTCTCGGGCGCTGAGCGAGAGTGAGTTTGCCTATGACGGCGGAATTCACCGGCTGGCATGTGCTGGCCGAGTTCGGTGGTGTCGACGCAGATCTCTGCGACGATCGCGAACGACTCGAATCGGCGTTGCGTGAGTCTCTGATCGCCGCGGGCGTCACCATCTGCGATGTCGTACACAAGAAGTTCGATCCGCAGGGGGTGACCGTCCTCGCGCTGTTGTCGGAGTCCCACGCCTCGATTCACACTTATCCGGAGTCCGGCGACATCTTTGTCGACGTATTCACCTGCGGAAGTATCGGCGCCGGCGCGTCGAAGGCCGTCGAGCTTCTGCGAGATAAGCTGTCCCCCAAGGATGTTCGCATGCAGGTCATCCAGCGCGGGCACGGGTCGACCAGGATCGAGGAGCCGGTCGGCAATGGCCTGACCCGCATCTGGGAACTGCACGAGATCATCGTCGACACTCATACTCCGTTCCAGCACATGGTCATCGCGCGCACCGAACAAGGCATCAGCCTGTTCTCCGACGACGACCGCCAGTCCACGGAGTTCTCCCAGCTCACCTATCACGAGGCGATGATGGTCCCCGCCTTCGCGCTGGCCGCGAAGCTGGACAAGGTCCTCATCATCGGTTCGGGTGAGGGGGTCGCCAGCCAGATGTCGGTCGCCGCGGGCGCGACGCTGGTGGATCACGTCGATATCGACCAGCGCGAGGTCGAGTTGTGCGCCGAGCACCTGCCCTACGGCTACACCAGCGACGAGCTGGCCGCCGCGGTCCAGGGCGAGGGCCCGGTCAAGGTGCACTACGCCGACGGCTGGGATTTCCTGGCCAACGCGTCCGAGGCGGGTACCCGCTACGACGTGATCGTCATCGATCTGCCCGATGAGCGAGTCGAGGACGCGCAGCACAACCGTCTCTACGAGTCGGAGTTCCTGTCACGATGTCGGGCGCTGCTGGCACCCGGCGGCGTGCTCAGCGCACAGGCCGGATGCGCGACGATGTGGCGCAACGAGACGCTGAAGCGTTCCTGGAAACGCTTCCACGAGCAGTTCGACACCGTGGTGCAGTACGGCAGCGATGAGCACGAATGGACATTCCTGTTCGGGTTGAACGAGCGAATCGATGACCCGGTGCCGGCGATGACCGATCGGCTGGGCACGCTGCCCTACCGCGCCGAGACGATAGATGCGCGGGCGCTGGTGCGCGGCGCGATCGAACCGCACGCGCTGCGCGTTTAGCAGTAATCTCGAATCGCACCGGCTGCCAAGGGATTTCCCTTCGGGCCGGTGCGATTCGGCGTTCGGTCGCGTTTCTCGCGTACTCGATCGGGCTCGGGCATCGAGAGGACGCATTGTCGGCGCGGAGCGTGATTCAACGGCCAGGGCTTGCCCGAGTCCCGAGCAAGTCCCGACAGGCGTGGACGCTCACACCGGCGGTGCGACCTGCGCCTGCTGCTTGCGCCAGTCCTCGACGTTCATCCCGCCGATACCCCAATCGGTCAGCTCGACCTCGTCGATCACGACGAAGGTTGTCGTCGGATCTTTACCGAGGACGTCGCGCAGCAGGTCGGATACGCCCTTGATCAGTCGGGTCTTCTGCTCGCGCGTCACACCCTCGTTCGTGACTTTGATATTGACGTAAGGCATTATGCGGCCCTTCCCGAGATGAATCCGCCGTCGACGGGGAAGATGTGGCCGGTGGTGAAGGCGGCGTCCGCGAGATACAGCACCGCCGCGGTGGTTTCGCTCACTTCACCGATCCGGTTGAGCAAAGCCAGTCGGCCCGAGGCGCTTTCGTCGCCGTCACCGAACAGCGGTGTGCGAATGATGCCGGGTGCGACGGCATTGACCCGGATGCTGTCCGCGGCGAGTTCCGCGGCCAGACTGGTTGTCAACGCGTGCACCCCACCCTTGCTGACCAGCGCCGCCGATGCGGGCAGCCCCGCGAGCGCATGGCTGATCAGCACCGTCCCGATATTCACAATGCTGCCACCGCTTTTCTGCGCTTGCAGTTGGCGCACCACCGCCTGTGTGGTGAAGTAGGTCCCCTTCAGGTTGCCGTTCAGGTAGCCGTCCAGCTCCGCCTCGGTGACATCGACGAACGCCTTGGCGCCGAAGATCCCGGCATTGTTCACCAGCACATCCACTCGGCCGAACCGCGCCACCGCAAGCCGTACCAGCTCGGAACCCGTTGTCGGCGCGCCGATATCACCCGCGAATGCCGCCACCTGTGCTGGCGCGTCCAACGCATCCGCCACCGCCGCAAGCTTGTCCGCATCGCGCCCGTTGAGCACGACATTGTCGCCGCGCTCGACGAAGGCCCGAGCGATATCGCGCCCGATCCCACTGGAGGACCCGGTCACGATGACCGTCTTGACCATATTCATCTCTCTTCCTCGCAATACCTACCGATACGACCGGTCGTCTTGAAATAGGCGCACGCCGTCCAGGACAGCAAAACCTACAGTTCAGGGCCGAAAGTAGTCATCAAGCATTCGGCGCAAACACTTGTGCAGCGGTTCGAGCGAGCGCTCCATCTTCATCCGGATCACCGCCCCCTCCCACGACTCCAACAGCAGATCCGCCAACTCGGTGGCATCGATATCGTCGCGAATCGTCCCGAGTTCCTGCGCCCGGCGCAACGCCGCGGCCACCCCGTCCCGCCAGGAATGCCAGGCCTGCGCCAATGACTCCCGGAGCACCTCACTGCCCTCGAGTTCCCCGCCGAGATTCGCGATCAGGCAGCCACCGGTGAACTCCGCCCGCACGAAATCATCCATGAGCCGCCCGAAGAACGCCCGTAGCCCGACGACCGGATCCGGCGAACTCCCGAACGCCTCGGCCATATTCCGCTGCACACACAGCGAATGGTTGTCGATGATGGCCCGCCCGAAACTCTCCTTGCTATCGAAATAGTTGTAGAACGAACCCTTCGGCACTCCGACCGCATCCAGAATCTGCTTGATACCGGTCCCGTGATAGCCGTTCGTCAAGAATCCGGCAGCACCCTCCTCCACCAGAAGCTGCCGAATGTCATCACTGCGTCGCGGTCGCGCCATGCGATTAATATATGACCGGTCGTCTTGGAATGGCAAATACGCCCCCGCCCAAGCCCGTTTCAGAGCAACCTTCGCCACTCGGCGCACCGCGTCACGAACGCGCCCAGATGCTCGGCAGCAAAGCGCTCGGCGTGCCAATCATCCGGTGCGACAACGGAAGTCCACACATACGTCCACACCGACGGCGCCGCGCCGGGCCGCACCCGCCGCAACTCGTACTCGTCGTCCTCGAACGCGTCCAGCACCGCCCACTCTCCCGCGTCGAGCCCCGACAGCACCACGCCTCTGGCAACCCCGCCCGCGGCGGGCACCAGGCCCGGATACACCCGCTCCGGCAATGCCGCCACCCGCCACCCGGTGAGCTCCGCCGCCGCCGATTCCGGACAGCGTCCGATCAACTCGACCAATACCTCCGGAAACTGCAATGTTCCGTAGACGAACAGCCGACCACCATTCGCCATCGAACGACCGAGGCGCTGTCCCGGCTCGTTCGACGCACTGGCACCCAACTCGTCCACCACGACCCCTTTCCGACTGTCTACCAGCGGACATTACGCCCGACCAACACACCCGATCCGCCCGACACCGACGCCCGCTACCGGGAAATCGGCGTCCGAACGCGTACCCTGCCACGGGAGCCGACAACGTCCGCCGGGCCGCGACCCGCCCGCTACCCGCTACAGGAAGGCACCCATGATCCGGCGTATGCTCGCGGCGGGGATTGCCGTCGCCGTCGTTTCGCTCCCCGTGGCCGGGTGCACGAACGCATCCGACCGCCGCCCGCAGGCGAATCTGCTACGAACCGAGCTCGCCGCCATGCCGGGCGTGGATACTTTTTCCGTCGACTACTCCAACGACTTCACCCGGGGCACCTACCTCGACCTGGACGTATCGATGCGTGCGGCCTCCGACACGCAGATCGCCGACGTCGTCGACCGGATCAATGCCATCAAGCGGCATGACTTCGACTCCTACCAGCAGTCGACCGACTTCGTTGTCGGCGACCGACTGGAACTGAAACTGGGCGCCGAATTGGACCCGAATCGAATCACCGCCCGCACCCGTGAGCTACGCCAACTCGGCGCACGCCTGCCCGGAGCCACCATCACCTGGACCAACTCCGGTATCGAGATCGAAAAGTCCCCGCCCGCAACGGATTCCCTGGCAGCGGTACGCACGGTCCTCGGCAACGATCCGACACAGGTCACCATCCGGCCCGCCGACCAGCGGCCGGTCTGGACCGTCGACCTGCCGTTCGGCGCCCAGCAGGAACGGGACATCCAGACCCTGCTGACCGCGCTTCCCGTCCCAGCCGCCTTCATCCGCATCATCGACGGACATCTGACGATTCTCTCTGTCGGAGTACACAGCCCGGATACCGCCTACCAGGACCTCACCGCGGTCATCGCCACCACCAGACCGACACCCGATCACCCGATGGACCTGCGTTGGAACTGGGGCGGCTACGCACCCGACAAACAATTCACCGGAAGTGTCGAGGTGGCCGGATGCTCCGACCATGCCACCGCCGCCGACGCCCACCCCGAGCACTACCTCACCCCCGATGCCATCGCCCTGCAGCGCCAACTCCGTACCGAATTCGAAACCTGCAATTAGCGTTCGCCCGCGAACGCATCGACGTTGCGTGCACACCACTCGGCAAACGTACGCGGACTTCTGCCGAGCAGCTCACGCACGGTGTCGGTCCGGAACCCCGCCGTATCGGCCCGCATCAACTCGAACCCCTCGATGATCGCCGCCGCCAATGCCGGTGGCGCACCACCGGGGTAGCGGGAGTCCAATGCCTCCTGCGGTGTGGCCGCCTCGCGCACCTCGATGGTGCGGCCGATCGTGCGGGCGATGGTCGCGACCTGTTCTGCGACAGTGCAGGTTTGCGCACCCGTGAGGGTATAGGTCATGCCGTGGTGACCGCCGTCGGTGAGTACCTCGGCCGCCACGGCGGCAATATCGGCCGGGTCGATCGGAGCGAAGCGCCCGGGGCCGGTGGGGTCGAGGACCGCGCCACCGGATCGGATCGTCTCCGCCCACGCCAGCGCATTCGTCATGAATCCACCGGGCCGCAACACGGTCGCCGGTATGCCGGATTCGGCCACGACTCGCTCGCGCTCGCGATGCCAACGCCCCATGGCCGGTACCGGATCACCCATCGCATTGAACGACGACAACTGCACGATATGCCGAACTCCGGCCGCTCGCGCCGCGTGCACCGCATCGACGGTGTGCGGCAGGCCGATGCCGGGCACCAGCAGGAATAACGCGTCGGCACCGTCGAGTGCGGGCGCGAGCGTCGCCGGATCGTCCAGATTTCCGACGATCACCTCACCTCGGCCCGAATTCGCGGCACGGGCCGGATCGCGCACGAGAACACGGAATTCCGCACCTCTGGCCGTGAGCTCGGCGACGAGTTCACGGCCGATATTTCCGGTGCCACCGGTGACCACTATCATCAGATCCCCATATCGTTAGCCGTCTAACCAACAAGAACGTTAGACGGCTAACGATCAGTTCGTCAACCGTCAAGGAGATCCGACCGGTGCCCGAGTTCCTCGACCTACACGGCCGCAGTTCGAAGGTGTTGCGCGCACTCGCGGACCGCGAAATGCGAACGCTCGGACTGCATCTGGGCCAGAATCATGTCCTGGCACTGCTGTGGGAGCAGGACGGGCGCACCCCCGGTGAGGTCGCCGCCGCACTGAACGTCACCACCCCGACGGTCGTCAAAATGGCCACCCGCATGACCACCGCCGACCTGTTGGAGCGCCGTCGCGACGACCACGACAACCGCCTGGTCCGCCTTTGGCTCACCGATAAAGGCCGCGCCCTGCAACAGCCGATCGAGGCACAGCGACAAGCCTTGGAGGACAAGGTCACCGCCGAGCTCACCCCCACCGAACGCCGTCACCTCATGAGCGCCCTGCACAAGATCCACCGCACCGCGACCGAACTCCTCGGCGACGCCGCACACTGATCTCGCGGACTCGGTTCACCGCGGCCGCTGCGACCGAATGATCTCCGCCAGCCGTTCGTAATCGTCCGCGCGCGCCGTCGAAGCACGAAATGCCAGACCGAGGGTGCGCCCAGGGGCGGGTGCGGTGAAATGCGCGGTTTCCAGTGTGCCGCGAGCGGTTTCGGCCGCCACCGCCATCTCCGGAATCAATGTCACCCCGAGCCCGCCCGCGACGCACTGAACCACGGTCGCCAGCGACGCGGCGCGGGTATCGCCGACCGCCCCCGGATGCGCATCGGCGGAACGGCAGAATTCCAGGGTCTGATCACGCAGGCAGTGGCCCTCGTCGAGCAGCAGCAGCGGCAGCGCGTCCAGGCTGGCGGGTGCGATATCGGTGCGCCCGGCCAGTTCGTGCCCGCGCGGGGTCACCAGCACGAATTCCTCGGTGTACAGCGGGATCTCGACCAGGCCGGGCACCTCGGTCGGCAGCGCGAGCAGGGCCACATCCAGGACGCCGGTGCGCAATCCCTCCAGCAGCCGCGCGGTTTGGTCCTCGATCACCTGAGGATTCAAGGCGGGCAATACCCTGCGCAATTCAGGCAGCAGATTCGGCAGCACATACGGGGCAACCGTCGGAATGATGCCGATCCGCACGGTACCACCCAGGCTGTCACCGGTCGCCGAGGCGACGAACCGGTCGGCCGCCTCGAGGGTCGCCGTCGCCTGCGGCAGCAGCCGCATCCCCGCGGCCGTGACGAGCACCCGCCGGGTGCTGCGCTCGATCAACTGCAGCCCGAGCCCATGTTCCAATGCGGCGAGTGCCTGCGATAACGTGGGCTGGCTCACATTGAGCCGCACGGCCGCGGTGCCGAAGTGGCGGTACTCCGCGATCGCCACGAACGCACGCAGCTGCGACAGGGTCGGCTGATAAGTCTGATCAGTCACGCCTATCAGTGTAGTGCGACTGATCACGTTTACCTTTCACCGGCCTTTGGGCAAGATCATCGTGAGCTTTTCGATCCACTCGCTCTAGCAAACCGACTGACGAGGAGACAAGCATGGCTTTGCTGACCATCGGCGACCAATTCCCGGCGTACAACCTCACCGCGGTGATCGGCGGTGACCTGTCGAAGGTCGACGCTCAGCAGCCTGACGATTACTTCACCCGGATCACCTCCGACGATCACGCCGGTAAGTGGCGCATCGTCTTCTTCTGGCCCAAGGACTTCACCTTCGTGTGCCCGACCGAGATCGCCGCCTTCGGCAAGCTCAACGACGAGTTCGAGGACCGCGACGCGCAGGTGCTCGGCGCCTCGGTCGACAACGAGTTCGTGCACTTCCAGTGGCGCGCCCAGCACGAGGATCTCAAGACCCTCCCGTTCCCGATGCTGAGCGACCTCAAGCGTGAATTGGCCACCGCCACCGGTGTTCTCAACGCCGACGGCGTCGCCGACCGCGCCACCTTCATCATCGACCCGAACAACGAGATCCAGTTCGTCTCGGTGACCGCCGGTTCGGTCGGTCGCAATGTGGACGAGGTACTGCGGGTGCTCGACGCACTGCAGTCCGACGAGCTGTGCGCCTGCAACTGGAAGAAGGGCGACCCGACCATCAACGCGGGTGAACTACTCGCCGCGAGTGTCTGAGCACTATCCGATACACCTGAAAACCCCCGAACAAGAAGAGGATTCGCCGAATGAGCATTGAGACCCTGAAGAACTCCCTTCCCGAGTACGCAAAGGACCTCAAGCTCAATCTGTCGTCCATCACACGCACCACCGTGCTGAACGAACAGCAACTGTGGGGCACGCTGCTCGCGTCGGCGGCCGCGACCCGGTCGGCGACGACGCTGCGTGAAATCGCCGAAGAAGCCGCGGACAATCTGTCGGCGCAGGCCTACAGCGCCGCACTCGGCGCCGCCTCGATCATGGGCATGAACAATGTGTTCTACCGGGGCAAGGCATTTCTGGAAGGCCGCTACGACGATCTGCGTGCTGGTCTGCGGATGAACATCATCGGCAATCCGGGTGTCGACAAGGCCGATTTCGAGCTGTGGTCGTTCGCGGTCTCCTCGATCAACGGCTGCGCGCACTGCCTCGAGGCGCACGAGAAGACATTGCGCGAGGCGGGCGTCTCGCGTGAGGTGATCTTCGAATCGCTGCGGGCGGCGGCGATCGTCGCCGGTGTCGGCCAGGCCGTGCAATCCACGGAAACGCTGGCCACCGCCGCGGTCTGATATCTTGCCGAAGCGCGCAGCGGCCCCGTCCGGATGGACGGGGCCGCTGTCGTTTCCGCGCCGACCGGCACGTGTCGGAGCGGCTCGCTAGCCTGTCCGCGATACGCACCTCGTGAACAAGGGAGCAGGCCGATGGCTGTCCGCACGCCGCCGACCGATGAGGACACCTGGGTGGTACCCGCCGCCTGGTGGTCGAAAACCGATCCATTTCGCGGCCGGTGGCCCGCGCGCAAGGTTGCCGTGAATGCGGCCGCGGCACAGACAATCTCCGAAAAGCTGGCGCAATCCACGGATCGGATCCGCGCCATCCTGAGCCGTACCGGCTCGAACAAGGTGCTCGCCGAACGGGGTGCGCAATACCTGGCCGATCGCCGCGCCGACCCGCTCGGCGCGGCCGTTTGCGCCGCGATCGGAATGGACGCGAAGTTGTGGGATGCCAACGCCCTCGGCCGCTACTACGACGACCACGCGGATCTGGCCGACTATCTGGTGGCGACCCATGGTCTCGGCTGTGCCGTAGCGACCGTTGTCGCACTCAGCGGCATCCACGCGGAAGCATCCGATGACCGGGGCGGGCGATCGGTGGTGTCACAGCCCTGCGATCCGCCCGCGACTCTGGTCCGACGATTGCGCACCCTGCTGGCCGCCGCCGGGCAGATGGACTACGCCGACGCCCTGGACCAGGCACGGCAGCTGCGCCGCGGCCCGCTGTCGATCCGGTTGCTCACCTCGTACCTGTTCCCCACCGAACAAGACTGGGTGAGAGTCGATCTCGCCGATCCGAAGCTCACCGACGGCCTCGGATCGATATTCCTACTCGCCTCGGTGACCGATGCGGCGCACGCGCATCGCATCCTCGATCTGCTCGGCTGGCACTGGCATCTGCTGCGCGACAACAAATCGCTGATCTACAGTGTCGCGGTACATCTCGGCCCCGATGCCACTTCGGTCCTCACTCGACTGTGGGAGGCGGGTCAAGGCAACAGCTCCGCGCCGGGGGCCGAAACCCTGTCGCGCATCCTCGCCCAGCTTCCCACCGACGAAGCGATGGACTTCCTGGCCGGGCACTCGTGGCGCAATGCGACCGCCGCGGCACTGCTGGCATCGACCGAACGGTTTCCGGCCAGGGCCCTGCGGGTGCTCGGCGAACGGACCACCCGCCGCGAGAACGCCGCCGAGTTCTGCCGACACGTCCGCCGTCACCCCGAACTCGCCGTCGCCATGCGCGACGAACTGCCGGAAATCGCACAACAGTTGATCACCGAGAATCTACCGGTGACGCAGCCGGTCGAGGTGACTCCTGCCCAGTTGGTTCCCGCGATCCTGAGCCCACCGCCATGGCAGCGACCACGCCGCAAGCCGGTTGCCACGGTAGCGCTCGAAGTTCCTGCGGCCATTGCCATTTCCTGGCGCGATGGAGAACGGGAGAAATGGCTCGATGCCATCGGCACGCTGTCCGCGGACGAGATACGTGAGCGGTTGGAGCGCATTCCGCCGGGCAATGACTTTCTCAACGACTGGACACTGTACGCACTCGCCCAGGTCGACTTCGCGATCGCGGACCCGTATCTGCGCACGAGCACAGTAGGCTGGGGACTCTGGTCCGCCGCTCCGTTACTCATGCTCACGGCCGCACACGGTGCCGCGGCACACGATCTGGTTGTCGATGTCGTCGTGCGGCGCCCGCGGGACCTCGCACCGGCGATCGCGCCTTTCGAAAGTCCGGCCGTCGCCGAACTGGTCGTGAACTGGCTCGGCATGCGCTCCCGCCGCCGCGTCGCGCTGGACTGGTTGCGCCGTCATCCGGCCTATGCCGCGACCGCGTTCATTCCGGGTGCGATCGGCAAGGCGCGCAAGGCAAGACGCACGCGTGCCGCGGCTCTGCGCACCCTGGACACCCTCGGTCACGCCGATACCATCATCGCCGCCGCAGCTGTATACGGCGCCACCGCGGCGGTGCGCGAATTGCTCGATACCGATCCCACCGAGATCGTGCCCGCACGGATTCCCGTTCTCCCGCAGTGGTTATCGATTTCCGAGCTGCCTGCGATCGGGCTGACCGGCGGCCATGCGCTACCGCCCGAAGCCGTCGAGAATCTCGTCACCTTGATGATGATGTCGGAACCCGGCGCGCCGCATGCCGCGCTGGCACGCGTTCGCGAAGACTGTGATGCGACGAGTTTGGCCGCCACGGCCGGCGCGATCCACGGCCAGTGGACCAGAGCGGGTGCGCCATCGAAAGACACTTGGGTGTGGGAAGTGTTGGCCGCCTTCGGAAATGACGAGACTGTCGAGGATCTGCTGCCGAATATCCTCTGGGGTGGAGCCAAGGACAACGCGCTCGACACCCTTGCCGCCATCGGCACGGATCACGCCTTGTCGGCGTTGATCACGTTGAGCGAGAAAGGCCGAAACGCCGCGGTCCGGGATGCGGCGCAGATCCGGGTCACCGATGTCGCGGACGAATTGGGGTTGAGCGAGGATCAACTCGCCGACCGCATGGTTCCGGGTCTCGGGCTGCGCGCGGACGGCACGGCCCTGCTCGACTTCGGGCCGCGCCAATTCGTGCTCGGCTTCGATGAACAGCTGCGCCCCACCATCACCGGTACCGACGGCACCCGCTACAAGGCCCTGCCCAAGGCCGGAGTCCGCGACGACGGTGACTTGGCCGCCGCGGCGACTGCGGGGTATCGCTCGATCCGCAAGTCCGTCAAGAAGTTCGCCGCCGATCAGATCCGCCGACTCGAGCGTGCCATGGTCACCGAACGCCGTTTCACCCTCGACGAACTGCGCACCCTGTTCATCGCACATCCGGTGCGCATCAACGTGACTCGCCGCCTGATCTGGGCGACCTATCGCGACGACCAGGTGCTCGACTCGTTCCGCATCGCCGAGGACAACACCTTCGCCGATGCCGACGACGCCATCCTCGATATCGCGGAGGACACCATCATCGGCATTGCCCATCCCCTTCATCTCGGCACCGAGTCGACTGGCGCATGGGCCGATGTGCTTGCCGATTACGAACTCCTGCAACCATTTCCACAGATCGGCCGGGAGGTGTACCAACCGGATCCGGAACTGCTCGCCAGTTCCAGCGCCCGCATTCCGGCGAACGCCACCGTGCCAGTCGGCCGCATCCACGGCCTGACCAACCGTGGTTGGAATCCGCCCGAACGCGGGGATGGCGGTCGCATCGATACCTTCGACAAACGGCTCCCGGACGACCGGGTTTTCAGCATCGGGATCGACCCGGGCATGGAGCCGTTCGAACCGGTCGCGCCCGTGCACGAGCTCCGGTATGCCGCGCTCTCGGGCCGCAATGCCCCCACGTTCGCCGATCTCAGCCCGATCACCGCGTCGGAGATCCTCCGTGATCTCACCTGGCTCTGTGGCCAGCACTGACAACACGCATGAATCACTTTTCGGCGGCCGGTAGGCTCACGATCATGGGCACACAGGGTGAACCAGAGGCCATGGGTACGCGGATCGAGGTCGTGCGCGTTTTCACGGACCCGGCGGGGCAGGGCGGCAACGAACTCGGTATCGCTCGCGCCACCGACGTCGCCGAGGTCGATCACCAGGCGTTGGCGGCGAAGGCGGGCTACAGCGAGACGGTCGTAGTCGAGGACCCCGTAGACGAGATCGCCAAGGTGCGGATCTACACCCCCGCGGTGGAGCTGCCCTTCGCCGGGCATCCGTCGGTGGGTACCGCGTGGTGGTTCGCCGAGCAGGGCCAGCCGGTGCGGGTTCTGCAGCTGTCGGCAGGTCCGGTCGCCGTCGAACTCATCGACGGGCTCGTCTGGATCACGGCACGCGGCGAATGGGCCCCGGAATTCGAATTCCACCAGCTCGACGACCTCGACGCACTGGCGAATCTGCGCCCCGACGATTTCGACAGCGGCTCGCACTACCTCTGGACCTGGACCGACGAGCACCGCGGCGCCTTGCGCTCCCGCATGTTCGCCCCTGCCATGGGGGTCGCCGAGGACGAAGCGACCGGGGCCGCCGCCGTCGCCCTCACCGCTCTACTACGGCGCGGCCTGATCATCACTCAGGGCAAGGGTTCGCAGCTCTTCACCGAATGGGACTCCGATGGTTGGGTCCGGCTCGGCGGCCGGGTTGTCGCCGACTCGGTCATCGAACTGTAGACCGCGATCATCCGACAGTAGGTCCACTCGGACCAGTCGTTGCCGACCGAAATCGGCCTGCGCGGCTCGCCGCCAATTGTCGACCTCGTGCGGTCAGCAGGCTGCCGTCCCGGAGATCGGAAGTCGGCATGCGTAATCGTTTGCGCCGATGCCAGAAGGCGTTTGCATCGGAACCCTCCGGAGGTCGGCGCTAGCTCTGCGTGCCGCGGGTGGACGACAGCGGCCGCGGGTGGCGGTCGGAATCGGAGACGAGTTCGGCGAGGCGGCGCAGCAGCGTGACGAGCTGGACTCGCTCGGTGGGCGAAAACGCCTCGTAGGCGCGGAGCTGGCGCTCGCGCAGCCGGGTGCGGAGCAGTGCGAGCCGCTCGGCGCCAACCTCGGTGAGGCTGACCAGAACTCGCCGCTCGTCCTCGGGGGATCGTCGGCGCACCACGACGCCCTTGGTTTCCAGTTGCTGCAACATACGGGTGGCGGTGGGCACACTGACATCCGCGTTGCTCGCCAGTCGACCGACCGGGATATCCGACGCTCCGGCCAGCGGTTCGAGCAGCGCGATCTGAGCCAGGGAAAGTCCGCCGATCTGCTCGGCACCCGCCGAACGCGCCCGCCGCATGGCGACGAACAGTGCGTCCGCCGCCTGCGCGATCTCCTCCCCGATTGCGTCGGCATCCGTTGCGATCTGCTCGGCATTGCCCGTATTCACCACGCCTGCTAGCCTAGCATCACAATAATTAGTGAGCTAAATATTAGTAAGCGAGCGAAAATGGAAACTCGATCTCGCATCGACGTCCACCAGCACCTCATCCCTCCCGTCTATCGAAAAGTGATGGATTCGCACGAGGCGACGGCCGGGGGCTGGCCGACACCCGCCTGGGATGCCGAGAGTGCGATCTCGATGATGGACCACCGCTCGATCGCCACCGGCATCCTCTCGATCAGTTCACCGGGCACCCACTTCGGTGACGATGCCGAGGCCCGCGCGCTCGCCCGCCGGGTCAACGACGACAGCGCGGAACTGACCAAAGACCGGCCCGACCGGTTCGGGTTCTTCGCAAGCCTCCCACTGCCGGACGTCGAGGGCGCGCTCGCCGAAGCCGCCTACGCACTGGACGAACTGCACGCCGACGGTGTGGTGCTGCTATCGAACGTCTACGGCCGCTACCTCGGTCACAAGGAGTTCGACCCGCTCTGGGCCGAGCTCGATGCGCGCGCCGCGGTGGTCTTCATCCACCCAACGGCCCCACCGATGCCGATGCTGGAGGGCATGCCCAGCCCACTGCTGGACTTCCCTTTCGACACCACGCGCACCGCGGTACATATGACACTCAACGGTGTGATGAGCCGTCATACCCGGATGAAGGTGATCCTCTCGCATGCGGGCGGCTTCCTGCCCTACGCCGCCTGGCGGTTCACCGGAGGCGCCCAGTTCAACCCCGGCACCACACCCATGGGCATTCTGACCGACCTGCAGCGCTTCTATTTCGACACCGCGCTGTCCACCACGCCGTCCGCACTCCCCTCCCTGCTGGCCTTCGCCGCACCTGGGCACATCCTTTACGGCAGCGACTTTCCCTTCGCCCCGGAGGCAAGCGGTGACCTCCTCGACTCGCTGCTGGAGAGCTACGAGGGCTTCGAACCCGGCCAACTCGACGCGATCAATCGCGACAGCGCCGAGGCCCTCTTCCCCCGTCTCGCGGCAGCGTGATCGAACAAAAGCAGCAATTGGCGGCCTATCGGAAGACGGCCGCGATCAGCATGTAGGCCGTGCCCAGGTCCATGACGATATGAGGCACGATTGCCGATGTCAGTACGCGGCCGACGAAGGAACCCGAAAGCCCGGAGTCGGTTCGGATGCCGATCGGGTGGCCGAGCCAGCGTCGTCGTCGGCCGGTACCGGCTGCGGCGATCAAGGCGAGCGCATCGGTGGTGAACAGCGTGGCCATAGCCAGCGCCGGTCCCGGCGCTGGGCCGCCGACGTGCACACCCGCATGGTGTCCGGCGATGGCGTACAGCATGGCGGCCGCCACGGCGATGTGATATCCGAGTGCGATGATCCGATCATCGGCCAGTGCGCGAGTTACATTGCGCCACTGAGCAATTCGATCTACCGACAAGGCCGCGAACACGACGATGAGGGCGATCAGCACCCCGCGCAGGGCTACCGGATCCGCTCCCATCGGGAAGACCAGCATCGCAAGCATCACCATGCACATGATCAGATGGGCGGCATCGGACTCGTGACATGCCGCGCCAGGCGAATTCGCTTGCAGACGAACGGCTTCGCCCCCGCCGACACCATCCGATACCGCCAGCCGCCCGAGCACCACCGCAGCGGCGACCACAAACGCTGCCACCACCGACCACCGCAGGGCGCCATACTCCTGCGCAAACTCCACCACGCCCACGCCTCCCAACCCAAAACCTCCCTCCATCCTCCCATCCCGCACCCCCACCCCACTCCCATTCGCACCTGCTGGACAAATGATCACGTGGAAACCACGGCGGCGAAACGCGAAGCCCTCGCCACCAGTTCCACCTGATCTTGATCGCCCGCCGCGTGGGCTAGCGCGCGACGCTGGCGCGAAGGCGGTCGGTGGCGGCGCGGGCGAAGCGGCCGGGGGAGATGCCGCGCCATTGTTTGAAGGCGTTGGAGAAGCTCGGTGCGCCGGAGTAGCCCATGCGATAGGCGACGTCTTCGACGGTGAGACCGGTGGCGAGTAGTTCCTCGGCGAGGGTGCCGTAGGTCTCGACGCACAGTCGACGGTAGGAGGTGCCCTCGTCGGCCAGTCGCCGACGCATGGTGCGCAGGCTCATGTGTAGGCGTTCGGCGACATCCTCCTGGGTGATGCGGCCGTTCATCTGATGCAGCAGCACCTCGCGCACCGATCCGGCCAGGCCCCGTTTCAAACCTCGGCGTTGCAGCAGTTCGGCGCACTGTCCTTCGAAGAGCAGCGCGGTCAGCGGGCTGGCATTGGGCATCGGCCGATCGATATCGGTGGCATCGAAAACCGCGAGTTGCAGCTCCGGGGATTCGGAGCTGGGAATCTCGAATTGCTCCAGTATCGGACGCATCCGGGGCAGTAGCCCACCGGCGACCTCGGCCCGCAGCACCGGGGGCGGCACCCCGAACACCAGATACCAGTTGTACAGCAGGGCCGCCACATCTCGTTCGGCCAGAAAGGCGCGCACATCTGCGGGCAGATCGCGGTCGTCGCCATAGAGCCAGATCTCGTCGCCGTGATAAACGTGCCAGGCCCGCGCGAACGAGGTCATCATGCTGAAGTAGCGCATCGCGACATCGATGGCCGACCGCATGGTCGGACTGCTCAGCACCGCCATACCGAGTACGCCGTGTGTCGTGATGCGCGTGCGCATCCCCGCATCGAAGCCCAGTCCGGGTTGGTCGTCGAGCAGGGTGACCAGATTGCGGACGAGTAGAAGTTCTTGGGCCGCCGTGATCTCCGCGCCGGGTGTTTTCAATGCCGCCGGATCAATACCGGTGCCGCGCAGGAGATCCGCGCGCGGCAGATTGTGATCATCCGCGAGCTCGGCAAGGATCGCCGCATTCGCCACCGACCGCCGCCACTCCCATGAGGCCACGAATACATCGTGATCGCAGGTGGCCGAGACTCGCAAGGTTTTGACCGAACATCGTATATACCAAGCGAGTTCGGCTCGAGCTGACCGGTATGCGCAATCTCATGACCCGATATCGCATGGCAACCGCACCACCGCATATCTACCGTCATAGCTATCGTCGAGCGAAGATCAAGGTAGGCGAGAACAACATGCCGAGAAAGACCCTTGTCGGCACGCGCGTCGCGATTACGGGCGGGACCTCCGGTATCGGCAAGGAGACCGCATTGGCCTTCCTGGCCGCCGGTGCCGATGTGGCCATCGGCGATAAGGATCTCGGCAAAGTGCGTGCAATCACCGCCCAGCTCAACCGGATTCACGAGGCCGACACCGTCGGCCTACCCGTCGAGGTCACCGACGGCGAGCGTTTCGCCGAATTCCTGGCGACCGCCGAACGCAGACTCGGCGGTCTCGATGTGGTGGTGAACGCCGCCGATATCGAACCAACCAGTTCGTTTCTAGTCGAATCCGAACAGGAATCGGATCGGCAGATCGATACCAACCTACGTGCGGTGATCACCGGATCCCGGCTCGCCGGAATGCGTTTCGTCGAACAGGGCCACGGACATATCGTCAATATCGGTTCGGCTATCGGGGTCACGGCCGCACTCGGCGCCGCGGTGTACTGCGCGACCAAACATGCGGTGGTCGGACTCGGCGCCGCACTGCATCGCGGACTCGCCGAACAGGGCGTATTGGTCAGCACCATCGCGCCCGGCTACGCACCCGATCCGGAGGCGGTGGCGGACGCGATCGTCGACTGTGTCGAGCACCGGCGCGGCGGACTGGTGGTCGTGCCGCCGACCGGCTGGTTCCGTACCGCGATGCCGGATCCGGTGCAACTGCGTCACACGATGCGGCGGATGCTCGGCAGTATGTGACCCGTCAGGCCGAGAGCTCTCGCAGGACTCGTTTGAGTACCTTTCCGGTGGGGTTGCGCGGAAGCTCGTCGACGAACAACACCTCACGCGGGACCTTGAAGCGGGCCAGATGCGACTTGACATGCGCACGCACCTCGTCGGCCGTGAGCGAATACCCTTCGCGGACAACGACTACCGCGCGCAGGCGCTGACCGTATCGCTCGTCCGGCACCCCGAATGCGCTGACCTCCGCCACGGCCGGATGCGCCGCGAGCAGTTCCTCCACCTCGCCCGGATAGACGTTCTCGCCGCCGGAGACGATCATGTCGTCATCGCGGCCATCGATGAAAAGTCTTCCGGCACTGTCGAAATGACCGACATCGCCGGTGGACATCAGCCGTCCGATGCGCGCCTTGTCACCACCTCCGGTATAACCTTCGAATTGATAGTCGTTGCCGACAAAGATGCGTCCGGTGGTGCCGGTAGGCACTTCCCGGTCGTTGTCGTCGAAGATCTTCACGACGGTGCTCGGCACGGGAGACCCGACGCAGCCGGGCTCGACAGCAAGATCCGCGGGTGTGGCAATGGTCGCGTAGGCCGCCTCGGTGGACCCGTACACGTTGTACACCACCGGCCCGAATGCCTCGGTCACGCGGACGCACAGGTCGGCACCGAGCTGTGAGCCTGCGACGAAGATGATCCGCAACCGCGAAAGATCTTGTCCGGCAAAGGCTTTCGGACCTGCGTCGACGAGTCGCCGCAACATCACCGGCACCGCGATCATGGCGGTTGCCCCGTGCCGGTCCAGACTATCCAGTACCGCCTGTGGATCGAAGCGGCGCCGGATCACCAACGTGGATCCGAAACCGACCGCGAGGACCGCGTGCGCGAATCCGAGCGTATGGAATAGCGGCGCAGGACATTCGGTGATTTCGCGGGCACGGAACGGTACCTTGTCGAGGATGGCGCCCAGTGGTGACAGGGAGACCGGCTCGCTGCTGCGCGGCGCACCTTTCGGAGTACCGGTCGTCCCACTGGTCAGCAGGACGATGCGAGCGACGGTGCGTGGCTTGCGTGGAGGTGTGCGCGCCGCACCCGCGATCAGATTGTCGATGGTGTCGACGCCCGGTTTATCGGCCCAGGCGCGGTAGCGTCCCCTGCGCGGTGTGAAATCGCCGAGCATACTTGCGTATTCGTCGTCGAAGATCAGCAGATCGGCACCCTCGCGGGTCATCACCTCGCGCAGTTGCGGCGCCGCGAAGTCGGTATTGAGCAGAATGATTCGAGCACCGCATTTCGCCGCGGCGAAGACCGCGTAGTGGAAGCCGCGGTGGTTGCGCGCCAGGATGGCCACCCCCTCGCCGTCGCGCAGTCCGCGCGCCCGCCAGGCATTCGCGAGCGCGGTACTGCGCTCGTCGAGTTCACGAAAGCTGACGCGGCCGAGTTCATCGACGATGGCGGCGCGGTCGCGATAGCGCAGCGCGGCAACGGTCGTGAGCCCGCCGAGCAGTCCGGAACGCAGCACCGCGGCGCCCATGCGGGCAAGTCGATCCGGGCGTTCGGGGGTCGCGAGTCCCGCACGCACTGTCAGCGCGGCGTAATAGGTCTCGTCGGCGGCCCGTCGCGCCGCGGCCGAGGCAAGCGCCCCGACCCTGTTCGCAAACTTCATGATTCGATCCTGACGCCAATCTCGCCTGATCGCTCGTCGACCCGATTCCCTTCGGCCGCAGCCGATTCGGATACCGTACGTCCGAACACGCAGCTGTTCGGCATCGCGCTCCCCCTCGGCTGACCGCGGTGACCAGCAGTACCGGCGGACAGCACGGCTCGACCAGCGCGCGGCGCGAACTTCTCGAATATCGGCATTGTATCCACCTAGGTGAGGGCAAGTGCCCTCACAGTAGAGCGTCACCGGCGAATTCGTCGAGTACCGACCCAGACAGCAGAGTCGACGCAGGCACGATCCATGATGGACGGATGTCCAGCGATATCGGCGAACGCCTACCGAGCCCGACCGCGCTGCGGATCGTCGCCGATGATCTGTCCGGTCCGGAGGTCGCTGCCCTGCTCACCCGGCATCTGGCCGAGATGTACGACAATTCACCCGAAGACAGCGTGCACGCCCTCGACCTGGAGGCGCTCCGTGGCCGAAACGTCACGTTCTGGACTGCCTGGGAGGACGACGAACTTGCTGGTTGCGGCGCGCTCAAACAACTCGACCCCGCCCATGGCGAGATCAAGTCGATGCACACCGCCGCCGGTCACACCGGCCGCGGCATTGCCGCGGCCCTGCTGAACCATGTAATCGCCGAGGCCCGCGCGCGCAACTACCAGCGACTCAGCCTGGAGACCGGAGCCTCCGATTACTTCGCCCCCGCGCAGCGGCTCTACCTCCGCCACGGGTTCGAGATCTGCGCACCGTTCGCCGACTACGTCGAAGATCCGCACAGCGTGTTCATGACGCGCACGCTCTGACGCAGCACCCGGCGAGCGTTATCGACCGTCAACGCATGGTCCGTCGGAGCGATGACGCACGTCCCCTGACGCCACGGATCCGGCAGGTATCGCGGACCGTCAGCACGCACACTCGAACGCATCGGCCACGCCTCATCGCTCGGCGCCGAGGATCCGCACAGCGTCGTCATAACGCGCATCGTCCGGCACCGCACATTCGACACACATCGCTGACCATCAGCGCACGGCCGGTCGGATCGAAAACGCGCATACCCTGACGCCACAGATCCAGCAGGCATCACGGACCGTCAGCACGCACGGTCACAACCCTGACACCGCACATTCGACGGACATCGCTGACCAGCGGCGCACCGCCAGTCGTGACGGCGCGTATCCTCTGACGCCCACGGGTTCGGCGGGCATCGGCGGCCGTCGACGCGCGGACATCCGGATCGGCCCGGTGGCTCGGTCAGGCCGCGTTGATCGCGGTGATCAGCGTGCGGTTGCCCGCCGTACGCGTCGTGACGATCTGTGTGAAGGTCTGCGACTGCTCGCCCGGACGCTGCTGGGTCAGTCGGACTTCCCAATGCGCCTCGCCCGCATCGCCGCCCGCGCGAGTGATCTGCACGCAGTAGAGGGTGCCGATCGGCACCTGGTTGATCCCGCGTTGGATCTGGTCGGCGGCGGGCACATTCGCATCATTGGCGACTACGCCGCGAGCGGCGAATCCGGACCGCTGCACATAGTAGGCACGTTCGAACGCGAGGATCGCCGACGGCCCATCGCCGGTGCCGCCGGGATCGGTGCCGGAGATGACATCACCGGTGCGCCGCTGTTCGCAGCCCGGGGTGGCGATCGCGGACGGCTGGTCAGCGGGTGCCGTGGTCGCCGGCGCGCGCCCGCCGGTTCCCTGGGCAACCGCCGGTGTCGCCGTCGCCGGGCGCTTGTGATTGCCCGAACCGCCGAAGACGAACATCAGCACCGAGACCACCGCCAATACCACACCGAGCACGATCAGCACCGCGACAACGCGGTTGCCACCACCACCGGTCGGTTGTGGATCGCGACGGCGCGGCGGATGCCGCAGTGCCGGTCCGGGATTGCCGCCGGACCGATCGATGATCGTCGGTATGACGGAACTGGTTTCCGCCGGTAGCGCGGCGTCGGGCTCGAACGCGCGGGTCCGAAGACGACCGGGCTCCGCCTCCGGTGGCGCTTGCGCGGGACGCCGCGGTTCGAGCCACTCCTGCCAGTCCCCGGCCGGGCGGGGACGGCGCGGCCGCTCGGGTGGATCGAGCGCATCGGTCAGCGGTGTCCGGCGCTGGCCCGAACCGCGGCGTGCGCTCGGACGGCGGCGCCGCTTCGGGGTCGGAGCGGCGGGCCGGACCATGGGCAGCCCGGTGTCGAACGGATTGCCCTGGTTCTGGCTCGAAGAGCCGGAATCAGAGCTCGTCATCGTCGAATTCGCCGATCACCGCAGGCGGGACGGTCGCCAATACGGTCGGCACGGTGACGCCGAGTTGGCCATCGCGCGGTCGGCGGTCCTCATCCGACTGCGACGACGGCGGCATCGCCAGACCACCGCCGGTGGTGCCGGGCTGATTGGTCGGTTCCGGCCCGGACGGGCGCGGCGGCGGCGTGTCCGCGCCGGCGGCCGGTGCCTGTGGCGCCGGCGCGGGAGCGGGTCTCGTCGCCGTCGAGCCCCCCATATTCGGCGGAATCACCGAGTTGGTCCCGGTACTCGGCGCGGGCTTGGACGACTGCCCCGATCCGCCGCCGAAGTCGATGATGTTCGAAGACTTGCTCGCGCTGTCACCACCGGTGGGCGAATTCGTGGTGCTGCCCGGATGGATGATTTCGGGAATCGCCTTATCGATGGCCTTATCCGCGGACGCGGCCACGGTATCCATGGCATGCGTGCCGACTTCGGCGATCTTGTCGATGAGGTGGGTGCCGATATTGACCCCGGCATCAATGGCGGCGGTGCCGACCGAAACACCGGCATTGATCAGATACTGCTGCAGTTGGAGCTGGGCCGCCTGCACCGGATCCAGTGGCGTCGTTGTCGTCAGGCCTGCGGTGGTCATGCCGTTGGTCGTACCCGGCGCCACGGTTTGCTGGGTGGTCCCGACACCTTGCGGTGTGGTGACGGTGAGCGGTCCCATGGCATCCAGCCGCGCGGTATGGCCGTCCATTTCCGACTGCGCCGTGCTGACCGCGGTGACCGCGTCGCGCAGCGCCTGGGTCGCCCGCGCGATCACCGCGTCGGTATCCGAGGACGCGCTCGCGGTGCCCATGATCTGCTTGGCGTCGCGACGGAAGTCCGCGATGATCTGGTCCACCTTCTGCGCGGCGCGGGCGCTGGTGGCATGGGCATCGCCGAGTACCGACAGGTATTCGGGTCCGCGGTCGGTGATGTCACCGATCTGAGTTTGCGTGGTGCGCAGTGCGGGAACGGCATCGGCGGCGGCGCGTGAGGTCCAGGTCGATTCCAGGGCGTGCAGCCCCTCGCGGTGTGGGCCCTCGGCATCGGCGGCCTGCGAGGACGCGGCCGACAGCGCGTTGACGACGGACTGGTCCGGCGTCGCGACGCCACTGCCGAGCGAGGCACGCAATTGCAGCATCGGCTCGACCAGCGCCGCCACGATCGGCGGATCCACATTCGGATCGATGGGCGTGCTCGCGGGGGCGTCGGACGCGTTATCGGCGGGCCGACGTCGAAGCAGTCGTCTCATGGCAGCGCCTCTCCTTGCCGGGCAAGGGCGCCCGCGGAATCGACATCGATACCCTGCATATCCGCGCTGTAGTCGCGCAGCACCTGCCCGTAGGCGGCGACCAATTGCCCTGCGGTGGAGAGCGCCTGCACGTGTTCGTTCACCTTCTCGGTGAACCGGGCCACGAAACCGGCACCGACCTGACCGAGATCGGCGACCAGCCGCTCGGGCTGCACCGCGCCCCCCGCGACTGCCGACGCCGAGGCCAGCTGTTGCGACACCGTATTCGCGATCGTGGTGTAGGCGGCCATCGCCGCCGGGTCGAGCTTCAGCGCGTCCACTGTTCCCCCTTAATTACGGAAACCAATCTGTCGCGTCACATTTCGACACTCCGAGCGTACTTGGGACCCGGGCAATGTGCGCGGGGATCCTTTCCTTCCGCTGGAGTCTATGCCGCCGGGTTCATCACCTATGCAACATCGGTCCGGTTCCGCAGACACCGAGGTCGAATGCTGAAATGATCTATTCCACCCGTGCCGGTTCTATGCTTGTCGCAACGAAGTTGGTCCCATCATCACCCTGGCGATCCACGTACAGGGTGCCGGCACAGGTGAGAGGGGTCAGAAACGTGCAGAACAACAAACGTCTTCGAAAGTGGTCGGTCAGATCTGCAACCCTCGTCGGTGCCATCTCCGCAGGGCTGCTGATGGCGGGGACGGCACAGGCTGAGCCATTGTGGCCCGGTGGACCGGATATCGGCACACCGGCGATCGTTCCGCCCATTCCGCCGGCTCCGGTATACGCACCGTGCGGCGAGACCGCGCGGATGTGCATGCGGCTGTCGACGAACGAGGCATGGCTGATGGACAACGGCAAGGTCACCTACGGTCCGACCCCGATCTCGCACGGTCGGCCCGGATATGAGACACCGCCCGGCGTCTTCAAGGTCGCCTTCAAGCGCGAAGACTTCTGGAGCACCATGCACAACGCTCCGATGAAGTGGGCGGTCTTCTTCAACGGCGATATCGCCACCCATATCGGACCCATCGAGGAGCAGTCGCACGGCTGCATCCGGATGACCCCCGAGGGCGCCGAGACGACCTACCACTATCTCAACCCCGGTGACGTCGTCGAAGTCGTACGTTGACACCGGAATTGCGTATGTGAAGGGCCCGAGCGGATTCCGCTCGGGCCCTTCGCATCTGCGCCGCGCCCGCGTCAGCGTTCGCCGACGAGCTGCGAATCCGTGTCTTCGGCCATGACCGCCTCACCGCGAGCGACCATGCCCGCCTCGTCGGCGAGTTTCATATGGGGAATGAACAGGGCGAGCACGAAGGCGATTACGACGCCGGGGATCAGGTACCAGAAGCCCGGGACCAAAGCGTCTACATAGGCGCCGACGATGGCATCGTGCAGGCCGTCGGGTAGATGCTTGACCACCGAGGGCACCAACCCGCCCGGATCCAGCTTCGCGGCCGCGGCTTCGGGGCCGTGGGAGACGAAGACATCGGTGAGGCCCTCGGTCAAACGGCTGGTGAAGATGGAGCCGAAAATCGCCACGCCCAGTGCGCCGCCCATTTCCCGGAAGTAGTTGTTGGCGCTGGTCGCGGTGCCGATTTGGTCAGGGGCGACGGCATTCTGGACGACCAGGACGATGATCTGCATGATCAGGCCGAGGCCCGCGCCCATCACGAACAGCATGGCCGAGACGACCCACATCGGGGTGTCCGCGTCCAGGCGGGTCAGCCACAGCATGTCCGCGAACATCAAAACCGCGCCGAGCGGTGGATAGACCTTGTAGCGGCCGGTTTTGGTGACCATCGTCATCGAGGCGACCAACGCGATCATCAGGCCGACCATCATCGGTATCAGTAGCAGGCCCGATACCGAAGCCGAAGCGCCCGTTGCCATTTGCAGATAGGTCGGGATGAAGGCCAGGGCGGCGAACATCACCAGACCGACCAGGAAGCCGATCGCGGAGGTCAGCACGAAGGTGCGGTTGCGGAACAACCACAGTGGCAGCATCGGCTCCTCGGCGCGGGCCTCGACCAGCACGAAGGCCGCAACCACCACGACGAATGCCGCAATCATGGTGACCATAATCGTTGAGCCCCAAGCATATTGCTTGCCACCCCAGTCGGTGATCAGGATCAGCAGCGTCGTCGCGGCCGACATCAACACCACACCGAGATAGTCGGGCCGGGTCTTGGGCCGGTGACTCGGGATGCTCAGGTAGCGGAAGGCGATGAACAGTGCGGCAATTCCGATCGGCACATTGATCCAGAAGCACCAGCGCCAGCCCAGGTGATCGGCGAAGAAGCCGCCGAGCAGCGGACCCGCGACCGAGGTGATGCCGAAGACCGCACCCATCGGGGCCATGTATTTGCCGCGATCCTTGGCAGGGACGACATCGGCGATGATGGCCTGCGCCAGAATCATCAGACCACCGCCGCCGACGCCCTGCAGGCCGCGGAAGGTGATGAACTCCCAGAAACTCGTCGACGCCGCGGCGCCGATGGAGGCCACCGTGAAGATCGTGATGGCGAACAGGAACGGCCAGCGCCGCCCGAACAGATCACCGAACTTGCCGTAGATCGGCATCATGATGGTGGTCGCGAGCAGATATGACGTTGCGGTCCAAGCCATATGGGATATGCCGCCGAGATCCCCGACGATGGTCGGCATCGCGGTGCCGACGATGGTCTGGTCCAGGCTGGCCAGGAACATCCCCGCGATCAGCGCGCCGAAGATGAGCCAGATCCGCTTCTGGGTCAGGACAATCGGCTCGGGCGGCGATTCCGCCGTGATGGTCATGTGTTGCGTCTCCCTTTCTTGCCCTCATGCTGTTCGAACATCCGCGCGGCCATCGCGCAGTGCTCGTGTACCGCCGTTGCCAGCGATACGGCCGGGTCACCGGCCGAGGCCATCGCCGCCCGCGTGGTGATGGCTGTCATGAATCCCGCTGCCAGACCGGCGAATTCGGGCGAGACGGCAGTGCCGAGCCGAGCCGAGAGCAGGTCGGAGATCACGCTCTCCAAGCGGGCGCCGGAGGCGACGAAGGCCGCGAGCACCCGCGGCTCGGTCTTGATGATCTCGGTGACCAGCGCGATGCCCTCGCGCACCTCGCTCTCGGATTCGAAGCCGTGCGCGAACAACCAGGTGAGATCGTCCATCAGCGCACCGCTGGGCCCGCCCGCGATGAACCGCTCGCGCAGCTCCGGTGTGCCGATCTCGCTGATCGGCCCCACTACCGCGGCCATTTTCGTCTCGTAGTAATTGAAGAATGTGCGGGGCGAGACCCCGACCGCTCTCGCGATGTCCTCGACGGTCGTCGCATCCAGCCCGCGCTCGACCGCAAGCCGTCGTGCGGCCAGACAGAGATCGAGCTCGGTCTGGCGTTTCTTCTGCTCTCGCAACCCGATCGGGCGCTCGTCCTTGGACACGTCCGCCAAAGTAGCACAAACTGCAATTTTTCAGAAACTGCAAGTTCAAGACGCACGGCGGCGCGACAGGGCCGAACGGCTGCGGCCGAACCGCCGCGAGTGACGCCACCGCCACCCGGAAGCGAATCACCAGTTACGCGCAACCCGAGCGAGCGTCATCCCACGAATCAACCCGATGCGCGAATCTCCTTGGCAGGAAGGAGAATTAGCGAAGCCGCCGAGCCGAGTTAACTCCGATATAACTCAAGATTCATCGACTTGATACTGGGTTTTCGATAGTGTTGGTATTGCCTACAGCGAGGTGGGATTTCGAGAACTCACATCGGTCGGGGGGAATAACGCCCGTAGGAGAACTCCAGGTGAAGTATCCAGTGTGTGCCCGCGTGTTAGGTCCATTGACGCTTGCTCTCAATAATCACAACGCAACGCCGACAGCACAGAAACAACGCCAACTGCTCGCCTTACTTCTCGTCAGACACGACACCGTCGTTCCGGTTACCACGCTGGTCGAAGAGTTGTGGAACGACGATCCACCGCGCAGCGCCGTCACCGTCGTACAGACCTATGTGTTGGGAATTCGGAAGAAGATGGCCGAGCAGCTCGGCATCGGACAGGCCGAGGTGGCCGAACGTTTTCTCCGCACCCGCAGCAAAGGGTATTCGTTCGACGTCAAGGACTGTGTCTTCGATTTGCGCGACTATCAGAGCATGTCCGACGCCGCGCGCTGCGCCGCCAAGGCCGGCGACGATTATCGCGCGGTAGATCTGTTCACCGCCGCAGAGGCGCTGTGGAGTGGTCCGGCGCTGGTCGATATCGAGGGCGGAATACCGCTGGCCGCGGAGATCTCGCATCTGGATCATCTGCGACTGACCAATATCGAGCTGCGCGTCGAAGCCGAGCTGCGGCTCGGCCGATATCGCGAAGCCTGCCCTGACCTGGCACGACTCACCATGCAGCACCCGCTGCACGAGCGGCTGCAGGCGTACTACATGTTCGCTCTGAGCCGTGCGGGCCAGCGCGCCCGCGCACTCGAGTCCTACCAGCAATTCAGCAGGTCGATGCAGCGCGAACTCGGTCTCGATCCCTGCCAGAAACTGCAGAAATTGCATCAGGATATCCTCGCCGCCTCTGATGTATCGGTCAGTGCCATGCTCAACAGTCGGCACGCGGGATACCTCATCGGATGGTATTCCCCCGAATTCCGCTCGGCTCGAGCAAAACCCGCCTAATCCGCCCGCAACAACTCGTCCACCAGCGCGGTCGAATGCGTCGCGGACCGCATGGCCGGATGGTCGAGGACATCCCGCAGAAAATCGCGGGTCGTCGCTACGCGCGCACCCGAAATCCGGAATTCGGCCAGGGCTCGTCGCATACGTGCGAGCGCCTGGTCCCGGTCCGGCGCCCAGACGACAAGCTTCGCGAGTAGCGAATCATAATGCGGTGGGATCGAATATCCGGCGTGCACATGAGTATCGACGCGCACGAACGGACCGCCGGGTGGTGTGAACTCGGCCACAATTCCGGGTGCCGGGGCGAATTCGGCGGCCGGATCCTCGGCATTGATCCGGCATTCGATTGCCGCGCCGCGCAGGGAAATATCCTGTTGCACGATGCCGAGCGGTTGCCCGGCTGCGATATGGATCTGCTCGGCGATCAAATCGATACCGGTTACCATTTCGGTTACCGGATGTTCGACCTGGATTCGGCAGTTCACCTCCATAAAATAGTAATTCCCCTGCCTGTCCACCAGAAATTCCACGGTTCCGGCGCCGACGTACCCGGCTTCCAGCACGCCGTCCACCGCGGATTTGCCCATCCGCGCCGCGAGGCCCTCCGGTAGCCGCGGCGCGGGCGACTCCTCGATGAGCTTCTGATGCCTGCGCTGCACCGAGCAATCACGTTCACCGAGGTGCACACCGTTGCCGTAGCCATCGCACAGCACCTGAACCTCGACATGCCGGGCGCCCTCGAGGTACTTCTCCAGATAGACTCGACTGTCCCCGAACAACATTCGAGCGGTTGCCCGCGTCTGCTGGTACGCGTGTGGGAACGCCGCACTCTCGCGCACCACCTGCATGCCGCGGCCGCCGCCACCCGCGGCGGCCTTGACGATCACCGGGTAGCCGATCGAGTCGGCCAGCACGTGCGCCTCCTCGGGTTCGAGCGGATCCGAACTGCCCGGCAGCAGCGGAAGCCCCGCCTTGGCCATCAGGGTGCGGGCCGACTGCTTGTCGCCGAGTTGGGCCATCACATCGGCGGGCGGACCGATCAGGGTGACCCCCGCCGCCCGGCAAGCATCCGCGAAATCCGGTGATTCCGAAAGGAATCCGTAGCCGGGATGGATCGCATCGGCACCGGTCGTCTCGGCCGCGGCCAGTACGGCGGCCGCGTTGAGATAGCTGCGTTTGGCGGCGGCCGGCCCGATCTGCACCGATTCATCGGCGAACTGCACGACGGCCGATTCCGCGTCGGCGACCGAATGCACCGCGACGGTGCGCACCCCGAGTTCCCGGCAGGTACGCGCGACGCGCAGCGCTATCTCGCCGCGATTGGCGATCAGAATCTTCTCGAACATGGTGTCCCGCACTCTCTTACGCCACCGACCGAACCGGAACCTGCTGCCGCGCACCGAACCGGCGGAAGCGGGCGCGCCGCTCGGCGGCAAGGTCTTCGCCGCCGAGCCCGGTCAACTCGCGCAGGCTCGCCGCGAGCGCACGGTGCAGTTGGTTCGCCGCCGCCGACGGTGCGGCACCGACGTCGTCACCCGGTTCCGGCAGCACCGCATCGACGACACCGAGCCGCAGCAGGTCACCGGCCGTCAGTGACAGCGCGGCAGCGGCTTTCGGTGCGGCGGCCGGGTCATTCCAGACGATGGCCGCACATCCTTCCGGGCTGATCACCGAATAGGTCCCGTTGGCGAATATCAGCACCCGATTGGCGACGCCCAGCGCCAACGCGCCACCGCTGCCGCCCTCCCCGATCACCACGCTGACCACCGGCACCCGCAACGCGGACATCAGCCGGATATTCTCCGCGATCACCACGGCCTGCCCCTGTTCCTCGGCGGACGCGCCGGGATAAGCGCCAGGGGTGTCGATCAACGTGATGACGGGCAGCCCGAGCTTTTCGGCAAAACGCATGAGCCGTGCGGACTTCCGATATCCCGCGGGTGTGGGCATGCCGAAGTTGCGCGCCATCAGCTCCTTCGGCTCATGTCCCTTCTGCTGTCCGATCACCACGACCGGCTGGTTACCGAGCCAGGCGGTACCCCCGACGATGGCCGGGCAGTCCCCTGCGATGCGGTCCCCGCGCAGCTCCTGGAAGCCGTCGAAGGCAAGGGCGAAGTAGTCGAGCGCCGTGGGCCTGTTCGGTGTGCGTGCCCGCCGCACCTGCGCCCAGGGATCGCTCTCGGGAACCCGAGCCGGATCGGTGATGGTTCCCGCGTCCAGTTCGGTCACCACATCGCCGGTCGGGTCGGCCGGACCGGCCACTCGCAGCAGGGAACCGAGTGCCTGCCGCAGCCCGGCGCGCGGCACGATCATATCGATCAGCCCGCGCTCCAACAGGAATTCCGCGGTCTGGAACGTCGGCGGCAGCTCCTGACGGATCGTCTGCTCGATCACCCGGCGACCCGCGAAACCCAGTCGGGCCCCCGGTTCGGCAATCAGCACATCCGCCAGCGTGGCGAACGATGCCGCCACTCCGCCATAGGTCGGATCGGTGATCAGCGTGATGGTGAGAATGCCCGCACGGTCCAACTGTTCGAGCGCCGCACTGGTCTTCGCCATCTGCATCAGCGACAGCGGTCCCTCCTGCATGCGCGCACCACCCGAAGCGGTGACGATCAGCAGCGGAATCCGTTCGGCGAGTGCGGTTTCCGCGGCCGCGGTGATCATCTCACCGACTGCGGTGCCCAAACTGCCACCGAGGAAGCGGAAATCCATGGCCGCGATGAGCACCGGATTCCCCTCGATCGCCGCGAGCGCGCACAGCACGGCGTCGTGCATGCCGGTGCGTGCCCGTGCGGCGGCGAGCCGGTCCGCATAGGGCTTGGTATCGCTGAAGGTCAGCGGATCGTCAGCGGTGGGGATGACGGCGAGCGGTTCGAACCGGCCCTCGTCGGCGAGCTGGGTGATGCGCTGCTCGGCCGTGATCGGCGTATGTCTGCCGCATTCACCACAGACACCGAGATCGCGGGCGAATCGCTTACCGTACAGCGGAATCAGACAGGCCGGGCAGAGCACCCAGTCCGCGGCGCCGTCCGGGCCGTGTGCTGACTTCATCACGCGTATCTCCTCTGCTCCGGAATTGCTGTGCACAGCCTGCGCGCACCCACTAGAGAACAGCTCGACTCCGGCGCTCGAGTCAGGTTCGAGGACGGCCTTCGATGCTTGACCCACGATCGAAGGGAGATATCGCCATGAACCCCAACGCATCCGGTGGTGCGGTATGAGCCGCCGCGTTGTCGTCACCGGACTCGGTGTCCGCGCGCCCGGCGGTTCGGGTAAGGACGAGTTCTGGAAACTGCTGTCCGAGGGCCGCACGGCGACGCGCCGGATTTCGTTCTTCGACCCCACGCCCTACCGGTCCCAGGTAGCGGGCGAGGCCGATTTCGACCCGATTCAGGAAGGGTTGTCGCCCAGGGAGATTCGCCGCATGGACCGGGCGGTGCAGTTCGCCGTGGTGTGCGGACGGGAGGCGGTGGCCGATAGCGGCATCGAGATCGGATCGCTGGATCCGCACCGGCTCGGCGTCAGCCTCGGCAGCGCGGTCGCCGCGGCGACCAGCCTGGAGCAGGAATATCTGGTGCTGTCGGATTCCGGTAAGAACTGGCTGGTCGACGAGGCCTACCTGTCCCCGCACATGTTCGACTACATGGTGCCCAGCGTGATGCCCGCCGAAGTGGCCTGGAGTGTCGGCGCCGAGGGGCCGGTCGCCATGATCTCCAACGGCTGCACCTCCGGACTGGATTCGGTCGGCCACGCCGTGCAGCTGATCCGCGAGGGTTCGGCCGATGTGATGCTGGCCGGTGCGGCGGACACCCCGATCACGCCGATCGTGGTGGCCTGTTTCGATGCGATCAAGGCCACCACCTCACGCAATGACGATGCCGAACACGCCTCCCGGCCGTTCGACAATTCACGCAACGGCTTCGTGCTCGCGGAGGGTGCGGCGATGTTCGTGCTGGAGGAGTACGAGAGCGCGCGCCGGCGGGGCGCGCGTATCTACGCCGAGATCACCGGCTACGCCACGCGCTGCAACGCATACCATATGACCGGTCTCAAGGCCGACGGCCGGGAGATGGCCGAGGCGATCCGGGTCGCACTCGACGAATCGCGCATCGACCCCACCGGCGTGGATTACATCAACGCGCACGGCTCGGGAACCCGGCAGAACGACCGGCACGAAACCGCGGCCGTGAAGCGCAGTCTCGGTCGGCACGCCTACGCCACACCGATGAGTTCCATCAAATCGATGGTCGGACACTCACTGGGTGCGATCGGTTCGGTCGAGATCGCCGCCTCCCTGCTCGCGCTGGAATACCAGGTGGTGCCGCCGACGGCGAATCTGCACGAGGCCGATCCGGAATGCGATCTGGACTACGTGCCGCTCACCGCGCGCGAGCACCGGATGGACACCGTACTCACCGTCGGTAGTGGTTTCGGTGGCTTCCAGAGCGCGATGGTGCTGCGCAAATCCGAGGCGGTGGCGGCATGATCCTGATAACCGGTATGGGTGTGCTCGCGCCGAACGGCCTCGGCGTCGAACGCTTCTGGGATGCGGTATTGGACGGCCGGGGCGGTATCGCACCACTGACCTGGTTCGACACCAGCCGCAGCACCGCGCGACTGGCCGGGCAGGTCGCCGGTTTCGACGCGGCCGAACATCTGCCGAGCCGATTGCTGCCGCAGACCGATATTTCGACGCGGATGGCATTGGTGGCCGCGCAATGGGCCCTCGACGATGCCAAGGTCGATACCGCGGCGCTGACCGACTACGACATGGGTGTGGTCACCGGAAATGCCTCCGGCGGTTTCGAATTCACCCATCGCGAGTTCAATAAGCTGTGGTCGCGCGGGTCCGAGCATGTGAGCGTCTACGAGTCGTTCGCCTGGTTCTACGCGGTGAATACCGGGCAGATCTCGATCCGCCACGGCATGCGCGGGCCGAGCAGTGCGCTGGTCGCCGAGCAGGCGGGCGGTTTGGACGCGGTTGGGCACGCGAGGCGGACGGTCGACCGCGGCACCCCACTGGTGGTCACCGGCGGCGTGGATTCCGCGCTCGACCCGTGGGGCTGGGCCTCGCATCTGGCGAGCGGTGAGGTCAGCATCTCGGCCGCGCCGGAGCGTGCCTATCGACCGTTCGACACCGCGGCCGCCGGATATGTGCCCGGTGAGGGCGGTGCGATGCTGGTGGTCGAGGACGGCACGGCGGCCCGCACCCGCGGCGTTCCGAAGGTACACGGTGAAATCGCCGGGTATGCCTCGACATTCGATCCGGCACCGGGTTCGGGCAGGCCCTCCGGTCTGCGTCGCGCCGCGGAACTCGCACTCGCCGACGCCGGTATGGCGCCAGGCGATATCGATGTCGTCTTCGCCGATGCGGCGGGCGTGCCCGACCGCGATCGCGACGAGGCAGCGGCCATCGAGGCCGTCTTCGGTGCCGACGGTGTCCCGGTCACGGCGTCGAAACCGTTGACCGGACGACTGTTCTCGGGTGCGGGCCCGCTCGACATCGTGACCGCCCTGCTGTCCATGCGCGATTCGGTGATACCGCCGACCGCTTACACCACCACCCTTGCCGAGGATTACCGGATCGATCTGGTTCTCGGCGCACCGCGGCCCGCCACCGTCGGCGGCGCCCTCGTCCTGGCCCGTGGCCGTTGGGGTTTCAACTCCGCGGTCGTCGTGCGCGCTGTCGACCAAACCTAGGGAGCCGATCATGACCATGACCATCACCGAACTACGCCGGATCCTCGTGGAATGCGCGGGCGGCGATGATATCGCCGAAGATATCGCGGGACTCGACTTCGAACAGCTCGGCTACGACTCCCTCGCGCTCATCGAAACGGCCTCGCGGATCCAACGCGATTTCGGCGTGCTGATCCCGGAGGAACAGCTCATCGATGTCAAGACGCCACAGGAGTTGATCGACATCGTCAACAGCCAATTGCAAGGTGCGGCATGAGTACCCAGGTGATGAGCCACACCAAGGTGGTGCAGGCACCGCCCGAGGTCGTCTACGACCTGGTGGCCGATGTGACCAAATGGCCGGTGATCTTCGAGCCCAGCGTGCTGGTGCGCCATCTGCACCGCGGACCCGATGAGGAGCGGTTCCGGTTGTGGGCCACCGTCAATGGCGAAGTGAAGAACTGGACCTCCCGGCGGGTGCTCGATGCGGCGCAGCGGCGCATCGTCTTCGAACAGGAACGCAGTCAGGCGCCGATCGCATCCATGGGTGGCGGCTGGTCGTTCCGCGAAATCGGTCCCGGCACCACGAAGGTCACCCTCGACCACCGCTTCACCGCGGTGGACGGCGCCGATCCGGATCTGATCGCGGGCGCGGTGGATCGCAATAGCGAGACCGAGCTGGCGGCGCTGGCCCGGATAGCGGAGCTGGGTCACCCGGTCGACGATGTTGTGCACACCTTCGAAGACACTGTCTCGCTGGATATTTCGGCGGCAGCGGTGTACGAGTTCATCTACCGCAGTGAGCGCTGGCCCGAACACGTCCCGCACGTCGGCCGGATCGAACTCGACGAAGACGGCGCCGGCGTACAGCTGATGGAGATGGATACCGTCACCGCGGGCGGTATGCCGCACACCACCAAATCGGTCCGTGTGTGCGTCACCGACGAGCGCATCGATTACAAGCAGTTGCTGCCGCCCGCCATGCTCTTCGGGCACAGCGGTGCTTGGGAATTCGCGGACGGCCCGGACGGTGCGGTAGTGACGGCACGGCACACCGTCGCCATCAATCCGGTCGCGGCCCGCGAAATCCTCGGAGCCGATACCGATCTCGCCGATGCGCGCGCATATCTCGCCGAGGCGCTGTCGACCAACAGTCGCAATACGCTGTTGTGCGCGGTGCGGTATGCCGAATCCGTGAAGTCACCGACATGACCGCCACCGAACTGCCGCAGGTGGCCGGGGGCCCGGTCGTGCGGGAAATCGCCGACCGGGTCTATGCGTATACGCACAGTCGAGGCGGCTGGTGTGTGAGCAATGCGGGCGTGCTGGCGGGTCCGGACGGCGCGGTGGTGATCGATACGCTGGCTACCGAGGGACGCACGCGCGCGCTGGTCGAATTCGTAGACGGCCTCGATATCGGTCCGGCCAGAACGATTGTCAACACCCACCACCACGGCGACCACAACTTCGGTAATCACCTCTTCGGACCGACCGCGGTCGTCATCGGCCACGATCGGATCCGGCCGGAGATGATCGAAACCGGACTCGCGCTGACCAATCTGTGGCCGCAGGTGCAGTGGGGCGATGTGCGGGTCACCCTGCCCAGCATCACCTTCAGCAGCCGCGTGACCCTGCATATCGGCGCACGGCGTGTCGAACTCATCCACCTCGGACCGGCCGCGCACACCACCAATGATGTGGTTGCCTGGCTGCCCGAGGAGAAGGTGCTCTTCGCCGGGGATCTGGTGATGTCGGGCGCGGCGCCGTTCTGCCTGATGGGATCGGTACGTGGGTCGATAACGGCGATCACCAGGCTCGCCGAACTGGGTGCGGAAACCGTGGTGTCCGGGCACGGTCCGGTGACCGGACCCGAGATCTTCGACCAGACACTGCGATATCTGCGGTGGGTGCGGGACCTGGCTGCCGAGGGCCGCTCCCTCGGACTCACGCCGCTGGCCATCGCACTCGAGGCCGATCACGGTGAATTCGCCGATCTGGTCGACGAAGAGCGCATAGTCGGCAATCTGTACCGCGCCGATGCGGAGTGGGCGGGCGGTCCGATCGGCGAACCGCTGGATGTGCTGTCGATTTTCGACGAGATGATCGTGTACAACCACGGGCGGGTGCCGACATGTCTGGCGTGACCACCGAATCGGTGCGGGTCTGCGTCGTCGGCGGCGGCCCGGCCGGGCTGATGACCGGTCTGCTGCTGGCCAGGTCGGGCGTGGAAGTACTTGTGCTGGAAAAGCATGCGGACTTCCTGCGAGACTTCCGCGGTGACACCGTGCACCCATCGACGCTGCGGGCGATGGACGAACTCGGGCTCGCCACCGAATTCCTCGCGCTGCCACACGTCGAACTGCCGCGGCTGCCGATGGCCACCGCGAGCGGACCGGTGATCTTCGCCGATTTCCGCAGTCTCCCAGGTGGTTTCCCTTTCGTGGCATTCATGCCGCAGTGGGATGTGCTGAACTTCCTGGCGGAGGCGGGTGGGCGCTATCCGGGCTTCCGGCTGATCCAGCGGGCCGAGGTCACCGAACTCATCCAGGAGCACGACACCGTGGTCGGTGCCAGGGTGCGCACACCCGATGGACCGCTGGAGGTCCGGTCCCAGCTGGTGATCGCCGCGGATGGACGCAATTCGATTGTGCGCGGCGGCCTGCTCGAGGTCGCGGCCAGCGCGGCACCGATGGACGTACTGTGGTTCCGGGTCGGCAAACCCGACGGCGAGCGGCTGCCGACAGTGCGCAGCGGCAACGGTTTCTTCATCGTCTGTATCGACCGCGGCGACTATCTGCAGGTCGCCTACATGATTCCGAAGGGGGGATTCGCGACCGTCAAGGCCGCCGGACTCGCCGCCTTCCGCGCCGACCTCGCCGCGATCTATCCCAGCCTCACCGCGCGGCTGGCGGCCGAAATCTGCACCTGGGACGATGTGAAACCCCTCGATGTGCGGGTGGATCGGCTGCGCCGCTGGTACCGGCCCGGTCTGCTCGCGATCGGCGATGCGGCCCATGCCATGTCGCCCGCGGGCGGAGTCGGGATCAATCTCGCGGTACAGGACGCGATCGCAGCCGCCCGGCTGCTCGCGCCCAGCCTCGTCGCGGGTGCGCGCCCGAGCGTAGCGCAATTGCGTGCCGTGCAGCGCAGGCGTGAATTCCCCATGCGGGTAGTCCAATTCGCGCAGCTGCGCCTGCTGTCGGACCTCTATCCGAATGCCGGACGGCCCGGCACCGACAAGCCACTGCTGGTGCGTCTGCTGCGCCGCTTTCCCGGGCTGCCCCGTGCGGTGGCCCGAGTGATCGGGCTCGGCATCCGACCCGAACACGTGCCACCGGCGGCCGATATCGCCGGAACCGTCACTGCCCTAACGAAATTCAGGGAGAACTGATCGTGTCGACATATCTGCTCGTCCACGGCGCATTCCATGGCGGCTGGGCCTGGCAGCGGGTCGCGCCGCTCCTCGCGGACGCCGGACATCGCGTGCTTTCCCCGTCGCTGGTCGGCCTCGGCGACCGCGCGGACTTGCTGACCCCGGAGGTCGGCCTGGATACCCACGTCGAAGATCTGGTCGGCCTGCTCACCGCCGACGATCGCACCGACGTCATCCTGGTCGGGCACAGCTACGCGAGCATTGTGGTGACCGCGCTCGCCGACGCCGTCCCCGACCGCATCGCCGAACTCGTCTATATCGACACCTTCGTCCCACGTGACGGTGAGGCGGTGGCCGACATCATGCCCGGTATGGTCGATGCCTTCGCCGCTGCGGCCGCGGCCCACGGTGACGGCTGGCGGGTACCGCCGCAGACCGAGCCGATGGGCGACGGCGGTCTGTACGGCATCACCGAGGAGCCCGATCTGAGCTGGGCGGCCTCGATGATGACCGCGCAATCCCTGGAGACCTTCCAGCAGCGGATGCTGCTGACCAATCCCATCGCACTGGCGAAAATTCCGGTGACGCACGTGTACTGCAGCGAGGGCGGCGAGGACTACAGGGCCATGCGCGCCGCCATGCCGCGCACCCTGCCACCGGCCGACCTGCCGCCCGGCCGCCTGCATGTGCTGCCGACCGGACACGACTGCATGATCACCATGCCGCGTGAATTGGCCGAACACCTCCTGACATTGGCACCGCGGACCACTCTTGCCTAGTGCAAGACGCCGTAGGTCGCCGCAATGGTGAACCCGTGCGATCCGGTCTCGCAGGTCACCGTGCCCTGGTAGCCGATGCCGCAGGTGGTGCCGCCGACGGAGATCTTATGTCCCTCCGGCAGCACCTGCGCGCCGCCGGCGTAGGTGAAGGTGGGTTGGTCGGCGGTCAGGTAGCGGGCCGGCGCCACGGTCGACGAGCGCACCTGGTTCGTGTCCGGCGGCGCATCGATCGGCACCGCGTCACAGCCCGCCGGTCCGTTCAGGAAGAATCCGCAGCTGCGGCCGTCGGGCGAGCGGAAGAAGACCGCGCCCTTGTACTGCGGGTCGTCGACCAGATATCCGGCCTCGTCCACCGGTGTCAGCTGATCGAGGCCGTTCGGGGCGGCGGCGGCTGGTCCAGCGGTAGCCACCACGGCGGCAATGGCGAGTGACGCGAGGGGCGAAAGCGCGAACAGCTGCGAGCGATCGAACACGAGCGAGCCTCCTTGGTCGTCATCCGGCGGACCATATGACGCTAGCCGTGCGCTCGCGCGATGGCCATTGCGTGTCGATGACGAATCCGCGGGCGACGCAGTCGGATCGGGTCAGGATTCGCCCGCGTCGTAGGCGGCGCGGGCGGCGAGCACCTCGCTGAGATGTGCGCTCGACCAGTCGACAATGCTCGTGAAGACCGGGGTCAGGGTGATCGCGAGCGGGGTTGCCTCGTACTCGACGCGGGGTGGCACCTCGGCGTGATAGGTGCGCGACACCAGTCCGTCGCGTTCCAACTGACGCAGGCGCTGGGTCAGCACCTTGGGGGTGAGGCCGGGGATGCGCTGCTGGAGTTCGGTGAAGCGCAGGCGGCCGTCGTGGGTCAGCACCCAGAGCACCTGGGTGGACCAGCGGCCGAAAACCAAGTCGATCACCGGGGTGATCGGGCAGGGGTCGACGGTGGCTGTCATTTTTGTCCTCACTTTCCACTTGGTAACTACTATACTTTGGAAAGTAATGTGACCCCAGGGGGCGTGAGCGAGCACCACCGCGAACGAAAACCGAAGGGAACACAGTCATGACAGCGACATCCGTGGACGGACGCATCGACCTGCCGCCCCGCTCCGGCGACCGGCCGGACACGCGGGCGCACAATCCGCATCAGCAGCTCAGCCAGCTCGCGCCACCAGATCTGCAGGAAGCCCTGTGGTCGCGAATGACCACGCTGAACGGCGTGCTGCTCGGCCGCAGCGGCGTCTCACTGCCCGATACCCGGGCGCTGCATCTGCGCCCGACCATCGCCAAGGGACCGGGTGAGGCATACCTGGTCGGCACCGAATTCGCCCATCTGCACGGATACGACGACGGCAGCCTGCACATATGTCTGCCGAAAGATATTGCGGCCGAGGTGATCACGCGCGAGTGGGCGGAATTGCATCCCATGGCGCGTCAGCGTTTCCTGCCGCAGACACTGGTCATGGTCTACGGGCCACGCGATCTCGACGAACTCGAGGTGGTCTGGCGGCTCGTGCGGATCAGCCACGGCTTCGCACGCGGGGCGGCTACAGCGTGATTAGAGCGGCGGCCGCCATCGTGGGGGTCATGAATGCGACCGATCTCGTCGGAACCTGGGAATTGCTGTCCTACTTCGATATCGACGAACACGATGCGACCAGCACCGGCCCACTGGGTGACGCACCGCGCGGCCTGCTGATCTACGGCGCACACGGCTATATGTCGGTGAGCATGATGCGCACCGACGGGGCCATGGACACACCGCCTTTCATGGGTTACGCGGGAACCTGGCGGCGACGCGGCACGGAAATGGTGCACGCGATCACCGTGTGCTCCAATCCGGCCTGGGCCGATACCGAACAGGTGCGCCGGATGTCGCTCGACGGCGACATTCTCACGCTGATCGGGGCCGCCCAGGTCGGCGGGCGGATACAGCGCCGGGTGCTGACCTGGCGCCGCTCCGGCTCGCCGGCATGAAAACCCTTGTTATTCGGGAGAATACGAGAACAAGGGCTCATCGAATTGGACCGGTTCGCTGTCTTCCTTGAGTACTTCGGTGATCACGCCGCTGGTCTGCGTGGTCACCGGAATCATCAACTTCATCGCCTCCACGATGGCGATCTGCTGTCCGGCCGTGACGCGGTCACCCACCTGGACGAAGGGATCCGCACCAGGTTCCGGACTGCGATAGAAGACCCCGACACTCGGTGCACGCAACACCGCACCGAGCGGCGGACTATCCGGTGCGGCAGCGGCTTCGACCGCTCCCCCGGCCGTTTCGACCGATGCGGCCGAAACCTGCCATTCCGCCTCGATCGTCACCTCGCCCACCTGGACTCGCAACGCGCTGGGCTGTTGTGGGAAGCCTGCGAGCAATTGCAGCGCGCCCGTCTGGATCGCATCCAGGATGCGCAGATACTCGTCGTGCCCGGCGCTGCCGTCGAGCGCGCCCGAGGAGTTCGCCTCCACTGCGGTCATGGTCCCGACCTCTCAGTAATTGCCGAGTCCGCCACAGACATTCAGCGCCTGTGCGGTGACCGCGCCCGCACCGGGCCCGATCAGGTAGTCGACCATTGCCGCGACCTCGAACGGCTGCACATAGCGCCCGATCGGCACGCGTGCGCTCACCCTGGCATGCACCTCATGGGTATCCACACCCCACAGACCCGAGTAGACCTCGCGAACCCGTTCCGCCATCGGGGTTTCCACGAAACCGGGGCATACCGCATTCACTGTGATTCCGGTCTTGGCCAGCTCCAGTCCGAGCGCCTTGGTAAACCCGACCACGCCGTGTTTGGAGGCCGAATAGGGCGCACCGTGTACGACACCCTGTTTGCCGCCGGTGGAGGCGATATTCACGATACGACCGCTACCGCGCTCGAGCATGCCGCCCGCGGTCAGCACCGCTTTGGTCATCAGGAAGACGCTGTTGAGGTTGGTATTGATCACGTCGAACCACAAATCGTCGGTGACCTGCGCGGTGACGCCGCCGCCGCTGCGGCCCGCATTGTTGACCAGGATGTCGATCGGGCCGTAGCGCCGCACCCCGGCGTCGACGTATTCACGGATCTGCGCGGCATCGACGACATCGCACACCGTGCCGTCGACTTCGTGACCGTCGTCCTGCAGGCTCTTGACCGTATCGGTCACCCGCTGCTGGTCCCGAGCGCAGATGAACACCGCGATGCCCTGGGCTGCAAGGCTTTTGGTGATCTCCAGGCCCATACCGCTGGTCGCTCCGGTGACCAGTGCGACGCGCTGACTTTCCGCCATGACTCCTCCATCGGTCTTTCCGTACTCGCCGGGGTTTTCGACCTCCAGACTCGTCGCGGGTCCTATAGCCCCGGTCAACCCGCGCGCGGCTCGAGCCAGCCTCTAGTGCCATCGGCGACCGTTGCGTGCAGCCGCGCCCCGCCGCAACCAAGGAGCCATCATGACCACCGTCGCAAGCCGCACCGAGTTGTACGCCGAGGTCCAGCAGTTCTACGCCGATCAGATGCAGCGGCTGGACAACCGCGACATCCCGGGCTACGCCGAAACCTTCACCGCGGAAGCGGAATTCGAACACACACCGGGTCGGCCACCGGCCCGGACCAGGGCGGGCATCGTCTCGGACCTGGTCGAATTCCACAAGCGTTTCGAGGCCGATCCGATGCAGCGCAGGCACTGGTTCAACATGATCAACCTGCAGCCGCAGGACGACGGAACCATCGTCTCCACCGCCTACTGCCTCGTGGTCAAGATCCGGCCGGACAGCAAGCCCGAAATCGCGCCGAGCTGCGTCGTCCACGACGTGCTCGTCCGCGTCGACGGCAACCTGCTGACCCGGTCCCGGCGCGTCGCCCATGACTGATTCCGCTGTCCCCGACCATATTTCGAGGAGAACCACGTGAACACCGTGCAGCCAGCAACCCTGCTGCCCCTTGCCGCCGAAGCCCAGGACCTGTTGTTCCGGGAGGCACGCACCGCGAACACCTTCACCGATGCACCGGTCACCGACGACCGGATCCGCGACATCTACGAACTGGTCAAATACGGCCCGACTTCGATGAATCAGCAGCCGCTGCGCATCGTCCTGGTCCGCAGCCCCGAGGCTCGGGCCCGCCTGGTCACCCACATGATCGACAACAACAAGCCCAAGACCGCGGCCGCACCCCTGACCGCCATCCTCGCCGCCGACCTGAACTTCCACGAAAACCTGCCGAAGGTCTTCCCGCACGCCCCCGAGGCCAAGGACTACTTCGCCGACCCCGGCTATCGCGCCGAATCGGCCCGTTTCAACGCCCTCATCCAAACCGGTTACTTCATCCTCGGTATCCGCGCGGCGGGTCTGGCCGCAGGCCCGATGAACGGATTCGACACCGAGGGCCTGGACAAGGACTTCTTCCCCGACGGCACGCACAGTGCCCTCGTCGTCGTCAATATCGGCATCCCCGGCACCGACGCCTGGTTCCCCCGCTCCCCCCGCCTCACCTATGACGAGGTCGTGACCACCGTCTGAACCGACCCCCGCCGACGAGTGGCAGGTGCGCCACTCGTCGGCACCATCGCATCGGGTGCGAGCCCGCGCGCACTGACGGTCGGGCCGCCGCCATGCGATGTCGGTGGCATCGGCCGAGCGATCCGCACGGTGATCGGGCGCTGGACCGCTCAGCCCAGGGCGCGGGTGAAACCCTCGACGAGTTCGTCGACTTGGGCGTCGGTCATGACGAATGCGGGCGAGATCTGCATGGCGCCCTGACCTGCGGCACGCCCCGAGATACCGTGTTCCCGTAGCGTTTTCACCAGCGGTAGCCCCTCGGCGGGGTCGGCGAGCTGGATGGCGGCGACCGCGCCCAGACCGCTGCGGATCTCGGCGACGCGCGGGTGATCCGCGAGCGGGGCGAGCTTTTCGTGCAGGCTGGACTCCAGACGCTTCGCTTCGTCGAGCAGGTTTTCGCGTTCGACGATGGCGAGGTTGGCCAGCGCTGCGGCCGCGGCACCGGCGTGGCCGCCGTAGGTGTAGCCGTGGCGCCACCAGACGCCGCCGCTGAAGAAGGGGGCGGCGACGTGGGGTGCGATGAAGACCGCACCCATCGGGACATAGCCGGAGGTGAGGCCCTTGGCGGTGGTCATGAGGTCGGGTTCGAGATCGAAACGGGTTGCGGCGAACCAGGATCCGCCGATGCGACCGAAGCCGGTCACGACCTCGTCCACCACGAAGAGGATGTCGTGATCACGGCAGATGCGGCGGACCTCGGTGAGGTAGCCGTCCGGCGGCAGGTAGATCCCGCCCGCGCCGATGATGGGTTCGCAGAAGAAGGCAGCGATGCGCTCCGCGCCGATTTCCTCGATGAGCGCGAGCAACGCCTTCGCATCGTCCCATGCGACGGTGCGGGCATCGGGCATCAACTCGCCATAGCCCTCCCGGTTGACCGGGATACCCGCCAAAGCCGTTCCCGCCACATGCATTCCGTGGTATGCGCGCTGGCGTCCGACCACGATCGTCTTGTCCGGGCGGCCCAGCTCGTGCCAGTAGCGGCGGGCGAGTTTCGCGGCGGTGTCCACCGAATCCGAGCCGCCGGAGGTGAAGAAGATCTTGCTGCCGGGCACCGGCGCGATGCTCGCCAGCTTCTCCGCCAATTCCTGGGTGGCGGGTGCGGCGAAATCACCGAAGTTCGAGTAGTGCGCGACCGTGCGCAGTTGCTCGGCGACCGCATCGGCGATCTCCGCGCGACCGTGGCCGACATTGGTGAACCACAGCCCGGCCGTCGCGTCCAGATATCTGGTACCCGCCTGGTCGTAGACGTAGGCACCGGCACCGCGCGCCACGACGAACGCGCCCTCGCGTTCCACGGCACCCATATCGGCGAACCCATGCCATAGCGCACCCATATCAACCACCTCTACCTCGACAACCACATCATTTCCTCGCCCGGAAACCCAGCGCGACCGCCGCCGGCACCCGGTCCACGACCATCACGATAGGCATGATCCGGTGCGCCATGTCATCCACCCACCGCTGTTCGTCCCAGCAGGTGATATGGGCGAACAGCCCCGCAAACGCGAGCCGCTACCGCAGCAATGCCGGCCGCAACTCGATCGGAACGTAATGTCGGTGCGGTGACACAGTTTCCGAAGCGCGCGCTCATATTGGGCGCCGGTGGTGTCGTCGGAACCGCCTGGATGGCCGGTCTGGCTGCCGGATCGCGCCGGCACGGCATCGATCTCGCCGCCGCCGACCTGATCGTCGGCACCTCCGCGGGAGCGATCGTCGGCGCGGTCCTGGCTTCGGGGCGAGATCCGGACGAACTCGCCGCACCCCGGCAACCCGCGCCGTCCGACTCGCAACTGCCCGCGCCCGACCCCCGCGTACTCGACCGTGTGTTCGCGGTCCTCGGCGATGGCGATGCAGCACCGGAGCAAAGGCGTCGACGAGTCGGCGAGATCGCGCTCGAGATGAGCGCCGAACACGATGCCGTCCATGTCGAGCGCATGCGAACCCTGATCGGCACGGCACGGTGGCCCGACCGATTGCTGATCGTCGCCGTCGACGCCCGCTCGGGCGAGCGCCGGGTCTTCGATCGACATGATGCGGCCGCACTGCCGGACGCGGTGGTCGCCAGTCGCGCGATGCCCGGCGTCTACCCGCCCATGACCATCGGCGACCGCCGCTTCATGGACGGCGGTATGCACTCGGCGACAAATGCGGATCTGGCCGCCGCGGCCGAACTTCTCGTCATCATTCATCCATTGGCACACCTGTTTGCGACCGCGGACCTCGACGCGGAACTGCTATCCGCGCAACCTACGGAATCATTGCTCATCACCCCCGACGAACGATCGGTCACCGCCTTCGGAGCCGACCTGCACGACCGCGCACACTGGATACCGTCCTACCGAGCCGGATTCGCGCAAGCGGATGCGGAAGCCACACGCTTGCAACGGATCTGGCCGAGATAATCTGGGGCCGACTGTCGGGGGATGAACGTGGCGACCAACGAACCTGTTCGAGCCCGGTATCCCCTGCTGTCCGCCGCCGGATTCTTGTGGTTCTGGTCCGCCGACAGCTTGTCGATGGTCGGGACCTACATCACCGCGCTGGCGTTGCAGGTACTCGCGGTCGAGACGCTGCGAGCATCGCCCATCGAGCTCGGCGTGCTCGCAGCCGCGCGTTGGCTGCCGTATCTGCTGTTCGGCCTCATCGCCGGAGTGCTCGTCGATCGATATCGGCGGCGGCCGGTCCTGGTGACGGCAGATCTGGTGCGGGCGGGCTTGCTCGCCGTCATCCCGTTGTCGGCGACGATGGATGTCCTGAGCATGTCGCTACTGATCGCGATCGTCGTGTTCTTCGGCACCGTGTCACTGACCTACGACGCCGCACACCAGTCGTTTCTGCCGAGTCTGGTGCCACCGGAATTGCTCACCCCCGCGAACGCCCGGCTGGAACAGTCCTCGGCGGTGGCCCAGACCTGCGGACCGGTCATCGGGGGATGGCTGGTCCGGATCGTCGGCGCGCCGCTGGCGATCATGGTGGACGCGGCGTCGTATCTGATCTCCGGGCTGATCGTGGCGCGGCTGCGCGTGACCGAACGATCCGATCCGCCGCCGGACCGGAATCTGCGCCTGGAACTGCGCGAAGGGCTGGCGTGGGTATACGGGCATCGCATGCTCGCCCCGCTCGCCATCGCCTCGCACGGCTGGTTCTTTTTCAGCGCGATGGTGTCCACGGTGTATGTGCTCTTCGTGATCGACGAACTCGGCTTCGGCGCCTCCACCCTCGGACTGACCTTCGCATCCGGTGGCGTCGGTGCCGTGGCCGGGGCATCGGTCGCCGACCACGCCGGTCGACGATTCGGTATCGGGCCGATGATCATCGGCTGCCGGTGGCTGACGCCCGTGGGATATGCGCTGATCCCCTTGGCGCACAACGGAGTTGCGGGTCTGCCCCTGCTGTGCGCCGCGCAATTCCTCTTCGGCGTCTCCATCGGCGTCGACAGTCCGCTCGAAATGGGCTACCGCCAATCCGTCACACCCGACCGTCTGCTCGGCCGGATGAATGCGACCATGCGCTCGTTGAACCGGGCCGCGATCGTGGTCGGGGCACCGATCGGTGGCGTGCTCGCCGCCTGGCTCGGCATTCGGTGGACCGTGTGGATCGCGGTCGTCGGGCTGTTGATCTCGGCGCTCGCGCTCACCACATCGGGATTTCGTCACGCACGATCGGACGTGGTCGCGCCGCGCTGATCTCCGGCACGCCGCCGGTCGACGAGTGCGCCGAGGGCAGCGGCGGTCATCGTCGGATCTTCCCACATCAGGGCCGCTCCGAACGGTGAACCGGCCCGCGCGAGGAGCACGGTGTCGCCAGCGTGCTGACCGGATGCCCACGCCCGACTCGGATTCGACGTGCCGGTTTCGCTACCCTGGTGAACGCAATGACCAGGACAGCCGACGCGAATCTCCGCGAGCTTCGGACCCGCCTGGCCGCCGTAACCCTCCGCGATGAACACCGGTTGCGCCGTAACCTGGACCGGGCCCGCGGCGGCGATCTCACCGACATCACGGCCGAGATCGCGGCAGCCGAGCAGCGCGTCGAGGCCCGCCGTGCCGCGGTACCCGAAATCCGCTATCCGGAACAGCTACCGGTCTCCGCCCGCCGCGACGAGATCGCCAAGGCGATCATGGAAAACCAGGTCGTCATCGTCGCCGGCGAGACCGGATCGGGTAAGACCACCCAGATTCCGAAGATCTGCCTGGAACTCGGCCGGGGCATCCGAGGCACCATCGGACACACCCAACCGCGCCGGCTGGCCGCACGCACCGTCGCCGAGCGCATCGCCGAGGAATTGGGCACCGAACTGGGCGATGTCGTCGGCTACACGGTGCGATTCACCGATCAGGCCTCCGATCGCACACTCGTCAAGCTGATGACCGACGGCATCCTGCTCGCCGAAATCCAGCGCGACCGGCTGCTGCGCCGCTACGACACGATCATTATCGACGAGGCGCACGAACGCAGCCTCAATATCGACTTCCTGCTCGGCTACCTGAAGCAATTGCTGCCGCGCCGACCGGATCTCAAGGTGATCATCACCTCGGCGACCATCGATCCGGAATTGTTCGCCCGCCACTTTGCGAAGCAAACAGACGACCCGAGCGCGAAGCAAACAGACGACCCGAGCGCGCAGCAAACAGACGACCCGAGCGCGAAGCAAACAGACGACCCGAGCGCGAAGCAAACAGACGACCCGAGCGCGGACGAATCCAACACTCCCGCACCGATTGTCGAAGTTTCCGGCCGTTCCTATCCGGTCGAAATCCGGTACCGACCGCTATCGCTGGAGCTACCCGCCGCCACCGATGATGACGACGAGGACACCCGGATCGTGGACCGCGACCCGGTCGACGCCATCGGTGACGCGGTGCGCGAACTCTTCGCCGAGGGTGACGGTGACGTACTGGTCTTCCTATCCGGCGAACGCGAGATCCGCGACACCGCGGATGCGTTGCGCGACTTACAGCTTCCGCGCACCGAGATCCTGCCGCTCTACGCCCGCCTGTCCACGGCCGAACAGCATCGCGTCTTCGCCCCGCATCCGGGCCGACGAGTTGTGCTGGCCACCAATGTCGCCGAGACCTCGCTGACCGTCCCCGGCATCCGTTACGTCATCGATCCGGGCACCGCGCGCATCTCCCGCTATTCGATGCGCACCAAGGTGCAGCGCCTTCCCATCGAAGAGGTCTCACAGGCCTCGGCGCGTCAACGCGCGGGACGCTGTGGTCGTGTCGCCGACGGCATCTGCATCCGCCTGTACTCCGAGCAAGACTTCGAATCCCGGCCCGCTTTCACCGAACCGGAGATCCTGCGGACCAATCTGGCCGCCGTCATCCTGCAGATGACCGCACTGGGGCTCGGCGATATCGAGCAGTTCCCCTTCGTGGAGGCACCGGACCGCAGGGCCATTCGCGACGGTGTCGCACTGCTGGAGGAATTGGGCGCGCTCGCGGCACGCGCCACCGCGAAACCGGCTCGGCGGCAGGCCGATTCGACGACCAAAGACCAGTCGAGTACCAGCGACAGCAGCACCGAGGGACGGACCCGAGCGGAGCAGGTGTCCGATGCGACGCTGACGCTCACTCCTACCGGGCGCGAGATGGCTCAGATACCGGTGGATCCGCGAATGGCGCGCATGCTGGTCGAAGCCCACCGCAACGGCGTGCTCGCCGATGTGCTGATCATCGTTGCGGCGCTGTCCATTCAGGATGTGCGCGAACGGCCCGCCGACCATCAGCAGGCCGCGGACACCAAACATGCCCGCTTCGTGGTCGAAGGCTCGGATTTCCTGGCCTACCTGCGGTTGTGGGAGTACCTGACCGAGCAGCGGAAGTCACTGTCGGCCAATCAGTTCCGGCGCATGTGCCGGGACGAGTTCCTGCACTACCTGCGGATCCGGGAGTGGCAGGATCTGCACGGGCAGTTGCGGACCATCACCCGTGGGCTCGGGTGGTCGGCGCACGGCGACGGTTCCAGCGGCGCCGAAAGCGGCTCGCGCCGTGGGCGATCCGCTGCCGATGGCAGCGATTCGGACGGCGGGCCGCGCCAGCGGCGGGACCCGAACCGGTCTCGCACGAAAGCGAGCTACGGGGGCCGCGACAATGCCGCCGCTTCGACACCGCAGGCCACCACGGCATTCGAAAATGATGGCACCCCATGGGATTCGACCGCCATCCACCAGGCGTTGCTGGCGGGCATGCTCTCCCACATCGGCGTCCGCGAGGCCGAGACGCGGGAATTCCTCGGTGCCCGCAATGCAAAATTCATGATCTTCCCGGGATCCTCGCTGGCGAAGAAGCCGCCGCGCTGGGTGATGGCGGCCGAACTCGTGGAAACCTCGCGGCTCTGGGGCCGGATGGCGGCCAGGGTGGAGCCGGAGTGGGCCGAGCGCCTGGCCGGAGATCTGGTGAAACGCACCTACTCCGAACCGCATTGGTCAACCAAGCGCGGTGCCGCGCGCGCCTACGAGCGGGTCACGCTGTACGGCGTGCCACTGGTCGTAAGCCGTGCCGTCGATTACGGCCGCATCGATCCGGAACTGTCGCGCGAGCTGTTCATCCGGCATGCCCTCGTCCAGGGTGAGTGGCAGACCCGCCACGAGTTCTTCCACCGCAATCGCGAACTCCTCGACGATGTCGCCGATCTGGAGCATCGTGCCCGCCGCCGCGACATCCTCGTCGACGATGAGGTGCTGTTCGAGTTCTACGACAAGCGCATTCCGGCCGAGATCGTTTCGGTGCGGCATTTCGACAGCTGGTGGCGCACGGCGAAGCGCAAAGATCCGGCACTGCTGGATTTCTCGACCGATACGGTGGTCAATGACGCCGCGGCGACGCTCGACCCGACCGACTTTCCGGATGCCTGGCGCCAAGGTGAGTTGAGCTTCCCACTCACCTACCAATTCGAGCCCGGCAATGACGATGACGGTGTCACCGTGCGGATCCCGGTCGAGCAACTGGCACACGTGCGGGCCGTCGGCTTCGATTGGCTGGTGCCCGGAATGCGCGAAGAGGTGGCCACCGCGCTGATCAAGACGCTGCCGAAGGCCCTGCGCCGCACCGTCGTTCCCGCACCGGATTTCGCCGCGGCCGCCCTGGCCGCGCTCACCCCACGCGCCGAGCCCCTGCGTATCGGTCTGGCCAGGGAACTGTCGCGGCTCGGTGCGGTCACCATCGCACCGAGCGACCTCGACCCCGCCGCACTACCGGACCATCTGCGCATGACATTCGCCGCGATCGACGCCCACGGCCAGGTGCTGGCGCGCGGGAAGAACCTCGCGCAGTTGAAAACCCAACTGTCCGATCAGGTTTCGGCTTCGGTCGCGCGGGCGACCGCGGGCACGGAACGGGCCCCCGCCACCGTGTGGACCTCGGAATCGCTGGGGACGGTCGAGCCGACGGTGCGCAGCGAGGTGGCCGGACAGACGGTCACCGGTTATCCGGCGCTGGTCCCCGAGGGCGAAGGTGTCGCCGTGCGCGTGCTGAGCTCCCCCGGCGAGCAGGCCGCCGCCATGCGGGCGGGTACGCGCGCACTGGTGCTCAGCGCGATTCCCACCTCGGTCCGCACCGTCACCGCGAGTCTGCCACCGCGGGATCGGCTTGCGCTGAGCCAGAATCCGTACGGTTCGCTCGACGCACTCATCGACGACTGCCGCGCCGCCGCCGCGGACGAACTGATCGCCGCCGCCGGTGGCCCGGTACGCAGTCCGAATCAGTTCGATGCTCTGGTCGCGAAGATCCGCCCCGACTTCGTATCCGTCGTGGCACGTATCGTGCGGCTGGTGGTACCGGTGCTGGCCGGGGCGCACCAGGTTTCGTCCGCACTCGCCGATGCGTCCGAACGCGATATCGCCGACGATGTCCGCCACCAACTCGACGACCTGATCTTCCCCGGTTTCATCTCGGAGTGGGGCAGCGCTCGCCTGCGCGAACTACCCCGCTACCTCGAGGCCGCCCGCATCCGCCTGGAATCACTGCCCGGCTCCGCGGTCCGCGACCGACAGGGCATGGTCGAAATCGACCGCGCCCTCGCCGCCTACGACCGCCTGGTCAATGTCCTGCCCGAAACCCGTAAGCATGGCCCCGATGTCACCGAAATCTGGTGGATGATCGAGGAATTCCGCGTCAGCCTCTTCGCCCAGAAACTCCGCACGCCCTACCCGGTCTCCACCAAGCGCATCGAGAAGGCCATCGCCGCCATCCGCCGCTGATGCCGACCGCGCGCCGAGGCCGATCCGCTACCGGTAGTTCTGGGGGCGCGACGAGGTACGGATAACGCGGCTAATGTCGCCGGAGACGGTGGCGTGCAGAAGTACTACGGCCGCCGCGACACTCGCTCCGCGCCGGTAGGTGCCCAGGCTGTCCGGCGCGAATTCTCGAAGGATGCATTCGACATGCGGAAATCCCTCGCACCGACAATCGCCGCATGCGCCATCGCGCTCGCCCCGATGACGGCCGCCGGGGCACAGCCACCAGCACCGCAACCAGCGCCGGTCCGCGCCGATAGTGACCTGCTGCGGCAGCTGGTTCGCCTGCTCGACACCGGATCGGTCACCATCTGCCCCGGGCAGGCGATGGGCAGCTTCGGCTGCTCATGTCCACCGGGCATCTGCCTGTGACCGCGATGGTCAGTCCGCGCTGGCCGCGACCGTCGCTTCCGCACGGTGCTTGCGCAGATCGGCGATTTCGCGTTCGAAATCGTCCGCCGAGGTGAAGGAGCGATAGACCGAGGCGAACCGCAGGTAGGCCACCTCGTCCAGATCGCGCAGGGGGCCGAGGATGGCCAGGCCGACCTCATGGCTCGGGACTTCGGGCGAACCCTTCGCGCGCACCGCGTCCTCTACCTGCTGGGCCAGCAGGTTCAGGGCGTCTTCGGCGACCTCGCGGCCCTGGCAGGCGCGCCGCACACCGCGGATGACCTTTTCCCGGCTGAACGGTTCGGTGACTCCGCTGCGTTTGACCACGGATAGGATCGCGGTCTCGACCGTGGTGAATCGTCTCCCACACTGCGGGCAGGAACGCCGGCGGCGGATGGCCGTGCCTTCCTCGGCCTCACGCGAGTCGACGACCCGCGAGTCGGGGTGTCGACAGTAGGGGCAATGCATCCGAGAGATCCTTCGTCGATGCGCGCGCCCGCGTCCGAATCGGCTCCGGTTCGCCAGTCCCGATCCGGCGAGCACGTGTACAGGGGTCTAGACCGATACGTCCATATCGGGTCCAGGATACCCGGGTGGGGTCACCAACCGTCTCACACGTCCCAACTACCCCGTCCACCGACACTCATCCGAGTTGCCACTGTGTCGTCAGATCGGCGATCAAATCGGGAATGCGCGCGATCATCCGGCCGTGTGCGAGCTTGCTCCAGAAGGATTCACCGAGCACCACCTGGGCGAACGGGCGATTGCTCTCCATATCGATATGCCGCGGCACCAGATCGCCCGTGATGTAGTGCCAGCGGGCATCGCGGTCGGCCCAGTTGAAGTCCGGCAGCGGAGTGCGCAGCGAAACTGTGCGCCCCGCGATATCCGCGCTGACGGTGGCAGGCGCGAAAACACCGGGTGCGCGGACGCCGGGGACCGCCGGCTTACCGGCCACCGTGCTCACGTAGGTCATCACCCGCCCCATTGCGCCACGACCCGCCGAGGTGACATCCCATTGGTCGGCGATGACTCGGTTCTGCTCACGATCGGTCATGCGGATGAGCGCGTCCACATATCCGTCGCGGGTATGTGAATCGATCGACTGCCAGGCGGTGCGGATATCGGCATCTATCACCCCTGCCGCATACAGCTCGTCGATTCCGGCCATGCCGAGTGCGGCATAGACCTCGTGCATCGGGACCAGATCGGTGAAGATGTGCTTCTGCATGATCATCAGCCGGGTCTGGTACCAGGCAACATCCGCGGCGCTCAGGCGCGAACCCGCGGTGGCGAGCAGCCGGATATCGGCGGGCACCCGGGCCACCAATTCCGGTGGGGTGCTGTGCAACAGGTCGGCGACCGCATCGCCGAGTTGATGGATGCCCGGCACATCGAGCACCAGGCCGACATCGCCGAGGTCGAAGAAACCCGAGGCGAAGGAACCGCCCGCGATTCCGGCCAGGCCCGCCCACCAGTATTCCGGATGCTGATTCGCCAGCCGGAAGTAGTTGACGTACACCTGGTTGAAGGTGCGCTGGTTGGCATGTGCGCCGAGCGCCGGATCCCAGGTCGCGAGGTCGATATCGGCATTGCGGGTCGAGACCACCAGCCAATACTGGTGCAGCAGTGTCGCATAGCGGCTCGGGGCCACCCCCTCGGCTCTGGCCTGGTCGAGCGCGGCACCCAATAGCGACTCGTCCAGTGGCAGTGCGGGATTCAGACCACCGCGGCCGGCACCGTCCCCATTGAGGGCAGGTAGATCCAGATACGCCTCGTATGCGGGTGCCGCCTGTGCGGCCGGAATCATGGTGAGCCCGAAGATAAGACAGGCCAGCAACCCGGCGATCCGGACGAGCAGACGGACGGCGTGTGCGGCGGTGGAGCGATGCGTCATTGCGTGGTGTCCCGAAATCGTTCGTCGGCAAGTGTTGCCTAGGTCACGTTTTCAGGCACAGTAGCAACATGTTCTAGTTTGCAATCGACAATTTCGGCCACCCTTCATGGCGGATCGACCGGTCGCCGTCCGCCACATCGGCTTTCGACGAGCTACTGCGGCACACCGACTCCCGCGCCACCCGGAACCGACTGCTGCTCGACCACTGCAGGCACCGTAGCCGGGGCGTCGCCGCCGAAAGTTCCGGCGCGCCAATGCGCCAACCCGATGAGCGCCGTCACCACAAGCGCACTCGACAGTGCGGCCACCGCGAGTACCGCGAACCCGACCTGCGCCTGTTCGACCCGCTCCATGGGATGCGGAGCCCGCGCCTGACGTAGCGCGTGCGTTCGAACGGGACCGCGGTCGTACAGCACCACCGCACCGCCTGGCCGACCATCGCGCGGGCGCCGATCCGTCGCGGCGCGCGCGGCGCCCAGGGCGCGAATGCCACCGCGATGCGGACGCTGTACGCGCGGAACGGATTCGAAGCCGAGATCGACGTCGGCCTCGTTCTCGAGGTCGACGCTCGGGGTGCTGATCGCTGTGCTCATCGGACAAACCTCCGTGACGGGGTGTTGGTGGGTGCTCAGGTATGTCGCGAGACGATGGGGTAGCTATTCGATCAAGTGTTCGAAGAACCTCTGTTCGATTTCTACCACGCCCCACCGACAAAGTCAGCAGAAAAGGCCGACATGCCTCGAACAGATGTTTGATACATCGGCGTGACCGGACTAGATTCGTTTAGACGAAATTCAATGGACACAGAAGGGCGGTTGCGGTGAGCCACACAGACGACACGGGCGACGAGAGCGGAGTTGGCACCGACCCCTCCGGTACCGGGGCGGATCTCACCGTGCGTCAGCGCAAGGTTCTGGAGGTCATCCGCACCTCGGTGAGCGAGCGCGGCTACCCGCCGAGCATCCGCGAGATCGGCGACGCGGTCGGCCTCACCTCCACCTCGTCGGTCGCCCATCAGTTGCGCACCCTCGAACGCAAGGGCTATCTGCGCCGCGACCCGAATCGCCCACGCGCCGTCGACGTTCGCGGTCTCGACGAGGCGGTGCGCGCGGTGACCAGCCTGCCGAGCGCCGAGGAGGTCGAGACCGGCAGGCCGGTCCCGACCTTCGTGCCCGTCCTCGGCCGGATCGCCGCCGGTGGCCCGATCCTGGCCGAGCAGGCGGTGGAGGACGTCTTTCCGCTGCCGCGCGAACTGGTCGGCGACGGATCGCTGTTCCTACTCAAGGTCGTCGGAGAATCGATGGTCGACGCGGCCATCTGCGATGGCGACTGGGTGGTCGTGCGCCAGCAGAATGTCGCCGACAACGGCGATATCGTGGCCGCGATGATCGAGGGCGAGGCGACGGTGAAGACGTTCAAACGCACCGGCAAGGATGTCTGGCTCATGCCACACAATCCGCTGTTCGAACCGATTCCGGGCAACGACGCGCAGATCCTCGGCAAGGTCGTCACGGTCATCCGCAAGATCTGACCCCGGTTCGGCGCGATCCGTCCCAGCTCAGCGCGGCAGCATGGGCTTCCAGAAGTCGGCTCGATGGTCGGCGGCATAGGAGTCGATGAGCCGATTTCCGCTGGGCCGGAAGGACATGACCAGTGGTGCGGCCGGATCGTAGGCCGGGATCGGCTCGAGACCTGCCGGATCCGGACGGGCATCGATGGTGAATCGGGACCAGTACCTTCGCATTTCGGCGGCGAGGCGTTGCTGGTCCGGTGTCATGACCGCGCCGTAGAGCCAGCCGAGGTCGCGCAGACTCCACAGCGATACCAGCTCACTGGCGTGGAATGCGCCCAGCGGGAAGATATTCGGTGGGCCGAGCGGCGCCGGGTCGTCGAAGGAATAGGTGTAGGTGGGGGTGCGCGGGCCCAACGCATCGTATTGGACGATCAGCTGGGTGAGGACGCGGTCGGTCCAGGCGCGTGACAATGCGAGCGCGGGCTGCGGATAGGCGGCGGCCGGGTAGGCCTGTTCGACGCGGTCGAGTTGCTCCGGCGTCAGGTCGGGCATGGCGCCGGCCAGCGCGTCACGGTATCCGGCGGCCGTCAGCGGCCTACCAAGGGGCACACCGTATCTCGTGTACACGAACAGCGACATCTCATCGTTGTTCGCCCCGACGAGAATGGGCACATCGGCCACGGCGCCGTTGCGCAGGGCCGCCTGCGGCCCGGACGGCAGGAACGGGCCCCCGAATACCGTCGCGGTGAAGGAATCGTTCACCAGCGTATCGATCGGCAACGCACGCAGACACGCCGCAGTACCAGGTCCGGCGCACCCGTGACGTGCGGCGTAAGCGTCGCTGTCGGCCATCGCCGTCGCGGTGGGCACCCCGGTACTGCACGGCCCGCTCTCCATGATCGCGGCCCGGAACAGTCCACGCGAGCTCGGCGCGGCCATCTGCGTGCATACCGACGCCGCACCGGCCGACTCCCCCGCTAGCGTCACGCGCTCCGGATCGCCACCGAATGCCGCGATATTGCGCCGCACCCAGCGCAATGCGGCCTGCTGATCCAGATAGCCGTAATTCCCGGCACCGGAACCTTCGTCCAGTGCCGACGCGGCGAGATAGCCGAGCGTGCCGAGCCGGTAATTGATCGTGACCACGATCAGATCACCGTCGCCGTGTGCGATCAGCGGCGCGGCACCGTAGGTGTCGCCGGAACCGGTAACGAAACTGCCGCCGTGAATCCAGACCAGCACCGGTAGCCCCGCACCGTCGGCAGGGAAGCTGCGCGGCGTCGAGACATTCAAATACAGACAGTCTTCCGACTTCGTCGGGTTCGCCCCGATTATCCCGTAGACGTCGTTTTCCTGCGGGCAGCTCGGCCCGGCCACCGCGGCGTCCCGAATACCGGGCCATGGCGCGGCCGGCGCCGGTGGCCGCCAGCGCAGTTCGCCGACCGGCGGCGCCGCGTAGGGAATGCCCGCGAACAACCGATGCTCCGCGTCCAGGACGCCGCGCAACTGACCGGTTTCGACGGTGACGAGATCGGCGGGGACCGGTTCGGCGGGCGCGGGTCCGGCAACACCGATCAACACGATGACCGTCGCGAGGATGGCGAACCATCCCCGTGCTGCCCACCGATCGGGTTTGCGCAGCTCACGCCTGCCGCGAAACCAGCCTCCCGTTGTCACCCAACGATGCTTGCGCACGCGCTCACGCTAACCACCCACACCGCCGCAGCGGGCGGCAATTCCGAAAGTGACCCTTGCCACATCCGGTACGTGAGCGTACCGTGCTGTTGGTACACAGATGTACCACGCTGGGAGGTGCCGCATGACCACGGTGAAATTGCCCGACGGACCGACGAGTCCGGCCTTCGTACAGGCCATCGAGGTGATGGCGGGCCGCACCCATGCGTGGCGCAGGTTGCATGAGCGCTACGGCTCGGCGTTCACGGTCTACCTACCGCGCTTCGGGCGGATGGTGGTGCTATCCGAACCGGCCGAGGTGAAAGCGCTGTTCACCGCGAGCTCCGAGGTGGCCGATAATGGCGATGTCAATCTCGGACAGTTCCTCGGTCCCGGCTCGCTGTTCGCGCTCGAGGGCGCCGAACACCGTAAGCAGCGCAAATTGCTCACCCCGCCGTTTCACGGTCGTCGCCTCGCGGTGTACGAGACGCTGATCGAGGAGGAGACGGTGCGCGAGCTGGCCACCTGGCCGCAGGGCCGGGAGTTCGCGACGATGGATTCGATGATGCGGATCACCCTGAATGTGATCCTGCGCGCCGTATTCGGCGCCGAGGGCAAGGAATTCGACGAACTGCGCGAGCTGCTGCCCAAACTGGTGTTGGTCGGCTCGGCGCTGGCAGCACTGCCGGTGCCGCGAAAGTTCTTGGGGCGGTACGGGCCATGGGCCCGCTTCGCCGCGCATCGCCGCCACTACGACGAGATCGTCGGCAGGCTCATCGATCGAGCCGCCACCGACGAGCACGTCGCCGACCGCGACGATGTGCTGGCAATGATGCTGCAGGCCCGCTACGACGATGGCACCGCGATGACCCGCGGCGAGATCGCCGATGAACTGCTCACCCTGCTCACCGCGGGCCACGAGACCACGGCGACCACGCTGTCCTGGACCATCGAGCGGTTGCGCAGGCATCCGGAAGTGTTGCGGCGCTTGGTCGCCGAGGTCGACGAGGGCGGTTCGGCGCTGCGCGAGGCCACCCTGCTGGAGGTGCAGCGGGTGCGCCCGGTCATCGACGCGACGGCCCGCAAGATCCGGGCGCAGTCGATGCAGCTGGGTCGGTGGACCCTGCCCAAGGGGCAGAATGTGCTGGTCAGCATTCGGCTCATGCACGACAACGAGGAATTGTTCCCGAATGCCCGCGCCTTCGATCCGGATCGTTTCGTCGGTGTCCGGCCGGGCACCTTCAGCTGGATTCCATTCGGCGGCGGCGCTCGGCGCTGCATCGGCGCGGCCTTCGCCACCATGGAGATGAATGTCGTATTGCGCACGCTGCTGCGGGATTTCACACTCGAGCCGACCAACGCGCCGGATGAGCGCACACACTTCCGCGGAGTCGCGCTGGTGCCCGCCAAGAAGGGCCGCGCCGTGGTGTACCGCCGTGCGCCCCGGCCCGTCACGGCCGAGGCCAAGGCCGAACAGGTGACGGCATGACGCAGCAGTACGCCGATGTCGGCGGTGGCGTCACACTCGCCTACGAGCGCCTGGGTGACGGCGGCACCCCGCTGCTGCTCGTCGCCGGACTGGGTCAGCAACTGCACGACTGGCCCGACGGTCTGTGCGAACTCCTGGTCGCGCGCGGCTACGACGTCATCCGCTTCGACAATCGCGATGTCGGCATGTCGACGCATTTCGGCTTCGCACCGCCTGGTCCGCTCGACTTCCTGCGAAAGCGCTGGCACACAGCGCAATACGACCTCTCCGACATGGCCGCCGACACCGTCGGTCTGCTCGATGCGCTGGAGCTGGGTTCCGCGCATCTGGTGGGGATGTCGCTCGGCGGCATGATCGCGCAAACCGTCGCCGCCCGCTATCCGGCCCGGGTCGCCTCACTGACCTCGATCATGTCGACCACGGGTGCGGCACGCGTCGGGCGTCCGGCCCTGTCGACCTGGCGATTGATGTTCAGCCGACCGGCCCGCACGCGCACCGAACACATCGAACGCTCGGTGCGCATGTACCGCCACATCCGCTCGCACGGCTATCCGTTCGACGAGCAAGCGGTGCGCACCGCCGCGGCGACGACCTGGGACCGCGATCCCCATCCGGCACCGGGGGTCGGCCGTCAACTCGCCGGGATACTCAAATCCGGTGACCGCACCACGGAACTCGCCGCCGTCACCGCCCCGACCCTGATCCTGCACGGTGACCGCGACCTGATGGTGAACCCGACCGGCGGCACCGTCACGGCGCGCGCCATCACCGGTGCGCGGCTGCACACCCTGCCCGGGATGGGACACGACCTGCCCGTCGGTGTCCGGCCCACGCTCACCGATCTCATCGACACCCATATCCGCACCGTCAGGAGCACCGATGCCCCGCAACGCTAGGCCGCTGTCCGGCCGTCCCGCCATGATCACCGGCGCCGCCTCCGGTATCGGTCGAAGTCTCGCCCAATTGCTTTCGCGCCGTGGGTCACCCGTGGCGATCGCCGATATCGACGCGGTCGGCTTGAAGCAGACGGCCGCCACGCTGACCGGTCCCGTGCTCACCCGGGTGCTCGATGTAAGCGATGCCGCCGACCAACTCGCGTTCGCCGCCGAGGTCAAGGCATGGCTGACCGAGCCGTTGGCGGCGGTGTTCAACAATGCCGGTGTCGCGACGTCCTCGTCGGTGCTCGACGCGGTTCCCGAGGATGACGAATGGTTGCGGCGGATCAACTTCGACGGCGTGGTCAACGGCACCCGCGCATTTCTGCCCATCTTGGTCGAACAGGATCAGGGTGTCATCGTGAATACCTCCAGTGTGTTCGGATTGCTCGGCATGCCGTATCAAAGTGCCTACTGCGCGGCGAAATTCGCGGTGCGCGGCTTCACCGACGCACTGCGCCAAGAACTTCGGGGCACGGGAGTGTCCGCGGTGAATGTGCATCCGGGCGGTATCACCACCAACATCGCGCGCAATGCCCGGTGGCGCAAGGATCCCGAGGGGCGCGGCCGTTCGCATGAGCAGATGGCGGCGGAGTTCGAAGCGATCACCTTGACCGCACCGGACAAGGCGGCCGAAATCATCTGTCGCGGAGTGGAACGCGGCAAGTCCCGCATTCTGGTCGGGCCGGACGCCTACGTCTTCGACGCGCTCGCACGTATCGCGCCGACCCACTACTACGACATATACGCGGTGCTCGAGCGGCAGCTGCGGAATCGCACCAAGGCGGAGGTGACGGTATGACACCACCGCTCGGCGACTCGATGGCGGTTGACGGTAGCGCGACAGATGAGCCCGAGCACTTCGATGTGCTGATCGTCGGTGCCGGTCTCTCCGGCATCGGCGCGGCACACCACCTGCAGACCGCCTTCCCGAAGCGCAGCTACGCAATTCTGGAGGCGCGCACGGCAATCGGCGGCACCTGGGATCTGTTCCACTATCCGGGGGTGCGTTCGGATTCCGATATGCACACCCTCGGTTACCGTTTCCGTCCGTGGACGCAGGCCGCGGCCATCGCCGACGGGGCCTCGATCCTCGATTACATCCGTGACACCGCAGCTGAAGCGGGAATCGATCGCCGAATCCGATTCGGACACAAGGTCATCGGGGCATCCTGGTCGACCGGAGCGGCGCAGTGGACGGTGACGGCCGAACACGACGGCACCACCTCGACGTTCACCTGCGGCTTCCTGTACGTGTGCAGTGGCTACTACCGCTACGACCACGGCTACACCCCCGAATTCGCCGGAATCGACGACTTCCGTGGGCAACTCGTACATCCGCAGCAGTGGCCCGCCGACCTGGACTATGCGGGTAAGCGAGTCGTGGTGATCGGCAGCGGGGCCACCGCGGTCACCCTCGTCCCGGCCATGGCCGAGACGGCAGCGCAGGTGACCATGCTGCAGCGCTCGCCCACGTACATCATGTCCGTGCCCACCGAGGACGCGGTGGCGATCCGCCTACGCGAACGGCTCGGCCCGCGCCGCGCCTACACGATCACCCGGTGGAAGAACGTGCTCATCGGCACAGTCATCTACCAACTGAGCCAGCGCCGTCCCCGCATGATGCGCAACTTCATCCGCAAGCAGACGGCCGCGCAACTGCCGACCGGATACGAGGTGGACGTCCACTTCAAACCGACCTACAACCCGTGGGACCAACGGCTCTGCCTGGTGCCGGACGGGGATCTGTTCCAGGCGATCCGAACCGGGCGTGCCACCGTGGTGACCGACCGCATCGAGAAGTTCACCCCCGACGGCCTGCGTCTGGCCTCGGGCACCGACCTCCCCGCCGATATCGTGGTGACGGCCACCGGTCTGCAGCTGCTCGCCTTCGGCGGGATCGAATTCACCGTCGACGGCCGCACGATCGCGCTGTCGGACACCATGGCCTACAAGGGCATGATGCTGAGCGGCGTCCCCAACTTCGCCTTCACCATCGGCTACACCAACGCGTCCTGGACGTTGAAGGCAGATCTGGTCGGCGAATTCGTGTGCCGATTGCTGCGGCATATGGACGACAGCGGCTATGACCGGTGCACACCGTGGCCGGATCCGAGCATCGCCCAGGAACCACTGTTGAATTTCCAATCCGGCTACGTCCAACGCTCCATCGACCACTTTCCCCGGGCCGGATCGCGACGGCCCTGGCGATTGGGCATGAACTACGCCCACGATGTGCTCGCACTGCGCCATGGGCGGATCGAGGACGGCACCATCCGGTTCGCGCGCCGGGCCGCCGTACCCGACCGTATACCGGTGCGTGTGAGGCCATGATCGCCGTGGCGGCGGGGCGAACTAACCTCGTTCTCGTGACCCGTGCCGAGCCCGCCGTAAGCAGCGCCGCCGAGGCCACGCCGGAATCGGCATTCCGGCGTCGGCTTCTCGACGCGATGGCCGAGGCCGTGCGCGATCGCGGTTATCGCGAAACAACCGTGGCCGATGTGGTCCGCAATGCGCGCACGTCCCGTCGCACCTTCTACGAACATTTCGACAGCAAGCAGGACTGCTTCATCGCGCTGCTCACCGAGCGCAACAATGAGACGATCCAGCAGATCTACGATGCCGTCGACCCGACCGCAGCTTGGCGCACCCAGATCCGGCAGGCCATCGAGGCGTGGATCCGCGCATCCCATCAGGACCCGACGATCACCCTGGCCTGGATTCGGGATACTCCCGCGCTCGGCGAGGCGGCTCGCCAACTCCATCACGACGTGGGCGAGGCCTTCATCAATCTGATCCAGAGCATCACCGCCACGCCGGGGTTCGAAGCCCCCGGATTGCATCCACCGACCCGTCAGATGGCGACGATCCTCTACGGCGGCTTCCGCGAACTCATTGCCTCGACGGTCGAGGCGGGCAAGGATATCCGCGACATCATCGACGTCGCGGTCGATACGGCCATTGCCCTGGTCGGCCCGCGCTATGAGCCACGCTAGTCCTTCACAGCCGTGAACTGCGCCAGCGCGCCGTTGCACACCAGCTCGACCTCGCGCAGACCCGCCGCGGCGATCCAGCCCGACAGGTCGGCCGGAGTACCGGACGGACCGAATACGCCCATGGTCCGCATCACCCGCATGTGCGCGTCGAAGCGCGGCCGGACCCCGCGCACCACACAACTGCCGACCAGCCGTCCACCCGGCGCGAGCACCCTGGCCAGCGATGCGACCGCGGCGGCCGGATCCGGCATGCAGTGCAGACCGGCGAAGCTCACCACCAGATCGAATTCGCCGGTGGCGAAGGGTAGATCGACCACATCGGCGCGGACATAGTCGATATCGGACAGTCCGTTGCGCTCGGCCGCGCGGCGCGCCGCCGCCAACTGGTCATCGGAAATGTCCGCGGCCACATAGCGGAGCTTGCGACCGGGTTCGAGTCGACGCAGGGTGACGCCGCCGCCGACCGGTAGGTCCAGCACCGCGGCGCCCTCCGGCAACTCGTTGACGACATCCATCGCCGCGTACATCCGGCGGGTATCGCAGCCCCACATCACCTGTCCGGCGGGCCGGGCCACTTGCGGGTGGTCGAGCACGAAGTCGTATACCGGAGCCCCGAGATTCCCCCAGACTCGGCTCTGCCACACTTCACGGACGTCGGGCACGGTCGTCTCCTCTTCGCGCGATGCGAGTCAAGGCTAGGCCGGAGGCCATCGGCGCGCCAAGATTTTCGCCTAGCCACTCCCCGCCCGCCGCGCATTATTCAGCGGTCAGTTCCATAAGTTGTTCGGCCGCATCGGTATTGCCCTGCTCGGCGAGGCGCCGGAGTTCGTCGAGGTTACACTGTTCGACCGCGAGTTCGATCAGCTGGTCGGTGGCGGCGACATTGCCCTGGTCGGCGAGACGGCGCAATTCGGTGATGTCACCCCGCTCGGTGGCGAGTTCGATGAGAATATCGGTCGCGTCGGCATTGCCGCTGTCGGAGAGACGACGCAACTCGTCCACATTGCCCTGCTCCCCAGCAAGTTCGACCAGTTCGGCGATCGCGTCGACATCACCGCTCTCGGCTAGTTTCCGCAGTTCGGACAGATCAGATTCGGTCATGCTGAACAGCCTCTCCCATCGTGTCGGCGGTACCGGCAGTCACGGTACGCATGCATTAAGATCGGCTAGCTGTGCGTGCGGAAATCGAGATGGTCGGGCTACCCGCCGGGCGGGTGACGCTGTCGGATCGGCGGACCCAGCGGAGCTGGGCGGTCGAGGTGGCCGGTTTTCGGTTGGCGGCGTTTTCTATTACCCAGTCGCAGTATGCGCAGGTCACGGGTGAGCTGCCGAGTGCGGCGCGCGGTGACCGGCTGCCGGTCGAGGGTGTTTCGTGGTTCGATGCGGTCCGGTTCTGCAACGGCCTGTCGCTTCGTGCGGGTGTGCCGCCCGCGTATCACGTGCACGACGACGAGGTCGAGTGGGATGCCGACAGCGACGGATACCGGCTGCCGACCGAGGCCGAATGGGAATACGCGTGTCGGGCGGGCACTTCGGGTCCTCGATATGGCGAACTCGACGAAATCGCCTGGTACCGAGACAATTCCGCGGAACACATGCACGAGGTGGGCGGCAAGCTGCCCAACGCGTGGGGCCTGTACGACATGCTCGGCAACGTATGGGATTGGTGCTGGGACATCTACGATGCCGAGGTGTACGAGTCGTATCGGGTGCTGCGCGGCGGCGGCTGGTCCGACGAGCAGTGGAGCTGCCGGGCCTCGGTGCGACGGCGCAGCCATCCGACCTATCGGATCGACGATGTCGGATTCCGGGTCGCCCGGTCGATATTCGCCTGAATCGACGCCTTATCGCTTGCCGCCCAGTAACTTCGGCAGTTTACGTCGGCCGCGTCCGTCGAGCGCGCGCATCAATCCCCGCACCATACGCAAGCGCGTGCGGGAGGCCGGATACCACGTCAGCTCACGCTTCATCGTCGGTATGCGCGGCACCGTAATCGCTTGCTGGCGACAGTATTTCCGGATTCCGGCGGCACCGCCCCATCGGGCGCCGACCCCGGAATCCTTCCACCCGCCCATCGGCAGCGCGAAGCTGAACAGATTCGCGAAGGCGTCGTTGATATTGACCGCACCCGCTTCCAGCCGCCGCGCCACCCGCTCGCCGCGCTTGCGGTCTCCGGTCCAGACCGTGGCCGACAGACCGTAGACCGAATCATTGGCCAGGTGAACCGCCTCGTCCTCGTCGGTGACCTTCAGCACCGGAATGGTCGGTCCGAATGTCTCCTCGCTGATGCACGCCATCGAATGGTCCACATCCACCAGCACGGTCGGTTCAAAGAACGTGCCGGCCCCGGTCGCCTTGCCGCCGATGGTGATCCGCGCGCCCGCGGCCACCGCCTGGTCGACATGGCGGGCCACGATATCGCGCTGCGCCTCGGTTGCCATCGCGCCGATATCGAAGGCGAACCCGCGCCCGTCGTGCCCCTGCCGCAGCTTGCGCACCTGTTCGGTCAGGCTGGTCACGAACTCGTCGTAGACCGGCGCCTCGACGTACACCCGCTCGATCGACACACAGACCTGCCCGGAATTGAACAGTCCGCCGTAGGCGATGCCCGCCGCCGCCCGCTCGATATCGGCATCAGCGAGCACGATCGCCGGATCCTTGCCGCCGAGCTCGAGGCTGTACGGGGTCAGCGTCGCACCGCAGGCCGCCGCGATCGTCTTGCCGGTCTTCGTGGACCCGGTGAACTGCACGTAATCGACCGCCTCGACCACCGCGCGCCCGGTATCCCCGCGCCCCGTCGACACCGCGAAGACCGGCGGCGCACCGATCTCGGCCCACCCACGCGCCAGCGCGACCGCACTCAACGGCGTGACCTCCGACGGCTTGACCAGCACCGCGGCCCCGGCCATCAGCGCGGGGAGCGCATCGAAGCACACATTGAGCAGCGGAAAGTTCCACGGCGTAACGATCCCGACCACCGGATACGGCCGATAGGCCTTGATCAGTCGCTTGGTCCGGCCGAGCGGGCTGTGCGGCGCCGGATGCTCGTCGAGCAGGAATTTCGCGGCATTGCGCGCCCAGTATTTGATCAGATCGACCGCGGCGGGCACCTCGATCTCCGCGTCGTAGCGAGTCTTGCCGGTTTCGGACTGGACCACATCGGTGAGCTCATCGGAATTATCGATCAGCCAATCCTGCAGCCGAAATAGCCATTCGGCGCGCTCGTCCGGACCGATCGCCTCCCATTCCGGCTGGAACAGGCGCAATGCGCGCACCGTCGCGGCCACGGCCACACTCGATTCGTCGGGTACCCGGCCGGTGACGCTACCGTCGGCCGGATTGTGCACCGCGATGTCGACCTGCTGTTCTGCCGTACTCATCCGGCTCACCTCCTGTGCTGTGCCCCACCCTCCAGCGTGGCATTTCCGCCGGCGTGGCACCGGGTGTTCCGATTTTCCTGCGATGAAGAAGAAATGATTGATACGTTCCGCCGAGAGCAGGATGGAAGCGGCTTCGACGAGGATGCAGTTCGGTGTTCGATTGGGATCTACTGCGTAGTACCTCCAGCGTGCATGTGCTGATGCAAATGGCACAGGAACGCGGCATGTCGCCGGAAGCCTGTCTGGAGGGCACGAAACTGGTGCCCGAGACGGTGACCGATCCCGATGCCGAGGTGACGGCACGTCAAGAGGTGCGTGTCGTGCGGAATCTGCTCGCGCGATTCGGTGCCGAACCGGGATTGGGCGTCGAGGCCGGGAGCCGCTATCACTTATCGCTGTACGGGCCGTGGGGGCTGGCGCTGCTCAGCAGCCGCACGGTGCGCGAGGTGATCGAGGTTTCGCTGCGCTATCTCGATTCGGCGTTCCTCTTCGGCCGGTTGACCTTCGAGGAGGGACCGGCCGAGTCGCGGCTCATCTTCGACGATTCGCAGATTCCGGAGGATATGCGCGCCTTCCTGACCGAACGCGTCATCACCGGTATCCAGACCATCGGCCGGGAGCGGTTCTCCGCGGGTGTACCCGCCACCAGGATCAGCTTCCGCCATCCCGCTCCCGCGGATACGACGCGCTATCGCGATGTCTTCGGTATCGAGCCGGATTTCGACGCGGCGGTCAACGAATCGGTCTTCGACAGTGCGTATCTCGATGTCGCGCTGCCGCAGGCCAACGAATGGGCGCGCGGGACATGCGAACAGCTGTGCCGCGATCTGCTCACCGCCCGCCGCGCCCGCACCGGTGTCGCCGGTTCGGTGCGTGATCTGCTGGTCCGCAATCCGGGCGAGATTCCCGACCAGATCGCCATCGCCGCAGCCCTTTTCATGAGCCCGCGCACCCTGTCGCGGCGGCTGCGGGACGAGGGCACGTCGTTCCGCACGTTGCTCGACGAGGTTCGCGAGATGATGTCGGAGGAGCTGTTGACCCACACCGATATGACCACCGAGCAGGTGGCCGCGCGGCTCGGTTACGCGGAGGCGGCATCGTTCATTCGCGCGTTCCGACGCTGGAAAGGTTGTCCACCGCAGGAGTTTCGGGCGCGAATGACCGCCCCGAGCAGGTCGTCGTCCACATCCGCGCTCCACCGGACCCATCTGGTCGGCACCGGTTAGCGGACCGTCGTTGCGCTACGGTCGATTTCGTCGCGCTGTCACCCGCGGATCCGCGCGGGCGGCGGCGTTCGCGGCGCCATCGGTCGGATGTGTGAGTCTGTCGGACATGGTGCTGGTGATGAACTTGGGGATCGCAGGGGCGAACAGTTTGAGGTAGGAATCCATCCATTCATGGCGGGTGCTGAGGAATGGGAAGTCGGTGGGGGCCATATGGCGAACGGCGAGAATGGGCAGTGGCGCGTCGAGTGCGGGGAAGGCCGGGTTGTGCAGCCCCGGGGCGGTGCACCCCGGATAGAACTGCCCCAGCATCAGACCCTTTTCGACGAATCGAGACTTGTGCTCGATTTGAACCGCGTCTATGTCCGCGTATTCGGTGAGGTTCGGAAAGACCACGAGGACGGCCTTGAACTTGGAATCGGGTTCGTCCCGGGGTGGCAGGACGGGGAACAGTTCGTACAGATCGTCGACGACCGCGGTCAGGATCCGAGCGTCGATGGAACGACCTTCGATGAATGCGGCCCACAGGAAGTGGTTTGTGATGGCGCGGTTGGTGTAAGGACAGACCGGACCGGTTCGACCTAGGTCGGGATGCGGCTGACACAGGTATTCCTGAGTCCACCTACGTAATTCGGCGGCACGGGGGTGCGCGGCGATAGGAGTCGCGGGATCGGGAGCGAACAGGTTGACTGGCTCGACGCCGGAGCGCGACCCGACGATTCGGCAGGTGTTCATGATCGGCTTGTCCTTGTAGGGGGTGGGGACTCCATGGGGGTGGTGTGTGCGGAGCGGAAGTGCTCGGTGAGGGCGAATCCGATCGCGCGCAGCGATTCGGGTTCGATCATCCGTTCGTGGCGGACCGGAATGCGATGTTCGGTGATCCGGCCGGTGACGAGGTCGTTCCAGGCGAGGACCGGGGCGGGGCCGTCCGCTGTGTGGGCAGCGGCGCTGAAGTAGATCAGGTCACCGTCGAAGGGCGTCGGCCGGTGGTGCCACGTGAGGTCGACGAGCCGGGTGTAGTCGTCGTGCAGGAGCACGAGCTGCTCGGGGGTGACGGCGGTGAACAGTCCACCTTGCCGGTGGAGCAGCTCGGCCGCGGACTCGGCGGTGAGATCGGCCCGGTCCGGTGGCACTTCGAGACCGGCGAACTCGGCCAGCAGCTGCCCGATGGGAGGAGTTGGTGCGCGGACGGTACCGGCGGTGACGACACGAGTGTCCATCATGGCCAGGGTGGCGACCGACTCGCCGTCGCGGCCGAGTTGGACGGCGATCGCATGCGCGATGGTGCCGCCGAGCGAGTACCCGAGCAGATGATAGGGGCCGTGCGGCTGGACCGCCCGGATCTCTCGGACGTAGCGGGCGGCCAGTTGGTCGAGCGTCTCGAACTTCGCGGTGGCGTCGCTGAACGCCGGGGATTGCACCCCGTACACGGGGCGGTCCGGATCGAGATGCTGCACGAGTCCGCTGAAACCCCAAGCCAATCCGATGGCGGGATGGACACAGAACAGCGGCGGCTCGGTGCCGGCGGCGCGCAGGGGCAGCACGACGGACAGCGCCGCACCGGGGTCCTGCTCGTCGATCCCGTAGCGGCCGGCGTCGATGCGGCGGGCCAGCGACTCGGGTGTCGGATCGGTGAAGATCCACTGAACCGGCACGGTGACACCGGTCGACTCCGCCAGCCGCGCCACCAACTCGGCCGCGGCCAGCGAGTTGCCGCCGAGGGTGAAGAAGCCGTCATCGAGACCGATCCGCTCGATGCCGAGGGTTCGGGTGAAGGCATCGCAGACGGTGGCCTCGAGTGCGGTGGACGGCGGCCGGAACCGGGCAGGTCGCCACCGGGGTGTGGGCAGGGCTTTGTAGTCGACTTTGCCGGTGGAGGTGAGGGGTATCCGGTCGACGGTGAGGATGGCCGTGGGGATCATGTGCGTGGGTAGTCGCGTTGCGAGGTGGGCGGTCAGTGTGGCCGTGTCGGGCGTGGTACCGGAAGCGGGCACGACGTAGCCGACGAGTTGATTGCTGCCGTTGGGTCGGGTGTGGATCGTGACGGCGGCCCGGTCGATATCGGGGTGGTCGCGCAGCGCGGCTTCGATATCGCCGGGTTCGATGCGGTGGCCGTTGATCTTGAGCTGCAGGTCACTGCGACCGGAGAATCGCAGTGTTCGATCGTTGGTCCAGCTGACCAGGTCGCCGGTCCGGTACATGCGTGTCCCGGGCGGTCCGTAGGGGTCGGGGACGAATCGGGCCGCTGTGGTCGCGAGCTGCCGGTGGTAGCCGCGGGCCAGGCCAGGTCCGGAAACGTACAGTTCGCCGACTACTCCGGGCGGGACGGGGCGCAATCTGCGGTCGAGTACGACGGCGCTGAATCCGAGCGTCGGCCCGCCGATGGTCATCGGGGCGCCCGTGGTCGTGGTCAACGGAGCATGCCCACAGCTGACGACTGTGGTTTCGGTGGCCCCGTAGCTGTTGAGCACGGTGCGGCCCGGCGTCCACCGCGCCGCCAGATCGGGTGGACACTTCTCGCCGCCGAGGATCAGGGTTTCGACGGTGTCGACGGTGTCGGGGTGCAGTGCTGCGAGCACGGTAGGCGTGATGGCGGCATGAGTCACGCGTTCGGCATTGATCAACTCGGCCAGTTCGGTGCCGACGGCAACCGACGCGGGTGCCAGGACCAGGGTGGCGCCAGCGGCGGTCGCGCTGAGCCATTCGAGGATCGAGACGTCGAAGGTCGGCGAGGCGACGCCCAGCATCCGAGAAGCCGGGGTGAGGCCGTACCGCTCCCGGGTTTCGGCGGCCAGGTTCGCTATCCCGGTATGGGTGACCACGACGCCCTTGGGGGTCCCGGTAGAGCCCGAAGTGTAGATCAGGTAGGCCGGATGCTCCGGCCGTAGCGGGGTTACGCGTTCGGCGTCATCGATCGCTGTGGGGGCCGCCGCCGCCATCCTCGCGGCGAAGGCGGGATCGTCGAGGGCGAGCCATTCGAGCGCGTCCGGTAGTTGGTCTCGGTAGGAATCGAGGGTCAGCCCGACAGCGGCACCGGAATCGGCGAGAATGCGCGTCACCCGGTCGCGCGGATGGGTCGGGTCGACCTGGACGAACGCGCCGCCGCTCTTGGCGACCGCCCAGACGGCGATCATCGCGTCGGTGCAGCGCGGCAGCGCCACAGCAACGATCACTTCCGGTCCTATCCCCATATCGATGAATATCTGTGCCAACCGGTTGGAAGTTTCATCGAGTTCGCGGTACGACAGCCTTACGCCGTCACCGACCAGCGCTTCCGTGTCCGGCGTCGTCATGGCCGCATCCGACAACACCTGTGGCAACGGCGATGCCACCGTGCCGGCCCGACCGCGGACGGGCACCAGCGTGGCCTGCTCGACCGGCGAGAGCAGCAGCAGTTCGGTAAGCGGGAGGTCGATATTCGCGGCGACGGTGTCGAGCACCCGCAACACGCGGTCGGCGAGGGCGTCGATCTGCTCTCGAGTGAACAGTTCGGGCAGGTATTCGAAGGTCAGGTGCAGCTGGTTGTCGTGGTGGGCGATCAGGCCGAGCGGATAGTGCGCGGCGTCTCGTCCCTGGATGTCGCGGACGTGCATCCCGGCGATATCGACGTCTTCGGACAGCCCGGCCCGGTCGACCGGATAGGACTCGAAGACGGTCACCGTATCGAACATCGCGCCGGGACCGCTCACCTGTTGGATCCGTGCCAGTCCGAGATGTTGATGGTCGAGCAGCGCGGCTTGTTCGGTTTGGATTCGCCGCAGGAGTTGCGCGAGGGTCTCGCGGTGATCGAGCCGGACCCGGACGGGCACGGTGTTGACGAACAGTCCGATCATCGATTCGATGCCGGGAAGCTGTGGCGGCCGCCCGGAGACGGTCGTACCGAAGACCACGTCTTCGCGGGCTGTCGCATTGGCGAGTACGAGCGCCCAGGCCGCTTGGACGATGGTGTTGAGAGTGGTCTCCTGGTGGTGGGCCACCGTTACCAGCGCAGCGGTGCGGTCCTCGTCGAGCTGCACCCGCACTTCGCCCGCTGCGGCGATGGATCGGCGGCCGCGGTCCGCGGGCGCCAGCAGCGTCGGCTCGGCGACGCCCTCGAGTGCCTGTGCCCACACGGTTTCCGCACCGGCCCGGTCCTGGTCGTTCAGCCACATCAGGTAATCGCGGTAGGGACGCACCGACGGCAGTGCTGCGGTGTCGCTGTCGCTGGCGTAGAGGACGAGCAGTTCCCGGATCAGCAGCGGTGTGGACCAGCCGTCTATCAGGATGTGATGCATGCTCAACAGCAGCCGGTACTGCTCGGGAGCGATGCTGATCAATGCCAGTCGCAGCAGAGGTGCCGCGGTCACGTCGAAATGGCGCTCGCTGTCCATGACTTCTTCGAGCGCGGCCGCCGTGTCGTCGCGTTCGGTGAGGTCGATCTCGGCGAACGGCACGTCGACATGCTGGTAGACCACCTGGACCGGCTCGCGGGCTCCGTCGCGCACGAACGCGGCCCGCAGGTTCGGGTGCCGTCCGAGGAGGGTCTGCGCGGCACGGCGCAGCCGGTCGGCGTCGACGCGCCCGCCGAGTTCCATGCCGAGTTGCACGATGTAGGCGTCGGAGGCGCCGTCGGCGAGCTGGGCGTGGAACAGCAGCCCCGCCTGCAGCGGCGTGAGCGGCCAGATGTCGTCCAATGCCGGGTGTCGGATCTCCAGCCGATCGATCGCGGCCTGGTCGAGATCGACGAGGCCGATATCGGAGGGCGTCAGCCCGCCGATACCGGGTCGAGACGCGTGGCTGGCGAGAGCCGTCACGGCGTCGCGCCACAGTTCGGCGATCTCGGTGACTTCGGCGGAGGTGAGTACGCCGGTCGGGTAGTCCCAGGCGGCGGTCAGGGCGGGGCCATCCGAGGTATCCGTGGTGACCGCGTTGATGCCGATCACGGCTGCCGCGGCCGCGTCGGAATTCTGATTGCCGCCGCCGTCGGTATCGCCACCGGCGGGCATCCATCCGATATTGCGCAATTCCGTGGGAATGGTGTCGAAACGACCGAGGTAGTTGAAGCTGACCTGCGGGTCGGGTAGCCCACTCAGGATGGGCGCGGTGTCGGCGTTGAGGTAGCGCAGCAGCCCGTAGCCGATGCCGCGGTTGGGGACCTCGCGGAGTTGCTCCTTGACCGATTTGATGACCGCTGCCGCGGCAGGACCGGCGGCGAACGCGTCATCGAGGTCGATACCGGACAGGTCGACTCGCACCGGATAGGTGGTGGTGAACCAGCCGATCGTGCGGGTGAGGTCGGCGCCGGGCAGCACCGCATCGTCGCGACCGTGGCTTTCGAGGGTGAGCAGCGTTTCGGTCACCTTGTCGCCGCGGCAATGCCGCCATCGCGCCAGTGCCAGTGCGAGCCCGGCGATGAGGGCATCGTCCACATTGCCGCGGAACGCCTGGGGCAGGGTGGTGAGCACGGCGCGGGTCACCGCGGTCGGCAGCGTCACCTCGATGGTCGCGACGGTGGCCTGTACGTCCACTTCCGGATCGAGCGGCCGGGTACCGATCGCCGGATCAGCGGCCGCGAGTGTGGATCGCCACCAGTCGAGTTCATCGAGGCTCTCGGCCGCGGTGCTCAGACCATGGGCCCAGCGTCGCATCGAGGTGCCGACGGGCGCGAGCCGCGGCCGTTGCCCGGCACTGATTTGGGCCCACGCCGCAGCGAGATCGGGAATCAGGATCCGCCACGACACCCCATCGACGACCAGGTGGTGTGCGACCACGAGCACCCGTCCCGGCCGGTCGGCCCAGTCGAACCAGACCAGCTGCAGCATGATGCCCGCGCCGGGGTCGAGGCGTTCGGCGGCCGCGCTCGCCTCGGCGGCGGCGATCGCGGCGAAGTAAGCGCTGTCCGGCGGGACTTCCACCGAAACGCGCCGGATCAGCCCGGCGGCGGTCATCGCGGCCGGGCGCACCTGCATTGCCCACCCGGACGGGTGCGTGGGTTCTGGACGCAGCTGGGCCCGCAGCATGTCGTGGTGATCGATCACCGCTTGCACGGTGGCCTCGATTCCGGTCATGTCGATGCCGCTCGGCAGCGTGAGCGTCACCCATTGGCAGAACCGATCGAATCCGCCACGTTCGAACATCCAGCACATGATCGGTGTCAGCGGTACCGGTCCCACGCCTGCGCCGGGGAGCTCCGCGGGAAGGGCGACCGCGGTGCCGTCGCGGACTGCGACCTGGGCCAGTCCGGCGACCGTCTTCCGTTCGAACACCTCCCGCGTGGAGAACACCACACCGGCGGCCCTGGCTCGGGTAACCAACTGGATCGACATGATGCTGTCGCCGCCCAGGGCGAAGAACGAATCATCGAGACCGACCGCATCGATACCCAGTACCTCGGTGAACAGTCCGGCCAGCGTTTTCTCCACATCGGTGACCGGCGCCCGGAATTCGGCTCGGCCCGTGGTGAAGTCCGGTTCGGGTAGCGCGGCGCGGTCGAGTTTGCCGCTCGCTGTCACGGGCAGCGTGTCGAGCACCATCACTGTCGCGGGCACCATGTGCGAGGCCAGCCGCTGTCCGGCGACCGCGAGGACCGCGGCCGGGTCGAGGACGACGCCGGGCTCGGGCACCACGTACCCGATCAACCGATCACCGGTGCCGCCACGGTGGACGGCCGCGACCGCACGTGCCACACCGGCGCACGTCGCTATGGCCGATTCGACCTCGCCGAGTTCGATGCGGAAACCACGGAGCTTGACCTGGAAGTCGGCCCGCCCCACATAGTCGAGCGCCAGGTTCCCCTCCGGAAGGCGCAGCCACCGCACCAGGTCACCGGTCCGATACATGCGCTGTCCCCGCGCTGCGAACGGATCGGCGACGAACCGCGTCGCCGTCAGCCCCATTCGGTTGCGGTAGCCACGAGCCAGCGCAGGACCCGTGAGATACAGCTCGCCGATAACTCCGACGGGCACCGGCCGCAACCAGGCGTCGAGCACGACCTGCCCGACCCCGCGGATCGGTTCGCCGACCGTCACCGGCTCACCTGCCACCAGCGGCGCACTGGCGTCGGTCTGGATCGTGGCCTCTGCCGGACCGTAGGTGTTGAACAGCCGCCGGCCCGGCGCCCACCGGGACACCAGCTCGGGTGGGGGCGCTTCGCCACCGACCACGACGGTCTCGAGGTTCTCCAGCCCGGCCGGGTCGATCGTCGCCAGGGCGGTCGGCGTCATCGCCGCGTGGGTCACCCGCTCGCTCGACAGGATCCGCGCCAGCTCGTTCCCGCCGTAGACGGTCGGCGGCGCGATCACCAGCCGCCCACCCGAGGTGAATGCCCAGAGCAGTTCCAGGACCGCCGCATCGAAACTCGGCGATGCGATGTGCAGCACCCGCGCACCGGGCTCGATATCGAACCGCGAATGCTGCTCGACCACCAGATCCGCCAACCCTTGGTGCGACACCACCACGCCCTTGGGCACACCCGTGGAACCGGAGGTGTAGATCAGGTACGCGGCATGGTCGAGCCGGAGCGGCGCGGTTCGCTCCGCATCGGTCACCGGCGCCGCCGACGCCACCGACATCTCGGCTTCGGCCGCCGCCTCGTCGAGCACCAACCACGGCACCGAGCCGGGCAATCGATGCCGCCACTGTGCCGAGGTGATTCCCACCGCCACGCCGGCATCGGTGAGCATGTGCTCGATCCGGTCGGTCGGATACTCCGGGTCTATCGGTACGAATGCCGCCCCCGACTTCGCCACCGCCCAAATCGAGAGCACCGACTCGACCGATCGCGGCAGCGCTACCGCGACATCGGTCTCCGGCCCCACCCCCTGATCGATCAGCAACCGTGCCAGCCGATTCGACTGCGCATCGAGTTCGCCGTAGGTCCACTGCCGATCCTCGTACACCACCGCGACCGCACCCGGATCCCGCGCGACCGCCGCCGCCAACAGTTCCGGCAGCACTCGTCCCGGCACCGCCGGGGAGCCCGAAACCGGCGTCAACTCCCGGTATTCCGCGGCGGAGAGCAGGTTCAGCCGGGCCAGCGGCAGATCCGGGTCGGTTGCGACGGTGCCGAGTACGCGCAGGACACGCTGCAGGGTCGCGTTCATCGTGTCGCGATCGAAGAGTTCGGGCAGGTACTTGATCTTCAGATGCAGTCGAGTGTCGACCTGCGCGACCAATCCCAGCGGATAGTGCGCGCCGTCCATGCCCGTGACATCGACTACTCGCATACCAGCTATATCGGTGTTCGCGGTCAGCCCGAAACGGTCGATCGGGAATGACTCGAAAACCGTCATCGTGTCGAATATCGCACCCGGCCCGGCCACCCGCTCGATTTCGGTGAGTCCGACGAACTGGTGGTCGAGCAGGGCCGCCTGTTCCGTCTGGATTCGGTCGAGCAACTGTCCCAGGCTCTGGTCGGGTTCGAGACGGACGCGCACCGGCACTGTGTTGATGAACAGTCCGATCATCGATTCGATGCCCGTGATCCGGGGGGACCGTCCGGAGACCACGGCACCGAACGTCACATCGTCGCGAGAAGTCAACGTGCCCAGCATGATTGCCCATGCCAGCTGGATCACGGTGTTGAGGGTGACGCCACGGGCCCTGGCGATGCTCGTCAGCGCTGTGGTCTGCTCCTCGGTCAGCTCGCCGAGCACATCGCGAGATTCGGTGTAGCGGCGGCCGGGATCGGCCTGGGCCACCAGGGTCGGCTCCGCGGCGCCGTCGAACGCGCGGGCCCAGGCGTCGAGTGCCGCGGCCGGATCCTGTCCGGCCATCCAGGCCAGGAAGTCCCGGTAGGGGCGGACTTCGGGCAGCATCGCGGCATCGCCGTCGGTGGCGTAGAGCACCAGCAACTCCCTCAGGAGCAGCGGCGTCGACCAGCCGTCGAGCAGCAGGTGATGATTGGTCAGTACCAGTCGATAGCGCTGTAGCCCGGTGCTGACCAGCATCCAGCGCAGCAGCGGGGCACGAGCCGGATCGAATCTGGTTGCCCGGTCCGCGGCCAGCAGCAGCTCCCACTCGCGATCACGTGCACTGTCGTCGAGCCCGGACAGGTCGAGCTCCGACCAGGCAGCGTCGACATCTTGCAGGACCACCTGTACCGGCCCGACATCGGAGTCGAAGGCAGCGCGCAGATTCGCATGCCGGTCCAGCAGCACTTGCCCGGCCCGGCGCAGCCGCTCCGGATCGACTTGTCCACGCAGCTCGAGTACCAGCTGGGTCAGGTAGGCGTCGACCGAATCCACGGACACCAACGCGTGGAACAGCAACCCCTCCTGCAACGGTGTCAACGGCCAGACGTCGCTCAACGTCGGATACCTGTGCTCGAGTCGCTCGATTTCGGCCTGCTCGAGCCGGACCAGCTCCAGATCCGATGGCGTCCTTCCCCCGCTACCGGCATTGCGAGCATGGCTCGCCAGGGCGGTCAATGCCCGGGACCACAGCTGCGCCGCAGTGGACACCTCGTCGGCGGTGAGCACGTCGGCGGGATAAGACCACACGGCCCGCAACCGCGGGCCTGCTCCGTCGTCGCGGGTGCAGGCTTGGATATCGAGCACCGCCGACACCGGCATATCCGGATTCCGCGCACCGGCGAGCTCGCCGCCGTCCACCGGCAGCCATCCGACCGCCGGTACCCCTTCGGTATGCCCGGTGGACACGCGGCCGACGTAGTTGAACGCGATCTGCGGCGTCGGCAGGGCGCCGAATGTCGAGGCGGTGTCCTCGTCGAGGTACCGCAGCAGGCCGTAGCCGATCCCGTGGTCCGGAATGGCGAGCAGCTGTTCCTTGACGGACTTGAGCGCTGCGCCCATAGCTGCCCCACCCGCGCAGGCGTCGTCGATATCGATGCCCGACAGATCCAAACGCACCGGAAAACTCGTGGCGAACCAGCCGACCGTGCGGGTCAGGTCCGAGCCTGGGACGACACCTTCCTGCCGACCCTGCCCTTCGAGACCGATCAGCATATCCGTCAGCCCGGCGGCCTCCGGCTCCCGTTCGCGCCGCCATTTCGTCACCGCCAACGCCAGCGCGGTCAGCAGCCCGTCGCCAACCCCGCTGTGGAATACCGCTGGCACCTCGGTCAACAGCTCAGCGGTCACCTCGGGAGACAGCTCGATCTCGACCGTCCGAGCAGTGGCGGCCACATCGATCGCCGGGTCGAGGGGTCGCGACCCGATCATCGGATCGGGCCCACTGGCCGTCGCTCGCCACAGCTCGAGCTCGGCTGTCCGCTCCGGGTGTCGGGCCGCCTCGACCAGCCCATGGACCCACCTGCGCATCGATGTCCCGACCGGGGCCAGATCGGGTGGTTCGCCGCACTCGATCCGCGCCCACGCGACCGCGAGGTCGGCCACCAGCACTCGCCAGGAAGCCGCATCGATCACCGAATGATGCACCAGCACCAGGAGCCGGCCCGGTTCCGCCGTGTCCACCGGATCGAACCAGACCACCTGCAGCACGATTCCGGCGTCCGGATCGAGCCGGTCCGCAGCGGAAGTCGACTCCACCGCTGCCGATGTCTGCGGCACGATGCTTGTTTGCATCGGCACTCGATGGATGACGTCGTCGGCGCGAACCGCTCCTATCGGCTGCACATCCCACGCCCGGTGGCCACCGTCGTCCGTGAGCCGTGCGCGCAGCATGTCGTGCCGATCCAGGACCGCCTGCACGGTCTCCACCAGCCGCTGCCGGTCGATTCCGATCGGCAGATTCAACATCATCGCCTGGGAGAGGCGGCCGAACCGCGTCTCGGTTCGTTCCAGCAGCTGGCGCATGATCGGTGTCAGCGGTACCGGCCCCACACCTGCGCCGGGCAGTTCCGTCGCAAGGGATTCCGCGGTGCCGTCGCGGACTGCGACCTCGGCCAGTCCGGCGACCGTCTTCTGTTCGAACACATCGCGTGCGGAAAACGCCACACCGGCGGCCCTGGCTCGGGTTACCAACTGAATCGACATGATGCTGTCGCCGCCGAGGGCGAAGAAGGAATCGTCGAGACCGACCGTATCGGCGTCGAGTATGTCGGCGAAGGCGCGAGCGATGAGGTGCTCGGTGGGTGTCTGTGGTGCTCGGAATGGTTTGGTATCGGTGAAAACCGGTTTCGGCAACGCCTTTCGGTCCAGTTTGCCCACCGGCGTCAACGGGATACGGTCCAAAACCATGATCGAGGACGGCACCATATACGACGGCAACCGGTCGCTCAGGTAATCCGTCAGCGCCGTCGTGTCGATCGCGTGCTCAGGTGCGGCGACAACATAGGACACCAGCGTCTGAGCCCCGGTGTCGTTGTGGTGGCCGATGGTAACGGCATAGGCGACGCTCTCATGCGTGGTCAGCGCAGTGTCGATTTCGCCGAGTTCGATACGCAGACCACGAATCTTCACCTGGAAATCGGATCGGCCCAGGTGCTGGATCGCTCCGGTGCCGGTCCAGCGGACGATATCGCCGGTGCGATACATGCGTCGGCCGGGTGTCCAGGGGCAGGCTACGAAACGCTGTGCCGTTACGTCTGCTCGATGATGGTAACCGCGGGCCAGCAGATCACCCGCGACATACAACTCACCAGCCACACCAACCGGAACCGGTTGCAGCCGTTGGTCGAGGATCCATACCGAGGCCCCGCGAATCGGGCCGCCGATCGTGACCAGCTCTCCGGCCGACAACAGGCCCCGCGTCGCGGCGATGGTGGTCTCGGTCGGGCCGTATTCATTGAGTACGACGCGGTCGCCGCCCCAACGCTCGACCAAATCGCTGCCGTAGTCCTCACCACCGACCATCAGATACTTCAGATCCGGCAGCGGCCAACGGGTCTGGTCGATGGTGGACAGTACCGACGGCGAAATGAGAACGTGGCTGACGTGCTCGCGGTCGAGCAACGCCGCGAGTTCATCCCCGCCGTAGACATCATCGGGTGCGACGACCATCGCCGCGCCAGCCGACAGCGGCAGCAGCATTTCCAGCACCGATACATCGAAGCTGGGCGAAGCCAGATGCAATGTGCGGGAACCGGGTTCGACACCCATGACGGCCCGGTGTTCCGCCGCACAGTTGCCCAGCCCGCGATGGCTGACCGCGACACCCTTGGGTAGTCCGGTCGAGCCGGAGGTATAGATGACGTAGGCGAGATCATCGATCCGCAACGGACGAACCCGGTCGCTGTCAGTGATCGGATCGCTGTCGGTCTCGTCGAGGTTGTCCGGTATCAGCCAATCGGTGTCGTCGGGCAGTTGCGCGTGTACGGACGCGGTCGTAATACCGAAGGCCGCATTCGAATCGGTCATCATGTGGGAGATGCGTTCGGCCGGATAGGTCGGATCGATCGGCACGAACGCGGCCCCCGACTTCGCCACCGCCCATACCGCGAGCACCGAGTCCACCGAGCGTGGAATACCGATGGCGACAACGTCCTCCGGTCCGATAGCACGCCGGATAAGCCGTCGTGCCAACCGGTTGGAGCGTTCGTCCAGCTCCCGATAACTCAACCGCTCACCATCGCAGACGATCGCGGTGGCATCGGGATCGAGCGCAACCGCTGCCGTGAGCAAATCGGGCAGTGCGGTGAGCGGTGCCGCCGGCGCACCGGAGCGGGTCAGCAGGTCCGCTCGCTCCGCGGGCTCGAGCACATCGATCATTCCGACAGCGGCGGTCGCGTCGATGGTTATCGATTCCATAATCCGAATCCACCGATGCACAGCAGAATCGATGGTCGCGGCATCGAACAGATCCGTGGCGTAGGTGACCGCGACAGTCATGGCGCCGCTGTCATGGTTTTCCGACAGGATGAACTGCAGGTCGAACCGGGACACCGCATTGGGCAGATCGACCATCGACAGCTCGAGATCGGGCAGTCGGAGCGTTACCGGTTCCAGGTTTTGGAATGCCAGCATCACCTGGAACAGCGGATGTCGTGCTTGGGACCGCTGTACGACGAGTTTGTCCACCACCTGTTCGAACGGAACGTCGGCGTGTTCGAAGGCGTCCAGATCGGCTTGTTTGATCCGGCCGAGCAGCTCGGTGAAGGATTCATCGAGATCGATCTCGGTCCGCAGCACCAGGGTGTTGACGAACATGCCGATCATGTCGTCGAGTGCGGCTATTCCGCGACCGGCGATCGGTGTGCCGATCGGAATGTCGGTGGTGCCGCTCAACCGGGCGAGCAGGACCGCCAGGGTGCCGTGGATCACCATGAACAGCGACGAATTATGCCGGCGCGCAAACCGTTCCAATGCCCGCATCACATGGGCAGGCACCGAGTAATCGACCGTGGCGCCGCGATTCGACATCACCACCGGCCGCGGCCGGTCGAACGGCAGACGAAGCTCCTCGGCAACGCCGTCCAGCGTCTCGGTCCAGTATCGGATCTGTTCGGCGCACAGCGATTCCGGATCGTCGGGCGCGCCGAGGGTAGCTTGTTGCCACAGTGCGTAGTCGGCGTACTGGACCGGGAGCGGCGCCCAGGCCGGGGCCGTTCCGTGGATCCGGGCGGCATAGGCAGTCGTCACGTCGCGGGCCAGCGGCGCCATGGAGAAGCCGTCCGCGGCGATGTGGTGCACCACGACGGCCAATACGTATTCCGGTCGCTTGTCGCCGACAATGCGGAACAACCGGGCACGCGCGGGCGCCTGGGCGGTCACATCGAAGCCTTCGGCGACGAATTCGGTTACGGTCTCGACCAACCGGTTCGGCGCGACCGGCACCACGATCAGCTCGCGGTCCAGCTTCTCGACGGGCTCGATCAGTTGGATCAGCATTCCGTCGTGATCCGGGTACCGCGTTCGCAGCGACTCGTGTCTACCCAGCACGTCGACAACGGCCGAGTGCAGGGCGTCGATATTCAATTCGCCACGCAGCCGAATGGCGATCGGCATGTTGTACGCGCCCGATGCGGTGTCGTACTGATTGAAGAACCACATCCGTTGTTGGGCCGGTGCCAACGGCACGAGATCGGGGCGGGGCCCGGCGACCAGCGGTGGGCGTCTGCGTCCCGTACCGGCATGCTGCTCTATGCGGGTGGCGAGCTCCGCGACTGTGGACGCCTCGAACAACAGTCGCACCGGAATCTCGGCATCCAATGCGGCCCCGAGTCGCGCCGCGACGCGCGTCGCGACCAAACTGTCGCCGCCGAGGGCGAAGAACGAATCGTCGAGGCCGATGGTGTCGATGCCCAATACGTCGATGAATGCCTGGGCGATCGTGTGTTCGGTGGGTGTCTGTGGTGGTCGGAAGGGTTTGGTATCGGTGAAAACCGGTTTCGGCAACGCCTTTCGGTCCAGTTTGCCCACCGGCGTCAACGGGATACGGTCCAAAACCATGATCGAGGACGGCACCATATACGACGGCAACCGGTCGCTCAGGTAATCCGTCAGCGCCGTCGTGTCGATCGCGTGCTCAGGTGCGGCGACGACATAGGACACCAGCGTCTGAGCCCCGGTGTCGTTGTGGTGGCCGATGGTAACGGCATAGGCGACACTCTCATGCGTGGTCAGCGCAGTGTCGATTTCGCCGAGTTCGATACGCAGACCACGAATCTTCACCTGGAAATCGGATCGGCCCAGGTGCTGGATCGCTCCGGTGCCGGTCCAGCGGACGATATCGCCGGTGCGATACATGCGTCGGCCCGATAGCCACGGACAGGCTACAAAACGTTCAGCAGTGATATCTGCTCGGCGGTGGTAACCGCGGGCCAGCAGATCACCCGCGACATACAACTCACCGGCCACACCGACCGGAACCGGTTGCAGCCGTTGATCCAACACCCATGCCGAGGCACCGGGGATCGGGCGGCCGATCGTGACCAACTCGCCCACTGCCAACGGGTCGCTCAGCGTCGCGGCGATGGTGGTCTCGGTCGGGCCGTATTCGTCGAGTACGACGCGGCCGCCGCCCCAACGCTCGACCAAATCGCTGCCGTAGTCCTCACCGCCGACCATCAGATACTTCAGATCCGGCAGCGGCCAACGGGTCTGCTCGATGGTGGACAGTACCGACGGCGTAATGAGAACGTGGCTGACGTGCTCGCGGTCGAGCAAGACCGCGAGTTCATCCCCGCCGTAGACATCATCGGGTGCGATGACCATGGTCGCGCCGGCCGACAGCGGCACCAGCAACTCGAGTACCGATACGTCGAAGCTGGGCGAAGCCAGATGCAGCGTGCGGGAGTCGGGTTCTACGCCCATGGCGACCCGATGTTCCGCCGCACAGTTGCCCAGCCCGCGGTGAGTGACCGCGACACCCTTGGGTAGTCCGGTCGAGCCGGAGGTATAGATGACGTAGGCGAGATCATCGAACCGCAACGGACGAACCCGGTCGCTGTCGGTGACAGGACGACTGGCGTCGGTGTCGGGCTGGTCGCCGGACGTGTCGAGATTGTCCGATATCAGCCAATCAATATTGCCGGGTAATTGTGCGCGCACCGCAGTCACGGTCAGTCCGACCGCCGCATTCGAATCGGTCATCATGTGGATGATGCGTTCGGCCGGATAGGTCGGATCGATCGGCACGAACGCGGCCCCCGACTTCGCCACCGCCCATACCGCGAGCACCGAGTCCACCGAGCGTGGAATACCGATGGCGACAACGTCCTCCGGTCCGATAGCACGCCGGATAAGCCGTCGTGCCAGCCGGTTGGAGCGTTCGTCCAGCTCCCGATAACTCAACCGCTGACCATCGCAGACGATCGCGGTGGCATCGGGATCGAGCGCAACCGCTGCCGCCAACAAATCGGGCAGTGTCGTCGGTAGCGCCGCCGGCACGCGGGAGCGGGTCAGCAGATCCGCCCGCTCCGCAGGCTCGAGTACGTCGATCGCCCCGACCGGAACAGTCGCATCGGTGGTTATCGCTTCGAGCATCCGAATCCAGCGATAGGCAAGAGAATCAATGGTCACGGCGTCGAACAGGTCGGTGGCGTAAGTGACCGCGACGGTCATATCGCCGCTGTCGACCGACACCAGGAACCGCAGGTCGAATCGCGACGCCGCTTCGGACAGATCGGTCACCGGCGGCTCGAGACTCCGCAGTGCCAACATCACCTGGAACAGCGGATGCCGCTGCGCGGGGAGTTCGTCCACCACCTGCTCGAACGGAATATCGGCATGTCGGAGGGCGTCCAGATCGACTTGTTCGACCCGACCGAGTAGGTCGGTGAACGATTCATCGAGATCGATCTCGGTCCGCAGCACCAGAGTATTGACGAATTCGTCCGACGCATCGTCGAGCGCCACCGCGCGCGTGGCGATCGGTATATCGGTAGTGCCGCTCAACCGGGCGAGCAGGACCGCCATTGCGCCGTGGATCACCGTGAACAGTGACGAATCATGCTGCCGCGCGTACCGTTCCAAGGCCGGAACCAGATCGGCGCGCAACGGGTAACTCGCGGTGGCGCCTCGATTCGACGGTACCGCCGGCCGTGGCCGGTCGAACGGCAGACGAAGCTCCTCGGGCAGGTCCGCGAGTGTGGCCCGCCAGAACGCCAGATTCGTACGGCGACGCTTGATCCGGGCGCCGTCGCGGACGCTGTCGGAGTGAACCTGGTCGAGGGCGGTGTCCACAGTGGCGGCGAACGCGTCGAGGAACTCCTCGAATCTGGTGCAATGTGCCGACAGTTCGGCGTCGGTATACAGGTTGGGGTTGGCCAGGAAGTGCAGGATCGTCCGCGGCGGGTCCCCGGTCTGATACAGGTCGATCAGCAGGTCGTCGACCGGCCCCGAGCTGAGGATACGGACGTCCCCGGTCGTCGATCCGAACCGGATCTCCTGGTGGAAGAACATGACATTCACCACCGGGCCCGCGAATCGCCGCTGTCCGCCGTGGTATCCGGCGGCGGCACGGATGTCGGTGAGGCCGCACCGCTGGTGCCGCAACGCGCCCACCAGATCGGACTGCACCCGCCGCGTCACTGACGCCACGGTGTCGCCGGGCGCCAGCACGAGCGGAAGGGGCGCGACATTGACGAACATCCCGCCGGACCGCCGCAGTACGGCGTTGGTGCGACCCGAAACGGGAATATTGACCATGACCTCGTCGCGGCCGGTCAGCCGGGCCAGATAGCAGCCGAATGCGGCGATCACCACCGCGGCCGGGCTCGCGTCCAACGCTTTCGCGCAATGATCGATTCGCTGCACCGTCTCCGGCGAAAGTTCGGCGGTGGCAACGGTACTGTCCGCGCAGGCAGGTGCCTGCCCGGCGACCAGACTGGACTCGTCCCCGGCATCGGCCAGTCTGTTCAGCCAGTATTCCCTATCGTCGGCGAACCGCTTCGACTCCCGATAGTCGCGGTCGGCCTCGTAAAGGGTGCGCACGTCCGCCGCCCGGTTCGGCTCCGCCGTCCGTCCCAGCACCGCCGCCGTGTACAGCGCCGCGATGCGGTTCACGATCATCATTCCGGCGTAGCCGTCCAACGCGACGTGGTGGATTCTGCTGTACAGCAGGTAATGCCGATCCCCGACCTGCAGAACCGCCGTTCCCACCAACCGGTCCCGCGTCATGTCGAGCGGCCTGGTGTACTCCCGATGCATCCACTCCAAGGCGGCCGCAACGGGATCCGGTGCACCGCGCATATCGATCACCGGCCCCGCGTCCTCGAGCGACGGGTCGAACAACTGATACGGCTCGCCGTCGACCTCTACCAGCCGCAGGTATCCCGACTGGAACTCATGGCCTGCTCGAATCGACGCCGCGCGCAGGAGATCGACATCGAGATCTCCCCGCAACTCGACGTACTGTGCCTCGGATATCGGCACATCCGGACTCAACTTCTGCGCCAACCACAACCCCCGCTGCCCAGCGGACAGGGGAACCAGCTGTGTTGCTGACGCGTCCGGCTCGGTAAGTCCGCTCGATCCCGCGTCGGGATAGAGCTGTGGTCGCAGAACGGTCATTGAACTTTCCTCTATCCCCGACCACGGCCCAGTCTAAGCCTGATCGATTCGCCGTGCCTACCCGGATTTCGAAATCTTCATCGTGGAATTCTCGCCATAATTCATAATTGCGGCGAGCCGCGATCTTGTTTACCGTCGAGCACGTTTTCGCTGGTGAGGGCGTCGCACGTAAGACGATGCGACGCAGTGACCTTCGGCCCTCGATCCGACGACCGAATGCTCTAGCCTTTGCCGCGTTATGTCGCATATACAAATGACCGAAACGTGACGTCAGGATGCGCAAAACGATATAAATTCCGCCGTGTTGTTAACATGCGCAGCGGAATTACGATTACCGTTCGATCTGCATTCTTCTGAAATTGCCGAGCCGCGCACGCCGGACAAGGTCATCGACACCATCGCGAACGGGCCTGCGCTGTCGTGCCGCTCGCTGGAGGGTCGATCACCGTCTACCGATGGCGACAAACGTCGAGAGATGGCACCTATATCAGTGCGTTATCAGCTGACCGGCGTCGGAGTGGATGCCGGCGGATAGCCAGGGTCAGGCCGGGGGCGAGGTTTCATAGAAGGCGCAGCTCGCACCGGCCAGTTCGCCAGGCACGCTCATGTCTGCGCGCCTCGATACCGATGGACCGCAACTGCTCGGCCTCGGCGCTGTTCGGATCGTGTGGCCGCGCCGCCGTCATGATCACCCGGGTGCTGTCCGGCGTGCGGATCTCCAGATCCACGGTATTCCACAGCATCGGCCGTGGCCCCGACGTGCAACCCGGCGGCAGTTGCTCGCACACGGCCGCGATCTCGTCGAGCTGGCCCAGCACGCAGGCGAAGCTCACGCTCAGTTCGGTCGCCGCCGCCGCACGATCGGCGGATACGAGCAGGACGCCCTGGAATGCCCAGCACCGCAGGTACGGCGACCACAACCACTCACCGTCGAAATTCGCTATGCCGCAGCGCTGATGGTTCACGCACTGCCTTCACGCACGAAAGAACACATAGTCGAACAGCGCCAGGATCCGGTCGACGCCGAACTCATCGGGATGGTCGAGCACCAGACCCGCCGCGGTCTGGATCGTGCCCTGCACGACCTGAGCCAACACATCCGGATCGACGCCATCGGCGTCGGGCTGCTCAGCCAGCCACCGCCCGAGTGCCTGCCGCAGCGGTGCGCGCAACTCGTCGCGCGCCGCGGCGACCCGTTCCCGCAGTACCGACGGAACACCGTCGATGGGGAAGTACACCAGCCGCCAGGTGTCGGGCATCGAGCAGACCTCGCCGAGGAAGTGCCTCAGCATCGCGGGCAGCTGTTCCGTTGCGGCGGAACCGAAATCGGGTGTCATGGCGGTATCGGTGACCGCGCGGGCCACGGCCACCGCCATGCGGGCGGTCTCGCGGTCGATGAGCGCCTCGAGCAGTTCGTCGCGGCTGCCGAAGGAGTCGTAGACGACCGGCCTGGTCACCCCGCCGCGCTCGGCGACGGCGGCAATGCTGACACCGGTGAACCCCGTCTCCACCACAATGCGCAGCGCCGCGTCGAGTAGTTGCTCACGCCGGTCCGCAGGTTGCAGCCGCTTGGCGTATTTGCGTTTGGACGATCGAGGTGTCGATTGCTTATGGGGCGCTGCGTGTTTCGCGTCGGCCATGGCTACTGCTCCCCCGCTCCCGCGGCGGCGACCGCCCGACGTGCCAGCCACCGCAATGTCTCCGATACCGCCACACGCCGTTGCGCACCCCCCTCGGCGAGTACAAGTCTGGCACCGGTCTCGCTCGCACTGATCACGGCGTGGCTCAACAACTCCTCGTCCATATCTCGCTCGGTGAGCGCGGCGATCAGTGCGAGCACCGCGCGACTGCGCTCCCGCAGTGCCTCGCGACCGCGATCCACCCGCTCGTGCGCGGTTTCGGGCAGCCCGTCCCCGGACATAAGCACGAACCGCCAGCTCTGTGGCGCCGCCGAGACGAGGTCGAGAAAGATGTCGACGGCGTCGGTCGAGACATCAGCCGCGATCGCCGCCGGATCCGCGCCCTCCCGGAATACCGGAGTCGCCTCGGCCGCCATGGCAAGCACCCGTTCTTCCTCACGATCGAGCAATGTCTCGAACAACTCGTCCCGATCGCCGAATTCGGCGTACAGCCCGGGTCGGGTGATGCCCGCGGCTCGCGCGATCGCATGCATACTGGCGCCGGCGTAGCCCTCGCGCACGATGAGGTCCCGTGCCGCATCGAGAATGTCGTCGCGTCGTGTTGACAATTACCCCTCCAACGTCAGCCGACAGACACCTGTTTCAGATTGCTTCCGGCTGGGCAGAAGTGTACGCATTCCGCTCGCGCGCGCCACGGATTCGACTTCCCAACGCGCACGAAATGCTGTGCCAGGCTTGGTATCTGCCGGTCAGACCAACTACCACGCGCACCTCGTCGGCCACATGTGCCGATTCCGTCTCAGACAACATAGGCTGTTATCACATCTTCGAAGGGACAGCGATGTCTGCCAAATCGGAAGCGCCGACGCGCGCACTCAACGGATTGGTGACCCACGGCTGGAACCGGGCCGCGCAGCTCTACAACTTCCCGATACTGCAGCACCTGGCCTATCGCCCACCGCAGGACGAGATCATCGCGCAATTGCGGATCAGCCAGGCGCGTCGGATTGCCGATGTCGGCTGCGGCACCGGCATTCTCGCCGCCCGCATCGAACGCGAGCTGCGCCCGGAAGTGGTATACGGCTGCGATGCGTCGGTGGGGATGTTGAAGCGGGCGCAGTCGCGATCCGATCGGGTGCGGTGGCGCAATCGGCAGGCCGAGGATCTCGGCTTGCCCGACGGTGCGGTGGATGCGGTGGTGTCCACGCACGCCTTCCATTTCTTCGATCATGCGGCGGCGCTGGCGGAGTTCCATCGAGTGCTGGTGCCCGGCGGGTTGCTCGCGATCGTGATCAATAATCCACGCAGCCGGTGGGCAATGGCACTGCAGCGGCCGGCCGTGCGCGGACTCGCCTACTTCCCGTCACCGGAGCAAATGCGTTCGCTGGTCGGAGCCGCCGAACTGACCGTCGTCGAACAGCGGCCGGTGCGTCGGCCACTGCCGAACTCGCTGGTGCCGGACGTGCTCACGGTCGCAAGGCGCTGATATCGGTACCCGTGGCATGCTCGTCCTATGGGCGATTCCGACCGGAAGGCGGGTGCGATGCCCGGACCAGCGCCATGACCGAGACCGTGTGGTACGCGTCGTACGGCTCGAATATGCATTCGAGCCGTCTGCGCTGCTACCTGGCCGGCGGCACACCCGATGGCGGCGCGGTGACCCTCCCCGGCTGCCGCCACCGGGCCGAACCGCTGCGTTCCGAACCGCTTACACTTGCCGGCTTGCAATACTTCGCCACCGAATCCCTGACCTGGACCGGCGGGCGAGCCTTCTACGATCCCGACGCCCACGGTACGACCGCGGCCCGCGCCCACCTGGTGACCGTCGACCAGTTCTGCGACATCGCCGCCCAGGAAATGTACCGAACCCCCGGCACCGACCTCGACCTCGGCGAAGCAATCACCCACGGCCGCTTGACACTTGGTCCCGGTCGCTACGAAACCGTCGTCTGTACCGGCACTTTCGAAGGACATCCGGTCCTCACCATCACCGCACCCTGGCGTTACACCGACCTCCCCGGCAACCCGCCGTCGGCCGCCTACATACGCCACCTCGCCGCGGGTCTGACCGAATCCCATTCCTGGACAGTCGAAGAGATCGCCGCCTATATCGCCACCCGTCCGGGCGCGGTCCTCGGCTGGACCGCCGCGACCATCGTCGCCCTGCTGGAATCCCAGGCCACGCGGACAGACACGGAAGCGATCGCGCCGCCCCGAACGACGTAGTAGCCCACGACGATCGTGGTGACGCTCGGCGGCGCGGACGGCCGGCGGCCAGGACGAGTACGACAACCGCCCGCCACAGCCGCGTGGCTCAGCTGCCGAGGATCGAGGAAGATACCGGGTGGCCTGGTCACGACGCAGCAGACCGGGTCCGGTCGGCTGCGTCCTCCCCTCCGCAGGATCCACTCGACGCGCGGGCGCCCCACAGTTCCCGCAGAACGCGTAGCCTTCGGGGTTCGCACGGTCACACTCTGGGCATCGCACACCGGTAGCCAAACATTTGGCAGGGATTGTTTCCTGGAAATTCACTGTGCTGTACCGCAATTCACCTGTACTCCCTCGATGCGGGTGTAAGAATCGCCCGATGAGCCTGGGTACGGGCAATATATTGCCCGAGCGGGATATGGAGCGGCTGCGAATACTGGTGGCCTCGCCGCTGGGTCGGGTCATCGAACCGGTACTCGAACAAGCATTTGCTGGTTCGATGATCGCCGTGGCCCTGGACCGGCAGGCCGTACGCCGCGAGGTCGTGCACCAGGTCCGCTTCGATGTGGTGATCACCGACCTGATCTGGAACGATCCGGCACTGGAGTACAGCTTCGACGGCCTGGATGTGCTGGATATGCTGGGTGCCGCGCAGCGCCAGGCCGCGGTGCTGATGGCGGCGCAGGGCCACAGCATGGAGCGCGACCATTTGGACGAAGCGCTGCTCAGATCTGCGGAATTGGCCGGTTTCTATGCCAAATCCGCTGGCATACCGGCATTGTTGGAGGCGATCCCCCTGGCGGCGGCCGGGCGACGGCCACATCTCGAGCCGCCGCCCGCCACGCCGCCCCCGCTGTATCGGCTGTTCCAAGGGCAGCGTGGGGAGACCGCCGCGCGGCTGGCCGGCGCCATTGCCGCGGGCCGCGCCACCGACGCCGTCTCACTGGCCAGGGCCGCGCGGGTCGGTCTCAATACCGCCAATAAGGTGGCCAGCGTCTATATCGGGCCGATCGTGCTCGAACGCGGCGAGCACGATCCCGACTTGCCGCTGACCGCGACGGCGATCTATCGGTGGTGCGGCGTGCACGCGCACTACCTGCTCAGTTGGTGCCGCCGCAACGGTCACGAAGACGTACTCGTGGCTGCCACACCGAGCAACGGTTCGTCGAGATCGACCCGATAGCACCCGGAGCGCAGGCCGCCACCGCATGCGATCAAACGCGTGGCCAGTGCGCCGACGGCACCGGCCATGGTCGCCGCGGTACCGAGCTGCGGCCAGGTCGGCAGCGTATGTCCCACCTGGGTGAGCGAATAGCGCAGCCGCGAGGTGAGTCCGCCGCCGACTATGGCACCGACCGGCCGCGGCCGGTCGGGCCGGATCGCCGAGTTCGGCAAGCGGCCAGTGGGCCGCGAACTCGACCCGGCCGTGCCGGCTCGGATAGGGCGCTGACCAGCGATCGCACCGTGGAGTTCGCGCGCGTGGCGAACCCCGGATACCCGACTCGATGGCGCGTCAGTCGGCTACCCGATCGCCTACTGACCGACGACCAGGCCTGGGCCGCAATGGAACTCACCGAACTGCTCGCCGGTCCCCGCCACGACCCCGCCCGAATGACGCGCGCAATCCGCCACGCCGGAAGGCTCGGTATGATCGTCGGGGAGGCATTGCTGGTGTTGGCCCAGCGACGCACATTGCGCGGCCTGCCGGACGCGGCTCCAACGGCGTCGACCGCGCTGCCCCTGTGTCACGGCCGACGCATGATGTAGTCCGAGGGCACGAGAGCGCTACCGGGAAGCAGGAATTCATCGGCGACCAGTAGCGCGGACCAGCTATCGATGAAGTCCGGCATCCACATGTCCAACGGGGCGGTGTCGATGATCCGGGTACCGAACCGCAGCAGACCGACGAGCAGTGTCGCCAGGACCAGGTAGATATCACCGGCGTGATCGATAACCCCATCCCCGCCGACGAAGCCGGGTTCGATCACGACAGAGCCACCGGCGCCCCGGGCACACAGACCGAGCCGGACCAATGTCGCCGCCGTTTCGGTCGCACCGCCCCCGCGCGGAGTGAGCACACAGGTGGCCGATGCCCGAGCGGCCGCGACTGCGTACAGCCCGACCAGATGGTCGGGCACCGGGCATCGAAACGATGTCACCTCACCCGCGGTAGCGCGCGAAGTCGCCGTCAGTCCGGCAGCCGACGACACCACATACGCACCTGTTTCGGCGACCGAGCACCGCACCGTTCGCAGCACCTGCTGCGGCAGCGGCGCACGAGCCGATACCGTGCCACCGGTGACGACCCCGGCCAGCAACACAGCGGTCAACGCGGCTTCGGCGAGTTCATCGGATACGCCGTGGACCGGGGACGGTACCGTGATGCGCCCGCGCACCGGGATCGACGCGAACGGCGCAGTCACGACTGCGTCACGCCGACGCCCGGCCCCGTCGCCGCGCGTGGTCACGGCTTGGCCACCAGAGCCCGCGCCGGCACATTGCTGTAGCGCTCCTTGACCGTGAAGAGATGCACCCAGCTGTCGACTTCGAGCACTGGGCGCAGTGCGCGCAGGGTGTCGAGGGCGGCCACGATGTCCTCCAGCGCGGCGGCGTGTACGGTGCCGACGAGATCGAACCGCCCAATTGTCGCGGCGAGGAAGCGGAGGCCGGGAAGTTCGGCGAGCAGAGGCGCGAGTCCCGCCGTGCGACCACTGGCCCGCACACCGAATCCGACTGCGTACTCGGTATCGCCGTGTCCCGGTCCGGACAGTGCGGCGATTCGGACGATACGCTCATCGATCAAGCGCTTCACCCGCAACCGCGCGGTACCCGGTGAGGTACCGGCCGCCGTGGCGAGGGTGGCGTAGGACGCGCGCCCGTCCGCCTGCAACACCTCGAGCAGACGCGTGTCGAGCGCGTCGATCGAGGCCGCCGACGCCTGCTCCGGTCGGCCGACATCGACGATCAGCTCCGAGTAGAACAGCGTATTGGTCTCGCGCACACCGTCGATGCTGCGGATCTGGTCGAGTGCGGCGGCGAGCTGCTGCGGCCCCTGGGTGCGGATCTCGGCGACCAGTGGATACCGGCCACTGGTCAGGGACACATAGGGAATGTCGTCCAGTCCGGCCACGCGCCCGGCGACCTGCCGCACCGGTTGATCGACGCTGATCGACACGTGTGCGAGCGCGGTCAGCCCGATCGTCGACGGATGCACAATGCCGACCACCTGCGCCCGCCGCGAATCGAACAGCGTATTGAGCCGTTTGGAGATCGTCGGGCGGGATGCGCCGAGTTTGGCGGAGAGTTCGTTGCGACCGATCCGCCCATCGATGCGCAACTCCTCGAGGATGCGGGCATCCAGCGTGTGCGTGCCGGATGTCGCGGCCGCGGTCATCGGAACTTAACAATCGACGTGCAGACCAGTTGTCCTTTACCAATCATCGGTAATTCCCTTCATCTGGATACATAACCACCCAAAATGTGGGGTGAGTTTTGCCAGAACATCAAACTGTGGCACTAGTTGCTCAGCCCTTCATGTGGACTGAACCTATCGCAGTTTCTATCGTGCATCTCAATCGAACGAGCATCAATCAGAGCAGGAACGTTGACCATAACGCCACTGCACTGGAGGAGATTGAGCAGATGAAAAAGCTGGGACTGGTAGCCATGGGAACCGGTATGGCATTGCTGATCGCCGGTTGCGGAAGCGGATCACAAGGCAGTGCCGCCAGCGGTGCCGCACCGGCGGGTCTGATCCGCGGTGGTGAGCTCCGGGTCTGCACCGATCCCGAGTATGCGCCGATGGAGTACTTCGAGAACGGAAACACCACTGCCCCGGTGGGTTTCGACTCCGACGCCGCCCGCGCACTCGCCGAACTGTGGCAGGTCGAGACGAGCTGGCAGATCACCTCGTTCGACGGACTCATGCCGGCGCTACAGGCCCAGCGATGCGATGTGCTCTGGTCCGCGCTCTACGTCAGCCCGGAACGCACCGCAGTCGCCGACGCGGCACCGTTCCTCGCGACCGGACCGGGACTGATCGTCCGCAGCGGCGAAACCCGGATCGCCGCCGCCGACGACCTGTCCGGCAAGACCATCGCCGTCCAAGGCGGCGGCGCCAACGAGAAGACCCTGCAACAGCTTTCGCAACGATTCGAGGCCGCAGGCAGGCCCACCATCACCATTCAGGCCTACCCCAAGACCGCCGAAACCGTTGCGGCGGTGACCAATGGCAAGGCCGACGCACTGATCGAGACCGATGTCGCGGTGGTCGACATGGTCGCAAAATCCGGCGGCGCGTTGCGCGCTGTGCCCGGCGTGTTCACCGCAGAAACGGTTTTCGGCGTCTTCACCAAGAAAGGGTCACCGCTGAGCGGCCCGGTGGCCGCAGCCGTGCGCACACTGACCGACAACGGCACGCTCGCGAAGATCGCCACCAAGTACGGACTCGATCCGGCCCGAATTCGTCCCGGAACAGCACAATGACCTTCGATCGGGATATTTTCCTCCAGGCCCTGACCTCGGCCGAATTCCGGCACGGCGCTTGGCTTTCGGTCGCCCTCGCGGCCGTCTCGATGATCTTCGCCACCGTACTCGGCTTCGGCGTGGCGCTGACCCGCATCAGTAAGGTGCCCACGTTGCGCGCACTCGGCGGCGCGTACGTGTGGTTCTTCCGCGCCATCCCCTCCCTGCTGGTGCTGCTGATCATCTGGAACGCCGGGCCGCAGCTGTTTCCCGGGCTGCGGGAGAACTGGTTCACGCCGTTCATCGCGGCCTTCATCGGATTCGCCGTGGTGGAGGCCGCCTATATGGCGGAGATCCTGCGCTCGGCGCTGCTGAGCGTGGACGAGGGGCAGCATCTCGCTGCCCGCGCGATCGGACTGCGGCCGCATCAGGTGCTGCTGAAAGTCCTACTGCCGCAGGCGGTGAAGGTCGCGCTGCCGCCGACCGGCAACGAGTTCATCGCGATGCTCAAGTACACCTCATTGGCGTCGGTGATCTCGCTGCGCGAATTGCTCACCACCGCGCAGGTCGGCGTTTCGGTGACCTTTCGATACGCCGAGTACTACACCGCGGCGCTCGTCTACTACCTGGTGATCGTCAGCGCGCTCATGGGCGGGCAGAGCCTTATCGAACGCCGCTACCGCTGGGTCTCGTCGGGGACGCCCGGCCGCACGAAGGACACGGTGACCGTATGACCGGCACGCCACTGCTGCAGACGATCGCGTTACACAAGAGCTACAGCCACCACGTTGTCCTCGACGGCGTGGATTTCGCTATCGCACCGGGCGAAGTCAAGGCTGTGCTCGGACCATCGGGCTCCGGCAAATCCACCATCCTGCGGCTGATGGCCCTGCTCGAACCCGCCGACAGCGGCTCGATCCTGCTGCACGGCAAGGAGATCGGCATCGAGACCAGCCGAACCGGTCATCCGGCGCCGATGCCCGAACGACGGCTGGCTCGGCAGCGCACCGATATCGGCATGGTATTCCAGCGCTTCAACCTGTTCGCCCATCTCGATGCGCTGCACAATGTCACGCTCGGCCTGACTGCGGTGAAGGGTCTGTCCAGGGCCGAGGCGGTGCACCGCGCCGAGACCATGCTCGAACGCGTCGGCATGGCCGGACATCTGCGGCACTATCCCTCGGAACTGTCCGGCGGACAACAACAACGGGTCGCCATCGCGCGGGCACTGGTACTGGAACCGTCGGTGATGTTGTTCGACGAACCGACCTCCGCGCTCGATCCGGAACTGGTCAACGAGGTGCTGTCGGTCATGGAAGATCTAGCCGCACAAGGGATGACGATGATCGTGGTGACCCACGAGATCCGTTTCGCCCGCCGGGTCGCCGATGCGGTAGCGCTGTTCGATTCCGGCGTCATCGTCGAACAGGCACCACCCGAGCAATTCTTCACCCAGCCCGAGCACGAACGAACACGCGCTTTCCTGTCCCATGTCCACTGACTCGGAAGGAGATCGGCCGATGTCGGCGCCGATCGCGGTCTACACCGATCTCGACGACCTCGACCCGGGACCGGGCATCGCCGTTTTGGAGACGGCCGGTTTCGAGGTGCGGGTACTCGAGACGCGCGACCCCGACACCATCGCCGCGGCGGCGGCGGACGCAACCGCACTGCTGGTCGGCTACGCGCCGATCGATGCGAACTTGCTGGCCCGCCTGCCTCGAGTGCGAATCGTGTCGATGCTCTCGCACGGCTACGACACCATCGACATCGACGCGGCGACGGCCAGTGGTATCTGGATCGCGACCGTCGGGGGCATCGCCACCGCCGAGGTCGCCACCCACACCTGGGCGCTGGCGTTGGCCGCGGTTCGCCGCCTCGACTTCTTCACGCTGCACGGTCGCCGGGGGTGGCTGGACCGGCCCGCATCCGGCCCGCGGCGGCTGTCCGAGATCACCGTGGGGCTGGTCGGAGTCGGCCGGATCGGGGCCAAGGTCGCCGAACTCGCCGCCGGTTCGGTGGCGTCGATTCTGGGACATGACCATTCGGGGCGCGCGATGCCCGCCGGCGTCACCGCGGCATCGCTCACGGAGGTCGTCGCCAATGCCGACCTCGTCTCCATCCATCTGCCGCTCGATCCGAGCACCGCGCGATTGTTCGACGCCGACCGCATCGGGCGAATGCGCCCTGGCTCGTGGCTGATCAACGTATCCCGCGGCGGCATCGTCGATTCCACTGCGTTGGCCGACGCACTCGACAGCGGCCATCTCGCCGGTGCGGCGCTCGATGTGCTCGACGCCGAGCCGCCGGCTGCCGGTGACCGGCTAGCCGAACATCCGAATGTCCTGCTGACCCCGCACGTGGCCTATCTGTCGGATGCGACCGCACGTGATTATGTCCTGACCCAGGCCCGCAACGTGGTGCGGTGGTATCGCACCGGCCGCCCGCTACACCCCGTCGCCGCTCCATCCACGGTGGCCCGATGAATGCGGCACCGCACCGCGATTCGGCGCTGGATGGCCGTCGGGTGACTGGCGAGCCTGTGCGTCTAGAGATGTTCAATTCCCTGTGGGCCATGGAAGATCTGCCCTGGAAAGCGACCCGCGCGTGGACCCTGGCCGAACAGCTCGACCGGCTGGTGGCATCCGGATTCGATGGTGTCGCGGTCGATCTGGGCGCTCGCGGGCGGCCCGCCGCCGCCGAACTCGCGGCCGCACTCGAACACCGATTGCGCACGGCGGTCCTTGCATTCGTCGGCGAGGACGAGGATCTCGATGCAGCCCTGCGCTACGCCGACATTATCGACGCCGATCGCATGGTGGTATGCGGCCGACTGTTCGACGATGACCTGACAACTGTCGCGAAAACAGTGCAGCGCTGGCACCGCAGGTGCGCTACGGCGGGCGTCGCGATGCAGTTGGAGACGCATCGCAACACGCTCACCGACGATATCCGCACGACCACCCGCCTGCTTCGTGAGCTCGATCCGGACGTGCGACTGGCGATCGACCTGTCCCATTACGTATGCGGCAGCGAGTTCCCACTGCCGCCGACCGCCGAACTCGAAGGTCACCTCGCGGCGTTGTTCGCACGCGCCGAATCCGTGCAGGGCCGCGTCGCGACCCGCTGCCAGGTGCAGATCCCGCTCGGCTTCCCACAGCACCGTGCCTGGGAGGACCTGTTCCAGGACTGGTGGATTCGCGCCTTCACGGCCATCCTGGCAGGTCGCGGTGACAGCCGAGAGCCCGTGCTGTTCTGCACCGAACTGGGCACCACGCCCTACGCGATCACCGATCGGGACGGCCATGAACTGTCCGATCGGTGGGCCGAAACCCTGATTCTGCGCGACCGCGCCGAGGCCGCGTTCGCCGCGGCCGCGCGCCGCGTTCCGATCACCGCATCCCGAGGAGGAATACATTGAGCGACATACACTTTCCCCTTTCCGAGCGGATCACCCCGAGCGGAAATGTGGTCGTCGCCGGACCGCTCCCCGACCTACCCATCGGCCGCGCACTGGTACCCGCGCGCGCCTACACCGGTGGCGCGGAGTTCGCGCTCGAGCAGGACCGCATCTTTTCCGCGGGTTGGGTGTGGGCCGGTTACGCGCACTGGGTCGCCGAGCCCGGCGCGGTACATCCGATCACGATCGGCGGCAAGCCGCTGCTGATCGTGCGCGGCGATGACGACCGGATCCGGGTGTTCCACAACTCGTGCCGCCACCGTGGGATGGCACTGACCGAGGAACCACTGGTCGTCACCCGCCGGATCCAGTGCGCCTATCACTGCTGGTCCTTCGATCTGGACGGAAAGCTTTCCACCGCACCGTATTACGGACGGGAGCGGCGTGCGAAGGTGGATCCGGCGATCGCCGAACGGCTCGGTCTGCTCACCGTCGCCAGCCATGTCTGGGCAGGCATGGTGTTCGTCGACCTGTCGGCCACCGATACCGATCCGCAGGCGTGCGCGGATGATTTCGGACATCATCTCGAGCCGATCCTGACCCGTTGGGCACATATCGACTTCGATCGGATCCACCTCGCCGGGGAGCGACGCTACGACGTCGACGCCAACTGGAAACTCGTGGTGGAGAACTTCCTCGACTTCTACCATCTGCCATTCGTGCATCCTCAGGTCGGCCCGGTGACCGCGTCGCTGGACGTCGACGATGTGGCATTACATCCCGACATCATGGGCGGCACCTATCCGCATGGGGCGGTCGGCAAGGCGGACAAAACCGATCGCGCCCTGCCCTGGCTCGGCGACGTCCCCGCCGACCGGCTCGAGCACCAAGACATTTTCTGTGTCTTCCCCAATGCCCTGTTATTCCTCGAGGCCGACTGGTTCCAGGTCATCGGCTTCCATCCGTTCGCCCCCGATCGCACAATCGAGCATATGGCGGTCTTCGTCGATTCGGCCGCGGCCGGTGCGGAATATGCACCGGCCCATCAGCAGCTGACCGAGGTGCTGTGGGAAGTCAACGACCAGGACATGCCGATGCTGCACCGCCTGCAGATCGGTCGCAGCTCACCCGCTGCGGACGCGACGAATCTGGTCTCGCACTGGGACCAGATCACCGCGCTCTTCCAGCATCGGGTCGCGACAAAGGCGGGCTACCGATGACCATGGCGACGGACACTCCATCGATCGAGCTGCGGTTGCGGCGCGAACTCGCCGCGGTGTATCGGCTGGTCGCCCACTTCGGGATTGCCGACCTGATCTTCACCCATATCTCGCTGCGCCTGCCGGGACCGACGCCGCGCTTCCTGATCAACCCGTACGGGCTGCTGTTCGAGGAGATCACCGCGTCGAATCTGGTGGTCGTCGATGCGGCGGGACAGCCCCTCGGCGATGCGGAGCCCGTGGTGAATCCGGCCGGTTTCGTCATCCACGGCGCCGTACACGCTGCCCGACCCGACGCACACTGCGTGCTGCACACCCACACCAGGGCCGGATGTGCGGTGGCGGCCACCGCCGCGGGGCTGCTGCCGGTCAATCAGATGTCGATGGAGTTCTACGGCCGGATCGGCTACCACGACTACGAGGGCGTCGCCCTCGATCTCGACGAACAGGCCCGGCTCGTTGCCGATCTCGGCGACCATCCGGTCATGATCCTGCGCAACCATGGCCTGCTCACCGTCGGAGCCAGCGCGGCACAAGCGTTTCTTCGCATGTATTACCTGAACCGAGCCTGCGAGATCCAGCTCTCGGCCGCCGCGACCGGAACGTTGACGCTGCCACCACCACAGGTGTGCGAGCGCGCCGCACAGCAGCTGACCGGCACCGAAACCGGCGACGACTTCGTCGACACCTCGGCGTACGACCTGGCCTGGGCAGCCCTGTTGCGGCTGCTCGACCGTATCGATCCGCATTACGTCGACTGACGTATCAACCACCCCAGAGAGGAGCATTCGATCATGACCACTGTCGGACCGGTCGATGCCACCGTCATTCCTCGCTACGGCGGCCCGGCGACCTTCGCCCGGCTGCCGCGCATCGATGAGGTCGCCGCGACCGATATCGCCATCGTCGGCGTGCCATTCGATACCGGCGTGAGCTACCGGCCCGGTGCCAGACTCGGCCCCGGCCATGTACGCATGTCGTCGAAGCTGTTGCGGCCCTATAACCCGGCACTCGACGTCTCTCCGTTCGATGCATTGCAGATCACCGACGCCGGGGACCTGGCCTGCAATCCGTTCGATATCGACGCGGCGATCGCCGAAATCGAATACGGCGCGGACGCGATCACCGGCACCGGTGCCAGGCTGCTGACCATTGGTGGTGACCACACCATCGCCCTGCCGCTGCTGCGCTCGGTGGTGCGGCGACACGGTCCGGTCGCGGTGGTGCACTTCGACGCGCACCTGGATACCTGGGACACGTATTTCGGTGCGTCCTATACCCACGGCACCCCGTTCCGGCGAGCATCGGAAGAAGGGCTGATCGACCGCGAGGCGAGTATGCACATCGGCACGCGCGGACCGCTCTACGGCAGCGGCGACCTCGCCGACGATCGGATGCTCGGCTTCGCAACGATCACCGCGCCCGAGATCGAAATCGACGGTGTTTCGGCGGCGGTCGAACGAATGCGCGCCAGGATCGGCGACCGTCCGGTTTATGTTTCGGTCGATATCGACGTCCTCGACCCGGCACACGCACCGGGCACCGGCACTCCCGAGGCGGGTGGATTGACCAGCCGCGAACTGCTCTACCTGCTGCGCGCTTTCGGCAATGCGAACCTGGTCGGCGCGGATATCGTCGAGGTATCGCCCGCCTACGACCACGCGGAAATCACCGGTATCGCCGCCGCGCATGTCGGATACGAATTGCTGTCCGCCATGACGATGGACCGCGCGACGACGTAAACCAGTGACAGTCGGGTAGATCCGTGCGTCGAGGTTACGCGTCCACGGCCATACGGCGGATCTCCTCGACGATCACCTCGGGCTCGCTGAACATCACGAGGTGTCCCGAGCGCTTCGCCTCGACCAACCGTGCATTGGGCGATGCGTTGGCGGTGCGGTAATGGGCGGCGGTCAGCGCACTTCGGGTGTTCTTGTCGATACGTGGCTGTTTCGTGCCGGAGATGACGCTGATGTCCAGCACGCCGAGTTGGGGTGGATGTTCACGGAGGCGCCCCAGCTCGCCGCTGAACTGATCCTGCTCGGCGAGCAAGGTACGCGCCGCTCGCACGGTGAAGTCCTCGGCACGGTGGTCCGCGGCGATATCGGCGGGCTGCGCACCACCCACCTTGCCGGCGAGCATTCGATACAGACCCGAACGGGCGAGTGCGGGCATGAGCACTCGGGTCATCGCGTACCGTTTGTCCGCTGCCGGCGCGAAGTACAGTTCACAGTTCTCATCGCTCTGATCCACCAACACAATTCCCCGAATGCGTCCGAGATCGGCCGCCGCGGCAACCCGAACGATGGGGCCACCCCAACTGTGTCCGACCAGGATGAAGGGCCCTGCCCCCAGGTCACGCAGCAGCGTGTCGAGATCCCCCGCCATCCGTCCCAGCGTGCGCGGCCGCGCATCGTCGTCGCTGCGCCCGGTACCGGCTCGATCGTAGACAACAGCGCGCATTCGCTCGGCGATCACCGGTTGCACAAGCCCCCAGATCGACCGCGAAAAACCCATCCCCGACTCGAACACCACCGTCGGCTCGCCCGTTCCCCGCACCATATAGTGCAGCCGCCGTCCATCTTCCGTAGTCGCGAATGCGCTCGTACCGAAGGTGTGCCCCTGCCCGAGGGCCTGCTCCGTCACTGTGCCGTACCTACCTTCTCCTCAGCCTTCGAGCCGCGGTGGCCCGATAACAGGACTAGACAACTTCGGCCGGTGACGCAACAGGTTCGATGTCGACGAAAGCGCCCCGGCCGCGGACCGGAGCCTGCGACTGGGACGCGAAACCGATTGGTATCAGCTCAGTTTCAGCGAACGGCCGATGATTTCCTTCATGATTTCGGTGGTGCCGCCGTAGATGGTCTGGACGCGGGCGTCCATGTAGGCCTTGGCGATCGGGTATTCCTTCATATAGCCGTAGCCGCCGTGCAGCTGCAGGCAGCGGTCGATGAGATCGAGCTGCTCCTCGGTGCTCCACCACTTGGCCATGGCGGCGTCCTCGACGGACAGCTTGCCCGCATTGAGGTCTTCGATGAAGCGGTCGACCAGGACGCGGACGGCGGTGGTCTTGGTGGCCAGTTCGGCCAGCACGAAGCGGGTGTTCTGCAGCGCGCCGATCGGCTTGCCGAAGGCCTTGCGGTCGCGCACGTACTGGATGGTCATCTCCAGGCAGGCTTCCATGGCCGCGGCCGCCATGACGGCGATCGACAGGCGTTCCTGCGGCAGGTTGTTCATCAGGTGGATGAAGCCCATGCCCTCGGTGCCGAGCAGGTTCTTGCCGGGAACGCGGACATCGGTGAAGCTCAGCTCGGCGGTGTCCTGGGCCTTGAGGCCGAGCTTGTCGAGGTTGCGGCCGCGTTCGAAGCCGGGCATGCCGCGTTCCACCACGAGCAGGCTGAAGCCCATCGCGCCCTTGTCCGGATCGGTCTGGGCGACCACGATGACGATATCGGAGTTGATGCCGTTGGTGATAAAGGTCTTGGCGCCGTTGAGGATCCAGTCGTCCCCGTCGCGGACCGCGCGGGTCTTGATGCCCTGGAGGTCGGAGCCGGTGCCCGGTTCGGTCATCGCGATGGCGGTGATGATCTCGCCGGAGCAGAAGCCGGGCAGCCAGCGCTGCTTCTGCTCATCGTTGGCGAGTTCGAGGAGGTAGGGCGCGATCACATCGTTGTGCAGGGCGAAGCCGAGGCCGGAGTACTGGCCGCGCACCGACTCTTCGGCGACGATCGCGTTGTAGCGGAAGTCCTGCACCCCGCCGCCGCCGTACTCCTCCGGCATGGCCATGCCGAGGAATCCCTGTTTACCGGCCTCCAGCCAGACCTCGCGGTCGACAATGCCCTGCTCTTCCCACTTCGCGTGATTCGGCGCGACGTGCTGATCGAGAAATTTGCGGAACGACTCCCGGAACAGCTCGTGTTCGGGTTCGAACAGTGTGCGCTGCACGCCAACCTCCTAGTGACCACACGGCCGGTCCACACCGACCCGTCGTTGCTACACACGGTACCCGGAATGAGAACCATCGTTTACTTCTGGGCCGGAAATCGTGGTCTCACCTGGACCGGCGGAGGTGATTCGGCAAGCCGATCGGTAAACACGGAGATGCTAGGCAGGCAACCCGAGTCCCCGCGCCAGGACGGGCCAGGAAGCCCGCAGAGCGTCTTCCCAGTAGCCCCAGGAGTGGGTGCCGGTGGATTGGAAGTCGTAGGTGGCGGGGATGCCCAGTTGGTTCAGGCGGGTCTGCAGATTGTGTGAGCAGTAGTTGGCCGCGGCTTCGAGAGCACCGCCGACGGCGACCTGGTTGGCGAGGCCACCGGCACCCGGCAGGGAGTGCTGACCGTTGAGAGTGTCCCATCGGCCGGGAATGCCGCTGCCGTCGGAGATGAACAGGTTCAGGCCGCGCAGTTGGTCGGCGTGCACATAGGGGTCGTTGGCGGCCCACATCGGATCACCTTTTGGCCCATACATATTCGCCGAGTCACCGCCGCCCGCGGCGATGACGGCGTTCGCGAAGTTGTAGCCGACCGGGTCGGAAATCTGCGCGCAACCGCTGTAGGCGGCCACGGATTGGTACAGACCCGGTGCCGCGATCGGCAGTTGCAGTACCGAAGTACCCGACATCGATAGCCCCGCAATCGCATTGGTGCCGTTGGCACCGAGGCCGCTGTCGATGAGCGGGGGCAATTCCTCGGTAAGGAAGGTCTTCCACATATTCACGCCGAGCTCCGGATCGGTGGCGCGCCAGTCGGTGTAGTAACTCCATGCGCCGCCGACCGGTGTGATCACATTCACATCCTTGTCGTTGAAAAACTGCGCGGCATTGGTCTGCGCCTGCCAGGTCGCCGAATCCTCGCCGCCACCCGCGCCATTGAGCAGATACAGGGTCGGGCGCGGGACCGAGGTGTCGGCGGGGCGCTGCACCTGGATCTCGATGTTCTTACCCATGGCTGCCGAGAACACCTGCAGGGTCAGATTGCGGTTGTCCTGTACCGCGATATCGGCGATATACGAGCCATCGGACGAGTGCGACGAAACGAGCAATTTGCCGGACGCGATGACCGGATCGGCGACGGGGGCCGCGGACGCGAAAAAACCACCCGATGCGGCTGGAAATCCCACCAGAACCGCCGCCACACCCGTTACTGCCGCCATACGCACTCTCGTTCCAGCCATCCGGCCAAAGTATGGAGAGTTACTGAAAAATAACTGAGAACAGCCTCAGAACAGACTGCGCAGTCGACCGAATAGGGTGCGACCTGGATCACGATCGCGCTCGCTGAACAGGAACTTCAGCTCCTCCTCCAACTCCTTGCGCACCACGTCCCGCAGTTCCACCGCGGCGGCGTGCATATCCGGCGCATCACGCCACGGCGTCGGATCGATCGGCGCACCGGCGGAGAAGTAGAAGCGCTCGGGGCGCGGGATACCGGTCGGGCCGACGCCACGGATCAACGGCGGAGTCAGGTCGCGGTTCAGGCCGAGTGCCTCGACGGCCCAGCGCAGCGGTCGCATGACCGGATGGTCGCCGTCGAAGACGATGTCGTAGGCGTCGTCGACGCCGATCATCGCCACCGGCACGATCGGCGCGCCCGCCTCGATCGCCATATGCGCGAAGCCGGAACGGCCCTCCCACTTGAGGACGTACTTTTCGTTCTTGCGGCGCACCGCTTCGCGACCGCCGCCGGGAAATACGATGACGGCCTCGCCGCGGGCCAGCAGCGCCAGACAGTTGCGCCGGTTGCCCCGCACCGTGCCGAAGTGGTGCAGCAACTGACGGATACCGGGCACATTGATGAGCACATTCTCGGCCAGCCCGCGGATCAGTCGACCACGCCGGCGCAGCACCTCGGGCAGCAACAGCGGTGCATCGATACCGCCCAGCAAATTGTGGTTGCCGACCAGCAGTACCGGTCCCTCGGCGGGAATGTTCTCCAGGCCGTAGAACCGTGGACTCGTCCACGCGCGCAGCGGCGCGAGTACGGTGTCGAGCACCCGAATATCGGTGTCGGTGAGCGAAACCGATAGTGGCGCACCGTCACTCAACTCCGGCGCGGTGAGCGACGAAGCACCGGAACGCCGATCAACCGAATCGGTCGAACCGGAGTGGTCACGCGACATTTAACCCTCCTGATGTCGATTCGATGACGATAGCGCAACGAATTCGCCTGTGTAGCACCGGATGTGCTGAGCGTGCATTACCGACCGGCCGGTCCGCCACGCGAAACCGCTACTCAGTGCACGGAACCATTGGCCGCGGGCGAACCCGCACTGCTCTCCTCGGACGATCCACCGGCATGCGCAAACGGGGACAGCGCCGCCGCCAGTGCGTGCGGGACGCGAGCGCGCACCCGGGTGCCACCTTCCTCGTGCTCGGAGGTGGTGATGCGACCGTCCGCATGAATGCGGGCGAGCAGATCGCCACGGGTGTAGGGCAGCAGCACACTGATTTCGACATCGAGGCCGCCGAGTACCTCGGCCAGGCGCTCACGTAGTTCGGTGATGCCGATGTCCTTGTGCGCCGAGACGTAGGATGCGTCGGGCAGCATCGCGCGCAGCCGGGTGAGCTCGACCGGCTCGATCGCGTCGATCTTGTTGACCACCAACAGTTCCGGCGGCGCCGGTATCCCCGATTGTTTGATCACATCGGTGATCACCTCGCGGACCGCCTTGATCTGTTCGGCGGGCAGCGGGTCGGAACCGTCGACGACATGCAGCAGCAGATCGGCGCCGGTGACCTCCTCCAGGGTGGATCGGAACGCCTCGACCAGCTGGGTCGGCAGATGCCGCACGAATCCGACGGTATCGGTGAAGACGACCTCGCGGCCGTCGTCCAGTTCGGCCCGGCGGGTGGTCGGATCCAGGGTCGCGAACAGTGCGTCCTGGACCAGTAGGCCCGCACCGGTCAGCGCGTTCATCAGGCTGGATTTACCCGCGTTGGTGTAGCCGACGATGGCGACCGACGGGATGCCGCTCGAGGTGCGACGGGCCCGCTTGGTATCGCGCGCGGTCTTCATTTCCCGAATCTCGCGGCGCAACTTGGCCATTCGTTCGCGAATGCGGCGGCGATCGGTCTCGATCTTGGTCTCACCGGGACCACGCAGACCCACACCGCCACCGTTGCCGCCCGCACGACCACCGGCCTGCCGGGACATGGACTCACCCCACCCGCGCAGTCGCGGCAGCATGTATTCCATCTGGGCGAGTGAAACCTGCGCCTTACCCTCGCTGGAGGTCGCGTGCTGGGCGAAAATGTCCAGGATCAGCGCGGTCCGGTCGATCACCTTGACCTTGACGACCTTCTCCAACGCAGTCAGCTGCGCCGGGGTCAGTTCACCGTCGCAGATCACGGTGTCGGCGCCGGTTTCGAGCACCACGGCGCGCAGTTCGTCGGCCTTGCCGGAACCGATATAGGTGGCCGGATCCGGCTTGTCCCGACGCTGGATCAGTCCCTCGAGCACCTCCGAGCCCGCGGTTTCGGCGAGCGCCGCCAGTTCGGTCATGCTCGCCTCGGCCTGCGTCGCGGTACCGGTCGTCCACACCCCGACCAGCACGACCCGCTCCAGTCGCAGCTGCCGGTACTCGACCTCGGTGATATCGGCAAGCTCGGTCGACAGACCTGCGACACGCCGCAGCGAGGATCGTTCGTCGAGTTGCATCTCGCCGACGGTGGGGTCGGCGGTCCATCCGGACCGCTGCATCCGCGCGGCGTGCTCGGCGACTACGTCGCCGGTGTCTTCCGTCGTGTCCTCGACGGCCTCGACGTGGTCATTGTCGCCGTCGGCCGGAGTGAATTCATAAGTCTTCGATTTCGTCATACAGCATCCATGCTGCCACGACTGCTCACCGATGTGCACTCGGTTATCCCTGGGCGCGGCCGATACCGCCGCGTCCAGGCAGCACCGTCCGCTCCGGCGGGCGCCATCACAACGACTGCGACGACCACCAGCTTTCGGCAATCCGACCGGTCGCGACCAGCACCGACGGTCCGCGCAACCACGCCGCGCCCTCGGCGAGCCGGACGCTGACCTCGCCACCGAGCACCCGCACGCGCACCTCACCGGTGTCGGTGGCGATGCGAAAACCGTTGGCGACCAAGGCCGCTGCCGCGGCGGCGACAGTTCCGGTGCCACAGGAGCGGGTTTCGCCGACGCTGCGTTCGTAGACGCGCATATCGACCGCGCCGTCGACGAGGCCGGTCAGGATCTCGACATTCACGCCCTGTGGGAACAGGTCCGGGTCGAAGCCTGGGGCGACGGTGAGATCGAGTTTCGCGAGCGCGTCCACCGACATGGTCGAATCGACGCACGCCAGGTGCGGGTTGCCGACATCGATGCCGATGCCGGGCAGGGCCCAACCACCGATGGTCGCGTTCGACGAACCGAGCTCCCGCACGATACCCATCTCCACGGTGACCTCACCGTGGGCGGGCCCACCGGAATGCACCGTGACCGGACGCGCCCCGGCACGACTGCCGACGATGTACTCCGTACGTGAGTCGAGTCCCTTCGCCGCCAGGTAGTGCGCGAAAACCCGCACACCGTTGCCGCACATCTCGGCGATCGAGCCGTCGGCATTGCGGTAGTCCATGAACCAGTCGGTTTCGGCGATGCCCTCGGGTATCTCGGCGAGCACCCCCGCGTCCCGCAGCGCACCCGCACGCGCCACCCGCAGCACACCGTCCGCGCCGAGTCCGCGGCGACGATCGCACAGTGCGGCGACCCGGTCCGGCGTCAAGTCCAGCCGGACCTCCGGATCGGGGAGCACCACGAAATCGTTCTCGGTGCCGTGGCCCTTGGTGAACTCGATATCCGACACGTCGCGCATTCTCCCTGCTTATCGTCCTCGAACCAACGTACGGCGCTGCCGCGAAATTTCGTACAGCGCGATCGCGGCGGCCGAGGGCGCGCCGAGCGAGCTGGCCGTGCCGCCCATCGGGATATAGACCATATCGTCACAGGCCTCCTGCCAGGCCGCGCTCATGCCGCTGGTCTCATTGCCGACGACCAGAATCGTCGCCTCGGCGAAGTCGTAGTCGAAGACCGCGGCCGCGCCGTGCTCATCGGTGCCGACGATGCGGGTCGGGATGCCGCGCTGGATCTGCCGGTCGCGGAATTCGAGCACCTGAGCGGGCCCGGCCGCGCGGAAGACCGGCATGGCGAACAGCGAACCCGTGGATGCGCGGACCGCCTGCGGATCGTATTGGTCGGCACCGTGACCGGTCACGATGATGCCGCCGGCGCCGAACGCGTCGGCGGAGCGGATGAGCGTGCCGAGATTGCCGGGCGAGTTGGGGCGGTCGAAAACCACCACGACCGGTGGCGCGGCGTCATCGGGCTCGCCCGGCTCGAAGGTGTCGAGCTCGGGTTGCCTGGATATCGCGACGGCCACCAATTCCGGTATGCCGCTGGACTTTTCGCCGAGCTCGGCCATCAACTCCGGTACCAGGCCGACCTGCGGTACGCCGCTGGTCTCCAGGAGTTCGCGCGCCCAACTCGACAGATCCGGCGCGCCGAGGCGGTAGAGCATCGTCTCCAGCGGCCAGTCGTTGGCGATCGCCTGGTTGATCGGGCGCACACCCTGCACCAGGAAGCGGCCGTCGCGGTGACGCTTGGTCCGGTTGTTCAGATACGCCTGCCACACCTGGACCGAGGCATTTCGGGTACTCACACGACGAGTCACTGCGGAATCCGTTCCCTCTCGAGCAGGGACAACGCGGTCACGACCAGATCGGGATCGGCGCCGTCCACCCACCGCACCCTGGGATCGCGGCGGAACCACGAGCGCTGCCGCCGGACATAGCGCCGGGTGCCGATCAGGGTGCGTTCCTGCGCGTGGTTCAGGTCGTATTCGTTGTCCAGATAAGACAGGACTTGTGCGTAGCCGATCGCCCGGCGCGCCGTGACGCCTTCGCGCAGCCCCTTGCCGATCAGTCCACGGACCTCGTCGACCAGGCCGGCCTCGAACATCAGCGCGGTGCGTCGTTCGATGCGCGCGTCGAGTTCGGCGGTGTCGCGGTCCACGCCGATGATCACGGTATCCCAGCGCGGTTTCCCGATGACCGGCGCCGAGGCGGCGAACGGGCGGCCGGTGAGTTCGACGACCTCGAGCGCGCGCACCATGCGGCGGCCGTCGGTCGGCAGAATCGTCGCCGCGGCCGCCGGATCGGCCGCTCGCAGCGCCTCGTGCACGGCAGCGACGCCACGCTCGGCAAGCAGCGCCTCCCAGCGCGCCCGGACCGTCGGATCGGTGGCCGGAAACTCCCAATCATCAAGCAGCGCTTGGACATACATCATCGAGCCGCCGACGATGATCGGCGTCCGGCCGCGCGCCATGATCTCGCGCACGTCCACGCCCGCCGCGGCCTGATAGGCGGCGACGGTGGCGGTTTCGGTCACCTCGAGGACATCGAGTTGGTGGTGCGGGATATCCCGGCGTTCGGCGGGCCGGAGTTTCGCGGTGCCCACATCCATGCCGCGGTAGAGCTGCATCGCGTCGATATTTACGATTTCGCCGCCGAGTCGTTCGGCGAGGTCGAGGCCGAGGTCGGATTTGCCGGTGGCGGTGGGGCCGACCACGGCGATCGGCGTAGTCACCGATCACCTCCCGATGCGCTCGGCCGCCAGATGCCCACCTGATATCCGACGCCGAACGGGGCCTCGCTGTACAGGGTTTCGACGGCGGGTGCGATCGGATCGGCGGCGAACAGTCCGGCGAGTACCTGGTAGGCCGCGCGGCCGGACAGCACGAGTTCGTCGCACAAGGCCGGCTCCAGGGCGAGCAGGCCCGCGGTATCGCCTTCGGCCAGTGCGCGGTCCAGTTCGCGCTGCACGTCGGCGGCACGCTCGTCGAGGTATCCCGGTGCCTCGAGGGTCAGCGTAGCCGCGCCGTCCGCGACGACCAGTACGCCCGTCTGCTCGGGCGAATCATCCAGCGCGGTACGCAACCGCGCGCCGATCCGGGCGCACTCATCGGCAGGGGTGTCGACGGCGACGAGGGTGGTCGCGGCCGCCGCTTCCGGGGCGACCTGACCACGCAACCACCCGGCGATCAGCGCAGGCAGCGGCTGCTGGGGATCCGCCGCGCCGGGTGTGCGCCCCGATCGCGACAGCGCCTCCTCCGAAAGCCCGACCCGCACGTCCGCACCGAAACCGCGGAAGGTGCCGACCGCATCCGGTCCAATGATTTGCGCGGAGGCGCCCACACCGATGACCGTCCAGTGCCGGGTCGTCGCGGCCAAGGCGCCGATCGCGGTGAGTGCGGCCACGCGCAACACCGCCGGTGCGTCGTCGGAATCCGACCCGGCCGCGTGCGCGTGCGCGCCGCACAGCTCGGGCACCAGGATCGGCGGCGACGGGACCAGGGCCGCAATGGAGAACACGCCGTAACCGTAGTCGTTCGCCGAATGGGCGATCCACACCGCCGCTGTCGCGTCCGCAACCTCGGGCTTCGAGTGTCTTTGCCGCAAACTCGGCCGAGATTGATAGTGTTCGAGGTGCTACAACCCAGGTCATCACGGGTTGATTTCCCTGGGAATCATCAGTCGGAGGGTATTGATCGATGGTTTACAGGGCTCGGACCGGGTTCAATGGAGTGAGCTAGGGCGTAACCAGGCAGCCGTGACGCGCGGCAGGGACGAGGAGCAATGAGCGACAGCAACGGAACGGCGAAAGCGACCCCCGGCAGCACGCCGCGCCCCTCGGATTCCCCGAAGGCCGCCGTGCCTAAACCTTCCGCCGCCCCCAAACCATCCGCGGCGCCCAAACCAGGCGGGTCGACGGCCCATCCCAAGCCACATGCGGTAAAGCCGGCGCCGGGTCCGGCCGCGCAGCAGCATCCGCATCCCGTCGTCGTCCCGACCGTCAGCGATCCGAGTGCGTGGGGTCGCGTCGATGACGACGGCACCGCGTGGGTGAAGACCGCCGAAGGCGAACGCGTCGTCGGATCCTGGCAGGCCGGTGACGCCGCCGAGGGCCTGGCACATTTCGGCCGTCGGTTCGACGATCTGGCCACCGAGGTGGCGTTGCTCGAGGCTCGGCTGGCCGCCGGGGCGGATGCCCGCAAGACCAAGGCGGCCGCGGTCACCATCGCCGAATCGCTGCCCACCGCGGCGGTCATCGGCGATGTCGACGGGCTGGCGCGACGACTGCAGGCCATCGCCGAACACTCCGAGGAGGCGGCGGCGCACGCCAAGGAGGAGAAGGAAAAGGCCAGGCACGAGCACACCGAGCGCAAGGAAGCACTGTGCGTCGAGGCCGAGAAGATCGCCACCGAATCCACGCAGTGGAAGGCCGCGGGCGATCGGCTGCGCGAAATCCTGGAGGAGTGGAAGTCCATCCGCGGCGTGGACCGCAAGGTCGACGACGCACTGTGGAAGCGCTATTCCAAGGCTCGGGAGGCGTTCAACCGCCGCCGCGGCGCACACTTCGCCGAACTCGATCGCGAGCGTGCGGCGGCGAAGTCGCGCAAGGAAGAACTCTGCGTGCAGGCCGAGGAACTGTCCGATTCCACCGATTGGGCCGGCACCGCCAGTGTCTTCCGCGATCTGCTCGCCGAGTGGAAAGCCGCGGGCCGGGCACCGCGTGAGGCCGACGAGGCACTGTGGCGGCGTTTCAAGAGCGCCCAGGACGTCTTCTTCGCCGCGCGCAATGCCGCCGTCTCCGAGCGCGACGCCGAATTCGAGCACAATGCCGCAGCCAAAGAAGATCTGCTGCGCGCCTACGAACACATCGATCCGGCCACCGATCTGGACGCCGCCCGCGCCGCCCTGCGCGAACTCCAGGACAAATGGGACACGATCGGCAAGGTCCCGCGCGAACGCATCCAGGAACTCGAAGGCAGACTCCGTGCTATCGAAAAGCGCGTCCGCGACGCGGTCGACGCCCAATGGCGCCGCACCGATCCGGAGGCCGTGGCCCGAGCCGCCCAGTTCCGCGAGCGCGTCGCCCAGTTCGAGGAGCAGGCGGCCAAGGCAACCGCCGCCGGCAATAAGCGCGATGCGGAGAAGGCACTGGAGCAGGCCAAACAGTGGCGCGAGTGGGCCGAGGCCGCGGAAGGCGCCGTCAGCAACCGCTGATCCTCTGTAGGCGCTGATGCGGACGGGTGGTCGGCCGCGTAGAACTCGCGTGCGATCGGCATCCGGCCGTCGATTCGACTCCGCATCTCGGAAGCGACGCAGTGTGCGTACCTCGGCGTCCAGCCCCCGAGACCGAAACCGCGGAACTGGTCCAGTGTTCATCTCAGCTCGGATGAGACCAGCGGTGCCGAGTCGGCGGCATCATCCGCGTGGGCTCGAGCACTCGGGGATTGGTGGTCGGCCCGCGAGCTCATGGAATCCGGGCTCGCGGTGGGCAACGGACCTGGCGCTCGTCACAACCGAGCTGCGACCCGTGCGGCCGCGCCCAATTGTGCTCGCGGGCCCTTGGCATTCTCTGTCGCGGTCGCACAAAAGTGCACACGCAGGCCCAACTCGGCTCGCTGCTTTGCGATGGAGCGGGCGGCTCGAGATTCGCCGAGACGGTAGGTGAGGTCCTCGGCGGTGGCCAGATCGCTGCCCCTGCGGTCCGCGCCGAGTGCCGCCGCGCAGACAGCTCAGGAACCCACCAGCTTCCATCAGCGCGTCGTGTGCCGCCGAACGGGTGCGGACACGTCAGAGGCCGTAGGCGACTCCATGAGCCCTCGTTGTTCGGCAGATTCGAGCCGTTCTGCCGCACAGCCACGAATGTGCACCGTCGGCATCGGTCCGGCAGTCGCGGACGCGGCGATGGTTCAGGAATCGCCGGTGAGGCGGCGACGGTCGCGTTCCTCGGCGGCGGCCGCGGCATTGCGGCGCTGTTCTTCCGCGGCGAGCTGCAGCGCGGTGCGACTCCAGACGACGCGGATCCAGTGGAAGGTCAGGACGATGATGGCGATGGTGCCGAGGATGAGGCCGACACCGGGACCGGCGCCGTGGTAATTACCCAGGCCGGGGGTCTGGCGGTGCCAGATCGAGAACACGCCGAAGACGCTGCCGATGGCCGAACCGGCAACCGCGATCCAGGCGAGCACCCAGCGGCGGGTCATCAGCGCGAGCAACGAGAAGCCGATGCCGAAGAGCACGGCAAGCCAGACGAAGATCCGCGACGGCAGCCCGATGTGCTCGGCGCGCGCAGCATCGGTGCCGAGCAGCACATCGAATCCGCGGGCACCACCGGCATGCGACAGCACGAGCGAGAACAGCAGCAGGAACACCGCGCCCGCGACCACCATCGCGCGCACCCCCGGATCGATCTCCCCCGCGATGCGCCGCTCGACGGCATCGAGTTCGTCCTTGAACTGCTCGAAGCCATTACTGCTCTCGACCGAGTTCACTGAGCCCTCGTCTCCTTCGGCTGATCCCTGCTCCGCTGCCTTATCGGCATTCACTGTGCCACCACGATCCCCATCCCCCGCAGCCACCCCACTACGCCCGGTAGTACTCGACTCCTCCGCGTCCGAACCCCCACCGCCCTCACCCGCCCCCAGACGCGCACGCCCTTCGTCGGATCCCGAGTCGTCGCCCACTTCGTCTCCCGACGAGCCGGTGCCGCCTTGGCCCGATCCCACACCGCCGCCCTGCGAGTCCGGTTCCGACGAATCTTCCCCAGACGCACCGGGCTCGACGCCCGCTTCGGCACCCGCCCCGCGATCCGATTCCGCACCGCCCGAATCCGGTTCCGACGAATCTTCCCCAGACGCACCGGGCTCGACGCCCGCTTCGGCACCCGCCCCGCGATCCGATTCCGCACCGCCCGAATCCGGTTCCGG